>JBPOGD010000019.1:0-5598 GCA_051252195.1 Akkermansiaceae bacterium | reverse complement strand
AATATCGAACTCTTCAGCAACCTTCTAGAAGCAAAAGTTCTTGGCGAAGAGCATCGCTATAAGTATAACCATCAACGACCGCACTCTTCCTTGGGTGATTTAACCCCATCGGAGTTCGCGAGTCGCTGTTTATCTCCCGCTTTGCTTATGGAGAGTTCTTTATCGGTATCTCCAGACTGTTCTCGCTTGGGAACCAGACCCAAGAACGGGCCCACCTGTCGTGGATCATCGAAGCGTTCTAAATCCTCAATAATAAGAACAAAGCTCAGAGCCGTGAGTTCTCCTATACAAGGGATCGTTTGAAGGAGTTTCGCCTTTGGGTGCTCTCGCTCAATAGCCTCATGAATCAAGCGTTCATAATCTTTAATCTGATCCGTATCCTCTTGGATGCTCTCAAGTAGCGGCTCTAAAGTTTCCATGTATTCGGGGTACTCTTCCTCCATATACGCTTTCGCTTTCGTCGCAAAGCTCACGGTACCACAACTAGGGATCCGAATCCCTAAGGACTTAAACATTCCTCTGAGAGCTACAATTTTACTGGCGCGGTTTCGTGCCAAGCAGTCGCGCATCTTAATGGTTAAGAGCGCCTTTTGTGACTCCTCAGATCGATGTATAATCGGGCACAGTAGCGACACGTCAAGACGCACTAATTTAGCCAAAAGTTCCGCATCACGCTTATCACTCTTTCTGATGCTTTTACTAATGAGCTGGAGTTTACGAGGGTTTGCAATAACCACCTCCATACCTAGGGCGATAAGAAGCGGCTAATCCAAGGACTGTGCGTTCCTACCTCCATAGCTACTAGCGCATCAGGGTAATCGCTAGCTAGTTCCGCGAGATCCTCACGGGTATTGTTGATTTTTTTAGAGGTGAGCTCCTCCTTCCGCCAATTATTCTTTTTCAGTTTCGATAAGTCTGACTCCTTTTCATACCCCCAATTTCGCTGTCATGTAAGAGCCGAGCCTTGGACAACGTCATGATCGCGCGTCTCTGGCGATCTGTGAAATATGATGACATATACGTCAAAGGCTATGAAACGATGACGGAACTCTATCACGGGCTGAAGTCATTTTTTACCAAGTATTACGCGCGTAATCATCAAGGTATCAAGACGAATCCTGAAGCCAAATACTACGCCGTTCAAAAGCAAAAAGCCGCCTAAGATGCCAACCTCCGCCGCTCTCCGCTTCGCTCCGACCTTACCACTACGTGGAGAGCGTAACAGATTAACCTAAGATTAAACTTCACAATAACACACCAACGTATTATTGCTTTAGCCCATCATCTAAGCTGTCTCAAATATCCGGCCACCTCAAAGAGATTCATTTTTAGAATTAAATTGCTATTTTCATTTCTTAATGAATAAATTCATGTAATAATGTAATTTGCATATACATGTCGTCTCAATACAATACAAATCACTCTTTGATACGAAGAGCATTAAATAATGAAGACTCAGAGGCTTGGGAAGAGTTAACTGATTTCTATGAAAAATTCATTTATTATCTATTGAGAGAGCTTGGAGTTTCTACAAATAATTTAGATGATGTAGCCCAAGAGGTCTTAATAGCATTGATGAAAGATTTGCGGAGTTATGATCTACAAAAAGGGAAATTTAGGACATGGTTAAAGACAGTTATTTTACGAAAAGCTCTTATGCACTTTCGCAGCAAACGAGCGGATAAAGAGCGCATTTATGATAACTCTGAACAGATTCATGATGTACATGAGGTTCAAGAAGCTGAGGTTGAAAAAATTATTGACGAGGAATGGGAGACATACATTTCTGCGCTAGCATTAGAAAGAGTTTCTAAATCATTTAAGGGTAATGCGGTTAAGGTGTTTGAAATGGCTCTAGAAGGAAAAACTGCTCAAGCAACTGCTGAGGAGCTAAATATCACTGTTGATAGCGTCTATATTCTTAGAAAAAGAGTTAAAAGAAATATGTTACTAGAAGTTCGTGCGCTAATCGAGGAATTAGAATTTAGATAAATGCAATATCGAGATGGCAGCCGAGGATTCATATCGTCCAAATAAGCTTTTGAAAGGGTTTTATCAAGAGGCTAGGCGGTTCGACTCTGTAGAGGAAGTAAGTCCAAGTTTTTCCGCTCTTTCAGGCGTTAAAGAACGATACACAGACTTCGAACACATTGGTCAAGGTGCTCTAAAAGATGTATATAAATGCTTTGATCAAAAATCACGAAGATGGGTAGCATTAGCAAAGCAAAGATTATTTTTAGGAAAGGAGTTTTACGACTTTTTTATACATGAAGCATGGCTTACCGCCTCGCTAAATCATCCGAACATAATTAAAGTTTATGAGACTAACATTGATGAGGATGGGGTTCCCTATTTTACGATGGATCTCAAGAGTAATACTACTTTGGCAGAGGTGGTAAAAACAAAATTCAGTAAAAGAACTTATCTCTTAGAGGTTTTTATAAAAATCTGTGATGCCATGGCTTATGCTCACTCACTTGGGATCATACATCTAGACCTGAAGCCAGCAAATATCCAATGCAGTAGTTTTGGAGAAGTTCTGGTGTGTGACTGGGGATTAGGGAAAGTTGTGAAAAATAACCCAGCTCTTGAGGAGAAAGTTTATCACTCTCTTAAGCTCTCACACCAACAAACCCTCTATGGAGAAATTAAAGGAACACCTGGATATATGGCCCCAGAACAGTTCAGCCCCGAAGCTGAAAAGGACTATTATTCAGATGTATTTTCCCTAGGCTGTTTATTACATTACATTCTGACATCTGAAGCTCCTTTCCGAGGAGATTTTGCAGAAAAGAAACGAAAGACACTTTATGGTAAGAGGGAACCGCTTCAAGAAACATATCATAATCTAGATATTCCGAAATCTTTGGATGCAATCGCACAAAAAGCAATATCTGTGGATCCAGAGGATAGATATCATTCTGTAGAATCTCTCAGAGAGGATGTTTATTTATACCTTAGTGGGTATGCTACAACTGCTGAGAACCCGCGGTTTGCTCAAAAAGTACATAAGCTAATTAATAGGCATAAGCTGTTGGTTGCTATTATCGGCATTTCGGCGGCTATTCTTACCTTAGTTACATTTTGGAGTGGCAACAAAATACGATCTGTTGAAACAAAAGCTGATGCCATCTCTCAAGAGCAGGATTCTCTAAAAAAAGAATTAGTTTATATAAACGGAGAATACGAAGAGTTTAAAACAACTGTTGTTGAGAGTAAGGTCAAACTAGCGAAAGAAATGTTAACTACAGCTCAACGCTTAAATAGTATATTCTACTTAAGTGATTCCGCTGCTAATTCAAAGATGATAGAACGCTTATCTAAAGACGCTTTGGTTCTTAACCCTGAGATGAAAAGAGCTCATACAACACTATTTATAACGTATTGTGCCAGATTGAATTTCAAGAAAGCATTGAACTATCTTCCTAGTGAAGATACTAATAATTATTTAGCGCAGCTTTCAAGTATTGCTCAACAATTTTCCCATTATGATTATGATGAGAGCAGAAGGCCTTCTGTAGTAGAGATTCAGCGACTCCTCCAGTATATCTCCAAAAAGAATTATCAGCTTCCCATCAGTTTTGCAAATATGATGGTGTACGACACCCTTACGCGAGGAACCACTATGGATTCTGATCTTTTAGAGAGCTATATTGCATTTATTAATGCCAAAGTGGAACAAATGCATTTTGACTATTCTTCTTCAAATAATGGGCATCTTATTATCACTAATGAGGGAGCATTAATAAAAGATCATGTCTTAAAAGTTTTTACTCTACTTCGTTTTCTAGACATTCATGCTTTAGAGCTTTCTAATTTTGAAAAAATTAATTTATACTTCTTAAACGGAACGAGTATAAATACACTTAATTTGAGTAAATCTGAATTTTTACTAAAAGAAAATCAATCCTTTACAATTCATGGGCTTGAAAAAGTCCTTATTAAAGAGGGACATGTGAGCGAAGCGTATATTCGTAAAACACTTAAGTCAGACCTCATTTACGAGATTGTTTATGTAAATGACTAATGAGGAATTGTTATTCTGCGTGAAAGATGGTCTCTCAATGTGGTATTTTTCACCCTCCGCGTTTACAGGTTTTTACTTTTTTTAATTAAAATTGCGCGGAGTGTTCCGAGGCCAGACTTTGAGTGCACATCTATAGATAGATGGATCTTAATGATTCTATAAACACGATAATTATAATTAAAATACTATGAAAAAAACTATATTCGCGACTATACTCGCAAGTGCAATTAGTGCTCATGCAGCAACAGTTGTTACTGCAGTTCTGACCTACAGTGGTGGTGCTGGAACTATTTCCTCAGGAGGAGTTCAAGTTGGAACATTTACTTTCGCGGCAGACGACGTTATTGTTTCTACTACGAGTGCCGATACGCTCATCGTTGAACATAACATTGCTAATGGGTCGGCAGACTTCCAGTTTGTAGTTACGATGACTGACGCTGATTTCTCTATTACGGGAAATGATTGGTTCAGTACTAGCATCGCGCCGGATGGAGGTACCGCTGCGGTTGGTGGTAGAAATACCACTATCGACATTTCAGCAAACTCTGGCACTGGCTACGCGATCGGTCAAGCAAACTGGGCTTACGATGGAGTTGCTACGACTGGAGCTACTTCTGGCACCTACACGGCTGGCGACATAATCACTTCTGAATTAACTTCCTCAGCGACTACTCCCCTTACTACAGATGATATGTGGTCAATCACTGGTGCCGATGGAGACAGTATTTTGACAGTTGCTAAGAATGGTCCCAATAGTGCTGGACGTGAAAACTTTGGTCTCACGATCGAACTTACTCAAGTTCCTGAGCCTAGTTCCGCTGCTCTATTAGGTTTAGGTGGTCTTGCACTCCTTATTCGCCGTCGTAGATAAAAAGATAATATAATATTTTTAAAAGTAATATATATATAGCCTTCTCAGATTAATATCTGAGAAGGTTTTTTTTTAATCTCCCTATGAACATAGAACTTTCTGCTCTGTCCCATCAATAAAGAGCATCGTGACTTCCTCGAGGGTCTACTTTGATTCGTTTTTCGGGAATGTGGAAAATACCTGCCACAAGCCGCCCTAAGGGCTTCATATTTTTTCCGACATTGCTGTCAACAATTCTAAACAAGATGCCTAAGAACGCGTGTGTCATATAGCAACGGTAACACTTATCAGTAGCATCTAAAGCCGAGGAAAAGGATTAACCCAGTAGACTAAACTACTAAAATTAGGGAAGCCTGAGGTGGACCCCAAAATTCGGACTAGTGGTTAAATTATAAAGTGGTGGACTGGGGCGGAAAGAAACCCGAATAAAACCACGAAATAATGAAAGCAAAAAGAAAAAGATATGAACCTGAATTTAAAACCTGAGTAGCGTTTGAGGCACTTCAAGGAATCGTGATATGAGGACCGGAGACTACCGTCACAAACTCGCCCAGAGGAAGGTTCAAAAGCAAAAGGCTACCAAGACTAGACGACAGAGCTACACTTCTGAATTCTAAGCTTATGTTAGGTCGGGGGTCTGTCCCGAATGCCACGTCATTAAGCGTATTTTCTAGGATGAAAGGATTGACGGAAAGCTAAG
>JBPOGD010000018.1:0-25006 GCA_051252195.1 Akkermansiaceae bacterium | reverse complement strand
TGTTCACCCGGAGAAACTGCGAGGTAGTTGATCCAGCCCCTGTGACCATCATAGCCGACCATGCAGGAAGCCACGATTTTGTCATTCTCCAGTCCTGTGAGAAACCATTCGGGATTCACTTTTGATTTCCTCTGAATGTCTTGGATGGGGTTGTTCTGTGGCGCGACTAAGCCGCAGTCGACCCAGAGCTGGATCATCGCTTGTTCGTCGGATTCTTGATAGGGTCTGATGTGCATGGTATTCGACTAAATTGAATGTTCTGAGTTTTGCTAGACTTTGGTGTCCACATGAAACGCCTCATGTGTCTAGAGCCTCGGGCGTAATGGGGATCTGATAGAGGGACATCTACCTCGTCCATGAACTTAGCACCAATTCGCTCGATAGTTTTCAGACTCGGTTCATTGCCTGGATCTGCTGTGATTAGAAGCGAGGGTGCGATAGTGGAAAGCCATCCTTCAAGCGCTAAGCAGGCTTTTTTAGCGTAAGCATTACCGCGATACTGCTGGTGGATTTCAAAACCGATATGTCCTGCAGCAAGCCTAACATGATCAGTAATCCCCACACGGAAATTGATGTGCCCAACGTCTTCTCCAGACTTATTCTCGATTCGGAAATGATAACCTGGGACAAAGCCTTTGGCCGCGTCGCCATCCGTCATTCTCTGGAACCTTACTAAGACATCTTCGTGAACGCTCTTCTCGGGTGCTGTTGGTAGGTCTTTCATTTCGAAATCGGTTCCTCATCCGAGGAAAATGCCACTTTGAAATCTGACACCATACTCATGAGTGGACTGTGGGGCTTGTCTTTGTAGTGTGGCTTCATTGCGTTAAATCCTTTCTGAAGGTCTTCCTCGGATGCATAGTCCACGATGAGGTGGTAGTCGGGAAGGCTTTGGAAGCTGGCTTTATTATCCATCCGCAGAATTCGATAGCTCTTCGCAAAATTCCCCTTGATCTGGGTCGTCATGAATTCATGCACCTGTTTGATCAATGCTGTGGGAGTAATGCCTTCTTTGGGGCTAAAATAGACGTGGTATGAGACCATGGTTTATCGTGGATGTTCTTAGTTCTTAGAGCGTTCAATTTTTCGCTGATTCTTTTTCCGCAGGTGATTGGGGTTGATAACAAATTCATACTTCAGTCCGTCTGGGTCGTGAAAAAAGGTCGCGTAATATCCTTCTCCGTATTCAGGACAATCGCAGGGAGGGTCTTCGATAATTGCGAGGTTTTTCCGTTCTAGTGGAACTAGAACTTCGGCATAAAAGCGATCTACATCTTCCCGGGATTCCGCACAAAAGGCGAGGTGGTCATGGTGGCCTACTGCTCCAGGGGTATGCTTTTGCTCAGCAAATTTTTGATCTGCTTGGCAGATGCTGATTTCATGCGGTGTATCTAGATCCCACCGCTTCCAATCTTGGTAGCCGTAGTTTTCATCGAATGACGAACCAGCTAGCTCGTATCCAAGATAGGTGAACACTGGTTCGTAAAAGGCAGCGGACTTCCGAGCATTGGTAACGCGTATAACTAGATGATGTATTAGGCCTCGGTGTGAATTCATTTTTTAGAGCATCTAAAGAGTTGGGCGTTTAAAAAATCGAAGAGCAAATCGCAGCACTGGCATCGTCGATTTCGATCACTCCTTTTAGGTAGGAAATCGCTTTACCTGAGATAAGCACACGGGTTCCATAAAGTTGGCATGTTAGAGATCCTCCTCTTTTCGAAAGCTGGCGAGCTGAAAGAGGATTACGACCTAATTCCTCAGCCCAGAAAGGAGTCAACGTGCAGTGAACTGAGCCCGTGACAGGATCTTCATCGATGCCAACACTGGGAGCAAAAACTCGACTCACAAAATCAGTCTCTCTACCCGGAGCCGTGACGATTATGCAGCGGCAATCAAGAGTTTCCAGTATGGAAAGATCAGGTTGGATAGAGCGCACGTCTTCCTCAGTATCGAAAACCGCCATGTAATCGATATTCCGATACAAGGCCTTGGGTGTTATTCCCAATGCTTTCACCAAATTATCGTCTATTTCGCACTGCGTGGCAGGCTGGATAGGGAAATTCAGAGTCAGTAAATCTTCTTGTTTTGTGACACTGAGGTCACCACCACGAGACAGGAACTTTAGCTGACGGCTCTCTGTTTCCGTGGTCTGAAACAAAACAAAGGCTGACGCCAGAGTGGCGTGCCCGCATAGATCGACTTCCTTTACAGGAGTGAACCATCGGAGTTCATAAACTTCTTTATTTTTTACGAAGAAGGCGGTTTCGGCCAAGTTGTTCTCTTCGGCAATGGCTTGCATCGTGGAATCCGGCAGCCAATACTCCAGAGGGCAAATAGCCGCAGGGTTTCCTTCAAAGGCCTTTTCGGCAAAGGCATCAATTTGGTAGAGAGGTATTTTCATAATGAATGAGAAAGCGGTCAGCCTGTGGGGTAAGTTCTTTAGTGGTCAGACCAGATGTTTATTTAGCTGCTGCGAGTTTTATACCCAGAAATACAAATAATGCTCCAGCGGTGCGATTGAGGATGCCCGAAAATCCTTCGCTTCTTCTGATGCGTTCGGTGAACAGGGAGGAAAACCAAACAAGGCAGAAACACCAAAGCGTTCCCGTGGCGATGAAGCACAATCCCAGTGCCATGAATGCCAGAAACTTCGAAGGACTATCTGTCGCGATGAACTGAGGGACGAGTGCTAGAAAGAAAAGCGCGACTTTGGGGTTCAGCACATTGGTGATCACTCCCTGGCGGTAGACCGAGAGAAGACGAGAGGATGAAAAGTCTGATGGAATCGCGACTTCAGGCGATTTGCTGAGGATCATCCGGATACCCAGAAAAACCAGATACGCGGCACCAAGAAGCTTCACCACGATGAACGCCGAAGCCGAGGCCACAAGTAGTGCCGACAAGCCAAGAGCCGCAGCCAGTGTGTGAACAAGCGATCCTGTGGAAATACCCAGAACCGAAGCGACCCCCGCACTTCTACCCTGCGCAACGCTCCGCCCAAGAATGTAAAAAGTATCAGAACCCGGTGTGAGATTGAGAATGATTGCTGTGGCGATAAATACGCCAAATTCCTGAATGCCGAACATCGATTGAGTATTATTGGGTTAGCACATCATCACTAATCAGTTTCCTAAGCAGGAGACTCATCCTGATAACACTTTAAGGGAAATACGCATGGAAAGCGATCCTAAACACGAGGAGTCATTTTTTTGGGGAGGTAAGCACTGCCTTTATCTTCAGTTATATTTAATGTCACCCCAAACTTATCCACTCCAAGGCTTTCGCTTCGTGGAGCTTGATGAAATCGTTCTTCCCATCGCAGTAGCGGTCAATATCGTCATCGCAAAGAGATGCCACTTGGGTCTTTAGATTTCCGTATTCGTCTCTTACATCTGGGTGGTTTCGCAGGTAGTCTCTGAAGGCCAAATGCCTGGTGAGATTTCCATCAAATGTCTGGAAGGCATGAATCTGATGGGTGCGATGATCTTCTCCCTTCCTGTAATACCTTCTACCCATGATCCCGAATTCATCCAAGGCTTCGTATCCCAGAGCTTCGATGTTCTCCTTGCAGTCATCCAGCTTGGCGAGTGACGTGACTTCGAGCATGATGTCGATGATGGGCTTTGCGGCTAGTCCTTCGACTGCAGTGCTGCCGATGTGGTGGACTTCCACTGCTACCTGATCCACAGCGCCGAGGAGCACCTTCTTTTCTTCTTCAAAAGCTTTTGACCATTCTTGGTTGTATGGGACGACTTCGATTTTCATTTTTTCAGTGAACGCTGAGCGGAAGCATGAGTGAATGTAGCGGATTAACTATGACAAATTGCCTCACAGCTTTTACTCAAATTCTATTTTTCTTGCGAGAGTTGAAATATACATCGAACCAAACTTATTCAACGGAGTGGCTTCCTCATCCCAATCGTCTTCATATAAACCACAGATCATAAGACCTGCTTCGATTTGTCCTCCAATCTGATCTTCCAAGGTGTGCCCGAACTCATAAGGCCAGCCTTCCTCGTTAATTTTATCTAGTTTTTCCTTCGGCAGACTTTTCAGGTCGGAAAACGGTAAAGGATATTGAACCTCTAGAACTCCTGTCCTCTCGGCTTCTTGGTGGTCGAATAGAAAATACATGGGATTGAAGAATCCGGACAGCAAGCGTCCACCTTTCTTTAGAACACGAAAGCACTCTTGCCATACGGGTCGAACGCTTTCTGAAAACACATTCGATACAGGATGGAATATCAGATCAAAGCTCTCGTTTTCAAAAATTGATAAGTTCGCCATATCACCTTGAAAGGTTTTTAGATCCAGATCATCGCGATCTGCCACCATCTGATCCTTCGACAACTGTTCGTCGGAATTGTCAAAACTGGCAACGCTGGCTCCCGCAGCAGCAAGAATAGGAGCTTGCTGACCGCCACCTGAAGCAAGACAAAGAATTCTCTTTCCGCTCAACTCACCGAACCAATCCTTGGGAACAAATTTATTAGGGCTTAAAATAACGTTCCAATCACCTGATTTCGCAGATTTTATTGTTTTAGAATCAACAGGCTCACTCCATCGACTCCCTGAATTGGACTCTTTATTCCAAGCCTCGCGATTGTAGGAAACTGTATTCATAGTTTTGTTTGACTGTTTGAATCAGGTGTCTGTTAGAGTTAGTACCAGTTCGACGAAGAAGTTGATATTCTGAAATTCATAAATATAAACTACTCGGCGTCTAGTGGATCGCCAGCAGTAGATTACCAGCGATGACTTGTCCGACTGGTTTGGTCATCAGTATTTCATCGAAGAACTGACCTCTTGTTGAAAACGCTTCGTAGTCTATTCCACATTCAACAAAGCCCAAGGGTTCGTAGAGTCGAATGGCTGCCAACTGATCCGAGACGACTGTCCAGTTTTTCATGTCCAAAGAAAACCATGTCTGTCTGCCGCTGTCGAATAGTAAAAAGATTAAAGCATTATAAAACAATGGATTGAAGAGATATGAAGAGATATGAAGAGATATGAAGAGACGTGAAGAGACAGCGCTAGACTAGCCGAGAAGTGGGATTTACAAACTCATAATCTTTTGGAGGATCTAAATATTCACCTCGCATGTAGAAATTAAAGTTTTTTTCAAAACATGATGCATCTTGTATGCATTTCTTGGTAAATATTTCTTAGTGGTAATAGGGACGTTTATTGGCATCACTCTTGGATGAAGGCGTAGACTCCTTTTTTGTTTCCTGTTGCAATATCTAGTCGGCCATCATTGTTGAGGTCCGCGACAGAAATCTGACGTCCCACACCAGAGTCGTTATCGATGAGATTGGCCTCAAAGTTCACCGAACTATCGGCATTTCTTTGTGTTTTGAACCAATAGAGAACGGGGTCTCCTAAGGGATCAGGGTCTCCTTGGGAGGCATTGTGCGCCAGGTGACATTTCCCAGTGATAATATCTTTGATCCCGTCTCCATCGATGTCTGCGCTCTCCATACAGTGAAGCTGACTAAAGGAAATACCTGTCGGGCTTTCCTCTGATGAGCTGATTGCATTCTCTGGCATAATGAGATGTTTCGTAAAACTTATGCCACTAGTAGTGCTAGCATCCACAATCTGCTCATACCAAGCCATACCGTAACCGTGCGCTCGTAGAGCTGTCACAAGGTCATTGTCGCCGTCACCATCTACGTCAAACACTTGGATTTGGGCGGCACTATTTGCAAAAGAGTAGGCATGAAAGGTCCAGATTTCCTGGCTGTTTATATCCACAGGTTGCTGATACCAGCCATGATTTACGATAATATCCACTAATCCATCCGCATTGAGGTCGCCTGCACCTAAGCCATGCCCTCTGCGATATCGACCAGAATTTGCTTCCGAGATAGTTCTCTTCGTCCATGCGTCAGTTGAGTTCGCTGGAGTAGTGATCGTAACGCGGTTATTATTAAAGCTAATGAGCTCTTTACTACTGTCTCCGATGACATCGACAAGGAGAGGTGACTCGCAATTGACTTGATTTTGATATTGGAAGTTTTCCTTTTCAACCGTTGTATTGATCGGGGGTAAGGGATTCTGGGCTGGGTCACGATACCATTTTCCAGCTTCGCCTTGCCTCGCCACAGTTATAAGATCGATCCATTGATTGCCATCAAGGTCGGTTGGAAAAACAAAGAAATCAGTTGTGTACAAGCTCAATGCTCCGTTGGGAGCTTCGCGTAATGAGATAGGAGAGCCATCAGGATGCAGATACTTCGTATGGACCACAGGTTTATAACTATGTCCTTGAGTAAGTTCTGGACCTTTCCACCATAGCGGGCCTGCGATTAAATCGTTGTTTCCGTCCCCGTCCATATCAGCGATGGCAGCCCCCTCCGTGATATAGTCTGAGCTAAGCTGCGTCTTTGTGAAGACGACCTCCTCGTTAAATAAGGCGCAGTTAGAGGGGCCATCTGGTGAGTTCAAGTTAAGGGAAAGAGCTGGTGCAGCTGAAGAAAAGGTAGATGGAATATTGCTGGGTTTCCTAACAATGTTAATGCCTTGGTTAGGATTGTTATCATCCCTCCACTCAGCTGCGTTCTCTTGGTTATAGTTGAGAGAACGTTGAAGGTCGGTGAGAGAGGAACGGTAGGTATGAGAGGGTAAGTTAAGTAGCATGGTGCTAGCACTGGGCGTAAGAGACCTGTAACCGCTTGCAGGAATATTTTTTTTCATGGTCCACATAATCCCATTGAGTAAGTTTGTTCGAAATGAATCCTTTGCTAGGTTAAAATAATAACGTCCTCCTGCGTGCCCGAATGCGCGTCCTCCTGCAGCTCTTCTAAAGCACCAAGATCCTAGAAATTCATGACCATTCGCAATCAATTCATCGGTAGCGTCATTTCCTCGAATACTTCTATCGTAGGAGAAGGCAGCATTTTGACCTTGATGAACTAAGATTGGGCTGATGGTTCCTAATGTTGATTTATCGAAGTTGAAAAAGTATTCATCATTCAAATGGTAGTCAGGAAGTCCATTCATTACAGGATGACTTTCAACTTCTGGTTTATATAAGGACTCGGTATTAAATGTCGCGACACGGTTACTTCCCGACCAGTTAGCACCAATCAAGTTCTTCCAGCGGTTAGCCAATGAACCGTTGACGGCTAGTGACCAGCTCATTGAAGCAAAACCTTTTCCAAGATTCATGTGCGCTTCTAACTGGCTCATTTTCGTGTCACTATTGACGATGTGCTTACTATATCCGTATGTATTAATGAAAATGCAATCTGCGGTATCGATTTGCGACTGTGTTGGCCAACCTTCAGTGGCTACAAAGACATGTTCTGTAGAAATCTCTGGATCGACATTCTCTAATGCTGCGGCTAAAATGATAGAGGTAGCGCGCCTTTCATGCTGCCCCCAGGTGTGACTTTCTTCTCCTGTGATAAACAACACGTGCTGTGCAGAAGCGGCTGTAATTGTTAGAATAAAAAAGTAATAGATAAACCTAGGGAAATTATTCATGGATTCAGTTACTATTTTTATCAGAAAGTCACAAGATTTTTTCAGGGTGCTGCCGCCAAGGACTTAGTCAAAAGAGGCATTTTTTTAGTTTGGTTTGTGCACTCGGGTCATTCACGTGATCTTCTTTTTAGGGGAAAAGAGAAAATCACTTTAGTCATAGTTAGAGGTATCTAGGTGTGGTTCCAAACTGAAAGGATACATTTAAAATGTCTATTTTTATGGATGTCAGATCACTAGAAACGCCCATCCGAACAAGCGGTATGAAACAGGTCGAAGCTCGCCCGTATAGAAACGAAGCCAAAGCGGTTAAACGGCGAGCTAAATAACAAAACCCCAGCACGTTTTTAGGCAAATAGCCCACAAGTTAAATTACAGAAAGCGGGCTTAAGGAAGTTCCATTGAGGACTGACCTTTTTCGAGATAGATGGCCTCTTTATTCAGAAATTTTTACACGATAGCGGTAGAAAATCTTTTCGCTGTCAGTGTTGATAGGGGAGGAGACTTCTAGAGTTTGTGAATCGATGGCAGTGGTGGTTTCAGTGACAGTGGTAGCGTCCCAGTCGGTGAGGTCAGAAGATATTTCATAACCGTGGTCTAGGTCGTTCGGTATGATATAACGGCGGAGGCTCAAGGTGTTATTTTCAAGAGAGATACTGCTGGTGCTGACTTGAAGGGGATCGAGGTTTTGGAGGTATTCAAGTATATTAGGTATGCCGTCATCGTCTAAATCATCGGTGGCAGCGGCATTAAGGTCTGTAATATTGATACCGAAGCCATTGAGCCAGAATTCATAGGTGAGGTGGGGGATAGTGATGTCTCGTGTGCTCCAGCCAATGTCTTTCATGAGTAGGGGACTGAGGTCGAGATTGTCTCTGAGCCCAGAATTGATACTTGGTTCCATGAGAAGATTGGGAGATGCGGCAGTTGACCAGTGTGAGACGGATGAACCAGGCTGAAGAGTGGATGGGGCGTGGAGGCGAATGTTTGTTTGAAATTCGGTAGCTGGTTCGTCTTCGTCTTCGTTGACGATGAGTGAGGAGGTGAGCATAGTGACGTTGACGGGGTTACCACTACTGAGCAGAGCTTTAAGTTCATTACCGCTATTTTCGCTCACAAAGATGACTGGAACTGGGTTTGTTGAGTCTCCACTGGGACTTATAAGAGCATCCCCATCAACATTGTTAGCAATTATAACGGCAAGTGCCCCAGCGTCTTGGGCACGGCTGACTTTGAGGTCAAAGTTAATAAGGCCACGGTCAACGAGTGCGATGTTTCCATTAAGATCGGCGGTGTTGATGATAATTTGGGCTGCGTCCGAGGTAATGTCTATTCCATCATTAACGAGGACGAGGTTTCCAGTGAAGCCGCTGTCCGAAATGCTGCTACTAAAGTCTGCTTGTTGAGCGGCAAAGGAAGTTCCAGCTACGCTAAAGTTCTGTTTTCCACTGGTGATATAGTTACTGACCCCATCGGCAGCGGTATTGGAGTAGGGACCGAACCAGACGAGGAAGGGGTCATTGGTGGCAGAAGTGGCGCGTGCGCTATTGTTCATGTTTTCCCATGAGATGTTGACTTGGCTGTCGTAGATAAGGGTAGAGAAAATGTCTGGGGCTCCGAATGCGAAAGCTCCAGTTTGCACATTAGCAAATGATGCGAAACCTAGGCCGTGGCCGAGTTCATGTGCAATGACGTCGGAGAAGTTGATGAGGTTAGAGGGCGTATTGCCGTCTAGGCCGTAGTACCAAGAAAGTCCGCTGCTGCTGTCCAGCTCGGAATTGGAATTGACTGTAACATTAATGTCGGAGAGATTAATCCTCAGGTCAGTATCTGCTATGCTGTTGGCGAGGGCAAGGGGGTAATAAATACCTGTTCGAGGTGCGTTGGCGAAGTTTCTTACATAGGAGGTAGCTCCGGCACTAGCGAGGGCAATACCGCCGCCACTTGAGCCTCCGAGGTCTTCGAAATCGACGTCAACAAGGACAGGGACATTGCTATTAAGAAACTGTGCCCAACGCCCTCCAGCGGCTTCGAGAACATTGAGGCGAAGCTCTCCAATGGTGCTACCAGGGTTGTTGCCTCGAGCCTCTGCCGAAAGGCTTGATGCTGGGGTGTTGTCATTAAAGCCGATGCCATCAGGGTCATTCGTGATAAATTGGAACTGGACGGGACTTTGTGCATGGACGCTTATCATGCAGAGAGTGTTTAGGAGGAAATGGAGAAGTATTTTCACTTAGTGGCTTGGTGAGTAACTGGTGTTGTTAATATGCTATGACTGAGTTCGTTCGCGCTGGTGCTGCAGTGGATCGATACGGTGCCATCAGGATTTGTTTCGGCTACAGTGACGTGAGAAAAAGTGTTATTGAGATCAAAAAATTCGGTTCCATCAGCAAGAGTTTGATGAGTGAGGCGGTCAGAATTACGACTTAGAAGCTTTTTAACCGTTGGGTTTTTAAATAAGTGAGCGCTGATTTTTGGATGATACGATTGGCAACTGGAACAGTATGGGAGGCCTTTTTTAGACGCCAAAGGCTTGGGTGATGGGTGAGTATTCTTTGGAGATTTGGAAGTGACTGGTGAAGTTTCTAACGTCTCGGTGGAGTGTTTGGGTGAAGAAGCTTCGTGATGAGTAGTAAGCCGTTTTTCTTTTTCGGCGCGATGTGGTTTTGAGATGAGATGTAGAGTTAGACCAGCGAGCAGGATTAGACCGAGTATTAAGAGGATGAAAGGTTGAGATTTCATAAAAGTTAAGAGTGACTTACGGATAAAATATTCCTTGAAATGTAAAAAAGGTACTTTTAGATAAAATCACCTTCTAAAAGTAATACGAACTCTTAATATGAATGAGCCGAATATCACAAGAGCAATTCGCTTTGGAATACTTATTCTATAAGCTTACCCCCAAATTTTAACCAGTAGATACTCTAACCGATTAAAATTCAATTGAGGAAACTAAAACAAAAAATAGATCGACGTTACAGAGAAAAGCTTAAGAAGGAGGACGTCGATTATTACCTGATTGGTGCGCTAAGGCTCCATGATAGAGCTGCGCTGGATCGATGGGATGAGGGAGTCTAGATCGGTGGAATCTGATAGTAAACTAAGGACGACTGAGCGGTGGATTTGTCGGTGAGGATTTACCTAATGTGATTATAAACTGTTTGATTAATTATCTAGTTGATAGAGTTTTATGTTAGATTGGTGAAATTGAATTTACATAATATATAAAATACGTCAATGTTTTGGAAGAATATGAAGTTATGCAATAGATATCAAAGAAAGCATCTCATCTTCTCCGCGCTCTTATTAGCGAGCTTGACGCCAGTTTTTTCACAAGATCTGCCACGACCAGAGGTTATTCGTTCTTTTGGGCCAAACGGGAGCCATTGGCCTTCTCTTATAGAAACGCCTTTTATGTACGATGATACAATCCTTCATCGTATCATTGTGGATGCTGATTGGGGTGATATTGAGGCAGCGATCGAAGCTCTCTCAGCAGCCCAAGTTAATGAAGGGGTATTGATTTTAGTCAAGCCTGGGATACTTGAGGGAGATGGCACGGGATCAAACTCTGACTCATCTCTAGACGGGCTGGGTTCTACTAGTTGGAGTAAGCGAGTTACAATTTGCCCGAGGGATGGGTATGGGAGTGTACAAATGAATAGGGCCAAGATCACCTATTGTAATAATCTCTGCATCGCTGGTTTCGAGTGTTCTGGTGGAATGAGATTCCAAGGGAATGACCAGAGTGCTCTTGCTTGGATGAAGATTGAGACCGCATGGCTGGGTACCTATGGGGCTGAGGGCGTTGTTAGTAATGCTGTCGAATTTGTTGAGGTAGTGGTCCAAAACCACAAGGGGTCAAATGGTGACACCTCTCAAGTCTCTGCAAGTAACGGTGAAGTCAGTGAATGGGTATGGGAAGGGTGTTACTTTGCACCAGTTTATATCCCGCTGCCAAAAGAGGGTAGCCCTCACTCCGACACCTTACAGTTCTTTAATAATGGTAACGGAGTTTACGAAGACATCACCTTTAAGGATTCTGTGTTTATAGCTTCAGATAACACAGCTATTCAGACAGGGCTGGTAGATGGAATGATCTTTGACCACACGCTTTTAGTAGCAGGTAGCCAAGTCTATGATTATCATCCGCTGCCAGCAAATGCAGAGAATGATGCAACGAAAACCCTAAATGGTTCGGGGAATGATTTTCAAGCAATTGACTCTATAATTATAGGGACGATGGGATTAAATGATGATGCAGGTTCATCAAGAATTTTCACCAGTGTCGAAAATAGTCAAGTGTCCTACTCACCAAGTGGTTTATTAGAGCCTGTTTCAGGAGATTGGACGGTTAATAGCTCTCTCACTCAGCAGGATTTAGAAGATTTTACACCATTTCCCTCAGATACTTATCTCTCTGCAATTTGGGCTGGTAATGGAGAAATCATTATCCCAGAGCTTGACGAAGAGCCTCCAAGTGTACCAGAGGGACTCCAAGGGACTGCATTAAGTTCTACATCTGTTGAATTAACATGGACAGGCTCAACAGATAATCAATCAGTTCTAGGGTATGTTATTAGCGATGGAGGAGATGTACTACAATCAGTTCTAGGTACTGCGGCAACTGTGATAGGTTTAAACCCTTCTACGAGTTACGATTTTAGTGTTTATGCCTATGATCGGTCTGGCAACCAATCTGAAATGAGTGATTCTATTTCACTCACGACATTGGATATAGAGCCTATTCAGGATCCAAATGACTTTCTTGCTTATCATTGGCCTTTCGATAATGATCAAGGAGCAACCGTCGTAGATATCGTTACAAATACTATAGGGTCACTTTCAGGTTCTGCCATCTTGCAGAATGGTGGAGTAAAGTTTAGCACGGACAATGATCGGATAGATGTTCCCTCGATTGATATCACTGGAAATAAGATCACGTTATCCTGCTGGGTAGAACTGGATACTTTTGAGAATGCGAATGAATCTAGGTTTATCTCTAAGGCTATTTCTACAGAAGCTGAAGACCACTATTGGATGCTTGGAAATTACGGAGACGGGAGTAATGTGCGTTTTAGGCTACAAGTAAACGGAATAACGCATAGTTTAATCACTGAAGAATCGATGTTATCTCTCAATGTAAGGCAAAATATCATCGCTGTATATGATGGTGACGCTATGCGAATTTTTGTTGATGGAGTATTAGTTTCAGAACAGCAAGTTCTTGGAGGTGGAAATATTTCAACTAATGCTGAAGCTTCGGTAGGTATAGGGAACCAACCGACAGGTGCAGGGAACCGAGCAATGCGTGGGTACATTGATGATGTGCGGATTTATTCTTATGCAGCACCGGCTGAAGCCATACCTTTGATTATGACTGATCTCTCTGTAGTGGAGAGCTTTTCTGAATGGCTAGATGAGAATGGTCTTTCAGAAGAACAGGCTACTGGTGACTTAGATAATGATGGAATACCTTTGCTGCTGGAATATGCATTTGAAACGGACCCATTCACTTCGTCTGTAATGCCTCTTACTATAGTTCAAAATGAAACTGGCTACATAGTTGATTTCCCAAGAAATAGAACAGATTTAGACTATCTCATAGAGGTAAGCACTGACCTTGAAACTTGGGGGACAGGCTATGTTAATCAAGAAACGGGAGCAATTGACGCTAATTTAAATCAGTTGTTTTATCGGGTGAAGGTGAGTGAGAAATCCGATTGATAAAAAATGGCGCTGGCTTGAATCTTCTTTTACTTAAGACCATTGATTTTGGGGCTTCCCTAGCTAAGAGCTAAAAAAACGCTAAGTTAGGATAGTTCAATGTAGACAAGAAAAAGTCGTTTATCACCTCATAAACAAGGTGAACTTATCAAGCTATTTGTAGCTGGTGCCACAGCACGAGCTACAGCGGAAATAGTAGGTGTAAACCGAAACACCGCAGCCTGCTTTTTCATGAGGCTTAAACAGCTAATAAGCTCGAAGTCGCTAGGTTATGAACTCTTTGGAGAAGTTGAAGCTGATGAGCGTTATTTTGATGAAGTAAGAAAAGGAAAGCGTGGTAGAGGCGCTGCTGGTAAAGTCGTTGTATTTGGCTTACTTAAAAGAGAACTTATATTGGTTTTTAAAGGAGTGTGAATGGCACTTCAATGGAGGAGATCATAATTACTCCACAACCAGCTTAAATACTGGTATAAAAGATCACATCATTAGCTCTTAGCTAGGACAGCCCCTTATTTCATGGTTGGATTTTTCTTTTTGTAGAGGACGTGTCTTATTAGCGGATGGCCATCGGGCGCTACTGGGTGATCGAAGTCATCGTCTGGATCGCGAGTGAATCTCAGTCTTTCCATGAGTCTTCGAGATCTGATATTTGACTCTGTCGTATACGAAACCAGCTGATCAAGTTTTAATACACGAAACGCATGATCCTCAGCCATTTGTGCTGCGGAGTATGCAATTCCCTTGCCCCAATATTCTGGCAAAAACCGCCAACCAATTTCTACGCATGGAGTGAAGTGAGTAGTATAGGTGGGCTCAGACAGCCCAGTGAACCCTGCAAACACACCGTCTACTTCAACTGCCCAGAGACCCCAACCACGCTTCTCGATAGATTCACGAAATCGATCAAATGCTTTTTGCGACTCATCATGACTTAACGCTGTGAGGAAAAACTTCATCACCTCAGTATTAGCGTTCATTGCTGTAAACGGCTCAAGGTCGGAATCGATCCATTGACGCAACTGGATTTTATGTTCTGTCATCGGGCTCTAAACGGGTGAGTGGTTTATGGTATATTATGGTATAAGTAGACATAGCAGCAAGCATCAGGATATTTGCGTTCATATTGAGTCCCAGCTTTCTCGGACAAAAAGTTGATCTATCAAGATTGTGATTCGCATAAGCCTTCTTACATCATAAATGTTTTGAAGAAGGTGACTATTTCAAAACTAATATTTTTGAAGGGTTTTCTATCCTGAGATATTAGATATTTTGGTCGGAAGAAGTTTTTGATTTCATTTTCTGCATGAGACCAGCCACTTCATGATCGTATGGGCAGCGTGATTCTTGGAGAGAGCTAATGAAGCCGGATTGGTCTTCTTCACTCTTGTTTTGACTCAATTTAAACGAGGTCTCGATTTCCTCATTTTGTTTCAGGTTACAGGCCAAATATAAAAAATTCGAAAAAGAAATAGAAAAAAATAGGCTCGCATCTATCATAGGTATTCTACCCCTTAAATGCGGGAGGGGAGAGTATTTTATATTGCAATACTTTAAGACGCTTTTTGCTCTTCAGTTGATCGATCCATGTATTTTCCAGAGTCTCACACACCTTGAAGTTTGTTGTCCGATTTCTGTCCAGTTTTTCGTTTCTAAAGTAAACAATGCCTGTCCATATCTGTTAAACAGTAAAAAATTTAAAGCATTATAAAATCATGTGTATCTTACGCTCTATCAAAAAAAACGTTTCGCTAACGATAGCCGCTATTCTATTGTCTTATACTTTACCAGCTTTGGCTCAAAGTGTCTCGAATTTATCAGAGCTACAAGCATTCTTATCTTTATCAGAAGGAGGAGAAACTATTTTACTTGAGCCAGGTGACTATGGAGATCTCGAGGTTAAAAATAGAAGCTATACTAGTTTTGTCACTATTCGGTCAAAGAATGATTCTAAACCTGCTGTATTTAACTCTGTTTCTATAGAAGGTTCTTCATTTTTGAGATTAGATAATATCATTTTATCTAATTCGTCTAATGGAAGTATTTCATCTAGTATATTGAGTATCAGTGATTCGAGTGAAGCTATTGAATTCATTAATTCTGAAGCTCATGGTCCGATTGATGATGACTACTCTGGACATAGAATTATTGATATTGAAGACAGTAAAAATGTGCTCATCCAAAGCAGCTTTATGCACAATGGATTTAGAGTGATCGTACTGTCTTCTTCAGAAGACATAATTATTATAGACAATACGTTTGAGGATATTGGTGGGGATGAAATAAAAATCATCAATATTGATGGCTTAACGATCGAAAATAATACTGGGGCTACACGCAAGCATCCAGTAGACGGTGATCATGTAGATTTTATCCAAGGCGAAAGCGTCAGTTCAAGAAGTATCATCATTCGAGATAATGTATCGCTTCCAGAGATTAGCTTTACTCAGCAAGGAATCTTCTTATCTGATGTCACTTTCCACGATGTGTTGATTGAAAATAACCTCATCTATAGCGAGCTGATACGTGCCATTCAAGTAGATGATGGATCGACTGATATAACGATACGTAATAATACTCTATTTGACGTGCCAGAAATCACTTCAACGAAAGCGAGCAGTATTTTTGCCCCATCTGATGCCACTGTCGAAAATAACGTTTATACCAGCTCCATCAACAACGCAGGATTTGACGGAACAAATTTAGTCATACAGCATACGCATCCGAATAGTGATTATTTCTATAATGATCACTATATAAACCCTTTTGCTGGTATTGGTGTAACTATCCATGACTTGAGACCGATAGATGGTCAAACCACCGAAGGCCTCGGTGCGTTTGAGAAAATTAATGACTTACTTGATGAAGTGGAAGATAGTGACAAAGACGGTGTACGAGATAGTTGGGAGAGACTTCACTTTTCAAATCTATCAGCAACGGATGGTAGTGGTGATAGCGATGGCGATGGGACCAATGATTTCTTGGAATTTCTTCAAAATACAAATCCCAATTCACATGATCCAGAAAGGTTTATCCTAGATGTAGAAACGAACTCAGAAGGTGTTGAAACTCAATTTTCATGGTCTGTCGATCGTAAGCTTCATTATGGGATCGATTATGAGCTACAAGTATCTGCAGACCTGATTACTTGGCAAGAACCTGATGAATCAGATTACACGCTCAAAACTGTCCAAGCCGGGTCTGATAGAGAGAGACTAACGGTAACGCTATTAAATCCTGCTTCTTCGAGAGTATTTGCCCGTGTAAGTCAGGTTCGAGAATGACGGGGAGTACGCTAATATACAGGAATTTAATTACTTGAGTTATAAGGTCGGTAGTCGCAACACGTATGACTCTTCTGTAGGTAAGTAAATAGAGAGAGCAGTGATACAAAAAAATGAGATGCTGTCTCCAGCATCTCATGTAAGGAATTACTAAGATTTGCTAATTAAGCACGCTTGCGACGAGCAAGTAGCGCTAAACCACCAAGACCAAGTAAAGCCGCTGAAGATGGCTCAGGTACGACAGCTGTATCTACACTGAAATTAAAAGCCTCTCTTGCAGCTGAAGCACTCCAAGTGATAGTTTGCACGGCTGTTCCAGTTAACTCACCCCATGCGACATTTGACGCTGCAGCAACACCGCTAGTTCCGTCTAAAGTTGCACGGTTACCATACAGCTCTGCTGTAGAATCTGTCGTAATAACTTCAAATATCTCACGTACATTGCCTGTGGCATCATAGCTCCATGAACCTTCAGTAGCAGAAAACGTGCTACCTGCTGTAACAGTAGACGGACCTTGATCGCTACTGGCGTATACATCAGCTGAATTACCATAATTACCAGTAGTACTGCTGATATAGAGAATAACAGCTTCTGAGAACATCAGAGTAGTTGAACCAGTACCAGTTCCTGCGTTAATATCAATGTCGCCACTTCCTTGGTCAGCGATACCGCCTGTCGAAGTGAAGGAGTAGGTGACGGTAACGCCGGCATCATTTAAAAATGAACCACCAGCAGCATTCAGTGTAAGAACTGCAGCTTGTGATACAATAGTAGTAGCAAAAAGTGCTATAAGGGTATTTTTCATATTTTTTAGTTAGATGATGTTGTTAGTTAGCGCTCACTAATTTCTAGTAGCTGAAATTACTTGTTAAGTTAACTTAACAACATGCTTGTCTATGTTAGTATAAACTAACAAAAAAACAAGGGGTGATATTTTTTTGTTAGTATTTGTATATGTAATACTTTATCTTAAGGCAGGTGGGTTTTGGAACAACCAGTCGAAAAAAAAATGAGATGCTGTCTCCAGCATCTCATGTAAGGAATTACTAAAATTTGCTAATTAAGAACGCTTGCGGCGAGCAAGTAGAGCTAAGCCACTAAGACTGAGTAAAGCTACTGAAGATGGCTCCGGTACAGTGGTACTGGGTGCAACTGTATCTACAGTAAAGTTAAACGACTCTCTTGCTACCCCAGCAGTCCAAGTGATAGTTTGCACACTGGTTCCTGTTATCTTGCCCCATGATATACCTGATCCTGCCGCAACATTGCGAGTTCCGTTGTAAGTTGCTCGGTTACCGTATAGCTCTGCGGTAGAACCTGTCGTAGCGACTTCAAATCTCGTACGGACATTGCCAGAGGCATCGTAAACGAAGGCGCCTTCATCAGCAGTAAAAGTGCTACCTGCGTTAAGGTCAGCTTGTGTCTCAGTGGAGAAGCTGTATGCATCTGCTGAATTACCGTAACTTCCAGTGACAGTGTTGCCGATGTAGAGCGTAACACTTTCTGAAAATACTAAAGTAGTCGTTCCAGTCCCGGTATTAGAATTGGTTTCAATATCACCACTTCCATGGTCAATAATGCCGGCATTTGAGGTAAAAGAATAGGTAACAGTAACGCCGTTACTGTTAACAAATGAACCTCCACCAGCTTCCAACGCAACAATGGCTGCTTGGGATATAGCTACAGTAGCGAAAAGTGTTATAAGGGTATATTTCATGTTTGTATGTTTGGTTTGTTTATTGCGTCATACTGATAGAATTGTAACGTTTGAAATTCTATCAAGTAGGTGCTCGCAATAAAAAAATTCGTTAGTCTACCTGCATGGAAATACAATGCAAAACATGGGTCTTTTTTTATCTATTTTATTATGTGGTTTACCTCAAAAAACTGAGTGAATATTGAAGCCATTTATATAGAAGATAGAGTGAGATAATTCGACCGTTTATGAGGGGGGGCGATTGCGCATGCTCTGAGCTTGCTTGCGTAGGTGTGCATGTTAAAAAGTGCGGGCAGAACAAAGCATTATGTTGGATACAATCACAAATTTGGAAGATTTGGCTAATATTGATGCACCTTTGCATCTGGCATTGGGGGTTTTTGATGGGGTTCACATTGGGCATCAGGCTGTCATAAAGGCGGCAGTAGATGCGGCTCAGCTAGATG
The DNA here is from genome assembly GCA_051252195.1 of Akkermansiaceae bacterium. Taxonomy (GTDB): domain Bacteria; phylum Verrucomicrobiota; class Verrucomicrobiia; order Verrucomicrobiales; family Akkermansiaceae; genus Oceaniferula. The sequence goes on along the minus strand of JBPOGD010000018.1, from coordinate 6,346 downwards.
GAGGAGTTGCTGCGGTACTGACCTTTGATCCTCACCCAATCCGAGTCTTGGCTCCCCACGTCGCACCACAAAGAATTTTGGCGAATTTAAATCATAAAAACGAGCTGTTGAATAAACAAGGAGTTGATTTGATGATTGTGATTTCTTTTACGAAAGCATTTGCAGAGGAGGAGGCGATTGATTTCCTTCACGAAATTCATAGGAACACCAGAGAATTGAAATCGATGGCAATTGGTGAGGACTGGAAGTTTGGGAAACAGCGCCGTGGTAACATTACTCTCATGAGAGAATTTGGTCAGCAGCACGGTATCACTATTCATACTCAGAGTGCGGTGATGCTCGATGGAGAGCGGGTGAGTAGCACACGGATCAGGCAGGCGATACGTGATGGAAACTTAAACTCTGCGGCTGCCATGTTAGGCCGTGACTACACAGTGCTTGGCAGCGTGATTACTGGGCGGCAGCTAGGGCGAACGATCGGTTTCCCAACAGCCAATTTAAAAGTTTATAATGAACAGCTGCCTACCGATGGTGTCTGGGCAGTTGAGGTGACTTTGGCCAATGGTGAAATTTATCAAGGACTCGGTAACTTGGGTGTGAGACCTACCGTCGAGGGTGCTGATGCTAAAAGGATGCTGGAAGTTCATTTGCTCAATTTCTCAGGAGATTTATACGGTCAAGATCTTGAGGTGCGTTTTTTAAAGTACGTTCGTGGTGAGCAAAAGTTTGATTCATTAGACGCGCTTACAGCTCAGATTCAGTCTGATGTTTCTAACTCAAGAGAGTTTTTTGAGAGAAACTAGTTTGACCTCACGGAGGTGTTTAGTCATGATCAAGGCTATGATAAATTCTCCTATCACTGTCTCTGTCACAGGTGCCGCTGGGCAGATCGGTTACGCGCTGTTATTCCGTATTGCTTCAGGTGCTATGTTCGGCCCTGAACAGCCAGTAAATCTTCGTTTGATTGAAATTGAGCCAGGAATGAAAGCTCTGCAGGGCGTGATTATGGAGCTAGATGATTGTGCGTTTCCATTGCTCAAAAGTATCGTCGCTACCAGTGATCTGAACGAGGGTTTTTCAGGTGCAAATTGGGCCTTACTCGTTGGTTCAGTACCGCGGAAGGCGGGTATGGAAAGAGCAGATTTACTGAATATCAATGGTAAGATTTTCACAGGGCAGGGGAAAGCAATTGCTGCGAATGCTGCTGCTGATGTTCGGGTGCTTGTAGTTGGGAATCCATGTAACACCAATGCCTTGATCGCGATGAATAATGCTCACCACGAAGGGAAAAGCGTACCGAACGATCGGTTTTTTGCCATGACTCGTTTAGATGAAAATCGTGCCAAGTCTCAGCTCGCAGCCAAGGCTGGCGTCCACAGCAGTGACGTGACAAACCTCTGTATCTGGGGGAATCACTCTTCTACGCAGTATCCCGATTTTACCAATGCTAAGATCAAAGGCCAGCTAGTCACAGATGTGATTGATGACACGGAGTGGCTCAAGAGTGAATTTATCAGCACCGTGCAGCAGCGTGGCGCTGCAGTGATCGCAGCGCGAGGTTCCTCGTCTGCCGCTTCTGCCGCCAATGGTGTTGTTGACACCGTTCGGAGTTTGACCACGGCTACGCCTGCAGGCGACTGGACAAGTGTCGCCGTCTGCTCTGACGGCTCCTACGGCATTCCCGCAGGGCTGATTGCATCCATGCCTATTACTGTGAATGCAGAGGGCAGATGGGATATCGTACCTGGTGTCAAACTGGATGATTTTTCACGTGAAAAGCTAGATGCCAGTGTCAAAGAACTCTGCGAGGAAAGAGACGCTGTAGCAGCCTTGATCTAGCTAGGTTGGGGGTAAGGGTAGGGGGCGAGCTTTTTTATCAGAACGACTCTACCATCAATAAATACCACAAAAAAATCATCTCGCACCAGAAGTACGAGATGATTTGTAAAAGTTATATTTTCAGCAAAGTTACTTCAACTTTACACTCTTCATGACACCAGCGATACCTTCGAAGGTGGCGTTGTCGACTTTAACAAACTTATTGCGGTCAAATGCTTTAAGTACGGCCTCATCGTCACACTCGAGGAGTGCATTCTGAAGTTTATCAGTGAAACCTTCGCCAAACATGGCATCAAGATCGCCACGTGCGGTGAAGTTGTAGTCGGCGTAAGTAGGAGTTTCCCAGATGACGCTGCACTTGTTTGCATCAATCTTACCTGCTGCTACCAGCTTGTCGTAGGTACTGAAATTCATCGCACCTGCTTGAAAGGTACCAGCTTCTACCTGATACGCTGTTTTGTCATGTGCTCCTGAGAAGCCGACTTGACCAAAGTAATCTAAAGGGCCTTCTCCTGTGTTTTCCACAATAAAGTGAGCAGGCATGATACACCCCGATGTTGATCCAGCACTACCGAAGGTAAATGTCATACCTTTGAGCGCTGTTGGGAAGTCATCTGATTTGGTAAGGCCAGTCGACTCGTGAGCGATAAAGTATGACTTAAATGCTAAGTCTTTCTCACCAGCGATAAGAGCGCGTGAGCCAGCAACAGCATCGCGAGCTTTTACACCACTAACACCACCGAACCAAGCGAGCTGTACGTCGCCGAGTTCAAACTTGCTGACTGATGCATCGTAGTCGCTGGACGGAATAAACTCCACCTCGACACCTAACTCCTTGGACATCCACGCGACAGCAGGAGCATATCGCTCTGCCTGTGCCGTAGTGTCCTGATCTGGGATAGCTGAGAAGCGTAGCACTTTCGCTACTTCGCTAGTATCACTAGCCTGAGCTTCCTCATTGCTGTCACCACAGCTCGTGAGTACGACTGCGCCTGCGATGGCTGAAACAATGCCAGCTGATCTAAAGATTCGTTGATATTTCATTGTATATAAAACGGTTTATTAAAACCGCTTCTAAAACGTAGCAAGATAATCAATTTGTCTAGCGAAAACCTACAGTACTTAATTGATGAACAGTGGGATTTATACAGTAGATATTGAAAAACCCTCTTAGATTGGAGGTTTCTTTGTCTGTAAGCTTTTTATCGAAAGCTCTATCTGCAATGAATTCGATCCTATGGAATAATGAATCTTGCAGGTCTTTATGTGAGGGTTAGCTGGAATGATTGTTGCGACTAAGTCATTAAGAACTAAGTGTTTGACACGATTCTGCTAATCAAGATAGATATCAATCTAACAATCAGTAACCTGAAGGCTAATGATCTAAACTGAAGTGTGCGCCCCAATGCGAAACAACGATTATTACAATTTATTTTCTCTGCTATGACATCGACCATATCCATCACCTGTTGCTTTCTTTTTTCAATTCTTCATCTAGCAGCCCAAACTGTCGAGGATCCAGTACCCTCTCTTCCAGAAGGTGCTTATTGGACTTCTCAAACTCTCTCCCTAAGCTCAGCTACTGAAAACGCGGTTATCTTTTATACTAACGATACCTCGGACCCTGATAGTGATTCGATTCTATATGATAGCCCGTTTACACTCATCGAGAGCCAATCGATCAGTGCCATTGCTACCGCCGATAGTCTTGATGACTCGCAAGTTGTTACCTTCGACTATGAGATTGGAGAAATGACGAGTGACGGGAGCAACAGCGAGTGGAAAAACATGGCTTTACCTGAGCAACAAAACGGCCTCTTTCAACTAAGCTTCACTGCTACACCTACAAATAACACCCTAGACTGTGTGATCACACTCGCGCCGGCACCTGCTACGGCCTACACAGATTGTGCGGTTCTTTGCGGATTTAGTTCTACAGGTGCACTTACTGCTCGTAACGGTTCTATCTACGATGCTGAATCTTTACTTAATACTGTAGCAGGAGTTTCTTATACTTTTGACTTGAATGTGGATATGGCTAACAAAACGTATGATTTGGAAGTCACCCCTGACGGTGGCGAGCCAGTGTTAATAGCTGAAGACTACGCGTTTCGGACAGAGCAAGCTTCTGCAAATGAGTTAAGTTATCTTTCTGTTGTCACTTTGAATGTTGGGTCTGTTCAGGTAGGCGGACTTTCTCTTACTAGTATTCCCTCAGTTGACAGTCTATCATACGAGGAATGGGTAACTGATCAGATGGTTGATTCTGAGATTAGTGATGCTGAACACGATCCTGATCGAGATGGTTTGAACAATCTGATTGAATATTTTATAGGCTCTAATCCAAATACCCCATCGAAAGTTTCTCCTATCCAGTTTGGCCATTATGACGCAGGTCAAATCAACGTAAGTTTCCAGAGAGCTCGATATGTCACCGGAATGAGTCATGGTCTTTTTCAATCTAGTAATTTGGCTAATTGGACTGAAGTTACTGATGACTTAGCACCTGCTGAGATTTCTTCTGACCCTACACTTGAGACTTTTTCGCTGAATATTGCAGCTATTACAGCTGATGACCCAACGATGTTTTATCAGCTTCGTGTTAGCTTAGACGATGACGGAACGGGAGGCGGAACAGGAAACGGAGGAGGGACTGGGACCGGTAATGGCACGGGCGTAGCTGCGGAGCTTTATCCAGTAGCTTGGGAATCCACTGTCGTATTACCTGATCAAGATGAAAACGGCTACTCGGTTCTTACGCCGTCTGCTAATTCTCGGCTCATTTACGTCGACGAGGATGGTGGGAACGATAGCTCAGCTCAGTTCTATTCGATAGCTGATTCAGTTATTGGTGGTGACCATCAAAATCCTGTTGGATCCATCAACGCCTACGCTTCTATTAGTGCCGCCATGGATCAAGCACGAGAGGGTCAGGATGACTGGGTAATGTTACAACGTGGTGATGTTTGGACGAATGTCGGTGAAATTCGGCCGAGAACTGGAATTTCCAGAAGTGAACGGTCGGTCTTAACTTGGTATGGTTCACATCCAGACCGTCCTGAAATACGTTCTGCTAATGGAGAATCTGGCTTGTTCTGGAGGTATACCAATGGCTCGCAGAGTGCAATTATGGGGCTCTCATTTTACGCTGCGACAAGAGATCCAGATAATGCAGCGTTCGTGGGTTGGGCTGCGATGGCTAGTAATAATAGCGTCGGTTTTCGAATGGTGAACTTTGATGACCCTATGCAGTCCATTCTCATAGAGGATTGTGAATTTGCTTTCTACGCAAACAACTTGATCCAACAAGGATCTACCAATGCCCTGACAGATGTGGTTTTGAGGCGTAACCTCATCAGGAATAACTACTCTTCCGGAGCCCACGCTCAAGGTATTTTTAGCAATAATATCAACGGATACCTGCTAGAGGAGAATATGTTTTACCATAATGGATGGTATCGCCAAGGGGACAGTGGGTCAGATAACGTTAAAGACGAAGGTCAGGCGACGTTTTTTAACCACAACACCTACTTCAGTGGTTCAAGAAATTTGATTATGCGGCGCAATTTATTTCTGGCCTCTTCGAGCATTCAAAATAAGTTCACTTCCAATTCTGGTGATACCGATAGCATCAAAACTGCTCATATACTATTGTATGATAATTTCTATTCAGAAGGTGAAATCGTGGTGTCGATTGGGGGAAATACAGACAGAGACACTGGCCCTAGATTTGAGGACGTCCGTCTTATCGCTAACGTAGCCACGCATATAGGTGATACGCGTCCTACCAATAGATCTTTAGGTTGGGGATTCGAAATTGAAGATTGGCAAGACGGAATTGTCCAAGGAAACATCCTCAAGGATTGGGGCGGAAATAACGTCGGCAATGTCTGGGGTATTTATGCTAAAGGCCACATGTCAGGCACGGTTATTCAGAATAATCTCATGCACGAACTAAGAGGAAGTAGTGGCCGAGCATATATCGATCTCGAAGGAGTAAATGGTCAAAATATTGATCTAAATAACAATGATTTTCAGGTGACTGAAAACGGCATGCAGGCGATCGATGTCACAACACCATCGCCCTATAATTTCTTTGAGAATAATTACTGGGTCAATGGTGTTGACGCTTTCTCTGTCGACAATTCAAATTTCTCTTACTCAGCTGGTGTTGCTGCTTTAGGAGAAAGTGGATCAACAAATGAACAACATACCTTCGTTGATTCTTCACGTGATGCTGAGAGTTATATGGAGTCGATTGGTGAACCAGCAACCCTCGAGGCATTGATTGCGCGTTTCCGGTCTCAAACAGCCTTAAACCCTTTGGGACTGACGGGAAAGACGATCAACGACTATGTGCGTGAAGGAATGCAGGAGCAGTAAAGCAGGAGCTGTAAAGAAAAGATGCTTAGAGCTAGGAGGTTTTCTTTAGATAGCACCACCGTCACATCATTAGGGTGATTTTCTCTGCTGCAATGGATGTGTAATGACGGTGGGGAAACACCCT
>JBPOGD010000017.1:0-26116 GCA_051252195.1 Akkermansiaceae bacterium | reverse complement strand
CTTAGCTGTTTTCTTAGCTGTTTTCTTAGCTGTTTTCTTAGCTGTTTTCTTAGCTGTTTTCTTAGCTGTTTTCTTAGTGGTTTTCTTAGTGGTTTTCTTAGCTACTTTTTTAGTGGATTTTTTGACTCCCTTTTTCGTCACTTTCTTGGCTGTCGTTTTTTTAGTTTTTGAACCAGTAGGCGATTTCTTTTTCTTTGAGATAGATTTTTTAGCAGCCATATTTTTTGTTTTTTTGATAGTTAGCTTTTTTAATTAGAGCTTCACCCTAAGTACTATAGAAGTGATAGACAGTTTGTGTGATACGTGTGATACGATTTCAGATGAAATTAAAATATCATATTTATACAAAGCATGTTCTAACTGAATTGAGTCGTCAAGAATGGAATTGTACTAGAGTCTTGTTTTGAATATTTTCATGTAATATACAAATTAAATCTGAGTGAAAAATTTAGGCGTGCTGTAAATAGCACGCCTAAATAAAGATAATCGTTACGCGATATTTAAATTTGTTAGTTGGGTATGAGTAAAGTTTGTCCCGTTATGATAGTTGTAGAAGTAAGATTGTTTGTAGTTTGTATCGCTTCTACCGTTGTTCCGAATTTACGTGAAAGCGCCCAAAGACTGTCGCCTGGGAGTACCACGTACGATACGCTGCTAGCTGGTGAAGATGGTGTTTCTGAGTAAGCAGGTGGTGATGGCAGATAGGATGGTGCTGATGGTTGAGCTACATTCGGAATGGCTTGATAAGGAGCACTATCAGGAGCTGGAGTGTAGGCACCTATCTCAGTTGGGCTTTGCGGCACGCCATAGGGATTTGAGAGGGTATCAGTGCTGGGAGTTAAGCTACCTGCCGCTTGTTGCTGCTTATATTGACGGTAGTCTGGGTCGAGAGCACACGAGCTAATGGCTGCTGCAACGAGTGCACAACTTGTAATTTTGATGAGGATGTATTTTTTCATGAGTATTATTTCTGTAATATAGCTATCATCTATAGATGATTTGTAAAATGGAAGTTTGGGTTAGGCACGATTTTATAGGAGCTAGTGCACCTTTTAGTAATCTGTTTGATCGCTATTGAAGCTGGTAAAAATCTCGTGCGGTTGCGGTAGTGTGTTTTGCCAGGCTTGCTAGGGTTTCACCACGTGATTGCGCGATGTGTTCTGCGGTAAATTTAGTGAATGCTGGCTCATTGCGCTTTCCACGGTGAGGTACAGGGGAGAGGTAGGGTGCATCTGTTTCGAGCATGAATGATCCCGCAGGACAATGGGTGGCTGTGGCTAGCGGAACGGCTGCGTTCTTAAAAGTGGTGATGCCTGTGAATGAAATGAGGCCACCAAGTTCTAGGATAGGCTGCGCAGCCTCTGCATCGAAAGGAAAGCAATGAAACACGGCTTTGACTTCATGGGCATATTTTTTATAAATGCGGAGTGTTTCTTGTAGTGATTTATCACCCTTTTGATCGCGCGTATGGAGGGCGATGTTTTTGTTGAGTTTGGCAGCGAGCTGAAAGTGCTGTTCGAGGAAATCGCGTTGACGTTGGTGGTAGCTTTCTTCTGTCCAACCCTTTGGTGCTGGGTGATAGAAATCAAGTCCAGTTTCGCCAATCCCTACACAGCGGGGGTGGGTAGCGAAGAGTTCTAGTGCTTCTAGGTAATCATTGGGTGCTTGGTGAACGTCGCATGGATGGATGCCGATGCAGGCATACACCTCTGGATAATTTTCTGCTATATGTAAGTTCGCAGCACAGTCGTCTAAAGAAGTGGCGAGTGTGATAATACGGGTGACGCCGTGCTCGCGAGCACGATCAATGATTTCTGAAAGATCCTCTGAGGAGTACTGGTGAGAGGCAAGATGGCAGTGGGAATCGGTGATCATTCCTGAAGATAAGTTTTGGGTTGGTAGAATATGGAAAAGGGGATGAATATCACGGCTGTGATAAGCATGAATTTGGTGAAGAACCAGAAGTACGCAGCGCCTTCAAGCTTGGTTTGGCCACCAGCATAATATGCGATATCTATGGGAGAAGTGAATGCCTCCTGACCCACCATGCCGAGGCGCAATTTCTGTTTATAGAGCCAAGTGTTTGTTTCGATGTCCTCGTTTTCATTGACTTCGATAATAACGCCTAGGTCCCACTTGGTTCCAGCTATGCCATCGGGGCCACGAGATGAGATGCGTGCTGACGAAGCACTGAGTAGAGTGTAGCGTAAATTATGACCCCATGGGTCTTGAATACCACTCAAGGCTTTATTGGCACTCGCGGTATGGGGGAATTTGTCGGTTGTGCCATAGATGTGAAGAATAGTGCTAGCACTTTGTCGTAGTAAGGGCTGCGCTGCAGACTCAATGGTGTCCTTTTTTAGTATAAGATCATCCTTAGTGCCTAACACACCATCGAAACCGGCGTGAGTTTCGTTCTCTTGAAGCTGGATTTCAGGAATTTGTATGTAGTTGCTAATGATACCTGTGAGCGAGTTACCGGCTGCTACGGAAACAAGAAAAATACTCATGATGAATGACTTCATTTTGCGAGGTGACTGCGTGTATGCAAATTCAAGACAGACGATAGAGATTAGTATCTCGGCAGTTGTGAAAATAAGATAGGCGAGTAGCTGCCAAACGACTGTAGGGCTTTCACCTCTGTCAATTGCTTCCTGAATAAAAGAAATCACCGCGAATGAGATCACCATAAGAAAGAGTCCTGTACCTACCTTTCTAAGCGGTGTTAGGGGGATGTAGCGATTTACCAAAGGATAAATAACCCAGGTGAAAAGTGGAATGAGAATAAGAATCAGAAAGGGGTTAGCCGCTTGGATTTGAGAAGGGAGAATTTCAAAACCTAGAAGGTTGAGATCCATATTTTCAGCCTGAAAAACGAGAGTGGTGGCTGTTTGATCAAATAAGCACCAGAAGACGGCAACAAAGGCAAAAAGTGGAATGAGTTTTGCAATGGTTAGCAGCCCTTCACGGCTGAGTGTTTCTTGTTTGAATTCCTGCGCATTTGCGGGGACGTGGATGAATTGATGCCGTCCCATCCAGAAGACAACAGTTGCAAGCGCCATGAGAACACCTGGAACACCGAATGCGATGTGAGGGCCGTACCATTTGAGTAACCAAGGAATCAGAATGTTGGAAATGATCGCTCCGAAGTTGATCGAAAAGTAAAAAATATTAAATGCCTTCGTGAGTAAGTGCTGATTATTTTTACCAAACTGATCACCGACGTGGGCTGATACACAAGGTTTGATACCGCCAGCACCTATCGCGATAAGACCTAGGCCTGCCAGTAGCCATAGCTCTACTGCACCATTAATTCCCATGAATGCTAAACAGAGATGACCGAGGCAGTAAACGATAGAGAGAGTGATGATCGTGCGGTACTTACCGAAAAAGATGTCTGCTATTAAGGCCCCGATCAAGGGCGTGACATAGACGGCACTGGTGAAAAAGGAAACGTATGCGGTAGCCTTCGTCTCGCTCATGGATTCGCCGCCGAGAACCTCAAGGTAGTTGGCGAGGAAAACTGCGAGGGCTGCCTTCATTCCATAAAATGAAAACCTCTCGGCTGCCTCATTGGAGATAATATAAGGAATGCCACGCGGCATCGATGCCGTGTTGGAGGGTTGCGATAAATAGGACATAGAAATTTACAGGACGATAGAGGCTAATTCACTGATCGAATGAATTATATAAGCGGGGTCTTCCTTTTCTAGATCGGGTAAATCATGATAGCCCCAAGAAGCGGCTATCGGCATCATACCTGCATTTTTGGCAGTGAGGAGGTCGATGGTAGAGTCGCCTAGAAATGCGATTTCATGGGGTTGAGCCTCTAATGCTGATGCGACGATTAAAGCCCCTGCTGGGTCAGGCTTTACGGGAGTTTCCTCACGTTGCCCTAGGACCTTGGAAAAAGGAATAGTCGGAAAAAGAGTGTCAGTTATTTCTTTGCAGTAAATATCAGGCTTGTTAGAAAATACGGCGATACCGATTCCCTTGTTTAGAAGTTCTTGGAGTGCTTCAATTGCACCTTCGTAAGGAATGGAGCCATTTTTCCAAGTAGCCGCGTAATCTTCCATCATCAGAGGAACGAGTCGCTCCAGCTTGTCAGCATCATCGTCGGGAAGAGCCCGCTCCACCAACTTAATAATACCATCACCAATGAAGGTGCGGACTCGACTCTCTGGGTGAGTGGGAAGGTCGTTATTTTTTAAAACACGATTGAGGGAAGCTGCTATTCCAGGGAGGGAATTGATGAGTGTGCCATCAAGGTCAAATATTACTGCGCGTATCACGCAGTGAATCATCGTGCTTTAGGTGAAAATATCAAGGCTGCTATTTGGTATCTTGGTAAAGGTGAATATCTCGCTGCGGATAGGGGATGGAAATACCTTCTTTATCGAAATTTTTCTTCACATTTTCAAGCAGATCAAAATTAATTCCCCAGTAGTCGGAGGCATCAGCCCAGACGCGAACAACGAGATTGACAGAGCTGTCTGCAAGCGCACTGACGGCGATGAATGGCTCTGGATCTTTATCGATGCGGGAGTCATCTTGGATGAGAGCGAAGATGAGGCTTTTCGCCTTATCAATATCATCGTTGTAACCGATACCGAATACGAAATCGACACGGCGTTTTTTCTCTGCTGAGAAATTGGTCAGAGCCCCCGTAGCAACAGGTCCGTTGGGTAAGATGATTCTCTTGTTATCTGGGGTGTTGATGATGGTGTTGAAAATTTGAATACTCTTCACTGTTCCCATGTGACCCTGTGTTTCGATAAAATCACCCATTTTAAATGGCTTCAGAATCAAAATGAGGATGCCACCCGCAAAGTTCTGTAATGTTCCAGACAGAGCCATCCCCACAGCGAGACCAGCGGCTCCTATCACGGCGATCAGGGATGTAGTTGGAAATCCTGCAACGCCAGCACAGGTGATGACTAGTATGACTTTGAGCGCGATGGGTACGACGCTCTGAATAAAAGACTCAAGAGCGAGGTCATAGTCTGCTTTATCGAACCATTTTTCAAGTCCCTTAGATACTAAATGAATAAGCTTGAGGCCTACCCATAAAACGACAAGTGCGAGGATGAGCTTGAGTCCGTGAGTAGCAACGAGAGTGATTATCTGCTCATAAATTTTCTCTAAATCTATATCCATGTCGGCGTTATTATGGGTTTATTTATGCTCTCAGCAAATAATAACTTCTAATTTTTTTGCTCCACTGGATCGTCGCCGAGGCTGGCATCTAATTTCTTGTACAAGTAAAAGCCTCCTAGGATAAGACCTAGGGTGATAATGATCACCGTGAGCGTTTGCAGCAGAGCAGAACGGTTGATGGGTGGTGGGGTATCGGCTTGCTGTTGAGTGGGTGCAGATTGCGTGAAACGAGATTCAGGGTTCTGGACTAGGACGTCGCCTGTTTCAAAAGATTTAACCCAATCTTGAGCATCAACGCCTAAGTATTCGCTGTATTGAGTGAGAAAACTACGAGCATAAGTGGGGTTTGGGAAAATAGAATAATCACTTTCTTCTAAGGCGGAAAGCGTAGCGGCAGGAATGCGTGTAGCCTGACTAACGTCTTCTAGTTTTAGCTCCTTGCACTCTCTGGCAGCCCGTAATTGCTCACCAATATCCTTCCAATCGCTCATTGTTTGAAATTTAGCATACTAATCGTGCGATGGCTCATAGAAAATTAATATCTGTTAAGTTTTGTAGATATTATCTGATCAAATCCTTGGTGATAGGTTGATGAGTCTCAGCAAGAGTGGCTAAGCATCGAGAGACTGCGAAGAATCCGAATGTGGCAGTCATATGGGTGGAGCTACCTAAGCCTGAGGTGCAGTTCAGCTTTGTGTCACCTCTGGTGAGGTTCTTGGGTTTTTCAAGAGATACTTCGCCGTCGCACTGCTGATAGGCGGGAGACTCTGTAGAAAATACACATTCGATGTAAAACTTTCTGCCTTTGATTTTTTTCGCCGGGATATCTCCACAGGGGAATCCATAGCGTTTTCTGAGGTTATCTCTTACATGGTGGATAAGTGGATCTCTGATACAGCGAGAAATATCATCGATTTTAATGAGAGAAGGATCTTTCAAACCGCCAGAGCCACCACAGGAAATAACAGGAATCTTTCTACTTCGGCAACCGCTAAGCAGGAGAGCTTTGGATTGGACTTGATCGATGGCATCGATAACGTAATCGAATGCTCCTTCGTCGAGAACGGTTTCGGCATTTCTATTGCTAAAGAAAGCTTCAACAATCGTGATCTTGCAGCCTGAGTGAATGGCTTTGATGCGGTTAGCCATGGCTTGGGTCTTTTGACGTCCTATTTCACCATCCATAGCGTGAAGTTGGCGGTTTACATTTGTGATGCAGATTTCATCAAGATCAATCATGGTAATGTGACCGATCCCTGATCGAGCCAATGCTTCAACAGCCCATGAGCCAACACCTCCAATGCCTACGACACAGACGTGGGCGCGGCGGAATTTCTCCATCGCTTTTTTCCCGTATAATCGCTCGATACCGCCAAAACGCTCCATGAAAAAATAGTGGGTTAATACGTTTAGTCGACCTCCGCACGTGTGTCACGTGTGAGTAATTCCTCGAGAGCTTCCACCGCTGGCTTGTTCTCGTAGAGAATAGCGTACATAGCATCAATGAGAGGTGTGCGGATATGAGCTTTCTTACCAGCTTCGTAGATGGACTTCGTGTTAGGTACGCCTTCAGCCACCATACCTAAATTAGCGATGATATCTTCGAGTTGGCCGCCTTTTCCGAGAGCCTTGCCCACACGGTTGTTACGTGAGTGTGGAGAGTAGCATGTAGCCATCAAGTCGCCCACGCCCGAGAGCCCGATAAATGTTTCCATTCTTCCTCCCAAAGCAGTGCCTAAGCGTATCATTTCAGCAAGCCCGCGCGTAACTAGTGCTGCAATAGCGTTATCGCCTAGACCGATACCTGAGGCGATACCCGAGGCGATACCGAAGATGTTTTTCATAGCACCACCAAGCTCAATACCAGCGAGATCGTCACTGGTGTAGCAGCGGAAGTAGTTAGTGGTGAAAATTTCCTGAAGCTGTTCCGCTAGAGCCGAGTCCTTGGCTCCAATAACGGCACAGGTGGCGAGCGTCATGGCCACTTCTTCAGCATGATTAGGTCCTGAGAGTACGGCTATGGGATTATCAGGGAGGTGCTTCTGAATGATTTCACTCATGCGTTCGCCCGTGTCACTAGATATACCTTTGGCACATGAGACGAGAACGGTTTCTGCTGGAATGCCCAGTTTCTCTAACTGAATAGCAGTGTTCTCGTTACCCGATGTGGGAATGACAAAAAGAATCAGCGGGTATTCCGCAGCCTTTGCCATGTCGGTAGATGCAATAATGTTAGGAGCAAGAGTTCTTTCAGGAATATAGTGATGGTTCGTATGGTGATGATTAATTTCATCAACCGTTGTTTGGTTCCTACCGATGAGGCAGACTTCATCTAACTTATTCGCTAGAAGACAAGCGATACTGGTGCCCCATGAGCCTGTTCCAAGGATAGCTGCGCGTTTGATCATGATTTCTTTTTTGAAAATTTGTGTTCAGTGCCGTTCATTAGGGCCTTAAGGTTGGATCGGTGTTTCCAGATGGCAAGTGTACTGATAATGATGGAAAAGATAAAAAGCGGTTTGTTCCAGGTGCCATCAGCAATGTAACCGTGCATATAGGAACCATAAATCGTCACAAGCGGCACGGCGGCGGCAGCACCCATACTTGCCACGGAGACATAGCGTGTAGTGTAGAATAAGATGATCCAAAAAAGAATCAGGATAACGACTGCCATGGGCATAAGCGCGACGAGTACGCCTCCAGATGTGGCGATTCCTTTGCCTCCTTTGAAGCCAATCCACGGTGAGTAGTTGTGTCCTAGGATCGCAAATAGACCCGTCAAGATGATGAGTGACTGAGCTTGCCAAGCATCTATTTTAGCAAATGAAGTTGCGAGGCCTTCAAATCCCGGGATCTCCATCTGAAGATTTTTGCCAATGATGAGATAGCAGTTAACCGCTATCAGTGTAGGAATGAATCCCTTTAAGAAATCGAGCAGCAAACAGGCGATGCCATAAGGCTTTCCCACGATGCGAAGAACATTGGTGGCTCCAATATTACCCGAACCATGTTCGCGAATATTAATTCCTTTTGCTTTAGCAATCAGAAGACCGAAGGGGATGGAGCCGAGTAAAAAAGCGGCGATAGGTAAGATCCAGAGTGGCATAGTTTTTGAAGTGCTCCGAATGGTAGTTTGAGAATTTCAAATGCCAAATGGAAACGTGTTTAAGAGCTAGAAAAGATCGAATGATGGACATCCAAGTACAACATGGCATCATTCATCTACCCGAGTGAGCTGAACTTTGTTTCATTCACCACCAAAGAGCCAAATATATGAAATTACTTATACGTAACCTAGACCGCGGAATCACAGAGAAAGAAATGGAGAAATTATTTCTAGAATTCGGAACCGTTCATTCGTGCGACCTCGTTATGGATCAGGCAAGTGGTAAATCGAAAGGTTTTGGCTTTGTTGAAATGCCAAAGCCGGCTGAGGCAAAAACTGCGATCAAGAAGCTGAATAATACAAAGATAGGTAGCTCCAATATTCGAGTTAAGGAGGCTGATAGTAAGTGAGTTGGAGTTAGGTATAGCTGTGACTCCTCTTCTAGTTGCGATGCACAGCACAGCGGTTTTAAGTGTTATTTAGTAACAGTAGTGATCATGTTTCGACCGCATGTTTGATAAATTGTTTTCACAGGTATAGTTCTAGTAGCTGGAAATAGTTGCTGGAAATCGAGTACAAGATTGATCACGTACTAAACACATCACAAGTGGTAACGATATGCCGTGCCTCTCTATTGGATAGATGAAATATAGTTAGAGGGGGCAATTTTTGTGAGTGATTTAATGAAGAAACATTAATGAATATAAATCATGGAATTCGCCTAACTTTTTCTTTGTAAATATTCGTTAGGTTTTTCTTATTAAAAGTGTTGACCAATACTAACAAGCAGAATAGTTCAGCGCCTGAAATTCTATTGATAGAAATCATGAAAAACAATATAAAAAACGCGCGTAATCTAGCATTTGGACTTATGGCAGTCACATCCTTCACAGGGGTAGCGAATGCCGCATCACTAACAACAACATTTGTTGGGGGCAACGGTCAAGATGGTAACATGTTCGACATCGTGGTTCTTGGACCAGAACTAACTGTTACAAGCCTTGAGCTCAATCTGGACGTAGCATCTAATGTTACAGTTGAAGTATATGGCAGAGTGGGTACATGGGTCGGCTTTGACACCTCGAGTGCTGGGTGGACTTTACTGAGTAGCAATTCAGTCACAAGCACTGCTACCGGAGTTGGTACTTTCGTTGATGTAACAGACTTCACCCTTCCGTCCAGTGCTACGTATGCTCTCTATGTGACAACTACTGGAACAGGTGTCAATTACTCGAATGGCACTGCTGTTGGAGATATTGAGGCACAAAATAGCGACCTACAGATCTTGGAAGGTGCTGGAAAAGAGTATGCATTTGGCAGTACCTTCGAGCCTCGAGTTTGGAATGGAACAATTAACTACGAGGTATTCGGGGTAGTTCCTGAGCCTTCATCCACAGCTCTTCTTGGTCTTGGTGGTGTAGCTTTACTTCTACGTCGTCGTAAAGCGTAATATTTTACCTGCTTGAGTGAGATCAAGTATTTTATCTATCCGCAAAGTTTTGTAATAGGCTTTGCGGATTTTTGATGAATGAGGGGCTGTAAACGGGGATAGGGTTGTTTACTAGAACTCCTATTCGTCTTATCACTAGGCATTGAGAAGCTCGGGGATGATGCCAGTGCTATGGCTAAATTGCTCAGTGTTTATGCCGCCTTGTTGCATGAGGGTGAGCCAGTAGTTAGCCAAGGGGGTGTCTTTTTTCGGGAGTACGAGGTTACGGCCATGCTCTATTTGTTGAGCCCCACCTCCTGATAAGAGAGCAGGTAGATTCTTTAGTTCATGACCAGAGCGAAGGTTGGTTCCGTAACTTACAATACAGTTGTCATAAAGGCTACTTCCATCAATATCTTTGGCTTCTTTCAGACGATCAATGAAGTGCGCAAATAGGGTCATACACTTCTGGTCTCGCTCTTCCGAAGCAATTTTTCTCGGCTGTGAGAAGCCGTAGTGGCTTAAGGAGTGAGCCTTAAGGCTAATACCCATTCCAGCTAATACCGAGCAAACAGGCTGACGATAAGAAACGACCCTTGTTGCATCCGTTTGTAGCGCGACAATGATCATGTCATACATGGCATGAATTTCATCTTCTCCAGTGAGACCTATTTCTGGCATTTCGAATGGGGCGTCTGGCTTGGGCACATTTGCCCACCTTACTTGGCGTTCTAGTTTTTTCTCTACCTGTCTAACGCCTGTGAAGTATTCATCGAGTTTCTCCTGATCTCCCTTCGAGAGCGTGCGTTTAATTGTGCTTCCTTCTATTCTCACGATATCGAGGACACTTTGTTCTTTCTTAAGTCGAGCTTCTAAAGCTTTTGGAGAATCATCTGCATTTTTAAATAGAGATTTGTAGAGCTCAAGTGGACTATCGATTCCAGGAAGAGTTTTTCCCTGTTCATCGTAAGAGAGAGAGAGACCACCACCGTGACCAGAGTTCTGTCCGCCATCAGTTTCTTTTGCTGACAGGACGAGGGAACCGAAGCGTGTGTCTTGGCCCAGATGGTTTGCGATGAGTTGGTCGCAGGAAACTCCTCCATCTTTGCCCGTAAGGTAAGTCGAGCTACCGCCATGGGGATTAGTAGCACCAATGTTCGTTAAGTTGGTGACCATCGTAATATCATCAATGTGGCGCTTTAACGGAGCGAGACCTTCTGTCAGCCCAATTTTAGAGAAATGACCTCCTTTCTTTGGGTAGAAGGTTTCTTTGGTAAAGCCAAAGCCGCCACCGAGAAAAATCATTTTTTTAGCAGCGCTAGTGGATGGTTTTATATTGCCTGCAAAAGTTTCCATAAAAGGGAGCGCAAGAAAGGCTCCACCCATTTTGAGGAATGAGCGCCGTGTTGACGAGTTAGTATAGAAATTTGTCATAGCTTTAGATTGTTTTGAGAGGGGTTATTTTTTTCTAAATAGCTCGCTGAGTGCTACTTCCTTAATCATCGATCTTACTCTAAAGTCATCTTTTCGGAGTTTCCTAAGAATAGTATCTATTTGAGGCTGATCTGAAAACAGGATAGTCCGCCCTAATCCATAAGACATAATAGACTTTACTAGCTCTTCAGCAAGTTGTTCCTTTTCGACGATTAATAATTTTTTAAGTTCTGTAACATTTTTAAACGACGCTCCATTGGGCATGGTGCTGGATGAATCAATCTGCACTTGCTTCTTTTTAACTATTTCAGTGTCTCTCCAGCGTCCTATGGCATCGAAGTTTTCAAGTCCGAAGCCGATAGCATCCATTTTTTCGTGGCAAGATGCGCATACCTCTTGCTGCTGGTGTAGTTTGACGAGTTCGCGGTTAGTGAGGGGCTCGTCAGTTGAATCACCGAGTTCAGGGACATTAGGGGGAGGTGGGAGTGGCTTATCGTGGAGTAATTTTTCCATGAGAAAAGCACCCCGGATTACTGGTGAAGTTCTCTCTCCGTTTGATCCTAAGGCAAGGAAGGCGGTTTGGGTCGCTAGGCCACCGCGCGGTGATTCTGCTGGTAAAGTAATCTTAGCGAATTTTCCATTGGCTAAATTTTTATCACTCAAGCCATAATGCTGCGCAACGGCATGGTTGACAGTGACAAAGTTTGAATCGATAAGGTTTTCTGCTGGTAAGTTTTCGTCTATGAGAATGCTAAAGAATGCGATGGGTTCTTGACGGGCTGCATGCCTGAGACCAGTGGTGAACTCTTGATACTTTTTAGGGTCTACAGTGATAGCGTCGTAACGTTCAAGTTCTGCCCACTGCTCCATAAAGCCAGTCTTAAAAGAATCGGAGCGAGGGTCATTGAGAAGACGGTTAATTTGGGTGTCAAGTATAGGAGTTTTCGTTAGGTCTGCATCGTAGAGCTCGTCGTCAGGTGGGGCACTCCACAAAAAGTAGGATAGGCGCACGGCGAGTTCACGTGAGTTCAAGAACTTTTGCCCAGCAGGTTTTGTTGTAGGTTCTACGATATAGAGAAACTTTGGAGAACTAAGGATAATACCCATCACTTCCGCCATGGCGTCTTCGTATTTTTGACCTTCTTTACGTAAGTTTTTGAAGTAGAGATGAAGCTTCTCAGTATAGGTTGCGTCAGGTTTTTGTCTCCTAAAGGCATGATAACAGAATTGCTCGATGAATTCACGTGCACTGGAGTCGCGCAGGATTTGTGGCTTCTTTTCATCTTTTCTTCCTTCTGGGAATACAATGTTTTCTAGCAGTGGCGGTTCTGCTGGATAGATGGGGCCTTCGTACTCAACCCAGTCTAACCATATAGGAGACCAAGGATTGTCGCCTATCCGAGGTGTAGAGGATTTAGCGATTTCTGTGGTGAGCTTTTTATTAAGCACCTTGTAGTTCTCCTGTACGATAACTGTGTATCTATTAGATTGGAAAGTAGGCACAATAAGCGTTTCAATAATTTCAGGGGAAGAGGAAGGAGACTTAAACTTGAAGCTCCCTAGATGATCATTGTCGCGATTTCTTAAAGTAACAATTTTTCTTATTTCTAGAGGGTTACCAACGACCCCGCCGTTCATTCTGAACTTATACTCTGCTCTAGGGTCTGTACGGATGGCGCTAGTTGCATTCCTCTGGTTACCTAAACCTGTAAGATAAACACCTTCATTTGATTGAGGCAATTCGAGGTAACGGCGTGGGAGGTCAACTCTGGAGTGGAATTGAGTGAAGAGAATTTTAGCATCCCCCGCATCCTTGAAGCCCATTTCTTCCCAGCTCTTCCCAGCTTTTTTCATTTCCATTTGCCTGTCACCTTTTTCTACGGCTTCTCTATGTTTTTGATTAACAGACTTACACGGGTCAAACCTTTGGGTCTTGATTTCATCCAAGGGTTTTGGAGTCCATACGAGAGCTGTTTTAGCGACGTTTTTACCAATATCCAGATAGGTTTCTAGATGTAGTGATGTAAAGAACTGGTCATCACCTACAGTGTCGAAGTGCTCGGACTCGGCATCTTCAGGTAGACTTTCTTTAGGTACTTTCAGTCCTAAGAGGTCTTGGATAGAGTTAATATATTCCCTTCGATTGAGGCGACGTATCTTAATTTCACCTCGATGATCAGCTAAGGTTTCTTGAGCGAAATCTACTTTTCGAGTGAGGGCGGCTATGACTTCTTTTAAATTTTCATGTGATGGCTGCTTCTCATCTTCAGGAGGCATGTCCCCAGCATTGAGTTGATCCAGAATGTCCTGCCACCGTTGGGCAGTGTCGTTGTTCGTAATCTTCCAGTTTAGATTATCCAATCTTACTTGGCCTTTTTGCTTATCTTCTCCGTGGCAGCTGGTGCAGTATTGATTGAAAAACGGCTGGACGGATGCCTTAGAAGCTAGTTCATCGTATTTTGATAAGGAAACGTGAGTTTCAGTTTTTTCAGGCGACTCCGTGGTTTTTTTTGATTCAGCCTTTAAAGGCGAGAAAGAGATAGACCCTGTAACTAAGACCACTAGCGCGAAACTACCGATACTTAGGATGGGTCTGCAGGTTGACACGAGAGAAAGCATCTTTGTGAATTTTGGAGGAAATACGCTCACTGGTTGTTGGAAAGAGGATCAAGTTAAAAGGCTATAATGATGATAATACCCTTGCTCGATGTACGTAAAACTATTGCCCAATAAGAATTATGGACAGGCTTATAAACTATACAGCAACATAATTACGAGGTGTATGTGAAGAATATTTCTGAAAGTTGAAAAATAGCCACCTTGCTAACTGACAGGACGAGGATTATTTTTTAATGAGTTCGAAGAAGTATATCTGCCAACAGGCTAATTATCATAGTACTAAAAACTACTGATCTAGCATGTCTAATAAGTCTTCAGCTACATACGACCAGATTTCGCCGAGAGTGGGGTGGTATGATGGGATCGAGACAAATTCTTCAACAGTTAGTTTTTGATGAAGTGCAATCATAATGGTGTGAGCATAATCAATTACGTGCGGACCCATGCCCGAGCAGCCAAGGATACGACCATTTTTTTTGTCGGCCAATAATTTAACCAATCCGTGTTTTTCTCCTACGATCTCTCCTTTGCCTTGATCGTCATAGCGATAGCTTGCTGAAATGACCTCGTAACCTTCTTTCTTAGCTTGATCCTCAGTCATGCCTATTTGAACGAGTTCGGGGTCCGTAAATATACCCATCATATTTAAGCGGCTGTCCCATGACTTGGTAAATACGGCGTCGTTATTTTGAATATATTCTGCCGCATTGTTGCCTGCAGCTTCTCCCTGTAACACTGCGAGATGGACGACCGCTAAAGGACTAGCACAGTCGCCAGCAGCGAAGATATTGGGTATTTGCGTTTGGCAATATTGATCAATTTCTAAAATATTAAGGTCATCTGGGAATCCGGCTTGGCTTAAATCTAATGATTTGATTCGAGGTTTCCTCCCAGTAGCCATGATGAGTTGGGCTGCTTTGACGACTTTCTCTTCACCAGAATTCTTGTGTTTCAAGCTCACAGCAAATTGATCACTGCTAAAGTCTACAGCTTCTGTGTTGTGATCAAAAACTACTTTTATGCCCATGTCATTGCAGCGTTTTAGCATCGCATCAGAAATCTCAGGCTCCATGTTGGAGAGTAAGGGCTTAGAGCGTGAGAGAATGGTCACCTTTGACCCCAATCCCTGAAAAAGATGAGCCGATTCCATACCAATGGCCCCCGTGCCCATAACGATCACGCTTTCGGGAACAGAAGGTAAATCGACAACATCGTCGCTCGTCCAAAATGGTGTGCCTGAAAGTCCGTCTATGGGCGGTATTCCCTCGACAGAGCCAGTGGCAATCACAAACGTTTTAGACTTAAGTACGACATCATCACCTTCAATCTCAACTTGAATGTGATGCTTATCGACAAATTGAGCTTTCCCTCGGTAAAGGTCAAAGCTTCCGTCAGTTAGGCCTTTTACCCGATATTCTTTGAACCCATCTACTAAGCGATTTTTTCTATCACGCAGGGATTGAATATTTAATTCTCCAGATGTGACATTGATTCCGAACTCTGCAGCCTCATCTATCGCTCGCATTCGATTGGCGGTCTCGATTAATGTTTTAGTAGGCATACAACCGCGCAAGATACACAAGCCTCCTAGTTCGCTAGCAGAATCAATTACAGCGACTGCGAGACCTTTTTTTAAACCTGCTTTTGCTGCAGAATATCCAGCACTTCCGCCACCTATTACAATGACGTCGTAAGAGTTTTTAATTTCCATAGATTAAACTAATATTAAAATGCAGATTTGCAGATCATTTCTTCATTTTTTTATCTATGACTGATTTCTAGAGATAGATTCATACGGACTACGATAGTAGCGACCTTAACGGTCGATGCTTTTTAAGCTGATGAAAATTTGCGAGCGGGATCTTGACATGATTTTTGTCCTTGGAGATCTAGGAGTCTTAAAGTGGGTTTGGATTGTTTCGTATTCGGTCAGCGGAATATTTTGTATATGCTTGTTAGTGCTATTATTAAAGTTTATGGAACTAAGCATAATATTGAGCTTGTCCTTAAAAGACATCGTGATTTTGGCGAATTATGATAGTATGTTAAAGCTGAAAATTATACCTAATAACCCTATATTATACGAAATTAGATTATGAAATTGTATTTGATTAACGCGATCCTAGCCTTATTTACGCTTTCAGCTTATGCGGATTATGCAAGTGATGTCGCGGCGATTGAGGCACTGGGAACAATGACTAACGTTCCTACGGTTTATGAAATTGACGACAGTGCTACTACTACACAGTCTTCTAACACAGTCACAACCTTGGTTCCCTCGAGTACAGAACAAACTACCAAAGCGATCTTTTTTGACTCAGTTGACTATAGAGGAAATGCTACGAAAGTTTACGCTTGGGTAGGTATGCCTCAATGGGATTCGGCAACGGATGCCCCATTGCCTGCCATTATACTTGTCCACGGCGGCGGGGGTATGGCTTATGAAACATGGGTGAATTTATGGGCAGAGAGAGGATATGTTGCCATTGCCATTGATACTGAAGGAGCTTCCAATACAACTTCACGCCACAGTTCGGGTGGACCTCGCAGAAGTGGGGTTTTTAACGAGGCATCTATAACTATAGGAGATCAGTTCATGTACCATGCCACCGCAGGTTCGATATTAGCTAACAACTTGATGCGCAGCCAATCTTTTGTGGATGATAGCAAAGTTGGGATCCATGGGGTTTCTTGGGGAGGTGTGATTACCTCCACTGCCATTGGGGTGGACAATAGGTTTGCTTTCGCCATCCCAACTTACGGGTGTGGTCATATGTGGGATGGTATAGGGAAGTGGCAAACATCAATAGGGGACACATACTATTACCGTAACGTATGGGATGCTGTTTTGCGTTTACAGAACGCAACTATGCCGATCATGTGGCTGTCGTGGTCGAACGAAAATACCTTCAATATCGATTGTCAGGCCAATAGTTACAACAAAGCACCAGGTACACGCATGGTAAGTCTTGTGCCAGGAATGAGGCATTCACATCCCTTTACTTGGCGTCGAGCAGACTCGTATGATTTTGCAGATAGTATTGTTGGAAATAACGCAGGTTCGGTGGGGGTTAGCGCTAACAATCCGTGGTGCGTTCAGAATAGTTTGAGTTTAGTTGGAGATCAAATTGCGGTGGAATTTGAATCTACGAAAACACTTACTGGAGCGACTCTTTATTATAGTAATGAAATGGGAGCGACAGACGATATGACGTGGAGCGGAATTAGCGTGGATACTTTCAGTGAAACATTTGCAGGTTCAGGAGTGTGGCAGATTACCGCCACTCTGCCCTCGGATGCAAATGGTTGGTTTATCAATGTGACTGCCAATAGTTCTATCTTGAACTCGGCATTTTTAGATGGAGGAGAATATTTTCAAGAAAGCATCTATGTAAGTACACGTCTTCAGGAAGTTATTGATATTCAAGCTCCGAGTTTGGTTTCGATGGAAATACTACCTACCGAGACAACGGTGATAGGTAGTGCTAGCGTCAATTTCACTGCAATCCACAATTTAGAGGTAACGTCTATTGATTTTATCAATGAGTCGCATGCTGGTGCATTCTCGACATCTGAGCTATTTACATATGGCTTAATCACAAACACAGATTTCGACGTCACTTTCGATAATGATGTAGCGGAGCTTAGTCCTGGTGAAAGTGCTACAGGTACGATGCGGCTTACCTGGGTGGCTCTAGATAATACAAGTATCGATACCATAGACATCCCTTTAAGTGTTACCGCTATTGATAACACCAATGTAATACCTCAAGTTACTTACACATGGGACGGCGGTGGCGCAAACATTCGCTGGAATACTGCAGAGAACTGGGTCGGCGATGTAGCTCCAGCTGCCCAGCCGTTGACACAGAACCACGATTTAGTATTTCCTGATACTTCTAAGGATACATCAAACCTCTATTTGAATTTTAATGTGCGCAGCATTACATTTGATGAAACCGCAGATAGTAACATCACCATTTTCTTACAGAGAAGCCATACGATATCACGTGAGCTTAAGTTTACATCGCTTGAGTCTGGCGACACCAGTATTGTAGTAGCAAGTGGCTCTACGGGTGATCATTCAATTTCTGAAGGTCTAGCAGGCGGACGTGTAGAACTCGATGAAGACTTGAATGTTGTACACGATGGCAGTGGTGAGCTTACTCTCAATAGTGAAATTTATGAAACGGCTGGCGAGAGTAACAGCCTTATTAAGACAGGTTCAGGAACGCTCGTCATTAACGGTGAAAATCTGTACAAGGGCTCTACAATCGTCGGAGCTGGGATCATGACTTTTAGCTCATCAAGCTCGCTGACATTGATTCCAGCGGCTAATGGAGTCAGCAATCAGGTTACTGGTGAAGCTGCTGGTACTGGAATGGTGAATCTCAATGGTGAAATCAATATTGATTTGAGTACTACGGATACTACTATTGGCAACAGCTGGGTTTTGGTGGATGACAGTAATTTAAGTGTTACTTACGATGTTGGAACTTTTAGTGTTAACAGTTCATTAGGAAGTTTCACTAATGATGCAGGTGTCTGGACATTGGATACTGGCGATTACTTGTGGACATTTACTGAATCCTCTGGAGCTTTAACTCTTGCAGCTGCGTCTACTAGTCCGTATACGATTTGGTCAACTGACTCATTTACCCATCCCTTCACAGATAAAGATCCTGCGGCTGATTTTGATGGTGACGGAATGAGTAACTTACTTGAATATGTTTTAGGCGGAGACCCGACTATTAACCAAAGCGGCGTTGCCCCAGTAGTCAGCTTATCGAGCTCGAGTTTAACCCTGACCTTCAATCGTTCTGACTTGTCGAAACAGTCACCAGCTGTTGAGGTAAAAGTAGAAATCTCTGAAGATCTCAGCTTCTCAACATCAGCGAATGATATCATGATTGGGGACACCAGCGATGCAGGTCCTTTAGGGCCGCATAGTGCTTCCTATACGGTAAGTAATAGTGGAGGTTTCGATACTATCACAGTTACTATTCCAAATAGCTCTGTGACGCAAAACTTTGCTCGCGTGGTAGCTACTCAACAGTAGTATAATCTAATGTGATAGACGCTCCACGGTTGCCCGTTTTAGGAGTGTTGATTACATGAAAAAAGACAAGCCGTCACGGCTTGTCTTTTTTGGTGTGAATAGAGAACGTGTTCTGAGGAATTAAACTGCCGCCTCCTTAGCGAGTGCTACAGCGTAGTCTCTGTTGAGCCGTGCGATGTTCTCTACACTGATCTCTTTAGGACATACGGCTTCACATTCGTACTGGTTGGTGCAGTTGCCAAAGCCTTCTGCGTCCATTTGACGGACCATGCCGAGTACGCGTTTGTCTTTTTCAGGTGCTCCTTGTGGAAGTAGATTGAGGTGGGCTGCTTTGGCTGATACGAAGAGCATGGCACTTGCATTTTTACAAGCGGCTACGCAGGCACCACAACCAATGCATGCAGCGGCGTCCATGGCTGAATCAGCACGTGTTTTAGCGACGGGAAGAGCATTGGCATCCTGTGCCGAACCAGTACGGACAGTAATAAAACCACCTGACTCTATGATACGGTCGAAAGCTGAGCGGTCGACGATAAGGTCGCGGAGAAGAGGGAACGCTTTAGCGCGGAATGGCTCGATCCAAATTGTTTCGCCGTCCTTGAACTTACGCATGTGTAGCTGACAAGTAGTCACACCAGTCTCTTTCGAGTGGGGAATACCATTAATAGTGAGTGAACACATGCCACAGATGCCTTCGCGGCAGTCGTGATCGAAGTTGATGGGGTCGCCACCATCGTTGATGATACGCTCGTTAACGATATCGAGCATTTCCAAAAAAGAGGCTTCAATAGGGATGCTTTTAGCATCATAAGTTTCGAGAACGCCTTCGGTTTGAGCGTTCTTTTGGCGCCAGACTTTGAGAGTAAGATTGAGCATGATAAAGTGGATCTTGGTTTTTTTAAATGGGATCAGGCTGTGCTAAAAATTAAGCGTAACTACGGATGGCAAGGTGAATGCTGTCGAAAGTGAGTTCTTCCTTATGGAGCGTTGGTGGTACCCCAGGACCGTTGAATTCCCAAGCAGCGACGTGAGCGAACTCCTCGTCACGGCGAAGAGCTTCACCCGGCTGGGTTTTACCTTCCTTCACTTCAGGTGAGTCTTCAGTAAATTGATACTCCGTACGGAAGTGACCGCCGCAGGACTCTTCACGTTGAAGGGCATCATAACAGGTGATCTCAGCGAAATCGATAAAGTCAGCCACACGACCTGCTTTTTCGAGCTCAGAGTTAATGCCATCAGCATCACCTGGGATACGAACATTCGTCCAGAATTCTTCGCGAATTTCGGGAATACGTTTCAGGGCAAGCTCGAGGCTTTCCTTGCTGCGCGCCATGCCACAGTTATCCCACATAAGCAGACCTAGTTCACGGTGAATACTGTCGACGGTGCGCGTTCCTTTAATGCTAAGCATCTTAGCGATACGCTCCTTCGCTGAATTTTCAATTTCTTTAAACTCAGGACTTTCGGTAGTCACGGCACCTGGCTTCTGTGTAGCCAAATAAACCGCGATTGTTGTAGGAATCACGAAGTAGCCATCCGCAAGGCCCTGCATGAGAGCAGAGGCTCCTAGACGGTTAGCACCGTGCTCAGAGAAGTTGGCCTCACCGATGCAGTGCAGACCTGGGATAGTGGTCTGAAGGTTATAGTCTACCCAGAGTCCACCCATGGTGTAGTGTACTGCGGGATAAATCTGCATAGGAGTTTGATAAGGGTTTTCTCCCATGATCTTTTCGTACATCTGGAAGAGGTTACCGTAGCGAGCACGAATAACATCTTCTCCGAGGCGCTTAATGGCGTCTTCGAAGTCGAGATAAACACCGAGTCCAGTTGATGCAACACCGCGACCATCATCACAAGCCTCTTTAGCGGCACGTGAGGAAACGTCACGCGGGGCAAGGTTTCCGAAGGAAGGGTACTTACGCTCGAGGAAGTAGTCGCGATCATCTTCTGCGATGTCTTTGGCTGTCTTTTTACCTTCGCGGATAGCGGCGGCGTCTTCTTTTGATTTGGGAACCCAGATACGTCCGTCATTACGAAGTGACTCTGACATCAGCGTGAGCTTTGATTGATAGTCACCGCTAACTGGAATACATGTGGGGTGAATTTGGGTGTAACATGGGTTTGCGAAATAGGCACCCATCTTATTAGCGCGCATAGTTGCTGTGACGTTGCAGCCCATCGCGTTTGTCGAGAGGAAGAAAACGTTACTATAACCACCAGTTGCCATAATGACGGCGTCGCCAGCGTGAGATGAAATTTCACCACTTACGAGGTTACGAACGACGATACCCTTAGCATGACCATCGACCTTAACCACGTCCATGAGTTCGGTGCGTGGATACATGGTAACACCACCTTTAGAGATTTCTTTTTCAAGCGCCTGATAAGCACCGATGAGGAGTTGTTGACCAGTCTGACCACGTGCGTAGAATGTACGTGATACCTGAGCACCACCGAAGGAGCGGTTATCAAGAAGTCCGCCGTATTCGCGCGCGAAGGGGACACCTTGAGCGACGCACTGGTCGATAATATTAGTCGATACTTCAGCGAGACGGTAAACATTAGCCTCGCGTGCACGGAAGTCGCCACCTTTGACGGTGTCGTAAAAGAGGCGGTAAACGGAGTCGCCATCGTTTTGGTAGTTCTTAGCCGCATTAATACCGCCCTGAGCCGCAATCGAGTGCGCGCGTCGTGGGCTGTCTTGGTAGCAGAAGCATTTCACCTTATAGCCCATCTCAGCAAGTGTGGCTGCAGCAGAGCCGCCAGCGAGTCCTGTGCCGATGATGATAATGGTGAATTTACGCTTATTCGCAGGGTTGATAAGCTTAGAGTCCATCTTGTGATTCGTCCACTTTTGTTCGATGGGTCCCGCGGGTATTTTGCTATCTAAAGACATGATTATTTGGGAAAAATTGTTTACAGAATTGAGTGAATTGCTGTGGAGTTGGCTGGGTTGAAATTAGTATTTAGCTGAACCTGCTGTCACGGGGAGTTCGGTGAGACCTGCAGCTTTGGCTGCTTTGACAGCTTCAAAAGTCTCTTCCATTTCTTGTTTGCCAAAACCTAAGAAGCATACGGCGATAGGAATAGAAATAAAACCAATAAAGATAACGGCTGAGTATGCTTTAGAAAAAGCGGCGATGGCACCTGCAGATTTCTTAGAACGCAGACCCAGTGTTTGGAAAATTGAGCCAACACCATGACTGAGGTGTGAACATAGAAGCGCCATAGAGAGCATGTAAAACAGGACGACAGGGATGTTCTGAAATCCGAGGATCGTCATGGCCCAGTTCTGCTTGTAGTCGGCCAGAAGCTTGAGATCAGGGCTTGTACGTACAGTGTAGTGGAGAATGTGGAAAACAAAGAAGGCAAGAACAGTAAGGCCACTCCAGATCATCATGCGTGATGACTTAGGTGCCACCATGTGAGCTTCTTTTTGATAGCGCGATGGACGTGCCGCTTTATTGGCTCTGACAAGTTGAATCGTAGCGACTACGTGGAGAACGAGAGCAACTAAGATAAGTATGCGAGCAACCCAGATGCCCCAGCCATGTGCCATTCCGTGGAGAAATTCGGCATAGTGGTTGAAATCTTCAGATCCTTGAAAAATAAGCATGTTTCCTACCAGATGACCTGCTAAAAAGAACACTAAGAATGCTCCAGTAAGAGCTACGACGATTTTTTTACCGATGGAGGAATGCCAGAACTGGCAGAGGGAATAAGTGGGTGAACTCATATAAATAGTTGGCTGAAAGCTGTTTAAGGGCTGCTTGAGGGGTGTTATGCAAAACTTTGCAAAGAAGCAAGAATCATCGAATGATAAAGCTATTAACTGTGCTCATGTTTTAAATGAGCAGGTGTAATGTTATTTTTGTGATTGGCTAGTGGTTGATTCTAATAAGAGAAAATCTCGTCTTCTTTAAAGAAGCGTTTAATTTCTACTGCTGCAGTGTCGACGCCATCTGAGGCATGGCAAACGTTGATCATCATATTTTCGCCAAAATCTCCACGGATAGTACCTTTGTCGGCTTTTTGCGAATCAGTAGGTCCTAAAAGATCGCGAACTCGGCTAATGGCATCGTCGCCTTCAAGAATGAGGGCAACTACTGGCGAGCGGCTCATAAATGCCTTAATATCAGGGAAAAAAGGAAGGCTTGAAACGTGTGCGTAATGCTCGTCTAGAATATCGTCGTCGAGCTGGATCATTTTGATCCCGCGAATCATGAAGCCTTCATTCTGAAAACGTGTGAGGACAGTGCCGACGATGTTTTTTTCTACAGCATCAGGTTTAAACAAAATCAAAGAAGTTTCGGTAGCCATTTGAGACTTAAGTAACGCGTGTTTCCTTATATTGCAATAGCGAACAAGGACATTTTCGCTAACATGTCCTTACCACTTGTAATATTATTCGTTAGAGTTAAGTGGAGAGGGTAGAATTTTAATGTTTAGACTGTTCTCTTTGTCTAATCCTCTTGCTCTCTATGAAGCATGCTACTAGCGTCCCTCTGTCCCAAGTGGATACGTAACAATTTATTATGGAAATTTGGAAAGCGGTTGTCGTAGGAGCGGTGCAGGGACTTGCTGAGTTCTTGCCTGTTTCTTCATCGGGTCACATTGTACTGACGCAATATCTTTTAGGTATTAGAGAGGTAGGGGGAGAACATCAGCCTGATTTGGCGTTCGAGATTATTCTCCATATTGGTACTTTGCTGAGCGTGTTATTATTCTTTAGAAAGAGTCTCTGGAAATTGGTCGAATCACTTTATAAGAAAGACAGACTCGAAGACCGGAAAATGATTATGTGGTTGGGTATTGCTACCATCCCAGCTGTGATAGCGGCCTTGCTGTTCAAAGATTTTTTTGATTCGGTGCCAGGGAAACCAGTAGTAGTTTCGGCGCTACTTATTGTTACAGGTCTTGTACTCTATGTTCCTCGTTTTGTGAAAGGTAGTGCGGCTAAGATTGGTTTGAAAAGCTCGGTGATTATGGGCATTGGTCAAGCATTCGCCATTCTACCTGGCATATCGCGCTCAGGCTCTACCATCGCAGCGGGCTTGGTCAGCGGCGTCAAAGCAGAGAAAGCTGCAGAGTTCTCTTTTCTGATGTCAATCCCAGCCATCGCGGGAGGTTTCGTACTTACAATGAAGGATAGGATTGAGGAAACAGGATCTCTCACAGAGGCGCTGCAGTCGTGTTTTAATACACCTTATCTAGCAGGTGCTTTGACCGCTGCCGTGGTGGGGCTACTTGCAATTTATTTGGTGATGGGTGCCGTGAAAAGAGGAAAGCTCGAATACTTTTCTATCTACTGTTTTATTGCTGGAATTACAGGGATAATTTACTTCTCTTCAGTCACTTAATCCTCCAACACGATGGCACGAAAAAAGAAAAAAAGCATACTCAGTACCTTCCTCACTATTGTAGTGATCGCGGCAATTGCGTGGATGAAGTACCAAGAAACGATTGAGGCTAACGAATCAGATAGTGGCTCAGGTAATTACACGGATACATCACACTCAGATGCATCAGTACCAAGCCCTGAGTTGACAGAGGTTGGCGATTCCTCCCATTCCTCCGGAGTTGCATCACAGCTGACAACGGTCAGCCTCTCTTCCTCAAAATTTGAGATTTTAGAAAACTGCACCCTGAAAGATCACTATGGTAATGACGGCGACAGTTTTCACGTGACAACTCCGAAGGGAGATCACGAGCTTCGTCTCTATTACGTTGACGCACCAGAGAGCTCCGCCCGGAAGTACCGCGATGGAAATACGAATTACGAGCGTATTGCACAACAGGGTGCCGCCATGGGTGGGCTGAGCCAGGAGGAGACGACGCAGATTGGCATGGCGGCGAAGTCCTTTGTAAAAAAGCTACTCACTGGTAAAACATTCCGTGTCGCGACCGTGTGGGAGAGTGTTTATAATTCTAGACGTAGTTATGCCTACATTCTTGTTCCTTATGAAGGGCAGGAGCGATACCTGCACGAGTTACTCGTTGCACACGGTCTAGGGCGTATTCATACAAAGCCATATATGTTACCTGATAGCACCGCCTCATCTCGTCATAAAAAACACCTCTATCAGGTAGAGAAATATGCTCAGAAAATGCGCTACGGTGCATGGGGCTTATAGTACCGATAGAACCCAAGATTTTTAAAATTTAATATGTTAGCTAAAAGAATTATTCCCTGCCTCGATGTCAACGACGGTCGTGTGGTCAAAGGCACGAACTTTGTCAATTTACGCGATGCGGGTGACCCCGTAGAGTGCGCCATTGCTTACAATGAACAGCAGGCTGACGAGATCGTCTTTCTCGACATTACGGCATCGTCAGACGAAAGAAAAACGATGATCGATGTTGTGCGTCGCACAGCGGAGAAATGTTTCATTCCGCTCACAGTAGGTGGAGGGATCCGTTCTGTAGAAGACATGCGTGAGATGCTGATGGCGGGTTCAGATAAGGTCGGGATTAACACCGCGGCTGTTGTCCGCCCCGAGCTCATCAATGAGGGAGCTGCCGCTTTTGGCAATCAGTGCATCGTCGTCGCCATAGACGCCAAAAAAGAAGGAGAAGGAAAATGGGGCGTCTACACCCACGGTGGGCGCAAACCTGTCGGTCTAGACGCTGTCGAGTGGGCAAAAGAAGTCTGCGAACGTGGAGCGGGGGAGATTCTACTAACAAGTATGGACTCTGATGGCACTAAGGCAGGCTACGACATCGAGCTCACGCGAGCAGTGAGTGAAGCAGTGACCATCCCCGTCATCGCATCGGGCGGTGCCGGAAATCTTCAGCACATGGTAGATGTCCTCAAAGAAGGCAAAGCTGATGCTGTGCTTGCAGCAAGTATTTTTCACTTTGGTGAGCACACGGTAGGCGAGGCAAAAGAACTTTTTGCCGCACAGGGAATCCCTGTAAGAAAGTAACTTGCGTCGGTCGGTGGGCTTAATTCTTACTGATTGCTCAAAAAAATACTTGCACCCGCCAGCCCCTCTGCCTAGTTTGCGCCCGCCTCGGCAACACGACCGAGTTCATAAAGTGCGCGATTAGCTCAGTGGTAGAGCAATGCCTTGACATGGCAGAGGTCACAAGTTCAAATCTTGTATTGCGCACCATCTTTATTTTTTTAAGTATAAGGATTCGCAATGATTCGCGGAGCTTTTTTGTGCCCCTGAAGCACCCTTTTTCATGTCAGGTCGCAGTTTCATCGCAATTTGTCGCAACTGGCCGCCGCTAGAAAAAGTGGTCCATGTTGAGTGAGAGGGTTTGGTAACATCCAAATCCAAACAACATGAACAAACAGAAAAGACAC
>JBPOGD010000016.1:0-30123 GCA_051252195.1 Akkermansiaceae bacterium | reverse complement strand
AACGGAACCTTGATTCTCGAACTTCACGTTGTCGGGAAGCTTCGTCAGGCTGCTGAGGTAAACGGAACCTTGATTCTCGAACTTCACGTTGTCGGGAAGCGTCGTAAGGCTGCGGAGGTTAACGTCACCTTGATTCTCGAACTTCACGTTGTCGGGAAGCGTCGTCAGGCTGCGGAGGTCAACGGAACCTTGATTCTCGAACTTCACGTTGTCGGGAAGCGTCGTCAGGCTGCGGAGGTAAACGGAACCTTGATTCTCGAACTTCACGTTGTCGGGAAGCGTCGTCAGGCTGCGGAGGTAAACGTAACCTTGATTCTCGAACTTCACGTTGTCGGGAAGCTTCGTCAGGCTGCGGAGGTAAACGTCATCTTGACCACTAATAATTATCAGCCCCTCTTTCTCATAGAATATGATTCGTTTTTCGCATAGTAGCGTTTTAAATTCTTCGGTGTTCATTCTGTTAGTTTTGGTTTTTACTAATTGATTAAAATTGATTTTGATTTATCCCCAGATACACCA
This sequence comes from Akkermansiaceae bacterium, assembly GCA_051252195.1. GTDB lineage: Bacteria > Verrucomicrobiota > Verrucomicrobiia > Verrucomicrobiales > Akkermansiaceae > Oceaniferula. Next base: position 29,604 of record JBPOGD010000016.1, on the reverse strand, counting down.
TGAAAGATGTATCCAGAGAATTTATTGAAGACACTATTCCTAACGATCCCGCTCTTGATCTTATCAAGATCACCCTCGAAAAATTCTATCAGGACAAAACCCACTTATTTCAGGGATACTGTGCCGATCACTTAACTTTCGAGGAAGTTATGGGAGCCTTATTAAAAGCGCGCCATGAACTTGAGTCCTACGTGGCAGATGAAGAGTCAGATGATTGAGCCTCCCCTGCCCCTGCTGTCTCCGACTCATCCGATTTAGCCGCTTTAGCCTTAACCTCCGCCATCTTTTCTAGATTAGGTTTCAAGAGAAAGCTCTCTAGCTGCTTAGGCTGCATCATAATCAGACACTGAATAATTACTTGCTCAGGTGTAAGACCACGCGCTTTAGCAGCGTTCTGGATCATGTTATTCGTCCAGCTAGGGACATCGGCAGGGTTGTATATCATTGTATGTTTCATTGTTTTGTTGGTTTTAGTTTTTCAGTTTTCAGTTAAAAAAATTCATATAGATCATAGTTACTCACTATTCTCCTTCATGCGGCGGAGTTCCGCCCAGTATCGCGCTTGCTGTTCAGCCGTCTTAGGCATCCCCATGCACCCGCACTGGCAGGCCGCCATCTGATTAAAGCCCTTATGCTCAGGCAAAGTACTGACACGCCCTTCAACATAGCCCTTAGGCTTTTCACGCTTAGAAAGCGCCAGCTCATTCTCAAGCTGCTCAATGTAATCAAGCACCGCCATACGCCGCTTCACATCATATCCCATGATCAGGCAGTCCGTATGCTTGCGGTCGAGCATGTATTCAACTTGCTCTCTGTTTCGATCGTCAAAATAGATGAGTCCAAATTTGGACTCATTAAATTCATCCGTGTAGTCAAGATCAGCAAACATCTTCTTAATATCACGAAGAACATGCTTATGAAGTTTCCCCGTTTTATCCGCGATGTCTCTTGACGAGATTCTCACCCCTTCTTTATTTTTAATAGTCGTTATCATTTCCTTAATTTATTTCACTCAGTCCAAATTTGGATTGAGTGGTTTTACTGACCCCAAATTTGGGGTGAGTGGTTTTATTGCCCCCAAATTTGGGGGGATTAGATTAGATGTGCTCAAATCTGAGCACATCTATTTTAATTAAACAGCGGGCTGACCTGTTTTCTTATTAGCTAACTGATCAAGTAGTCGAGATTCTGCTTTCAACGGTGTCACCTTCCACTCCTCAGCTTTAGATAAAATCATAGCTAATACCTTCTTGGTGTATCGGCGCGGCGGGAATGCTATCGCTTGTGGTGGCGTTTCGTTCTTCATTACGGATGTAGTTTTATTCTACATTTGTATAAGTGTCAACTACTTTTGTATAAATAGTTTGACATTTTTTCTACGGATGTATAAAAACAAGCATCATGACGAAAGAAACGTTGATTAAATGGATGTCAGAAAACGACCACACCAATGAATGGTTAGCAGATAAGCTAGGAGTAAAACTCCCTACTATTTCATCTTGGAGGTCTAATAGACCCATCCCATCTAAAGCTATCTACATCATTAAAGACTTGATGGATAAGGATAAAGACAAAGAAATAGAAGAGCTTAGAAACAATCTCATCCTTCGCCCTAACTACGATCAATTTAAACGCTGGAATGAAAAAGCCCTCAGTGAAGGGAAGATCATAGAGGACTGGGCATTTGATGGCTTAGAAGCAATGGCAGATGAATATTTCTCCCCCATATCCCTATTAGCAGAGGAAGAAGCCTCATACGGTAATGAATACCCATTCTACGGCTGCATGGCTGCAGGTCAACCCGTAGAGAGCCAACTATCAGGAGAAACACTAGTCGCCCTCTCCACTCTAGACCCCGCCACACATGCCATCTTCGAGGTGAACGGACAAAGCGCGGAACCTCAGTTCATGGACGGGGACCGCTGGCTAGTAGAGCTTAAGCAGGAAACAAACACCGCCCGTAAAGGAAAACCCGCCGTATTCAGTGATGAAAACGGCTGCTACCTAAAGATCTATAACGGCGGTAAAGCCCCGTTCTCCTCCGTAAATCCAGACTTCCCCGATGTCCACCCAGGAGAAAGCCTCAGCCTTTTAGGCTACCCAATAGAAAGAGTGAAATCATGAGCAAAAAAATATAACCAACTTTCCCAAATGCTACCACCAGTATAAACAAACAGTCATGGAAATCACAAAAGAAAGAGCCATTAAATGGTTAAAGGACAATCACCACTCTAGAGATTGGCTTGCTGAAAAGTGCGGAGTGAAAAGAGGCACGGTAAATAACTGGCTAACAACACCTAGAGGACTGCCCGCAAAAGCCTCATTAATCATTATTAATCTAATTAAAATAGATGATGCAAAAAGCAAAGAGCTAAATGCAAAACCACAAAACCTTGTTCTCACATTTGAAAGAGAACGCTTTACGAGAATCTGCAAAACCGCAGCAATGAAAGGCCAAAGCCCTCAAGAATGGGCTGAGGCAGAATTAAAAAAACTAGCCCAGGAGCAGATTAAAGGACATTAAAAAATCTCAAACGCACACCCTCTAAAAAACACCCCGCAAGCCTTCATGGAGCTGCGGGTTTTTTGTGTCCACTAAGAACAAGCGCAAAGGGCGTCCACTATTACCGACCCCCTTGATTTAGATACATCCACATTTGGATTTACATGCATATTTAACAGGCACAACAGCCTAATTACTTGCGCTTCTTATTGCGTTTAAACCCTTCATCATCCTGAACGCCTTGATCGTTCTGAACGCGATGACTCCCTTTAAACTTACGATTCTTACTTTCAAAAAAATCATCAGGAAGACCAAACTTTCTCCTGATCACCTTAAGAACACCGCGCGATATTGGTTTACTGCCATGATAAGGAATAGGGCAAACTGCCAACTTCTCACCCTTAGCATTCTCCAAACAAATCATTCTATGACCCCCTTTACCCCTGTTCTCATATACTACAAAATTACCCTCGGATTTAAGCAGTTTTATAACATCTTTGTAACTTAAAGACGCAGGCATCAGGCAATACAGAATTGATTTCGCACCGTCTGATCATCCCTTCTTTTATAAGGAAGAGTAGATAATTGATAGTTTCTAGGGGATGTTTTTGGCCTTTGTGAAAGCTTACGCTCTTGAACAGCATCCCATATATCAAACAAGCGCTTAGGAGCGGGGGTCATCAGTTCCATACCCTCTTGCAGGCAAAATGAAACATGACAATCAACAGCGCCCATCATCTGCTCTTGAGCCTCCTCCGGAGTACTACCTACACCCACAACATCAAACTCTAAGACATGAGCAACCCATTCATCTGAGTCTAAATAAATGAGCACTCTAAGAGGAATTCCATCTTCGTTTTTCATATTTGTCTATTTTTTACCTTCTATAAGAAGGTCTTGGAGAAATAACTACAGTCGCAAACTTATATGTTCAACCAGAATCTATACTATTTAGTATATGTATTACAAGAATATACATAAACCACCCCTCACAACCGCCAAATCAAGGTAGAATAGAGTTTATTCTCACTAAGATAAGTCAGTAGTAGCAGTCGCCAGCAAAATTTCTCGGCATTTTCTATCCCTAAAACGCCCCTTTTTATCTTTATCAGGAGCTATTTAGCAAGTTTGTCTTATGAGTCATGAGACAAACTTCCCTTCATGAGACAGCTCATGAGACAACTTTTCCCTTATAGAATATAGGTTTACTGCTTACTGTCTTACTGTCTTATGAGAAATCACTAAACAAAAGTATTTAAATTAATAAAACGCAAAAATATATAAACAATAGGGATTTCCCATGAGTCCATGAGACAAAACTCAGCAACACCTTATAAAATAAAGGAAAATCTGTCACCTGAGGCATTCCGCTCATGAGACAGCTCGTGAGACAGCAGCCCTGAAAAGCGTCAGCAGTAGTAGTAAGCGCGATTTTTTCGCCTTTTCTAGCTTTAACCCTTCATCATCCGAACCATCTTCTCCATCCGCTTATCTGCCTTGTACTCATTAACCACCAAAAAGGCATGGATCACTCCAGGTATCCAGCCGCACAAAGTCAGAACCACATTAAGCAAGCAGCTACCAAGCTTACCACCACACAACAACACCGCTAACGGCGGGAAAAACAAACAGAAGAAATATCGCATGCACTGAGTACAGCAGAAAAAGGAAAAACAGGAAATGTAAAATACCGTCATACTTACTCACAGAAAACGGAAAAGGAAAAACTAACCACCCCCCGCAAAAGAATAGTGAGGTCTTCTAGCGCAGGTCAGTTTGAGCAACTTCAAAGAGATTCCTTTTCCTATATATATCAACCTACATACTCATGAATATTCCACCTTTCATGAATACCCTAAAAAATCGCGCCTAGCTACTACTAAGCGAGCTGAGTGCATAGTTACTGCGATCTACGCGAAAAAATCGCGGTACTACTACCGAGCACACCAACAAACAAGACAACCTAACCAATACCACCGCTACACTTAATTCTATCACCTAGGCACCTATCGGTGCTTGTATTCTTAGACGCAGCCGCTGTGCGTCTTGCTGTTATCTAGGCACCTATCGGTGCTGGTATTTTTAGAAGCGGACTCGCTTCGCGGCCGCCCTGCTATGGTCATCTCTAAGGTGCCCATAGACTTTCATAGCCAGCGCACCACCGTCCTTGTGCCCCATCCACTTAGCAACCGTTGGCACATCAACCCCACTCTCGATGCAAACCGTGGCAAAATAGTGGCGGCAAGTCTTTGGTGTCATATGATCTACTCGCAGCCTGACGCAAGCCGTGCTTAGTGCCTTCTTAGGATTAAGTATATTGAACACTTTCGCATCATCTTCCCCGCGCTCCATTGCACTGAGTAAATCCCTCATAGCTGATACAATAGGTACACGCCGAGCCTCATGGTTTTTAGTTCCATACACACCCCCTGTAACTAAGATTTCATCAGCGTTAATATCTCGCCATAAAACCTCACGCGCCTCCCCTAATCTACAGCCAGAATAAGCCATGAATTCTACCATATCAGCCGATTCACGCATAGTTCTGCCATCTTTCTTAATCCTCATCTGAGCTACTATTTTCTTAAAACTGTCCTGAGAAGGCACCACCACGCGCGGGACAACAATCTTAACGCGCTTAAGTAACCTTGTAGGATCAGAATCAACAGCCCCAGACTCGATGAGCAATTCTATCATCTTCCGCAGAGTGCCTAAGACATTATTACGGCGGCCAGCACTAAACTTAACCATACCAGGAGAACTCCACCATTGCCGCATGAATTGACCATCCCACGCGCCTAAGTCCTTACCTATTGTCCTGTCAAGAACACTGAGGCACTCCATTCTGTAAACCAACGACTTAGGCTTAATTTGATACGATGGAAGAGATTTATAATAAGAAACCACACTCTCGACTAACTCACCATAGTCACCAATTGGAGAGCTAGACGGCTTACCTGATTGAGTCCTAAGCGCGGCCAGCAAATCATCACGCTTTAATTTTGCTATCCTCAGCTTGTTTGTCCTCAGTGATTTCCTCACCTTCTTACCAGCTACAGATGCTTGCAGATAATAGATTCCAGACTCTTTCACCTTCACTAAATTCTCGTGAGGCACACTAATCCAAGTGGTCGGCATGCAATTAAGTTGACATAATCGCTCATATTATCCAGCTTAATGCCGCCTTGGAAAGCGCTATGGTCAAAAAACATGGTCAACTAATCAAAGGCTAAGGATTCAAAAAACACTGAAACCATTATACAATAAGCGATTATTTTATTCGCGCCCGTAGCTCAGTTGGATAGAGCTCCTGATTTCTAATCAGGCGGTCACAGGTTCGAATCCTGTCGGGCGTATCTTTTTCAAAACTCTCGCCACTGGCTGAGACCTTGATTCTTTAGTCTTGATTCTTCACTCTCAGACCATACACCTTTTCGCCCATGCCCAAGGTCTTTATCAAAACATACGGATGACAAATGAATGAACGTGATTCTGAGCAGGTTGCTCGGATGTTTGTTGAAGGCGGCTATACCGTAACGCCAAATGAGAGAGATGCTGATGCGATCTTAGTGAATACCTGTAGCGTACGTGATCAGGCTGAGCAAAAGGCGCTTGGGAAAATGGGGATCATGGGCAAATATCGTGATCAAAAACCGCACATCGTCTTTGGCTATATGGGCTGTATGGCACAGAGCCGTGGAAAAGAACTTTTTAAAAACATCCCGCATCTTGACGTGGTAGTGGGTACGCAAAAATACCACCGCGCCTTCGAATACGTTGATAATATCCTCAGCCAACGTCTTGAAAAGCGTATGGATGAGCCCCAATTCTCCCTCTCAGGGCAATCTGTCTGTGATACCGCCGAGGAGGTAGGCAGTCAGAACACCATCAAAGACCACATCACCAAAGAAGATCAGTGCACCGCATTCGTCTCTATCATGCAGGGCTGTAATATGCGTTGCTCGTTCTGCATTGTTCCTGATACGCGTGGCGCGGAGCGTGGCAGGCCCATTGCGGACATTGTTGCTGAGTGCAAAAACCTAGTCACCAAAGGCGTCAAAGAAGTGAATCTTCTGGGGCAAATCGTCAACCTCTACGGACGCACAGAGTTCCCTAAAGTCGATGGTAAGTCGCCTTTTGTTCAACTATTAGAAGCCGTACACGAGATTGAGGGTATCGAGCGCATTCGCTTCGTATCACCTCACCCCATTGGCTATCGCGCCGATCTAGTCAACGCATTTACCTATTTGCCCAAGCTCGCTAGCCATATCCACTTCCCGATGCAGAGTGGCAGTGACACCATTCTCAAGCAGATGCGCAGACCGTACAAAAACGCGAAGTTCATAGAAATCTGCGAAAACATGAAAGCTGCTCGTCCAGATCTGGCTATCACAACCGATATCATCGTTGGCTTTCCTGGCGAAACGGAAGAAGACTTTCAGGCTACTGTCGACACTGTAAAACACCTAGAATTTGATAACGCTTTTATCTTTCGCTATTCCAAACGCAAAAACACACCAGCAGCGGAAATGGAAAATCAAATTCCTGAGAGAGTCAAAGAGGAACGAAATCAGGAACTGCTCAAAGTTGTCAATGAACTCGCCATCGAAAAAAATGCCCGTCTCGTGGGAACTCGTCAAAAGATACTCTGCACAGGAGTATCAAAAACAAACGATCAAAAGCTGATGGGAAGAACCAGCCAAAACAAAATCGTTATATTTGACGGTGATGCCCAACGCATGACAGGGGAAATATTTGAGGTCTTCATCGAAGACGCCACCGGCTTCTCCCTCTACGGCACACCTGTGCTAAAATAAGCCTTTTCACTAAGCTATTTCCTCTTAACATCCGCCACCAATGCACCCTTACGAGAAACTTCCTCTGAATACAGTTGGCTACATCCTAGCAGCTTGGCTCATCTGCCTCCACCTCTGGATGCTACTGAAGCCCGTGGAGAGCAAAAATTTCCTTATCAAACTCCCACGTAATAGTGCACTCGCACCATGGTTCATGGGAATTGGCATGGCGTGGTTCTGGCTGCTAATTGCTCCCGATGGACTTGGTTTCCTCAGTAAACTTCAAATGGATCTCGGCGAATTCAATTCCGCGAAAAAGATTCTTCGTATCATCGTTCCTATTGCAGCAGCAGGTATGATCCTTCACGTGAAAGAATTTCTCACGGTGAGAGCCATCGGAGTTATCGCACTTATGTCAGCAGCCCCTCTGCTCTACTCTTCTTTTCTAGAACCTTCTATCACCCGCCTGCTGGTACCTATTTTCACCTATGTAATGATCATTAAAGGGCTTTTCTGGGTCGGTATGCCCTACACCATGCGTGATGCTATTACATGGGTGACAAAAACTGAAGCACGCTATAAATCCGCCGCTCTGGGTGGCTTGATTTACGGTATTGCCGTTCTCGTGTGTGCTATACTTTGGTGGTAACTATCTTCAGTTTGTCACCAATAACGTTTCGACTAGTCACCCGCTAGTGCAGCTAGCTTATGATTTAATGCGATTGAGGCTCTCAAGTTTTGACAAGATCCTACCAATCCAGTGCTTTTCGCACAAATTTCAGCACAGCATTTATCGTTCGACGTATGGACACTTAGATAACGCCCAATTCTTGTGCAATTTTTCTTAATTTCTATGTCAATTAGACCAACCTCTGATGACAGCTGAGAAATATCACGATTCACTTTACCGATACCCTGATAGACACTTGATGCCTTGTCTCTCAGATTTTTGCGCTCAGCAGTAATGATATTTTCTATATCACTAAGCTTCTGATTGAGACCTTTTATTGTTAGGGCGACTTTGTCTCTTTTTGCTTTGAGCGTGAGTAGCTTTTCTTGATAAGCGCCTACTTTTTGCTTTTCTTGTTGGACCACTGTCTCGTTAATTTGATCTTCACTTAGCACTTCTATTTTGGCCTTGGAAGCATCCATACTTCGCTTGATTTGCTTAGCTTGTCCGATGACATCATCACGAGATTTCATGACTTTTTTCAACTCATCTTTGAGCTCGTCTCTTTTTTCCTCATGCGAAATATTGCCGTCATTCGTCTCATTCAGCAATTGACTCCTAGCCCCCTGCGTTTTTTCAAGATTCTCGATAGCCTCATCCATCATTTTCTGGAGTTTATTTCTTTTCAGCTCCAGCTGGCGTAATGACCAGTACTCCGTTGAAATCTCTTCGAGATCCTCAACGTGACGCCAAAGATCATATCCTAACAGCTCTTCTGCTTGCTGTAATAGGTGTGATTCATCAGCAGCTGCGGTAAGCCATTTTTTCTTGAAACTAACACCCAAAGATATCCCAAGCCTAGCAGCTATATATTTAACAGTATTCATTAAATTTTCTAATCATATTTAATTTCACTTTTTGGGAATTAAACCCTGTATGGTTTTTACTACAGTTACGTCTTCTAAGGTTGTCATGTTTCCAGTAACTTCACCAGTGTTAACGAGTTCTTTAAGAAGTCTCCTGACGATTTTCCCAGAGCGCGTCTTAGGTAATGCAGGAGTAAAATACACATCATCTGGCTTAGCAATAGCACCAATAACTGTGCCCACGTGATTGCGAATTTCGCTTAATAGCTCGGGTGATTCCTCAACGCCCTTTTTAAGGGTTACAAACGCTACGATAGCTTGACCTTTAATATCATGTGGACGTCCAACAATCGCCGCTTCTGCTACTGTAGCATGCGAAACAAGGGCACTCTCCACTTCAGCTGTGCCTAATCTATGACCAGAAACATTCAAAACGTCATCGAGCCTACCAACAATCCAGAAATTGCCTTTTTTATCTTTACGTGCACCATCTCCAGCAGTGTACATCCCCTGGAATTCACTCCAGTAAGTTGCCTTGTATCGCCTCTTGTCCCCATAGATACTACGCAGCATTCCAGGCCACGGTTTGCGTATAACAAGTTTTCCAGCTTCATTAGGTTTACATTCATCGCCATTTTCCTTTAAAATAGCAGCATCAATGCCAAAAAAAGGTCGAGTAGCAGTCCCAGGCTGAGTAGGAGTACAGCCTGGAAGAGGTGAGAGCATGATTGCTCCTGTTTCTGTCTGCCACCAGGTATCAACTATGGGACAGCGTCCACCTCCAATTTTTTCATGATACCACATCCATGCTTCGGGATTGATAGGTTCACCCACGGTACCCAAGAGACGCAGTGACGACAAATCATGTTTGTCTACCAGTTCATCGCCAGCCTTGATAAAAGCGCGTATCGCTGTAGGAGCTGTGTAAAAAATAGTGACCCCATGTTCTTCTACCATCTGCCAAAATCGCGAAAAATCGGGATAGTTAGGGGCCCCTTCATACATGACTTGCGTTACACCATTGAGCATGGGCCCGTAAACAATGTATGAATGCCCTGTGATCCATCCGACATCAGCTGTACACCAGTAAACATCCTCATCACGCATATCGAAGATATACTTACAGGTCACATAAGTGTTCACCATGTAGCCTCCCGTTGTGTGTAGTATACCTTTGGGCTTTCCTGTAGAACCTGAGGTATAAAGAATAAAGAGCGGATGCTCACTGTCGAAAAACTTGGCCTGATGTGAAGCCGAAACTGCGGCAACCTCATCGTGCCACCAAACATCGCGCTTAGGCTTCATCGTCACCTCGTTGGAGGTTCTCTTAAGTACAATAACTTTCTTAACAAGTTTGTCTTTTTTCAATGCTTCATCCACATTGTCTTTTAATGACACTACTTTTCCACGCCTCCAGCCACCATCAGCTGTAATCACACAGCTAGCTTTGGAATCATCTATTCTGTCTTTGATCGCTTCTGCTGAAAAACCGCCAAAAACCACAGAATGAACAGCCCCAATACGTGCACAGGCAAGCATCGCGACACTGGCTTCAACCACCATAGGCATGTAGATCAGCACCCTATCTTTTGATTTAACGCCATTTGCTTCTAAAACGTTAGCAAACCGACACACCTCACGCTGAAGCTGTTTATAAGTTAAAGTCCGCTTTTCTCCAGGTTCGCCTTCCCAGATGATTGCAGCTTTATTTCCTCGTCCCTCATTAACGTGGCGATCCACACAGTTCACTGCCACATTTGTCTTGGCTCCTACAAACCATTGGGCATAGGGCTCTTTCCAATCCAGCACCTTGGACCATTTTTTATCCCAGTAGAGTTCCTTCCCCTCTCGAGCCCAGAAAACATGAGGTTTATCTATCGATTCTTTATATAGACTTTTATACTGAGCCATGCTCGAAACCCGAGCTTTCTTAGAAAACTCCTTCGAAGGCCTAAATTCAGAGGGGGCAAGTACATTCCTTTCGATAGCTTTGGTCATAGTTTCTAGAGTAACTGATTAATGTATCTGTAATATGTTAGACAGATAAAATCACGACTACAAACTACTTTCTTTTTTTATAAGTTGTTTTTTTTGCCGCTTTCCGAGCAAACCTTTTACCATTCGGCCTATGAGATGATTGTTTTTTCTCTGCAAATTTGCTTGGTCTGCCAGCTTTCCTATGAACAAGAGTTTTCGTTTCCGTCTCTAGTACCTTGCGTACCTTAGGGTTACGCTGGAGTGAAACAATTTCATCTGGTTCAAGCTCACGCCAGTTGCCCAGCTCAAGCCCGCCCCCTTCAAGAGTACCAATGCGGGTACGGACTAGCTTGATTACTTTCAAATGACAGGCATCAAACATGTAGCGAATTTGTCTTTTGAGCCCAGTCTCAAGTACAACGCGGACTCTACGCGGGGAAATTCGCTTAATCGCCTTTGCTCGTGCACGACCTTCAGGCGTTTGAACGCCTTTGAGTAGCCTCTCTATCACTTCGTTATCGAATGCTTGGTTCAAAGTCACGAGATACTCCTTCTCAACCTTCAAACTTGGGTGAGTCAGCTTTAATGCTAGATCACCATCGTTGGTTAGAACAAGTAGGCCTTCAGACTCTTTATCCAAGCGACCCACATTTTTTAAATGATGCATGTGTGGTGGCAAGATGTGATAGATCGTTTCACGACCTAGTTCGTCACTTTTCGAACAAACTAATCCAGCTGGTTTATTGAACAGGACAACCTCAACTACCTTAGGAGCGACCATCTTTTTACCAACTCGCACCACATCATCCTGCTCAACCTGAGTAGCAGGGTTATCGCAACGACTACCATTGATATAAACTTCACCTTCTTGGATGATTTTATCACAGGCACGGCGTGAGCCAACACCGCATGAAGCGAGATATTTGTTAAGGCGAGTTCCTTGAGGTTCTTTGGACATAGTAGTGGTTACCAATGAGAGATAAGTTAGCTGTTAAAAATGTAGAGAAAAAAAGTCGCTTCCGACCTTAAATAGATCGCAAACGATAAAAACCCGCCCTTGGCTTAACCATGGGGCGGGTTGAAGTAAATTGCTTGAAAATAGAAGTGCTAAGACTCCGGCTTAGTCTTTGGAAGACCAATAGGGCTTTTACCTTCTTTCCACTGACCACGCTCCCTGAGGAGTTTGATGCGTTCGAAACGCTTAAGTACAGAACGCTTTCCGGTAGCACCACCAGCAGCCTTGAGAGATGAATGTTTTGACATAGCTCTTTGTAATAAATGGGTTGATTAACGCTTAGAGAACTGGAACTTCTTACGTGCACCAGGCTGACCGTACTTCTTACGCTCTTTCTGACGTGGATCACGGCGCATAAGGCCAGCTTCTTTGAGTGACGGACGGTGCTCCTCATTCAGCTCACAAAGAGCACGAGAGATACCGAGACGGATAGCACCGACTTGACCAGAACTACCACCACCTTTAACAACGACTTTAACGTCAAACTTATTGACAAGCTTTGCTTTCTGGAAGGGTTCTAGCACGAGATTCTGAAGAGTTACTGTAGGTACAAACTCTTCAAAAGTGCGGTTGTTAATGATAATTCTACCTGTACCAGCTTTAAGCCAGATACGGGCAACGGAAGACTTGCGGCGACCTGTCGCGCAATAGGTTGTTTCTTCGCTCATGAGATTAATTTAATTTTAATGGGTTTAACTCGCTTATTTAGCAACTTCGATAACTTCTGGCTGCTGTGCTTCATATTTATGATCTGCACCAACAACGACTTTTAACTTCTTATAGATAGCATCACCCAACTTATTGTGTGGTACCATGCCGCGAACAGCACGCTCAAGAAGAAGCTCAGGACGTTTTGCACGCACTTTACGTGGTGTTTCAACCTTCTGGTTACCTACGTATCCAGTGTAACGTGTGTAAATTTTATCTGTCTCTTTCGTTCCAGAGAATACAGCTTTCTCAGCATTGATGATGATGACATAGTCACCAGTATCCACATGAGGAGTGAAGATTGTTTTATGTTTACCGCGTAGTAAACTAGCGGCTTGCACGGCGACTTGACCAACGATTTTATCTGCAGCGTCGATCACATACCATTTACGCTCAATTTCCTGAGCTTTGGCTGAAAAAGTTTTTTTCATAGTGTTATTAATAAGTAAGTAAGCAAAAAACTACTAAGATTAGGAGCTTTAAGCTAATTTCCCAGGGCAGCGATTACTACCCACCCCGTTTCGAGGGGCGCGCAAACTATGAGCGAGACGATGATATGTCAATAGGAATCTAGGAATTACACGTATTGTGATCGAGAAAAGCACTCTTCTTGAGCTTAGTCTTCACTCGAAATGTCATCGTCAGTCCACATTTCTAAATCTGGCCCCGCTGAGATGACCTCCATTTTTTGCGATGATTCAGCGTGAAAAAAATAGGGCGAACCCCATGTGTCGACTAATTCATTACCTACGAGTGCCTCTGATGCACTATCTACAAATACAATTTTCATAGGGTTCCCCCCCGTTAACTGCTTCGTGATCTCTGAGTTTTCTCCACCTACCGGGTTTTCTTTATAGGCGTAACGATAGTGATCAAGCAATCTTGAGACGATTGATACGTGCTGCTCTACCGAGCCCTTGGTATTAAGTTCCTTACTCGCTTCAATTGCAGGCATATAGTTGACAAAGCCATTGGCAAGTCTCTGAACCCTCGGATCACCCGGTATTTCCTCTTCTGAGGAAACCTTCTTTTCAGAGGGACTCAAAATATTATTTTTAGCAGGACGTACGCTACTGCCTGCATCCCCGCTTGCCGAGGCACTAGGACCGGGACTTTCACCTTGGGTTTCTTCTTTTCTACCAATCACCCAAATCAGCAGCATGAGTATGCAGATAATAGAAAAAACAAACCAACTACGATTTTTTGACATGTTAAAAACTAAACGGATTTAAAAAAGTTCATATTTGAGCTGCTATCTCGCGGATCTTGAAATCGATCTAAGTTCGGGAAAATCGCAGTCATCTCAGAGCTGTCATAATCCACACCGAGCCAGTTAGCAAGAACTGCCGCATATTGATCGACGGAGGTCGTCGGTATCCAGCGACCACGCGAACCACTAGGAACATCATCGGCGCTACCTACGCCAAGCTCAGGAAAAGTTCCGTAGAAAGCACCGCCTTCAATGGCACCACCAAAGACGAAAGTATGCGTCCCCCATGCGTGATCTGTTCCCGCCGTGCCGACAGCTGACTTATTAGCTGTCCAAGTACGGTTGAAGTCAGAGGCTTGAAAGGTCGTAACACTATCATAGGAAAAGTCATTATCCGCCACGGCGAGCTCTTGCATGGCTTGATTGAAAGCTCCTAAGGCATTGTCTAAACTCGTTAGCATCTCAGCCAGAGTTGCATTCATTCCTTTGTGATGATCAAAAGAACCCATGTTCACAAAGAAAATCTGCCTGTTGTTCCCTAACGATGACCTTCCAGCGATCAGACGAGCAACGGATTTCAGCTGATCTCCAATATCTTCTGTCGCATTATAATCTGACCAAATACTATCAAAATCAATCGCCAGATCATCCTCGCTACTCATGGCTTCTTTGATGAATTGCTCGCTTGCTCTCGCACTGCGGAGAACTTCAGCATAGCCCTCTTCAATAATGTGAGCATGACTATATTGCATGATGCGCTCCATAGCTTCAAAACGAATCCCCGTAGCAGAAGATGTATCCGCGGCATTGGCATAATCAGTACCAAACCCTGCTAAACTGATCGCACCCGCTGAGCTCACTGAATACTGACCAAGGTTTCCACCGCCGAGGAATTTATTACTCCCCGATGCTGTAATCATCATCGAGGTTTGGGTGAATTCATTCCACGTGTCGTTGTAAAGGTCGGCTATCCTTGCTCCCCAACCCGATTTGTATGGCTGATCCGCTATCGAAGACATCCATTCCGTTATCTGGTCTGAGTGTGAGAACAGCTGCTTTGGCAAACTACTCGTACTGTAAGTAAGCTTGGTGGTCGGTTCAGCTAAAGTGCCTACATTGGTAATAAACGCAGCTTCCTTATTGTTAAACATGGCCGCCAAATTTACTAAAGATGGGTGCAATCCAAACTTAGTGTCATCTTCATCCACTGTGATCTCAACAGTATCGTCTGTTTCAGAATTATTGTAATTACTGTCCACACCATTGGCGATACCTACCGCACCTCGATCATTGGCATATATCTCACCGAAGTCGTGGGCCGCACGTGGGATAATGATGTTGTTGGCATCAGCACCACCACTAAGAAAAACGCATACCAGCGCTTTATAATCAGTACTATCGTAAACCTCAGCGCCAATGGCGCTCGTCGTCGCAGCACGCATGAGTGAGAGTTGTGAGATGGTATTGACAAGCGGGCCAATAGTCATCGTGCCACAGGTGCCAGCTTTAAGAAACTGGCGACGCGAGAGATTACGTAGAGTTTTGGACATATTATTTTCTAATTTGAAATTCAGGGGACATAATCACTAGATAGAGTGCATCTTGTAATTTGTCCACATGGTCATTATCACCGTGAGCGGCTGTGATGGCATCAATGATGATTTCATAAGGATTTTTCAAAGAGTCATCCACACCCGCAATATTGGGATCATCGTCATCGGTGGAATCATAAGAATATTTTTTCCTGAAGAGCCCGCTCGTGAGGCGATCATCGATAGCATCAACCAACATCTGATCAGCGAGAGACTCACTTGTTCTTGTAGCCGTAGCAGTGATGACACCACTGGGGTACATCTTATCGGCTAACTCATTGAGAGGAAGCCTCAAACTGCCTGAAACAATTGATAAGTAGGCATTACTAGAACCTAAGAAATTGAGAACTTGACCGTTGTAACGAGCGATTAAAGCTCCAGATGAACTATAATTGCGAGAGCCTGATTCATAGATCAAACCTTCAAAGAAATTAATATTACGTACCACATCAGGCTCCGTAGCTATCTGCATCTCAGGAGCTACGAGTCCAGCTTCAGAAATGGATCCACCCTTTGTGTAATCAGGTAAATAGTAATTAAATACCGAAGCCGATTTAAAGAGATCCATCTGTAACCCACTGTCTTCTGTAGATGTCGTATTTTGTTTACGGAAGCGAACGTTGCGTTCTTGGCCATTGATCTGACTCTCGGGATAAGAAAAATAACTCAAGTAAACCGCTGGGTTAGGATAAGTATGTTGCCCCGTATCGTATCTCGCAACGTCATCTGCATCGTTTAGGTCGATCGTATCAAGAGGTAAGTGGGTGTGCGCCTCCATCGCTCTCAGAAACTGAATGAAAGCCTCTAGCGGTGATTTCTTCATCCCGAATAACTGATTGTTTAAATCATACTCGCGAGCTTCAGAGTCCAGAAGGATTGCCTTTACCGTCTCACCTAAATGACCTTCAGAATTTTTAAATACTGTAGCCACACGGTGTAAGTACTCCTTAGATGGGTTTGATGTTGTAAAACGCTGAATGAGTAATTTGGAAATAAATGCCGGGGTGCTTACATGACTGCTTACCATATCAAAGTCTGGTAGCCCATCACCTGGCTTACCCGCGAGCCAGTCCATTGCAGACTCGATATCGGCTACGCCAAGTTCATCAGGATCCGTGATTGAGGTATTATCAATCGTTGTTCCAGCAAATGTTTTCGTACCGAGACTGTGATACTCACCAAACATTTTCATAGGGTAGGTGTAAGTCTTATTGTGTGGCCCTCTTGCACCAGCTGATCCATAGAATGAGTCATTTTGCGTTTCTTCACTAAATGGCATACCACCCCACTTGTGATTATTATCACCATCCAGTAAACTAAAGCTTTGGCCCGTGATGATCTTTGCGAACTCTTTGATGTCGTCGTTGGTATAACTTTGCCTAGGCAAACCTTCATTGCTGAGCTTGAGGGTGCCATCAGTCCAGATATCAAACAGTCCAATAGAAAATAACTGCATGTTTTCACGAGCTAAGTTCTCATCTGGATAAGAGTCATAGATGCCATCTCCATCAAAATCAGTCGCTTTTTCATTCTTCGTACTCGATAGCCACTGCCCCATCACCGGGCTCCAATTTACAAAGCCTAGCACATCGCGGTAATATTCGAAGGCGTATTCGTTGAGCATGTCACGGTAGTTCACTGAAGCGTATGCTCTTAAGTAAATATCGCGATCTGCGTCACTCGCTACAACAATCTGCTGAAGTGCAAAACCCATCTTATGCCTCAGTTGATCACGGCCATTTAACTTCATCTGCCAATCAGCAGCTAAAGCATCTTCGCGACCAAATACATTGAATGTAGTAAAGCCATTTGATTTAGCCTGATTGTAATCATTGGTAGAGATAGGATATTCGTCGTTTAAATACCAGTACTCGGGCCTTTCATCGCTGCGGTTCACAGTGGGCCAAACATCGGGGTAAGCTACCGGCACATCACTGGCTGACTCATCAAAATACTGAGAGGCTTCAAAATGTTGGAAGTGGCTCGCTAAGGTTAAATCTAACAAATACGTCTGTTTTACAACTTCAGGATTTATCTGGTCATCAATCCAGTCAGAGAACGCCTCAAGCCTGTGATACTCGGTATCTGTCAGACGCTCGGTCTCTATCTTACTGAGCAGGGCGGCTACATTCTCCTCTGTCGCACCAAAGGTAGCCTGATTTAAGAATCGGCGCACCTCAGATTCCAGCTCGTCACCCGAAAGTTGCGGCAGAACATCATCGGCAGGAGCATCACCAGGATCTATCACCGATCCTTCTGACAAACCAAAGAATGCCCAAATTTCGCCATTCGGATGATCAATACTATGGATATTCAAATACAGAGGTGTTTCATCGTTTTGCCCGAATAACGAGTCAATGATTACCTGTTTTGATGCAGCACCACCAGACGTCGACACGGCTCCTGATGAGTCAGACAAGTCCCATAAATGGTTACTTAACGCTCCATTGAGCGGGATATCAATGGGGTTTCCACCAGTGTCTGTAACGGTCTCCACAATCTCAAAAATAATACTTCCAGGTGAATTTCCAGTTCCAGATTTATGAACATGCGAGTCTTGCTGATCTGATGACAAATTAGAAAATTCATTCCACATTCTAATCTCAGTTCTAGGCCCATTAATCGTCGCCGTCACGAAACCAGAGGCTTCGGTAATTTTCGTGGAATCAGCGTTCCCATCTCTGCTAAATGTACCTGTGAACAGCGTGATATTATCATCGCTCTCTGGCAGGTCAAAAAGCTGAATAGACGCTCCATTTTGAGTTGGCGATACGTCGTAATCATCATTTGCAGTGGTATCGATCGCAATGTTCAGCGTTTCAGGGTACTCGTTAATGTCGTCATCGACCGCTGTGATTGTAAGTACTTTCAGAGTTTCGCCAAAAGCAAAATGAACTGTGTCATTAATGATCACTCCATCTTCATCCTTGATAATATAGTCCTCCACTTCCGCGATCTCATCACCAGCACTACCGATAAGCGTACAGCAGCTACCATCACATACCGTTGCTGTAGAACCCGTAGATTCTAGAGGTTCTACGCAAATCTTGACCGCTAAAGGCTGGAGTTCACCAGTACGCGTCAGAGTAATCTCCGCCTCGTCTACAATCGTACTCGGATAATTACTCTCAAACGCTGCCGCATCAGTAGCATACAGTGAGACCTCTGCTTTCCCCTCAGCTGCACTTAAAAGTAAACCCGTTGTCACGACACTATCGTCGGGCACACCCGTGGTCGTTTCTTCATCAAAAAATAAAACATTTCTGAACTCAGCCATTGAGAGCTCTTCCATATCACTTAAGCCGTCTCCATCTTGATCTTGGTCTGTTATGGCAAGTTGGAAAAAGTTAATGGACCCTAAATTGGTGAGATCAGCATTGTAGAGAACATTATCAGCATCCGCTAACAAAGGCACATCTACAGAAGCCAATGCATCTTTCTCGATCTTCTGAATCCCCGATAACCCTACGCCAGACCACGCCACCTGAGAGTGAAGTAATGACAAACCGCCCACGTATCGAAGCTCTAAATAGTAAGATTGACCCTCTACAAGCTCTTGAAAATCTGACGACTGTGACTCGTAGGTATTCCATTCCTCCTCGCTCATGCCTGCTTGAGTGGGTAATACTTCCGCAATCAGCTCAGCGCCACTCGCTTCCGTCGAATCACTTACATAAAGCTGTGCCGGCACTCCAGAAGATAGATAAAATTTATACGCACCAGTCGAAGGTGGCGTAATCTGCGTCGATAGCTTTCCACCATAACCCACTGCTAAAAACTTGGGTGCCTCTGGCTCGGCGATATAGATCAACCCATCTGGACTCAATGGAAACCCCGTTTGAGTATTAAGATCACTAATTACATCTGTAGAGATATCTGACCAGAACTCTGCCTTAATAGGACTTGTTGTGACCAGGGTATCATCATCACTCAATGCGAGAGTGCGTGTCTGGCCATCACCCACCCAGCCCGCATCAATTGCAGTGAAACCAGAAAGATCGTCTGTACCCTCAATTTGATAGAATTTACCGAATATCGTCTTGAAAGAGAACTCACACACACTCGCACCATCGTGTTCAAAACAATATAAGAGTATGGGCTTATCTCCCGCATCCCTAGGGTTGGTTCCAGCAATCGACTCCTTTAAGTTAGAGTAACCATCACCGTCACTATCCTGCTCTCTAGTAAGAGCCCCTGTATTAAAATAATGTTGCCAAACATCACTCAAACCATCCTCATCGTCATCCACGCCATACGCATCTTGCACGATAAAAAGACCGATACTTAAAGTGAGTACTTTCCAGAAATCTATTACTCGTCTAAACGCGCAGTTTTCAAATTTAAATATGATCATAATAAAACTAACAAACGTAAAATTACCAAATAAATTGATTAGACTCAACTAGCAACATATCACTAGTCAGTATTCCTTAAAAGGAAAAGGCACGAAAAACGACAGACATACCGACTCGAAAAGCAACATTTTTAATCCGCAATCATTCTGACTAAGAAATATTAAAAAACAATGAAAATTTCTTTTTCTAAGTCTATCAATTGTCATTTGAGAAAATAAACAATGGGACACAACACATTTTTATCTCGCGTTTCCTTGTGCCCTAGACTAGATCAAAACTTATATTGCCTGTTACGATATTATATAACAGCAATTTAAATCATTGAAGTTACTTCATTACCCGCCTTTTCAGGGATAATAATGTCTCAACTACAAAATCACCTCTCTCAAATCAGGACTCGCTTCTTACCTTGAGAAATCACTTGTTCAAAATATGTGGCATTTTTACGAGCTATCATATTTAACAGTAAAAAACCATACTATGAAAAACTTCTCAGACCTCGGGTTATCCGAGGAACTTGTTCGTGCCGTCACTGATAAAGGATACACGACCCCTTCTCCCATCCAAGCACAAGCTATACCAGCCGTACTCAAACGCCGCGACCTCATCGCAGCAGCACAAACTGGCACAGGTAAGACAGCCGGCTTCACCCTTCCTATCATTCAGATTTTGGACGAAACCAGTGATAAGAAACTGTCGCGTGGTCGTCCTATCAGATCTCTCATCCTCACACCTACACGTGAACTTGCCGCTCAGATCCATGATAACGTTAGAACCTACGGTGCTAACACCAATATCCGTAGTGCCGTCGTCTTTGGTGGCGTAAAAATCGGGCCACAGATCAAACAACTCCGAGATGGTGTTGATATCTTGGTAGCCACTCCTGGCCGTCTTCTCGATCTTTGCGAGCAAAAGGCTTGTAAGCTTGAAAACATCAACATCCTTGTTCTTGATGAAGCTGACCGCATGCTCGACATGGGATTCATTAATGACATCCGCAAGGTGATCAAGATGCTTCCTAGAAAGCGTCAGAACCTTCTCTTCTCCGCTACATTTTCTAAAGACATTCGCGCAATGACACGTGAACTCTTGGTCGATCCAATCACCATCGAGATCAGCCCTGAGAACTCAACTGCAAACACTGTTACTCAGAGCGCATACCGCTGTGACCAGGAATCCAAGTCATCGATCATCACCAAGCTCATTAAAGAAGGTAAGTGGGAACAAGTCCTCATTTTCACCCGTACCAAACACGGAGCCAACAGACTCTGTACCCTTCTTGAAAAAAATGGCATCAACTCCAGCGCTATTCACGGAAACAAGAGCCAAGGCGCACGCACGAAGGCACTTGCTGGATTTAAAGACAAAACTGTTAAGGTCCTCGTTGCAACAGACATAGCTGCACGTGGCATCGACATTTCTGAGCTTCCTCATGTGATCAACTACGAGTTGCCTAACATACCTGAAGATTATGTTCACCGCATCGGTAGAACAGGTCGCGCCGGTAAAGAGGGTGAAGCGATCTCGCTAGTCTCTAACGACGAGCGTCCATTCTTCACAGCTATCGAAAAACTTATCTCTAAAAAAATCCCTCTTCAAGTCGTCGAAGGATTCGAGCCACAACTCTGGACTGACCGCGCACCTACTGCTTCAGAAGTACAGAAGATTGCAGCTCGAAAGAAAGAAGCTGCACGCCAAGCACGTGGACCAAGAAAGCCTTCAGCTCAAGGCGGTAGAAACTCAAGACAGGGCGGTAAGAACGCCGGCGCTAATGATTCAAGACCTTCAGGAAGACCTGCTAGAGCCAACTCTGGTAACAGAACGCGCAGATCAGGAAACCGTTAAGGTTTATTAGGTTCCTCAAAGGGCATGACCAGCTTCGGTCATGCCCTTTGATGGAAGCCCGCACGTATGACGCTTCTATTCGTCACTTAGTTTGTGCCACTCCGCGGTACGACGAATTTTAGTTATAACTGAGACGAGCTCGCCACGTCTTATTAAAAAAAACCTTGTGGATTTCTGTCTCAAAAACGAATTTCACCGACTAGCCTTTATCGTCAAGATATCGCCAAGCTCCTTTATATTTCCTAAAGCGTGAGCATTCCTGAAGTTCGTACTTTTCGTTATCGACGTAATATTCAGCGGCAAATTCCACCTTCCCCTGCTTGTCCTCTTTTTCACCTTTAGCGGTTCCAAGGATATGGAGGAAATTCCAGTTCACTTGGTGGATCGTCTCTTTCAGCGACTCACGGAGATTCTTCTCTCTCGTATCGGGATGCCAGGTATCAAATAGGTAATCCACCCTTCTAAAAAAATACGCGCAGTAGCGAGCACGCATGAGCTGCTCAGCAGTTTCAGGTTTTTTTCTACCGTAATGATAGGGCATACAGCAGTCCATGTAGCTGATTGTACTCTTACAGGGGCAGAGAGAAATTTCTTTTTCTCTGGGTTCTCTATCTAGTTGTTCGTTCAAAATATCAGTCAATTATGGAGTTAAGCCGTCTTTAATCGCTTGTTGCATAGGGATAGCCTTGGCGTGACAGACTTGCTGCCAGCCGGGAAAATTCCACTTATTGGGAAAACCACGGCACTGCTCTGGCTTTACAGCATTAATGCGACAAGATGTCCCATCGAGCATAATACACTCATGGTTCTCTTTTTCTATAAGGGATAGACCTGAACGGTTCGTGCGGAGGCGCGTGTATTTTTCTATAAAGCTTTGTGTCTCCATTTTGAGAAATGCCGCGATATTCTCAACTTCATCTTCCTCAAGTCTTACATCACCTGGCCACTTGCAGCAGGCGGTGCAGCGGTCACACTGGTACCAGATCTCAGAGCTATTCACAAAGACGTCTATAGGCTAGGAGGAAGGAATGAGAAGTCTTTTTCCGTTCACGATAACTGTCCCGCTAAGACCATTGGCTTTTTGGATCGCACTAACAGATGTTTTATAGGTAAGGGATAAACGGTAAAGTGTATCTCCTGACTTCACCGTGTGGTAGCGCTTGCTGGCCGTAGTTTTTTTGACAGGTTGATAAGTAGATTTTACCACAGGTTTGCTTACAGGCTTTGCTGCCGGTTGTGACTTATAAATACTTGCTACTGGCGATGTTGTAGCAGGCACATAGGAGCTACTTGTTGTCGTAGCCAGCTGTGGTGCATAACGAGGAGAGGGAGCACGGGGCACAGTGATAGAGTCATAGTGCTTTTTGATCTTGGCAAGAAACCACTGCCATTTCGCTCCTGGATGCCCGTTATCGAGAAGAAAGTGCGGGCAGTTCTTGTGCTCAGGGCTCAGCCCCTTACGTGGCCAGTGGTAGTGTGGCACCACCTTGCGGAGCGGGATGTCGTGCTCGTGCATGAGCCACGCTGTTAGCTTTGCGGTACGCTCAAGTGTTTCCTCGCGGCTATTGCCTCGATGTTCACACATTTCAATGGCAAGGCTGTAGTTGTTTCCCGGACCATCAAAGTCAGCATGCTCACCCTGTTCGTTCGTTGGTAAGTGCTGCACCGCGACGCCAGCATCCACGGTGTAATGCCATGTCAGGTAGCCAGTGCGGTTGCCCCCTTTCCGCTTATAAGCTCTAAGCTTGCCGTTACGCAGTGCCTTAGAATGCTGCCACGCACCTGCTGAATAATTCTGCGTGCTGTGAATCGTGATATACTTTGGATTCATCTTACGGGGCGAGTTCCGCCCGTACTTCCCCTTAGCGATGTAGTCTGTTTTAACGTTCGCTTCTTCGTAGAGCTGAGACGGGCTTTTACTAGGTGTCGCTCTGACCGGGGTGTAGGCTCCGCTATTTAATGAAGCCGTCGCACCATAGGGAGAGCTAATGGTAGACTCAGAATATTCAATGGGATTTTGTGACGATGAACATGCTGAAACGACAAAACCGAGACTCATCGCCATTAGTAGTCTCCCCATCAAAGATAACTTCATATTCATGGCAAATGACTAACCCAGATATGCTCCGAACGAAAGGAGCGTTTTGTAAAAAATAAGTCCTCACTGATACCCCCGAGTATTTCCCGTGATAGATGCCACTTGCCGCAATGAATTATCAGCCGTATAAACCAAAAACAAAATTGGAATCATTGCCCACTCAGCCCAAAAATAAGCCAACTCAACCCTCGCCTTTTTCTCCTGAAAAGACACCGGGAATACAGCAAGCTCGAGCAGAGCCGTCGTTTAAAAAGCGTCTGGATCAGCTGTTACGCGTCAAGCGATCAGCAGTTCATCAACCGGTTATTTTTGAGCCTGTTGACAGCGCCGCATTCGCTTTCATCGTAGGACTCGCAGCTGCTGCTATGTATGATAAGCCCAAGGGTGGTCGTCTATGGTTCACCCACCCCAATCCTCGCATCCGCGATAGAGTAGCCTCTGAACTTGGACTTTGGGGGGCGAGACCGCTTTTACTACCTGATTTACCCGATTCCAGTGAAGCCTCGATCACAGCTGCGCCAGAAACCATCGCTGAGCGCCTAGCCGTGATGAACCTGCTTTGTACCGAGCTTGCACCTACTAAGCCTCAGGTCGTCATCCTTGCTCCGGAGTCCCTCAGTGACGCCGCGCCGTCACCGCAGAGCCTGCTTGATTCTGCTCTCAAGCTTAGTATTGGAGATGAGCTCGATCCCGACACTTTGGAAAAACAACTCACGGAGCATGGCTACGAACAAGTGAGTCAAATCCACGCCCATGGTCAGCTAGCAAGGCGTGGTGGCATCATGGATATCTTTTCATGGCATGCAGCCGTACCGCTGCGTATTGAGTTTTTTGATACCGAAATAGAGTCGCTGCGTGATTTTGATGTCGACTCCCAGGTCTCCATACGCAAGGTCAAGTCGGCTGAGATCACCATCAATGAGGCTCAGCCAAACTCACTGGTATCAGACTACATTGATAAACAGGACCGCCTGCTCGCTGCAGGAGACGATATTCCGGCCATAGCACATGCCATCATTTCCGAGACTGCTCAAAATCACGATACCCCACCACTCTGCACTGGCAGCCCACTCGGCCACTTTGAGGCAGGTGACTTCATTCTCAACGAAGCTCGAAGGCACCGTTTTTTCCAGCAAATAGCCGAATGGCGAAGCGATGACTGGACGACGTATCTCACCTTTTCCAACACGGGAGAAAAAGAACGTTTCGAGGAGCTCGTCGATGACTCTTTCTTCAGTAAAGGGGCTGTCATCCCGCTCTCTGGCGAGCTGGTTCAGGGCTTCACTATCCCCGATGCACGTCTGGCGTTTCTTTCATCGGCAGAGCTGTTTGGCAGATACCAGACGCCACAGACTCGCCGTAAAGGCAATAAGCTTGATCACCAGCGTCGCGCCCGTGCTCAAACTGCACTCGAGGACATCAAGCTCGGTGAGCTCTGCGTCCATGCCGAATACGGAGTCGGGAAATACGCTGGCATTGAGCTGGATGAGGAGGGAAATGAGGAAATTCACATTGGCTACCGAGATGGCGCCATCCTCTCCGTTCCTATCAATCACTCGCACCTCCTTTCCAAATACGTCGGCATCGGTGGACGAGAGCCAGAACTCACCAAACTAGGCGGTAGCACCTGGAGTAAAGCACGCAGTTCTGCTGAGAAATCCATTCTCGATTACGCCGCCAAACTCCTCCAAATGCAAGCGGAGCGTAACACCTGCTCTGGCTACTCCCACCCACCCGATACCCGCTGGATGTGGGAATTTGAGAATTCATTTCACCACACCATCACCCCCGGGCAGCGCGATGCCATTGAGGATGCGAAAAATGACATGGAGTCCGATAAACCAATGGATCGCCTCATCTGTGGCGATGTAGGGTTTGGCAAAACAGAGGTTGCTATCCGCGCAGTATTTAAAGCCGTCACAGGAGGAAAACAGGCCGCCGTTCTTGTACCCACCACCGTGCTCGCCGAGCAGCACTGGCGGACGTTTCGCGAGCGTATGAGTGACTACCCCATCCGCATCGAGCTCCTGAACCGATTCCGCAAACCGAGCGAAGTCAGGGAAACTCTTAAAGGGCTCGCCGATGGCTCCGTGGACGTTGTCATCGGCACACACCGCTTGATTTCTAAAGATGTAAAATACAAGGACCTCGGTGTCGCGGTTGTCGATGAGGAGCAGCGCTTCGGCGTCATGCACAAGGAACGCTTTAAGGAAATGTTCCGAAACATCGACGTCCTCACTCTCTCCGCGACCCCCATTCCCAGAACCCTTTATTTATCACTCATGGGCGCGCGTGACATGTCGACCATTGACACGCCACTCCCCGGGAAGGTCCCGATCAATACCTCCATCCACGGCTATGATGAAAACATCATCCGCGACGCCATCCGCCGTGAGCTGAAACGGGGCGGACAAGTTTTCTTCCTCCACAACCGCGTGCAAAGTATCGACATGGTACAAAAGATGCTCAAAAACCTCGTCCCTGAGGCTAGCAGCGTCATCGGCCACGGACAGATGGAAAAGGATGAGCTGGAAACCGTCATGCACACCTTTGTCAATGGAAAGGCAGATATCTTGCTGGCAACAACGATCATTGAAAGCGGCATTGATATCCCAAATGCGAACACCATTATCATTGATCGCGCCGATCGCTTTGGCCTCGCCGACCTCTATCAGCTGCGCGGTCGCGTAGGTAGAGCAGGCGGGCAGGCATACGCCCTACTCCTCCTCCCTAGCGATCTCATCAATGGCGACGCCCGCAAACGCATCAATGCCATCCAGCAGTACACCGCCCTCGGCTCTGGTTTTAAGATAGCCATGCGGGATCTGGAAATCCGCGGTGCAGGAAACTTACTCGGCACCAAGCAGTCAGGACACATCGCCGCTGTCGGCTTCGACCTCTACTGTCAGCTGCTCAGACAGTCCATTGACCGGCTCCGCGATGGCAAAATCACCCGCCGTGTCGATGTCACTATCCGTGCCGACTTCCTCAGTTTCAGCGAAGCTGAGTCCATCCGCTTAGAATCTGCTGACGAAGATCAAAATATCGACTACATCGGCAACCTAGGCGCCTACCTCCCCGCCCTCTACATGCCAGAAGCACGCCTGCGCATCTCCGCTTACAAGGAACTTGCCGAGCTTGTCACCATTAAGGAGCTCAGAGAGCTTCGCACCCGCTGGGAAGACCGCTTTGGCAAAACACCAGATCCCGCAGACTACCTCCTCCTTGTCACGGAGATCAAACTCACTGCCGCCAATGTCAATATCAGCACTGTGGAAATCAAAGAGCAAACCCTACGCATCACCCGTAATGGCGAGTACATCTTCGTCTCGGGTAAAAAATTCCCCCGTCTTATTCAGAGCGACCCCTTACTTAAGCTCAAGGAAACGCTTCAGCTCCTCCAGTCCATATAAATTGATTTCATCATTTGCAGGGAATAAATTGGGGGCTAAGCTCTCTTAATTAAGGATGGTGTCATTTCTTTGACAGTAAGCACCTCCTTCAACCCAAAAAACAGACCAATGAAAACAAACCAAAAAGCACTCGCTCTCTGTGCGCTGCTTGCTCTCCCATTAGGAGTAGCAACCGCAGGAGACCAATGTTCAGGCACATGCCCGAGCACCAAAGCAACATCAGGCTCCGAAGCCGTCGTACTAGTAGCAGCCACTGAAGCTAAAACGATTCAACTCAAGGTAACAGGAATGACATGAGGTAAAAGCTGTGTCAAACGAGTGCAGTCTGCACTCACCAAAGTTGAAGGAGTTTCTAAAGCAGATGTTAAAATGCCCGATAAAGCTACAGTCACTGTCAAAGACGGTGTTACTGCTAAAGACCTTATCAAAGCGGTCAAAGCCGCTGGCTACAAAGCTACTGAGGTAGTCGAAGAGTAAAATACTGATAAAAAAGCTTACTCACAAAAGGCACAGCACCACGCTGTGTCTTTTTTTGTGTCCTGACTTTGTCCCAACTTATCTGCAACGACAAAACAAGCAGCCCATGCAACCTTGACGACGCTAGCAAAACATACCTAAAAGAATTTAAGCCTGATACTTCATTAATGATCAATCGCCCAATTCCATCTAGCCGCTACCACTCCAGCCCCTAGTTACGGAAAATTGAGAAATCACCCCCCTCCCTTTCCTCACCTCACAAGGAAACTTTTATTAATAAAACTCCACATAGCCACTGCTCCAAAAAATATTGATTCATCAATCATAGAACTCTATCGCCTTACACCAAATCCACTCCCCAACCAACCCACACCCACCACAAAAACTTCAACACCTACTCATTCTATATTTTCCGAAAGATGAAAAATCGACGAGAGTTATCCCCTTGACGACTATAAGGCAGTTCGCCAATATTCCAGTGTAGCTTAAACAATAAGTTCTCCCAAAAAATATGTCTACTAGGTATTTCAATTATCGCGAAGGTGACCGAAGCGAGTATCTTGCAACTTACTTTTTCTCTGCAGTGGGACTTGTTACCCCTGTCCCTCGTCAGGAAGACATTGGGTTTGATCTAGTTTGCAGTATTGCTGATCAGGAGTCGGGACGACTTACTTTTAATTATCAGTATCTTCTTAGTGTTAAATCGCTTAGCACTCCAAATATTGAATTGAAGCCTGCGAAGTCTGAAGATGGCTCGCTCCCCCACATCGCATGGTTATTTCGCCAAGAACTACCTCTTCTACTTGCTGTTGTAGACAAGAAAGGGCAGGAGGTGCGTGTATACTCTACGCTTCCGATTTGGTTCTTGTATTTCGAAAACCAAGACTGCGGAAGCGTCTCATTAGTTCCCCGGATATCTGACAAGCAAGGGGGGGATGTTGGTCGCCCCGTTAAGGGGGATGAACTCCATAATCCGAAAGGCACATTCCATTACACAGTAGACCTTGGGCACCCCATTGCTCGTGCTACTATTGCCGATCTTGCGGACGTGGATAAGTTGCGATCTATTAAGGCTAACATTAGAGCAGCAGTGACGTATGGTCGTATGTCTGCTCTCCATGTTCAGCTAGGCGTCCCTTATTTTTACTGGTTTGCCAAGACGCACCCAGACGGTGTATTACCCACCCCTGCCTTCTACGCGAAAGAGGTGCCAGATGTTAAAGAGGCTCAGGATTACGTCTATAACAGAATCGCACCAACATTGATAAGCTTAGCGATGCTATACAAGTCTAAGAACGATACAGATAATCTTGGTGCTGTAGCAAAGCTTCTGGCTGCCGTTCCGAAGAGTGCAATTCCCGAAGTGATCAGAGAACATATTCCTGAACTAAATGGAGAACAAGACGTCGATCCTAACGCCTGACCCGCCACGAGTCGAAAGCATCATGTCCATTCAACCATCAACCCAGAAGTCGAAGCGAGCCCTCGGTCAGGCGTAGGATGACTTCGGCGTTCGCTAGAAAATAGAAACCCTTGATGGAGTCGCTTCTCAAAACCGTATTCGATAATTTTCATCTCGTTATTATATTCGCGGTAGTCTGGAACATTTTGGGGATCGGCTTTCTTATTTGGAAGCGTAAGAGGAGGGGGATTGTCTTTCCCAAATTGACTGACTCGACAGTGAAATTTTCCGAAAGATTTGCGTCAGGATCATCAAACAAATCATGGAAGACTCGTTTAGGCGGAGCGTCCAACTGTCTGACGGTCATGGTGACGGAATCGCACTTTGTGGTCACAACCTTCTTTCCATTTACTGCTTTTGTTGAGATTTACGACTTAGAGCACCTCATCCCACTTTCGCAGATTACGGATGTTTCACCTAAGGGGGTTGTTACTAAAATTACCTTCAAACTCAGTGATGGGAACACTCGGACCCTTTCGTTGAGAGTGCGAGATACTGCTAACTTTCTTCGAGCGCTTGGGAGTGAATCCCCAGAATAGCGAACAAGATAAGATGAGAAGGCAGATTGAGTAGCACAGCTCCTCAATGGTAAACTACTACTGCCATGAAAACATCTA
>JBPOGD010000015.1:0-33900 GCA_051252195.1 Akkermansiaceae bacterium | reverse complement strand
CTAACGCTCAGCAAAAAATGAATGCATTGATCCTACGCCAGTGGAATGACACAGACCTTGAGTTGTTCACGGAGATGAACTCCGATCCACAAGTCATGCGTTACCTGTTGCCGATGACGCGAAACGAATCCTTGGTTACTTTTAGTCACATACGAAAAGAAATTAAGCAACGTGGATGGGGGGTCTGGGCGGTCGAAGTCGATGGTATCTTTGCTGGAATGGTCGGATTGCATGCCCCCGAGTGGAATCAGCCATTTTCACCCTGCACAGAAGTGCTATGGCGTCTGCGAAAAGAGTTTTGGGGTCGTGGCATTGCGTATGAGGCAGCCAGTAAAGCTATCAACTATGGATTCTCAAAGGCTAAGCTTGAAGAAATCGTTTCGTTCACAACACCCTCAAATCTCAGGTCGATTCGTCTGATAGAGCGTCTTGGTTTTGAACGAGATCATCAGGGAGATTTCGACCACCCTGAAGTTCCCATGGGGAACCATTATAGGCGTCACATTCTCTACAGAAAAAAGAATCCCAACATAAAAAAATGACTATCCGACGACTCAATCTTGGAGAAGGCATGCTCTACAAGGAAGCAAGACTTGCTTCTTTAAAGGAGTCTCCAGAAGCATTCTCATCGAGTTACATAGACGCAATCAACCGCAGTGAAAAGAGCTGGCACGAACAAGCGGACTCTTCTGCTACAGGCATTGATCGAGCTACATTCATAGTTATCGATGATGCGCCAGTCGGTTTAGCCGCAATCTATCGTGATCAGAACGAATCTGATGTTGGAGAGTTAATTCAAATGTGGATAGCTCCCGAGAAACGTAATGGATCCTCAGCACGAAATTTGTTAGGATCGATTTTTCACTGGGCCGCTTCTAATAGATTCTCTCGTATTAAAGCAGAGGTTATGAGCAAGAACCATCGCGCACTCAAATTTTATAAGAAATGTGGTTTCATCGAGTCCTCTGATTCGGCAATTCACTCACAGTTGAGCGTTATGCTCACGAAACCTGTTGAACAAGAAAGCACGCCATCTAACCATTATCCGCTCTGAATCTCTATTTTAAAAATAATTTTAAACCTCAATCTGAAATCAAAAGCGCGCCCACTGATAGTGGCTGGATAGCTTTGGACGTTAGCTAAAAAAATGAAACCTCTCAATACAGCTACAGTTCATTTCAGAGCCTTGGAGTGTTCAGATGCAACCGATCTTCACAATGGAGCTTTTGGCGTCCCAGAAGTATCTGACCATCTACAGTGGGACATTCATACAGAGTTTTCTGAAACAGAAGAATTGATGAAAGAAATGATCGACCTTCATGAGCAGGAGGAAAAGTATTTCTGGGTCGCTATTTCTCCTGAAGATCAAAGAATCGTTGGACTGGGCTCTATAAAACCTGAAATAGAAACCGCATGGGTTGGATTCTTAGTCTTCATCGAGGAACAGAGAAAAGGATACGGTTCTGCTATTCTTTCCGCATTGGAAGGTGTCGTTCTTAAGAATTTTAACCGTGTCACTGCTGCGGTAGACTCAAGGAACCAGCCATCGATAAATCTGCTGAAGAAAAAAAGTTGGAATGAGTGGGATTGTGACACCGTTAGAACACTCAAAGCTTATGAAAAATCTATTTATGAAGGCTGAAATCAAACTAGAAGACAAAATCGAGCAGAGCGAAGTGGTCGATCTCTATCGCGCTAATGGCTGGTCATCGGCTGAAAAGCCTGTCGAGCTTCTGGGAGCATTGAGAGGCTCCCATTCGCTCGTAACAGCTAGGATTGACTCGAAGCTGATTGGCGTTGGGAACGCTATTTCCGATGGCCACCTCGTTGTCTACTATCCGCATTTACTGGTTCACCCTGATCATCAAGGGCAAGGTATTGGTAGCGCAATGATGGAGTTGCTTCAAATGCGCTATTCAGGCTTTCATCAACAGATGCTAACTGCAGACGGAAAAGCCATAGAATTCTACGAACAACTCGGATTTAGTAGGGCGGGACAAACAGAACCCATGTGGATCTACTCAGGCACGGAGCACTGACAAACAAGACAGAGAACAGGCCGCTGCTGGCGACGGAGATATAGCTGCAATGAAGCGGCACCGTTTTCCGTCGAGCATGCTGGAACGATGCATGGGGCTGATATTGCGTGAACCAAAAGATGGGTGGGCTGCTTTACGTCTGCTATAGGAGGTCCTGCTCCATAAAGATGAAACTGATACCAGCTATACTAATTCAGTTTGATAAATTATTTTCAGCAGGGCTTTCGTGTTCTTAGAAAAAAAGAAAGGGTTGATTATTTGATATGCAAAAAGATCCTATCAAGTATTTAATAATTTAGTGTTTCCAAAGTGAAAATATGAGAGTTTTCATAATCGACAGGTCGGCTTCTATTCTTTATTTAATAAGGGATGAAGCCCAAGACGCCTGATCAGTTTAGACCCGCTCAAGACAAAGTGAATATCACTTGCTTGTGAACTAATAAATAATGTTAGCAGGAAAAATATGAGCCTTGAGGTTACATCAGATTCGAATCCCGAGGATGAAGCTTGGGTAGTTAAAGGAACTAGAGCCTTTAATCTGCAGCAAATGCCGAAGGATGTTAAACCTCTCTGCATATTCGATCGACTAAACAGTGGAGAGATCGTCGCTGGGCTAATAGGAAAGACCTACTGGAACTCTCTCGATATCGCATTCCTGTGGGTTGCTGATTCCTATCGAAATCAAGGTCGAGCAACTGCAATAATGCACGCCGCCGAGAATGAAGCTGGAATACGAAGGTGCAAGTTTGTACTGCTCGACACATACAGCTTTCAAGCATTAGAGTTTTACGAGAAGCTCGGTTTCAGAGAGTTTGGGACACTAGATCATTTTACAGGAGAGCACACTCGGCACTATCTTACCAAGCGTCTGCCACAAGACCCGGGCGAATAAGACGTCAATCTCAACACCTGAACCTTGGCGAGTCGAAAGCTCCATTATAAGATCAACACAGAACGCTTCGTTCCAAGCACTCCCCCAGTCAGGTGTGAAATGACTCGGACAAAATGCAGAGAAAATGAATTTACCCCACGAACTACTCACCACGTTCTCTGAATCTGAAGAACTTCTGAAGCAGCAGCCCTGGTTTAACTCCGATTGGACGACCTCTTCAGGCCAATGGGATGACCCTCGATATTCCGATACCGTAGTGCTGAAATTATCAAAAAGAAATTGGACCACGACTTTCCCTATCACCCTCTACCAAGGAGCGGAAATTCACTATGCCGCGTGGGTTGACGAGAAATCATATAAGAAGAAAGAGTTGGTGTTTGGGATGCATGTTTTCTCATATCCAATGATTGATAGCAAGAAAGCTCGGAAAAAGGACTTCACTGATTGGTTTCGCAGCAAGCACGGTCACACGGTATTAAGTTGGAATCACCACCGAATATCCAAAGGACCCCAAGTGCCTTATGCAGGAAGTTTTAAGTTTAAAGCCTTCTCGGACATCCAATTTTTCATGTTAGAAGACTTCAATCGATTCGCATCACTGGCTGAATCGATAGATACTAGGCTAGCTGAAATAAAAAATATGTATGAGACAGCTCAAAGCGGTGTTGGCAACGGTGAATAACGCCGCTAATTTGCTTCGCTCTGGACGCATTCCCCCCGCCTTGTCATACTTCAAGCGTTCAGCAAAAAATGATCCAACAATTACAGAACGAAAGCTTAGCTCAGCTAGTCCCACTCTTTGATCAATACATGGTCTTCTACGGCAAGGATTCAAATCCTAAAAAGTATGAAGCGTATTTGAGAGAAAGAATCGAAAAAAAAGAAGCGACCGTGTTCATCGCTTTTGACGAAGATGATCAGCCTGTTGGCTTCGTTTTAAACTACCACTCGTTCTCATCTACTGCGCTAGGAAAAATCATAGTGTTAAATGATCTATACGTCAGCGAAACACAAAGAAAAAACGGAATCGGTCAGAAATTGATCGAACGTACTTTTGAATTCGCAAAAGAATTAGGTGCAGTTCGCGTGGATCTGGGAACAGCAAAAACAAACATCATAGCTCAGGGGTTATACGACAAAATCGGCTTCATTAAAGACACTGACTTTTATGCCTATAGCTACACCTTATAGCCTAAAGCTGAACATAAGGCGATAGCTCTAATGGCAACAGCCACTCCACATATTTAACCCTTCAATAAAAAATGAGTGATACTACAAGAAAATCAGCGATGATTTTTAGCAGTACTCACGCCGAGAAGCGGTGTGGGCCACGCATCGAAGACCCTGAAAAAATCTGGATTGAGAGCATGATTTTCTCATTTAACAAAACTCCGAACTACCATGAATAACAAACAGCTGATTCTTGTGATCAACGGCAAAGAAGGTGTCGGCAAAGTTTTCTTTACCGTGAACTTTGTCCAATACCTCAAGGGTCAAAATATAGCGAACTGATCTATTGATATGGATAATGAGAACTTGATCTCCCCTAAGTATTTTGTTCAGCAAGTGTCCTAAATATTTCTATATTTAATTTACGCCGTTAGACCATTCAAGACGATATGGGATTACTTCAATTTTCATAGATTCGATCAATTGGCTAATCATCAAGACCCTCGACCTCGTAGGATCGAGCAACGTTTTGGCTTACTGCTCCCCACTTCGATTCCCTAACCCGCTTCTGATGGTTCTCGAATGCCACCTTGCTCACGAATTCTTCATAAACATCGAATCTACCAGCTTCCGTGGGATGCTCATTCACTTGAAAGGTGATACAACCTTCCTCGGCTCTCGTCACTTCAATGTGAACTAGTAATGCTTTTCTTATTGTGTCCAGTTCCGTTGGCAGGACAGTGATGTGTCCAGATAGGATGATTTTTTTCATGAATCGTGGTTGTATCATTGCCGAGATTCTCAGCTCCACAAGAGAGTCAAAACCTTCAGCTGTCGATTGCTCGTAACCGAGCTTTGATAGGGCGTAATTGAAGCTCTAAGTTATCCCTTCCATAGGGTCGCTAATTGTGCTGTCTATATCGTAAATGATGTTCATATTTTTTCGGTGATTCTGCAAAGGTAACGACCATCCTTTTCACAGGTAATTTTTTCGGCGTGCCATTCTGCAGCGGCGCACGCTTTCTCCAAGGAGTCGAAGTCTATGTGCAGCCAGTCAAAACGGGCTGAGCTGGATCCATCGCAAGTCATTTCGAAGAACTGCTGGCCGGCTGGTCGACCCGATTTGATATTCCGTTCACGATAGGCAATATGCTGCGGATCGGTAGAGATACTGACATCGATGGAATCACAGATGATACTGCCTCCCGGCAAAACAAGGCTATGGGCGTGAACTAGGAAACGGTGTAATCCTTCCAAATTTCCTGTCATACCAATTCCGTTCATCAGCATTAATAGAGTATCGAAGCGTCGGCCGGAAAACTCAAAAACATCAGCAATCACCACGTTATGCAATCCACGCTCGCGCATAATGACTTCAAGTTCAGGGAGGATTTCCAGAGAAGTGACTTCCATTCCACGGCTCTTGAGCTCAAGTGAATGTCTGCCCACGGCACTACCAATATCGAGCACCTGGCCTCGGCACTCGTCCAGCGCCCGAAGCTCAATACTGGGGAATCGCTCCTTATCAAAGAATGCGGCTGCGGGGACATGCTGGTGGAATCCATCATCTCTGTGGATGGTGAATGCAGCGTCTTGAATCCCGGAGTGGTAGTCAGCGAGTGCTTGAGCGAAAGGTGTCATTTTAGCAGGTGAGGTAAAACTAAGGCGTGGGTCCCCCGTTACCTTGCTCTCCTTTTGGGTTGATTTGGATAGTCATGGATGAATTTTCGAGAGTGAGTAAATCAAGTTGCGAAAAATTATCAATTCTCCCGATAATCTTCGGGTTCAAAATTCGGCAGCGGGCACCGATGAGGAGCACATGGCAACCCGCATCCAGTGCGGACTTGGCTCCGGTCTCAGAGTCTTCAAATGCGAGGCATTGATGTGGCTTGATTCCTAATTCTTCCAATGCTTTGAGATATGCCTCGGGGTGCGGTTTCCCGTTTTCGACATGATCCGCCGTGATCAACACATTGGGAATCGGTATCTCCACTGCGTTCAACTTAGCTTGTGCAGTCTGGAGGCTGCTTGAGGTGGCAATTCCCCATTGTGCGGGAGGCAGTTGGGCGAGGAAATCACTGGCTCCTCGGATCAGCTGAAGACCCTGCAATGCGTCTCGCTCCAGTGCTTCGATTTTTTCGGCTTCATACTGTGCATCCAAATGTGGTGCGACAGCTTTCACGGTATCTTCCGTTCTGGAGCTATGGTTTGAGCCTTCGAGATCAGAAAATTTGATGCCGTTTTGGTGACACCATTTTTTCATCACCTGGTCAACAATCGCTTCTGAATCGACCAGAGTGCCATCGAGGTCGAAAATGAATGCTTTGTATGTTTGATGGCGAACGAGAGAAGGTAGCTCGTTCATTGAACGAAATACTGTAACACTAGGCTCGGCAGTTACGCCATTATTGGGAGAGTAGAGGAGAGGATACATTCCTGCCGCGAGCGCTGCCTGAATTCCAACCTCACTGTCCTCAATCACCGCACATTGCTCGGGAAGAAAACCCATGGAATGGGCAGCATGAAGAAATAGATCCGGCTCAGGCTTCCACGATCCGATTTTATAAGAACTAAAAATTCTATTTCCGAAAAATGAATCAAGAGAACAGACTGAAAGCGCCTTGCGAATTTTCTCTATTGGTGCACTTGAAGCAACGCAAACTGGATAGTCAAGTGACTGTAACATTTCGCAAACCCCAGGCATCGATTTGAGCTTTATATCAAACAGTTCGGCGACTCGCGATCGATAATCTGTCTCGAATTCTACTGGTAGTGATTTGCCAATGGATTCCTCAATGTCTTGAATGATACAAGCCAACTTTTGCCCGCGATAACGAAGAGTCAAATCTTCGAGCGAGCATTCAAGCTCAGGTATAAGATCTAGAAAGGCTTGGCTGCAGAGCCCCTCGCTATCTACCAGAGTGCCATCAAGGTCGAATATTACACACTTGATATTCATGGCATTGCTTCAAGGTATTTGCGAACGATGTCATCACACAAGTTGAACGGGGTCTGCGGCAAGCTCTTGTTGATCACTAGGCTTATGGAAACGGCGTTCCCTTTTAGATCTGGGAAGTGTGTTGCGTATGTGGTGTATCCTGGGCCACCGCCGCCATGACCATAGGAGTCGCCTAGTGGAGACTTTCTAAAATGCATCAGACCGAGGCCATACGTTGGGATAGATTCCTCGGGAGGGTTCTTCTGGATATCGACGGTTCGTGTCATTTCAGAGAGAGACTGATGAGAAATAAGGCGTCCTGCAAACAAAGCGTCATAGAACTTGGCGACATCACTGGCTGTGGAAATCAGGCAACCAGTCAAGATCCATCCGGGATGATACTGATTTCGAAAATCTCCTTGAAAGGACTCGTCCTCGCCTTCTAACAAATCTAGCGCGTGATCTGGCTGAGTGAACGGTCTAGTGTCGGTGAGTCCAGCTTTCTTGATGATGATTTCCGAAAGGTAGTCATAGTAGTCCGTACCAGATTTCTGTTCGATGAGCTCTTTAAGAAGTCCATAACCTGGGTTTGAATATGCCCATCCCTCTCCCGGAGGAAATAATGGTGTCTGGCTCAGGCCAGTCTGCATCAGTTTTTCATAGCTCCATGGGTTTTCCGGTTGTTTGCTAATCGCATCCCGATACTCTGGCAGTGAAAAGTAGTCCGAAAGCCCACTTGTATGGTTGAGTAATTGACGGGTCGTAACTTGGTGGGGAATGGTGGTCTCTGGAAAAAAGGTTGAGAATGGCTCGTCTAGGAAAACTCCCTGACCTTGGCAAAGCCTCATTATCGCGATAGCGGTGAAGGTCTTTGAAATACTGTAGATATAGTAAGGGCGCATTTGCTCTTCTTGGTTGATTGATCCAGCCGAGTAAGTTCGTATTTTTCCATTTTCAGATACAGCTAACAGAACCCCCTTACAATCGAGGCTGGGCAGGGCATCTCTGAGAGTCCTGGTCGGATCGAATGATTGGCTCTCAGTAAGATTTGGAAGGCTGTCCATAGTTGTCATGCAAGCTGTAAGCCAGGCCATCGCGTCACCTAGTTCGTCGTGCCAGCATTGAAGAGAATGGCCTCCTTGGTATTGGTTGAAACGAACTGCTCCGCCAACTTCCTCCAAAAGTTCCGCTGCTTTGCTCACCCCTTTGATTTGAGAGATCCCCTGTATTAAAGTGGGTGAATGCTTTACGTTGGTCTCTGTTTCCTTGTCTCCTGCACTTAACCAGAACCGCGCATTTGTAGGGGCTTGCTTCCGTGCCATCTCCGCAAACCACTCGTATTCCCACCAATGTGATCCTGATTGTGAAAGACAAGCCTCGAAATGCTGAGGATAACGCAAAGTCTGGTAAACTGCCATGAGGCCGCTGAGACTCAGGCCACAGATCAAATGCCCGCCTTCCTGAAGGGAAGAAACTTCATCTGCTAACCACGGCATTACGGCGCTTCCTATGAAACGGGAGTAGCCATCGGTGCAAATATAGTCTTCCTGCCGTGCGGCACCGCTCACATGGCCAACGAAAGCCAGAGTCATCGGAGAAAGCTCTCCTTTTTCCATGAGATCCTTTAGCAAAGGAATCACGCCCATGTCTCGCCAGTAATGTTCTCCGTCAAGAAAAAGGCAGAGCCTGTGAAGTTTCTCGCTGGGCGCGCGCTGCAGGCGGATAATACGTGTGTATCCGGTCGATTTATCCTCGACGATATGTTCTTCCAGCGCAATCACCCGCTGTGGGTTCGTCTTCTTGTAATAACGTCTTGAACCATCAGTTTTTTCATACTCCCAGCCAAGGTGAAGAAAGAAACCGTCCGCCCTCTCTCCGGCGTTATCGTCAATAACCAACCGGATTTTTTCCCACCCATGGGAGAAAAGCCAAGCCTCCGCCTGTTTCATTAGATTTCGCCCAATACCCTGCCCAGCAAACTCTGGGAGAACGGCGGCAAAAACTAATTCGCCTTCTTCTCGGTTCGCCATACTTAGGCCGACGGGTTTGCCCTTATTGCACGCAACCCAGCCAGAACTAATTTTACTGGGGCAAACATTCAGCGTATCAGAGCTGCCCAATATGCTGGCGAAAATCTCCGAAAGAGCAGACTCATCGTCCTTCGTGGTCTGTCGATAGTTGATCATGGGATATTGGAGGGTATCAGAGACCTCAGGATCTACAGGGATTAATCTTCAGCTTCATAAGGAAATCCTGAAGGATTATCACATCGATATCCACAATATTTTCGGATACTGGGGGCGTATTGAGCCAAATAGAATCACACCAAAGGGGTATCCCCTTCAATTATTGCTACACTTACTTTTCAAAAACTGAAAACAATCGTGGTCAAACTTAGACGAAAAAAAAACGGACAGTGTAAAAATCTAGGTAGGGCCGGAGGGACTTGAACCCACGACCAAGGAATTATGAGTTCCCTGCTCTAACCAACTGAGCTACAGCCCCTTAACTAGATTTATTTTTTTCTGAACCGCAATATTGGAACTCTGAAACAAAGGCTTGACCAAAGGATTATGAGTCCTCTGCTCTAACCAACTGAGCTACAGCCCCCTTGAAGTGAGGCGCGAATATAGTGATCATTGACGTCCTGACAACACCTTATTTGAGAAAAATTTCGTTCCCACCCTGAACCTTGATAACTATAAGGGTGGCGCACGTTTTATCTCTCAAAAAACAAGAATCCTCCATCTTGTATAAAAAACTGCCTTAAAAAAAAATCCTGTTCATC
Source organism: Akkermansiaceae bacterium (assembly GCA_051252195.1). Lineage (GTDB taxonomy): Bacteria > Verrucomicrobiota > Verrucomicrobiia > Verrucomicrobiales > Akkermansiaceae > Oceaniferula. Next base: position 24,073 of record JBPOGD010000015.1, on the reverse strand, counting down.
TTAAAATTCCTGTTTAAATAACAAACATCTTCTATTCAACTTATGATTATTGCTCCTAAAATCCGCGGATTCATCTGTACAACTTCTCACCCTGACGGCTGCGCTGCACATGTTCAGGAACAAATTGATTACGTCAAATCTCAGCCAAAAATCGACAACGGCCCTAAGAACGTACTCGTGATCGGTGCCTCAGCCGGTTATGGCCTCGCCTCACGTATCGTCCCTGCCTATGGATCGGGAGCTAATACGCTCGGGATCTTTTTTGAAAAACCAGGTAGCGAGAAGAAATCAGGCTCTGCTGGCTGGTATAATTCCGCCGCCTTTGAAAAAGCCGCAACCGCTGAAGGCCTCTTTGCTAAGTCACTCAATGGCGACGCCTTTTCCAACGAACTCAAGGAGCAAGCACTCGAGATCATCAAAAACGAGATGGGTGGAAAGATCGATCTCGTCGTCTACTCTCTCGCATCTCCTCGCCGCACAGACCCCAATACGGGTGAAGTTTACAAGTCCGTCCTCAAAACAACGGGTGGTGACTACACCAACAAAACGCTCAATACCGACAAGGGCGAGGTACAAGAGGTCACTATTGGTGGCGCAAGCGAAGAAGAAATCGAACACACTGTCAAAGTGATGGGCGGCGAGGACTGGGAACTCTGGATCTATGCACTTGCAGAAGCAGGTGTCTTAGCTGAAGGCGTAAAAACAGTTGCCTACTCATATATTGGGCCTGAAATCACTTGGCCAATTTATACTGATGGTACCATTGGCATGGCTAAAAAAGACGTAGAGACATCTTGCACAAAACTCGATGCTAAACTCAGCGACGCGCTAGGTGGCTCTGCCTATGTCTCTGTCAACAAAGCTCTCGTAACTCAAGCCTCATCCGCCATTCCCGTAGTCCCCCTCTATATCTCTATTCTTTACAAGGAGATGAAGGCCAAGGGACTCCACGAAGGTTGTATTGAGCAAATCCACCGTCTGATGTCAGATCGACTCTACTCTGACAATGCCAAGCTCGATGAAGCAGGGCGTATCCGTCTCGACGATTGGGAAATGCGTGAGGACATTCAAGCTGCTGTTCAGGCATCGTGGGAGAAAGTTTCTAATGAAAACTTCAGTGAATTGGCTGACTTTTCAGGGTATCAGGCAGAATTCCTTAAACTCTTTGGCTTTGGCCTCAATGGCGTCGATTACTCCGCTGAGACAGATCCTGCCACAGCACCTGCTTCACTGGTGTAAGCCTTCTTTGTAGACAGCACCTCAACGTTCAAGTTCAGGTGCTGTTTTTTTAAACCTTATGGAAAAACATGCCCGCTAAAGAACGCGCCGATGCCCTGCTCGTCGCACGAGGTCTTTGTGACTCACGTGAGCAGGCGAAACGGCTCATTCTAGCTGGCGAGGTGATGGAAGGAACCACGGTGGTTGCCAAACCCAGTAGTAAGCTAAGTAGCGATGCTAAACTCACAGTTAAAACTCGGCAGAAATACGTAGGCCGTGGTGGATTTAAAATAGAAGGCGCACTGGACGCCTTTGGTATCGACCCTACAGGCATGATATGCCTCGATGTAGGATCGTCCACAGGAGGTTTCACCGACTGTATGCTGCAGCGCGGTGCAGCGAGAGTTCACGCCATTGATGTAGGAACCAATCAGCTGGTATGGAAATTACGCAGCGATCCACGTGTGATGGTCAAAGAGCAGTTCAATGCTCGGCACATGAAGCCAGAGGACATCGGTGAGCCCATTGATCTTGCCGTGACAGACGTCTCCTTTATTTCACTAACAAAAATTCTCCCGCCGATGTTCGCCACACTGAAAGACGAGGGGCAAATTATTTGCCTCATTAAGCCGCAGTTTGAGCTCGATCGCGAAGACATCGGTAGAGGTGGTATAGTCAAAGATCCCGCACTTCATCAGCGCGCTGTGGATAAAATTCATAATTTTGTCACCGAGGGTCTCGGATACCAGTGGATTAAATGTATTGATTCACCTATCACAGGTACGGATGGAAACCGCGAGTTTCTTGCATGGCTAAAGAAGTAGCTCCGATGTCTGAAACGACCATTGCCTGGGCAATAGAGTCATATGCGACGAACTGATAAGTAAGCCTCTCTACTAGCTCTCCCTTCAGTAAACTGAAGATCTTTGATCATGCTCGGAACGAACATCTTACATTTCCCCCGTTCGTAAGCCCCTTTGCCATTTACAAAGCTCAGTGACTTTGGCAAAAGCTGCCGCATGTCCGAGATGCCTAAAGCGTATGAACCCCAAGCCGTCGAAACTCAGTGGTATGCTGCGTGGCTTGAGAATGGTTGTTTCCATGCCGATGAAACTTCTGAAAAAGAAGGATACTCCATCGTCATCCCACCGCCAAACGTCACAGGTATTCTTCACTTAGGGCATGTGCTCAATAATACGATCCAAGACATTCTAGCTCGCCGTGCACGTCAGCAGGGAAAAGAAGTTCTATGGTTACCTGGCACCGACCATGCAGGTATCGCCACACAGACTAAGGTTGAGAGAAAAGTACGCGATGAAGAAGGAACCACTCGCCGCGAACTGGGCAGAGAAGCTTTTCTGGAGCGTGTATGGGACTGGAAGGATAAACATGGCGGCATCATTATCAATCAACTCAAGCGTCTCGGCTGTTCATGTGATTGGGAGCGTGAGCGTTTCACCATGGATGAGGATTACTCGGCTTGGGTAGCCAAAGTATTTACCGACCTCTTTAACGAAGGTCTCATCTACCGTGGTAAACGCATGGTTAACTGGTGCCCAGTGTCTCTCACTGCTCTTTCTGACGAGGAGGTCATTAGCAAGCCTCAGCAGTCGAAACTCTATTTCATGAAGTATGAACTCGTGGACGCGCCAGGCGAGTTTTTGGAAATATCTACCACCCGACCCGAGACCCTCATGGGAGACGTCGCAGTAGCGGTAAATCCCAAGGATGAGAGGTTTACTAAATATTTAGGTCGCAAGGTTCGCCGCCCCTTCCCCGCTGCTGAGATCCCCGTCATCGCGGATGACCATGTCGATATCGAATTTGGTACTGGTGCGCTAAAAATCACCCCCGCTCATGACAAAGCCGATTTTGAAATCGGCATGCGTCACGAGCTTGAAATTATCGATGTTTTCCACGCCGATGGCACCATCAACTGCCCAGAAATCCCAGAGCTCAATGGTCTCGACCGCTTTGTAGCGCGCAAGAAAGCGGCCGCTATGCTCGATGAGCTCGGCCTTCTCATTCGTGTAGAAGAATATGAAAATAACGTCGGTTTTTCTGAGCGCGCCGATGTTCCAGTGGAGCCACGCATTTCTATGCAGTGGTTTCTGAAATACCCTTGTGTCAAGGAGTCAGCCGATGCCGTTGCCAATGGCGAAATCACATTCCGCCCTGCTCGCTGGTCAAAAACCTACGCGCACTGGCTAGAGAACATTCAAGACTGGTGCATCAGCCGCCAGCTCTGGTGGGGACATCAAATTCCAGTTTGGTACCGTAAAGAGAAGGTATCTGAATTACAAAATGCAGAGTCTCTCGATTCGAAGGACCTTCAAGCAGGTGATATTTATGTTGGAACGGAACCCCCAACCGACCCCGAAAACTGGGTGCGCGATGAGGATGTAATGGACACATGGTTTAGCTCTTGGCTCTGGCCTTTCGCCACCATGAATGACACTGAGCGTAAAAAATTCTATCCCACCGCTGATCTAGTGACAGGACCCGACATTTTATTTTTCTGGGTAGCCCGCATGATCATGGCTGGATATCGCTTTGAGGAAGAGCTGCCGTTCAAAAATGTTTTCTTCACGTCTATCATCCGCGATGGCCAAGGGCGCAAGATGAGCAAATCTCTGGGCAACTCCCCCGACCCTATCGATCTCATGGATCAGTACGGTGCCGATGGATTACGCTTTGGACTACTACGCACAGCACCTATTGGTACCGACGTTCGCTTTGATGAACAACTTGTTGCTGAAGGACGTAACTTCGCCAATAAGCTCTACAACGCCTGTCGCTTCCGACAAATGCAGTCAAGCTCTACCAATAGTGACGCTGGTAGTGGTGCCAATGGCATAACTAACTTTGGTAATATCCAAGGACTCCGTCCCTACCACTACGATATCGCCCGCAAGCTTGATCAGCTCGTCATTGATATTGAAAAATCCTACGTCGACTACAAATTCAGCGAAGTCGCTCAGCAGCTCTACGATTTCCTCTGGGGCGAATTCTGCGACAAATTCCTCGAAGCTGTCAAAGGCGACCTCAAAGACTCCGCCGCTGCCGAAGCACGTGCGACTACCTTGGCTGTTTTTGACGCCGTCATGAGCCGCTATTTGCAGCTACTTCACCCTTACATGCCGCACATTACCGAGGAGCTTTCCTCGCGCATGGGCTATATCTCAGCAGAAAGTTTCCTTATGCAGCAGGTTTACCCTAAGGATGCACTATGCGCACTTGGTGAAAGAGAAGCCTCATACTCCGATGCTGTCTACGCTGCAGCGGGACGTATGAGAAACCTCAAATCCGAATATAACGTCGCCTCGAGGAAAGATGTTCAGTTTATCATCATCAAAGCAAGTGATTGGCTAATGCAAGAGACCGATGTCCTCGCATTACTCGCTGGTGGTCAGATCGAAATCAAAGATGCTTACGACGCCCCCAAGGGCACACCCGCCGCAATCACGGACGTTGGTGAAATTTACATGCCTCTGGAGGGCTTAATCGACATCGAGGCAGAAAAAAAACGTCTCGACAAAGAAATCAGCAAAATCGAGATCGAAGTCAAAAAATGTGAATCTAAACTCAGTAACTCAGCCTTCGTGGATCGAGCTCCTACTGAATTAGTAGATCGCGAAAAAGCTCGTCGCGATGAGTGGGCTGCAAAGCTTTCTCAACTGCAAGAGATGCGTGGAAATTTAAGTTGATCTAATATCTTGTGTCGCATAACCATTGAGCTAGCGAATTAACGATATATGGAGCTTACAACTATCAAATCCATTCCTAAGTATGGGATCGAGCTCCTCGAAGCTATTGGTTGCCTACACCTGGAGTCGTTGGCAAAAAAAGAACCTGTTAGTCTACTCAATGAGTTACTGAAGGCGAATGAATTACTTAGTATCACCTCTAGGAAATTAGAGCCTGAAAAAATTCAAAATTGGATAACTGCAGCTCAAAAACAAACAGCTAAACTCGCGGACAAGGCAGAAGAAAAAGAGGTGGCTTCAGAAAAAGAGCCGACTGAGAACGTTAATCTCGAAGAACAACAAGCTATCATTGACTGCTTGAAAAGAGCTCCTCAGGCAGAGCTTCTCAACATGAAACTTGTTAAAGACGCTAAGCTGTCCGTTTCAGATATTGCTGAGGGTATTTTATTGAGTAACTGTGATGAAGAACAGTACGTCCAGACCAAGGACGGAAGAACGTCATTAAAAAACATCCTTAGAAAAAATAGAAAAGTATCTAAACAGAATATTGGCAGCTTTCGTGATTTTGACTCATTGCTCTCCGACAACCATCCTGTCGCACCACTCAGTAAAGGTGCGCATAGCGCAATTAATGCTTCGAGTGATGGTTTAAATCGCAACGTTCCCCCCTCTTCAAGACGTTTTATTAAAGGCGTCCTTCACGCAAACCCTGAGAGATTAAGACGCTCAGCTATTGTTTTGATCCTCTTACAATTTGCCGTTGCAACAAACATTTTCGGTATTCCCTATTTCATCATCGCAGCTAGTAGTACTGATACTATCAGGATTGATATCATCCTATCGCTCATCTTTTTTGTATTTCTCGCATTTATGGCCTATCTAATTTGGGGATCACAGGGTTCTTGCCGGGTATGTGGACAGAAGCAGTTTATTCCCAAGCACTGTATCAAACATAAAAAAGCTCATCACACGAAACTATTTGGATACATGCTACCTACAGCTATTCAACTGATCGTATTTAAATGGTTTTACTGCATTTTCTGCGGCACTGCTATTCGTCTCAAAAAGTAAAATAGCGCTGTTTAATCCTTCACTGGAATCGCTCGATGCGCAGGGCGTATTTGCTGATAAAGGCCATTGGCTTTCGCTTTATTCTGGTAGAAAGTTTTAATTTCCACCTCTTTATAGATTGCTATTCCAGCCTCTTGATTTTTTCGCGCAATATTATTACTCAACGCCACCGTTGTTCCATTATCTTTAGCAACGATACCGCTTAGAATATTGTTCTCACAAAGATTTTGTTGCGCGTCCACGGTACTGCTTTGGGAAATCAAAATACCTGTTCCTCGGTTAGCTGAACACACATTTAGGTTAAGCATAGTCTCTGTTTGCGGACTCGATACTGCGATGCCATTTAGATTGTTTTCAAGCGCGATGCACTTGCTGACAGAACCGCTGCCACCGTCCCAAAATTCAATCCCATTGCGCATGTTCCTTTGACAGAGACTCTCTTTAATCGTTGCTACGCTGTTTTCGCCATAGATAGAAATACCATCCCATCCAGACTCGAGAACTTTACAAAATTGAATAATAACCTCAGCGCCATCGAGAACTGCGATACCATGCCCGCCGCCGCGAGTTACAGTACAGCTATTGATGAGCACATTTTTTGCCTGCACCGTAATACCCGCAAATCGCTCCTCTGAGTAGTCAAAACCAGTATGAAGAATTTTAAACCCACTTATCGTAGAACCTTCTGCACTTCGAGTAATGGTGATAGCTGAAGCCGAGAAGCTGGGAATTTTAATGATCGTTTTACCACCGATACTTCCTCTGAGCCGTATCTTTTTATTAACGACAATCGCTTCATCGTACACACCTGCACTGATTTGGATCAGATCACCCAGTCGCGCAGCAGCGATAGCATCATTGATACTTGCGTAATCACGCGGAACCTTCAGTACGTTGGAATACTGGCTCATTTTCTGAAAGAGCTGAGTAATCTCTACAGATCCTGGATAAAGCATTTTTGCTTTTTCGAGAAGCTCGATGGCTTTTTGTGAATACGAGCCATTATCTAGTATCAGGGCTTGCTGGTACAGTTCATTAGCCATCTGCTGCTCTTGAGCTATTTCAGCTTGAATGAGCCCGACCATTTCTGATAGCTCTCTCAATATTTTGTGGTCAGGAGACAATCGCTTTATCTCATCGAGATACTTTTGAGCTTCCGCTATTTTTCTACTATCAAGAGCTTTTAACAGGAGCTTTTTATTAGCCGTCAATTCTGCCTCGAGCTTCATTTCTTGGGCGAGACGTAATAAGTGCTCTGCTGCTTCACTTGCTGGATCGAGATCAAGGACTTCGTGAATGATGATCTCAGCGTCCCCAAAACGCGAGTCATTCAACGCCTCTCGTGCCCCTTTGAGCTTAGATTCAATGGCTGCTAACTTTTTCTCTAATTGATCCTTCTCGAGCAGTAAATTTCGTTTCTTTTCCTCTGTAGCAACTCTTTGTTGTGTAGCTTTTTCTTGTCTTTGACTATTCCACACCCACAAAACACTAAAGCTAGCTAGCAAAAGAATCAAAGTGATCAGTTTTTTTGACGTCAAACGGTGATTTTTTTTTCCCAGTTCGAGTACTCTACTAACCGATAATTTTTTATTCTGCTTCATCGTCAGTCCTTAAAGCTCTGAACAATAGGAATGCGTCGGCCCATCCCAAAAGCTTTGGAAGTGACCCGTAATCCTGGTGCAGCTTGATAGCGCTTCCATTCATTTAAATCAACTCGCCGTTGTACCCAGCGAACGAGTGTTTCATCAAAGCCATAATCGCCAATAATTTCTTGTCCAGAGAGCTGCTTTTCGACGTAAAGCTCAAGAATGGCATCAAGAACCTCGTACTCTGGCAAGGTGTCTTGGTCTTTCTGGTCGGGTCGAAGTTCAGCACTGGGAGCCTTTTCAATCGTGTCCCATGGAATGATTTCGTTGTGGCGGTTAATCCAGCGAGAAACTGCGTAGACCTTCATCTTAGGCAAATCACTGATTACAGCTAAGCCGCCACACATATCGCCATACATCGTGCAGTAGCCTACTGCTAGCTCACTTTTGTTCCCTGTAGTGAGTAACATTCTTCCTGATTTATTAGATAGCGACATTAAAAAGAGTCCACGAATTCGCGCCTGCATGTTTTCTTCTGTAACATCCTCTGGTTGTTCACCAAAGACAGGCTTCATCGCTATTTTCACCTCTTTAAAAACTTCACCAATGGGTACGGAGTCGCATTGCATCCCAAGGTTTCGGGCAAGCTCCATGGAATGATCTACACTGCCTCCAGAGGAGAACTCACTTGGCATCGTAAGCCCATACACATTATCTGCTCCCAAAGCCTCACAAGCAATGGCGGCAGTCAAGGCTGAATCAATTCCACCACTCAAGCCTAAGCACGCCGTTGTAAAACCGCATTTATGAACATAGTCACGTAAACCTAAAACTAGAGCCTGGTAAATGTTTTCCTCTTCAGAGACCTGCTCTCGTTCATCTTGATGGTTACTCTCAGCGTATATGTCAACCGTACTGCACTGTTCTTGAAAGGAGTTGAAGTTCTTAATTAAGTCACCCTTGGAGCCAATAGCGAGAGAGCTTCCATCAAAGATAAGTTGGTCGTTTCCGCCAATGCAATTGCAATAGACAAGCGGGACGGCAGCGTCTTTTGCAACTTGAGAAAGCATTTTGAGACGTCGCTTTTGTTTGCCAATACTGAAAGGTGAAGCACTTAGATTAAGAATAAGATCCACGCCTTTTTCACACAGCTCCTCTACAGGATCACGATCATAAAGGGGGCGATGTAAATATTCCTCTGTCCAGATGTCTTCACAAATCGTCACCCCTATCCTATTTCCCTTCCATTCAATCGGCTGGCAACTTTCACTTGGTCGAAAATAACGGCGCTCATCGAAAACATCGTATTCAGGAAGAAGCGTTTTCCAGACTTTATGGAGGATTTTTCCTTCATGTAGGAACGCCGCGGCATTTCTAAACGGCTTACCTACTGTGCCCTCAGGGCAGCGATCAACATAACCAACTAACAGTGGCACATTTTGAACCTCATCAGCCAAGTAATCCAGAGCTTGCAAACATTTGGATACAAACTCGCTTTTGAAAAGCAAATCACGAGGTGGGTAACCAACAAGAGCGAGCTCGGGCACCATTACCAGTTCAGCTCCTTGCTCTAAACACTCGCGGTAGGCAGCCAGAATACGCTTTGCATTCCCTGGGAAATCCCCCACCACCGCGTTAATCTGCGCCACTCCAATTCGTCCTAATCTCATATGCTGTCTCTATAAAATGAATATTTCTTGGCAATTACCAAAGCCCAAATTTCTCAAACTCGATCGCATACCACCCCATCAATAAGTTAGCAACGCCGTGCATCACAACACAGGCCATGAGACTTTTTGTTCTAACAGCCAACCAGTACATCAATGAACCAAAAATAAAAGCACCAAGATAATCGACCGGTTGATGAATAAACATAAACGCAGCTGTCACAACTAGATAAGAAATCCAAGCTGGCTTACCAAAGGGAACCTTCCAGTAATCGCGGTCCATATCCAGAAGAAAGCGCATGAGGAAGCCGCGCCAAAATATCTCTTCCACTAGTGACACAATCACGACAGCACGGAAAAACCTCATCACTAACGCTCCCCAATAAACCCCTTGGTTACCACCAAAATGATCCGCTAGATCCTGCGGATTAAAGCCTTCATCACGCGGCATCACGCCTAAATATTTTAGCAGGCCTTCCGTCTCCCCCTCCATGCCAAGCCATGTGTAAATCTGTGTTGGCAAGATCCAAAAACCAATCCCAACCACCCCCATGATAGCCCCCAGGAATACATGACGGCTCCACTTTAATTCGTAGTTTTTTCGGAAAAAAATGAGCAGTGTGACCACAATTAAAGACTGTAAAGGATACTGCCACTGCGCGGGAAACTGCTGCCACCACGCTGCATCCGAGTGCTTCCATTCAGGCCAGCCAGTCAGCTGAAAAGGCACCAGAATAGCCATGAATACAACCAGAGGCGCAACGTGAGCTTTCGCCCGATCATTTTGTATTTTTGCCAGTGTGGTCATAGCAAGCTAGATCTCGTTTACAAATGCCTCCATGCAATTCATCGCTGTCTTCAGCTCGTCAAAAGATGTTGCGTAACAACAGCGAAGAAAACCTTCTCCAGCCGTGCCGAAGGCATTACCAGGAACCGCTGCAACATTTTTTGCCTCAAGAAATTGCATGGCAAATTCACTACTCGATAAGCCAGTTTTCCTAATATCTGGAAAAACATAAAACGCGCCACCTGGTGAATGGCAGTCTATCCCCATACCGTTCAGTCTCCCCACTACGTAATCACGACGGTGATGGTAGCTATCACGCATCGCAATCATCGCTGCTTGACCATGTTCCAGAGCCTCCAGAGCAGCCACTTGACTTGTAATGGGCGCGCAGAGCATAGCGTACTGGTGAATTTTCATCATCGCATCAATCAGCGGTGCTGGAGCACAGGCATAACCAAGCCGAAAACCTGTCATAGCAAACGCCTTGGAGAATCCATGGAGTAAAATTGTTCGCTCTTTCATACCAGGAAGTGACGCGATGGAAACGTGATCGCTAGTGTCATAGCGCAGCTCACAATAAATTTCATCACTCAGCACGATCAAGTCATGCTTCACGCAGAGAGCTGCTATTTTTTCCAACTCCTCTGTCGGCATCACTGCACCCGTAGGATTGGTGGGGAAATTCAACATGAGGACACGCGTTTTCGGCGTAATCGCTGCCTCCAGCATCTCTGCTCTGAGTGCAAACTCATCTTCTTTCGATGTCGCTACATCAACAGGAACACCATACGCCATCGCAATACTGGGTAGATACGACACATAGCAAGGCGAATGATAGATCACCTCATCACCTGGGTTGATTAAAGCCCGAAGCGCCAAATCAATAGCCTCCGAAACACCTACCGTGACGATGACCTCGGTTCCTGGCAAATAATCGACATGAAATAAATCACGCACGTAGCGACTAATGGCTTTTCGTAATGTGAGTAAGCCTAGGTTCGAGGTATAGCTAGTATTCCCTTTTTCTAAGGAGTAAATAGCCGCTTCGCGAATATGCCAGGGAGTTGCAAAATCAGGCTCGCCAACACCAAGCGAAATCACATCGTCGCGACCTTGTACTAGCTCGAAGAAATCTCGGATACCAGAGCGAGGTATAGCCGCAATTTGGCGAGCAATTTTTTGAGAATAATCCATTGAATTATTGATTAAGGAGCCACAGAAAGACGACCTTCAAGCTCCTCAACACCGAAGATGAAACCATTCTCCTTATATGTCTTAAGGCGGAAATGAGTTGCCGTGGAGAGCACTCCATCGAGAGTACTTAACTTGTTTGAGACAAAACTAGCGACATCACGCAAATCATTACCTTCAACCACAACAAGAAGATCGTAGCCACCGCTCGCCAAGTAACAGGAAACAACCTGATCAAATCTAGCAACACGAACAGCAAGTCGGTCGAAACCTCCACCGCGCTCAGGAGTGACTTTCACTTCGATAAATGCTGAAACACCCGACTCACCTACCATATCAGCATTAATCACAGCTTGGTAGCCAAGAATCGTCCCGTCCTTTTCACATGCGTCGATGCGCGCCTTAACCTCTTCAGCTGTCAGATTCAGCATCTCAGCCAATTCAGCATCGGAAAATCGTGCCTTTGTTTGTAGCAGTGACAATAATGGGTCGTTCATACACAAAACAGATGACAGAAAATCATAAAACCGACTAGTGAAAATAATAGAACCTTAATTGGATCCGTCCGAAGAATCTCCTTGGAGCAAGGAGTAACGTTTTTTTTAAAAAACTTTCCTGCCTGCAGAAATTAAATGCTCCGCTACTTACCAATCAGCATTATAGCCGCGAGTATCAATATGAACGAAACTATTATACTGACCAATCCCACCAGAGAACTTGCGTTTCCGATCACGTAGATAACGAGCCACGCTGGCAGCATGACGAGGTGAGACATCACGAAAAACAACATCAACAGCTTGATTGGACATATGCAATGACCTTGACTTACCACCAACAGCCCAGTTGTACCTAGGACTACGGTAAGCTGAGAGAATTACTTCAACAGGTCGACCGATCTCGCCTGCCATACGATCTACAATCTTGAGTGTCGGCCCCATCTTTTTCCACATCTTACTTGGTGGAAGTGAGTTTGCTGTATAGCCACGCGTTTTGAAATGCGGTGCCAAAACCATCCGAGGCGTAATATTACGCAGTCTTAGACCAGCTACAAAATTGGCGTACTTATAGACGTTTTTACCTTTAAGCCGAACCCAAGACTCAGGAATACCTGCCACGGGCTTACTAGAATAACCAAACAAACCTGCCTCGGCCTCACCTGCGCTTAATACTAAGCCTGCGGCTGCCATCGCGGTTCCTGTCAGAAAACCTCTTCGACTCACTACGCGTCCGTACTCATCTAATACTGCGTTTTGATCTGCATGGCTGGCTTCTGCTGGAGTATTAGAAAGATTCATATTGGCTCAATGAGTTACATTTGATGCCATTTAATCTAAATTTTAAAAAAACGCAATAGCTTTTGTTAAGAAATGTTAATTAAATAATTAAAACTTAATAAATACTGACAAAAACGCTCAAAATGAACAGGGATTAACCGCCCTACTCAATTTTTTTAAAATATTACCAACTAACATTAGTTCCACGCGTATCTACGTGAACAAAGCTAGAGTAACGACCTACGCCACCTTTATAGTACCCTTGATCACGAAGTTGTTTCGCAATGTAAGAAACATGGTAAGCCGAAACACCCTGGTACTGTATATCACAAGCCACGTTCTGCATGTGGTATGATTTAGATTTACCACCCACTGCACGGTTGTAACGAGGACTGCGGTAGACTGAAGTAAAATCACGAAGTGGAGCACCAATACGTGTGGTCATCTTGTCGATCACCTTGAGAGTAGGAGCAATATTCTTCCACGCAGATTTTGGCGGTAAAGTATTAGATACAGAGCCGCGGGTTTTAAAATGAGGTGCAAGCACCATGTATGGTGTCACGTTACGTAAATTTAGTTTTTGAATGAAACGTGCATATTGCATTACATCCGAACCCTTTGCTTGTACCCATGCATGAGGAATACCAGGAACTGGCTTGTCATCTACTAAACCAAAAAATGCCGCTCTTGATTGTGGAGCTGCTAAAATCGCTCCCGCAGCTACAATACCTGCCTTTGCAAGGAAACTACGGCGAGAGACACCTGTTTCTAAGGTCTCATTGACATCACGCGGCTGAATATGAACAGGTATACCACCTCCAATTAAGAACTGTTTATCGGAGTTTTGTTCTGTGGTATGTGTACTGTTTAGTGACATTGCAGTGCAACCTGCATCAAAACAGTGCACTTGACCAGCGATTTTTTTCATCTCAACTCAATTAATTTACCACGACCTAAAAAATTTTATTTTTCGGAAAAAACTTAAAAAATAGCGATTTATACGAGACTCATCATGGCGATGCCTAGCGATACGAGTCGAGCTATTTAAAATCGAGTTTTGATTCTTATAGACTCGCTACAGCAAACTCTGAGCGTAATTAAGAGTGTCAATGTCATCGATAGTCTTGTCCTTTCGAATAGCTTTGATGCGAGGGAAACGCAGCGCGAGACCTGAATCATGGCGTTTGCTTTTGTTGATAGAGTCAAAGGCAATTTCCAATACGATGTTGGGTTCGACGGTGTGAACTCTTCGTTCTTTCTTGATAGTAAATTCTTTAAAATGCTCGGTAAGCTCCTCAATCTCAACATCGGTCAGTCCTGAATATGCTTTGCCGATAACGCGAAGCTGACCTGTATCATCCCGTACTGCAAAAGTGTAGTCACTTAACACTTCTGCTCTCCTCCCGTGGCCCTGCTGAGCCTTAACCACTATGCAATCGAGGGTTGGCATTGCTTTCTTCAGCTTCAACCAAGTTTTCCCACGTCGTCCAGGTGCATAAAGACTGTTAGCGTCCTTTGCGATAAGACCTTCATTTCCCGCCGCCTTTGCTCTTTTAAATGCAGCATTGATCTCGTCTGCCAACACCGCTTTTTCCACGACAATTTTTTCCATCATGCTAGAAAACTCTATATTTTCTAGCGTTTGCCTTCTTTTACTTAATGCTTGTTTGAGTAAATCATTCCCATTGTGATAGAGCACATCAAAGACGACAAAACGAATAGGTACTGCTGATCCAAGAAATAAATCACCTTGCGATGAATCTTTGCGTACCCTGCCCAAACGCTTTTGTAGATCAAAGAAGGTAAGCTTTTTCCCTTCGGCGTAGGCAATGATCTCTCCATCGAGAATAAAATCATCTGACAGTTCACGAGCGTCTTCTATCAACTCAGAAAACTCTTTATCGAGTAATCTCAGGTCACGGGAAAACACAGAAACGTCATTACCTTTTTTATGAAGTTGAGCGCGTATGCCATCGTATTTATGCTCTAACCAAATAGCTTTTGACTCCTCGCCTCCTAATCGTTTAACGATATCTTCCGCGGTCTCCTCGGGTGAAGCTAGCATAACTTTAATAGGTACTAGTGGCTTGAGCCTCACCTCTGAAAGAGCCTCTTTTTTTGCTAATACAGCCACTTCACCTAGGTCACCTAACAGCATATGAGCCTCTCTTATTTCTGCTGAATCTTTAAAAAAGGTAGCTGCCACGGCGTCCTCCAACAAACCTTCCTTTGACCCAATCCTTAGACTGCCCGTGAGTATTTTCACAAGTGCCTCACCTTCCTTGGGATGTAATGCTAGAAACTTCGCTGCTAACATTTCACTCCGCTCCAGTGATCCGCGGGTTTCTGCTAGCGATTCGAGAAACTTGTTTACTTGCAGCAGAGACAGCTTTTGGGGTTTAAGCTCAGTCTCTTCCAGCAGTAGCCTTGCAGTGCGTGATGTCTCATTCTGCGTCGCAGATATCTTCTTGTATTTCGCTAAAGGAAAACCTGTGGCGAGAAGTAAGGCCTGCCGGATCTGCGCTGGCCCAACTTGTAAGTGGCGATGTTTGTGCGATCGACCAAAGGGTCGACCACTGAGCCAGGTAGCTGCCAGAGGCAGTTCTTTCTCACTGCTATTTACTAAATATTCAGCGATCAGCCTGATCTTTTCTAGGCGACCTGCAGATGCCTCAACGCTTTGGCAGAGATCGGCGAAGGCCTGCAAACCACAGCGCGGCCTCAGGTGTTCACGGTTGAGTACTTCTGACTTTTCTTTGCCTATCTCCAGCTCCATCTGATCGTTACCAAAAACTGACCACGCTTCGATGCCCATGGATCTCAGCTCAGCTGCAAACTCACGTGCCGATCCATGAAGAGTAAGCACACGTTTAGGTTGAGTAATTCTCACCGCTTCTAATAGTCCTGGGTGATCGGCGTGGTCTGACAGAGGGATAGCGGTATCGGTCTGATATCGGTAGTGCGCATTCGCATTCATTGCCCAGCCTGTTAGCATGGCTGTGCGTTTATTTTTTATCTGCCGCAGCGCGCGGGATCTCACGGCATTGGGTGGACAGACTAAGGCATAGTTGGCAGGAACTTCTTTCTCAAATACCTCTGGGTCTCTGAGATCTAGACCTGCCGCTCGACAAGCCGATGTCATGACTGCGACGGTTTTATGCTGAAGGCAAGCGATGCCACTCTGCTCAAGAATCGCGACAGCTTCCTGCGCCTTCCCTAACGAATAGCCGAACAGCACAGGAACTTCTCCGTCATCAAAAGCTGAACGAACGAAATGAAGGATAGAATTCCTCACCTCATCTTCTGATGGAAACACATACTTCGGTAGCGCGAAGGTGGTTTCCATAATCAAAATGTCCGCCTGCATAAACTCCGCTGCCTCTGCCGTGAGCCCAGTTCGCATTTTAAAATCCCCCGTATAGAGCAGCGTTGCACTATCGCTGAGCCGCCTCAGATGAATCATCGTCGACCCCGTGATGTGCCCTGCTGGGAGAAGTGTTATTTCAAAACCTCGCTCCTGCCAGGGCTCCCTCAGCGGCCGACCATCAATGTGCTCTTTCGCGATTCTGAATCGGTCATGCACCAGCGCTGCCGTGGTATCGCTTGCGAGTAAATATTCATGTCTAGCGAAGTGATCAAAGTGCGCATGGGAGACAAAAGCGCGCTTCTTCGATCCGTGAGGATCCAGCCACAGATCGATCTCGGGAAGGTAGACTGCTCCTCTATATTGAACCTCTATCAAAGTTGAAAAAACTAGCATTGATTCTAGATATGCAAAATGCTGATTTCAAGTTTACGAATCAACATCTTGAGCTACATATATTGACAACCATGGCAGCCCATTCTTCTGTAGCACCATTTTTCAGAAAAAGAGGATGGCGAATGTTTTCTTTTCAAAAAGAAACATGGAAGGCGTATCTCGATGGTAAGTCAGGACTTGTCCACGCACCTACTGGACTTGGAAAAACACTCGCTGTCTGGCTGGGACCTGTCGAAGAAGCTATTAAAACAAAAAACACTGACGGCTGCCGCGTCCTCTGGATCACACCACTGCGTGCACTGGCTCAAGACACACTTCAATCTCTCGAGGAACCGCTCAAAGATCTCGATATCAAAGTCAGTATCTCTGTACGCACTGGTGACACCACAGCTTATCAAAAGGCCAAGTTGAAGAAAAAGCTCCCCTTCTGCCTGATTACAACGCCCGAGAGCCTCTCACTATTTCTCACGCATGAGAATTTCCGCGAAAACCTCTCTGGAATCACTACCGTGGTCATTGATGAATGGCATGAACTTATTGGTACCAAACGTGGCGTACAAACGGAGCTCTGCCTAGCAAGGCTACGCGTCTGGTTCCCACAGCTCCGCATCTGGGGACTTTCTGCAACACTAGGAAATACCGAGGAGGCCATGCAAGTGCTACTCGGTGACACCGCAAAAGACGCGGTGACCATCTCTGGAACGACTGTCAAAAAAGTAAAGATCGATACTATTTTGCCCAAAAACATGGAGCGTTTCCCGTGGTCGGGCCATATCGGCACTCAGCTCGTTGGACAGGTAGCTGAAAAGCTGGAGGGCAATGAAACAACGCTTTTATTCACTAATACCCGATCGCAGACAGAGATCTGGTATCAAGCACTCCTTAGCAAAAAACCCGAGTGGCAACACGAGCTCGCCATGCACCACGGTTCACTCGATCAAGATGAGCGCAAGCTCGTCGAACAACGTTTGCGAGAAGGCACCATCCGCTGCGTAATCTGCACCTCATCATTGGATCTAGGTGTCGATTTCTCGCCAGTCTCTCAGGTCATTCAGGTGGGAAGCCCCAAGGGTATCGCGCGTCTCATGCAGCGTGCTGGGCGATCTGGCCACAGCCCAAGTGGTGTTTCTAAATTAGTCTGTGTGCCGAGTAATGCATTCGAGCTTATCGAGTTCGCAGCAGCGAGAGACGCCATTTCTGAAAAGAAAATAGAGGCGCGTTTACCCATACAAAAACCTCTCGACGTTCTCGTACAACACATGGTGACCGTAAGTATCGGAGAGCCAACAAGAGCCGAGGATCTTCTCCATGAAATCAGATCGACTTATGCTTACCGCAATCTCAGCGATCTCGAATGGCAGTGGGCACTGGAATTTGTCATGCTTGGTGGTAAAGCTCTCGCCGCGTATCCTAACTACCGAAAAGTCACCGAAACCGATGGCAAACTAACTGTCACGGATAAAAAACTCATCCAGCTGCACCGACTCAGCATCGGTACCATCACCAGTAGTCAGAGTATCAGTCTCGTCTTTCAGGGAGGGCGACGCCTCGGCTCAGTCGAAGAATCTTTTATCACCAAGATTAAACCAGGGGGCGTGTTTATCTTCGGCGGCTATCGCTTAGAACTCGTGAGAGTGCGACAGCAGAAAGCCACCGTCAAACGCGCAACGAAAAAGGCCAGAGGAGACATTCCGGTCTGGGCGGGTGGCCGTATGCCTCTCTCAAACGAATTGTCTCACGCCGTCGCCAAGAGACTTCAGAACAATCAGATGGACACTCCCGAGATGAAAGTGCTAGCTCCTATTTTAGAAATTCAGCAAAAGTGGTCAGAGATCCCCCACGATGAAATGATTCTGATAGAACATGTGCAGATCCGTCGCGAGTCACACCTCTTTATTTATACCTTTGCAGGCCGCGCTGTTAACGAAGGACTCGGTACGTTAGTGGCATGGCGCATCGCACAGCAGCAGGAAACCTTGATCCAAGTTACCATGAATGACTACGGATTCAGCCTCACGGCAAAAGGAAATCTACCTTTTGATGAAAAAATGTGGCGCGAGCTTCTAAGCGCGGAAAACCTGCTCGATGACCTCGTTTCCTGCATGAATACCGCCGAACTAGCCCGCAGACAGTTCCGCGACATCGCCCGTGTCTCAGGACTTATTTTACAAAGCTTACCCAATAGAAAAAGGGGCAACAAAGACTTACAAATATCCTCACGCTTACTATATGAAGTCTTCGAACGGTACGACCCCGAGAATCTGCTTATCGAACAGGCTAAGCGCGAGATTCTCGACAATCAGCTTGAACTCACCCGACTTAAAAAAACCATGGAGAGCTTATCGACCCGCCCTTTCTTTTTCAAGGAATGTAAACGACTCACTCCCATGGCTTTCCCCCTCTGGGCAGATCGCCTCCAAGCCCACCTTCAGGGGGACGATGCCACAACGCGGCTCGAAAAAATGCTCACGAGTCTAGAGAATGCCGCGGGATAATTCCGCCAATAAAAGATGATTATTTCCCCTCATAACTTACGGATCGAACTACTCGTAGATCGCGCTGTATTCCTTCCCGATCATGCTATGCTGGTGCTCTCCGATGTTCATCTAGGAAAAGCAGCCACATTTCGCGCTCATGGCATGGCAGTGCCCGAAGGCGATAACGTGAAGGACTTAGAACGTATTAACCAACTCCTTCAACAAACAAAAGCTACCGACTTAGTCATAGCAGGTGACCTGCTTCACTCCCCTTCTGGCAGCTCACAGGAGCTCATTGATCTACTTAATAACTGGTCAAAGTCATGCCCAGCTAACATCCATCTGGTGATGGGAAACCACGATCAGCGGTCTATCAAGGATATCGAGTTTCCGTGGATAAAAATAGTCAACTCCATGACCATCGATAGGTTTCAAATAATCCACGATCCCGAAGACGCAGAACCGATCAATTTAAATCCGATCAATTTAAATCAAATCTCCATCTGCGGCCACATCCACCCCGAAGTCCGCATTAGAGAAAGCTCACGCACCTCAGTCAGCAGGCCTTGTTTTCACCTCTCTAAAAACATCCTCACACTTCCATCATTCGGTACATTTACTGGCGGCCAACGCATTAGGGTCGATGAGCAAGACGAAGTCTTCGTCTGCCTTCATCAGCGAGTTGCCAAGGTCCCCTATGAGCTATGCCATTCTTGATAGTTCCTATTGATCGAAAATGGAACCTTTCGCTTCGAACAAAAAAGCAGGAATAGAATTTACTTCATGACCTACGCGCGATCTTAAGTTACACTGAATTATGAATTTCAAGAATAAGTTTTTAGAGAGCTACACATCTCGCTCTATCTTTAGCTTCGGTCTCAGCATCGCTTTTACTTTACCGTCTGTTCTGGCGCATGACGTCGGTGGCAAACACGATCATCCGGGCAATGCACGAATTCAAAAACCAAGAATTGACGACACCATTCGCGCAAACATCTATGCGGATAATTGGTTTGTTCTCTACATTAACGGTCAGATAGCTGCTATCGATTCCATCCCCTTCATTCCCCACAATGTCATCTCAGTTGATTTGCTTCCTGAATACCCTATGACTATCGCTATTATGGCTCGCGATAATGCCGATCCTCAAACTGGCATGGAGTACAGTAACACCAATATTGGCGACGGTGGCTTCATCTTAAAATTCAGTGATGGCACTGTTACAAACAGCAATTGGAAGGCGAAGAATTT
Organism: Akkermansiaceae bacterium; assembly: GCA_051252195.1. Classification (GTDB taxonomy): domain Bacteria; phylum Verrucomicrobiota; class Verrucomicrobiia; order Verrucomicrobiales; family Akkermansiaceae; genus Oceaniferula. Next base: position 4,084 of record JBPOGD010000015.1, on the reverse strand, counting down.
CTTCCACGGACCAATCAACAGTGATCAAACAAATCCTGAGGTCCGCAAGACGGAAATCCCCAACGACTGGTTTGCCATTGATTTTGACGACAGCGATTGGAATGCCGCAAAGGAATTCACAGAAAAAGAGATCAGCCCCAAGGAGCCTTATTTCGAAAATGATTTTGAGGGTGCCAAATGGATCTGGAGTGACGACCTCAAGCTAGATAACACCGTGATTTTTCGCTATCGCGTTGAAACCCCACCCAATGGCAAAGAAGCGAATCCCGACTGGCCTCGTGGTCACATCACCCCCTCCGCAGCTAACAATCCCCCTTCTGATGAGCTAGATAATGAACAGCACGCTAACAGCAGCTTGGATACCTCAGTCCCCTATCAAGCCAGAGCCTTTGCTCCATTCGCAGAAGATCTCGCTATCAGGTGGGACGAGCAATTTGTATACATCGGCAGTAATTCCATTCCTGACCATCCGATGATGACAGGTATCACTGCGTGGAATCAGCAGGTTCCTCTACCGCAAAATTATGTTGCAGATAATGCCTGGAAACTACCTCTCTACCCTAAGAAGTCAGATAATCCTATTTCAGCTAAAACAAGTCTCTTTAAGGGGGCTATCGCGGTCGCTATCAATGGAGTCCCCATCTTCAACCCTATCAAACAAGACGGTGTCACCGATACTAATCTCGCTGGCGAACTCGATCAATTCGGTGGCCATGCCGGGCGGGCAGACGACTACCACTACCATCTAGCACCTACATTTCTTAACGAACTCGTCGGCGAACAGCAACCTATCGGCTTCGCCATGGATGGTTATCCACTTTACGGATATAATGAAATCGATGGTACCCCTGCCGAAAATCTCGATATCTACAATGGCCACGAACACGGCGACGCTGGCTATCACTACCACTCGACAAAAAATTACCCCTACCTTAACGGCGGACTTCGTGGTGAAACTGCCATAAAAGACGGGCAAGTCGCCATTCAACCCCGCGCCCAAGGCGTACGACCATTTACACGCCCGCTCCGCGGAGCAACCATTACCAGTTATGAAAAGTTAGGAGCCACAGCTTACAGCCTAACCTACTCACTTAACGAAAAGAACTACAGCATCACCGTTAGCTATCATCCCGACGGCAGTGCTCAATTCGTCTTTACCCACCCCGACGGAACCGTGAAGGAGGAGCTCTACCAGCCAAAGCCTTAATTAAAATCTTAATAAGAGCTCAAGTATATCTCCTGTTACCTGACCCCGAATAGTGGACAGCTCTATAACTTTCAGAAAATGAGGGGAAACTAGTTCTAGAAATTAACACATCTAGATTTGCTAGGAAGAATGTAACCTCATCAAACAAAAGAAACTGAAAATTTAAAGGCTGCTATAAAGTGTAGCTTATGTTTTACGCTTTACTTCATCTAGTGTTTTCCCGCCCGCATATTTCCAAACAGTCCAGCCGTTTGCATTACATGCTGTTACCACGCCAGCTGCTGTGCTTGGTGAATTAAAAACGTGATCCTTAGTGAAACGTAGTGTCAAATCATCTACTCTTTCCAGAGTTCCGTCTTCAATTAACGAATCTCGGGTTGTCTGTAAAAAAGCGTGAGCTGACTTGGTAAACTCCATATTAGCTATGGAGCCTTTGAATACGATTAGCCCATCTTCAATATACTCTCCAGTGGCGTGAGCTTTTTTATTCCTACAATGTAACAGCTCTTTTTGCTTAGGCTTAGCTACTTTATCAAAAGCAGGATAACCAAGAGTTGAAACCAATGTAGAGATAGTTTCGAAGTGATCTAGTAAATCGGCTTCAACAGGCTCTGAAATATGTGGCTTAGGAGGTGTGTTACCATTTTCTACCATGTAGCGTCCAATAACCTTAGCAACGTCGTGAGCATGCCATTCCAGGTATTTTACATGAGCTTTGGTAAACTCCGCTGTTTTAGAGACACACACAAGAGCCATATTCCACCAATCTTTACTTCTGTTATGCTGCTTAAGTCTCGTGCAACAATCTTCAGCTTCCCCTATATAAAGCATAGAGCTATTACCTGAGGTATTCTCACCAAATAAGAAGTAAACGCCTACATTAGAGAGTTCCGCTCGTTTGTAGGCTTGCTCTAATTGGGCACGTGGTATCAGGATTGCTTGCACAGTCCTGCTCGTGAATTCAGCAATCTTAACTGAGCGTGGGTTTCCGTCTGGTAGATAGATTTGGATGGTTTTTCCGCGTTTTGTCATGAGTTTGATTCTAAATTATTTATTACATCTCTCTGATTGCATGCTTCTAGAAATGCTAGTTTAAGGAAATTTGATGTGGCTAAAGATCCTGAACTCTTGATTAGATCTTCCATATCTTCGATTTGATTAGGTAATGATCTTTTTATTTTATCCTTCTGAATACGTGATTCTTCTAGCCAGACTTTGCCATCAGCACTCGTGCATTTTTCAATGTAACGCTCTTTAATACAATAAAGGTCGTTCCAAGTCTCTACTTCTAGAGAATCTTCCGGAGTAAGCTGGATGATGCACTTCTCCTTTGGAAGGTTTCCTTCATTAAACCCTTCGATAGTTATAGAGACTCCTGGCTTTATGTTACTTTCGCTATATGGGTAAAATGCTGGACGACGATTTTTATTCTTATCATGCACTGGGTCTTTTGCCCCTTTAAACTTACTGTTACAGTGGTGACAGGTAGGCACTAAATTTTTAAAATCAATTGAGTTAGCTGGGTATTTTGATTTGGGTAAGAAGTGATCATAGTCTTCTCTATAATTACGCATACAGACCATCTCCGCTAAGCCACAAAAGTGACATCTGGCTGGCTTATTGACCTCTAAAAATTGTTTGTAATGTTTTTGTAAGTTCACTCTTCCTAGCAGGTCTATATTCCAGAGGCTTTTTAGAAATTTAACTATCAAGCTCGTCACCGGGCGCAACACCGCCGAAAATCCTTTAGTTGAAATACACAGTTTATTAATATCTTCGCAAACAATAGCTACACAACTGCTACTATCATACCATTGCTGAATCTCTCTTACTTCTTCATCGGTTAACGCATTACAGCTTTCATAAATAGCCTTAATGTCATCGTAAAACTTCTTTTTCGGTTTGCTTGATCGTGGGTCGAAGCCACATTCACTGATAAACTCTTTTATATCAGGTTCGAACTCAAACAATTTTAGATCAAAGGGAATACCTGTGGGAGCCTGAGACCATACATCAGAAACAATGAAATCCACATAGCGTTTCCACTTTTCCAAATTATGTTCGAAATATACGTAAGGCTGTAACATCCTATTTTTTACTACCTTGAAGTATTTCTGAAATGAGCATGGATTTCTCTATCGAGTCACCTAACTCAAATGACATGTCTTTGATCAACTCCTCTGGATCTGCCCCATTTTTATAACGATCTAGAAATTCCCTCAGCTTACCCTGAGCTATGGCACCGATGGTATTTTCTTCACCAAATGTCTTCATGGTAATCTGATTTATAGAAGCACCAAAGGTATTGTAATCAGGTGGGGTCACGGTAACTTTCCCACCCTTTTTATCAAATACTAAAACCTTCTCAGGCTTACTATCAGAAATAAGGAACGGTGAGTGGGTTGTGATGAGCATTTCCCTCTCAAAGTCTGAACCGCTAAAACATATATTCAGGTTTGAAATAAAGTCGGATCTCCATTGCGGGTTAAAGTGGGTTTCAGGTTCATCGAATAGAAAGAGACTATTGGTATCCTTAAATAATAAGCATAGACCTAAACTATGAAGAAGTTGATGCTCTCCATCGGAAAGACTCTTCACCATGACAGGTGCTTTTACATTCTTCTGGCCCACTTCCATTTTATGGCCCACTTAAAGTGAGAGGATCTGAACCTATTGATAGACGACTGCAACGCTCTGTCAACATGCTTCCGGAGCGAAGGCCGGAGGCCGGAGCGTAGGATGCATGTTGAGTGCGATAGCTCTCCCCGGGTCTCCAGCCAAAGGCGAACTCTTCTGGAGTCTTCATGCTCAGACTTCGGTGTGGGCGGATCTGGTTGAACTTCTTTCTCCACGCCGCGATTACCACCTGAGCTTCAC
>JBPOGD010000014.1:0-48153 GCA_051252195.1 Akkermansiaceae bacterium | reverse complement strand
TTACGGTTAGTCCTGAGGATATAGAAATACCATGAGGACATGAATGAAAAACTAACGCATGACTAACAAACAAGGCACTCAGTAAATATTGCTTGTATAATCTTTTTTCATTAAATATCCATTAACCATTATGAATGCAGAGAAAAAAAGCTTTCTGACCTTCAAAAAATCGATTGTAAGACGGCTGCCTATCAGGGGCGTTTTTATCGTAAAGCACAGCGTGGAATTGGTGGAAGTCGAGTTTTACGAAAAAATTAAGGGGTAGATCCGAATGGCATGTCTAAGAGTATCCCAGATGTCGAGTGTTTTGTTCCAGAAGCTAGATCGATCTCTGCCGATTTGGAGAGATTCTTTGAGTTGAGTATGGGTCGCTTGTAGGTAACGATACTCATTATTCGAATCTACTATAGAGACTTCAATTTCATACTCTTTACAGAGGTTTAGATAATCACTATAGTGAGAATATAAATCGATTTTTTTAAATAATTTGACAACCTTTTTGTTGCAGTAACTCTGATAGTTTTGTTTAATGTCAGGCTCAATAAACTGCCGCTTTCTCGCTCGTTGGAGAAGGTTCTTTTTCGAAGCAACGAGGAGATAAACTCGAAGTGTCAAATTAGAGTTGAGTATTTTCGCCAGCACTTTCTCGGATTGGATAGGAGTATGCAATTTTTTGTGAGAGTTTTTATAAGGGCGTAGTGAGTTATAATGAATCACTATCTGATTTGAAAGTGGCAGTGATTCTTCTGAATTGTCTAATTCGTATGCCATTAGAATACGACTGACGTTTTCGTGTTTAGCCATCAAATAGGTGCTTTTTCCTGAACAACTAGGCCCAATAATCAAAGTCGCAGTTCCATTTTCATTTTGCTTTTTATCACACATTTTTAGATTAAGAGTCTTCAAAACGTTTATTATTAGAGGACTTCTGCATGAAGTGGTCTCGTTAACATTGCCAGTTAAATTTTCAATTAGTGTGTGATTAGACTAATAAATGAATGATAAATGAACGTGTATATGGAAATTAAGGGACCATATGGAAATTAAGGGACACACCCTTTATAAAATTCACTACGATCGTTGCCGCCTGCAGAATTTACAAACATGGCTAAGAAACAAATAAATAAAGCTGAGAAATTAGAGTGCTAAGTCCAGTTTTTGGGGCAATGTCAGTCTATACAATTAATCAGATACCCTCGGGCGTTTTTTACTTCGATGAAGTGGAAGACTCTGACGGTCTGTAGAATACAGCAATCTGAATTGTTGTTCAGATAAGAAGTGTAAATTCTGTGTAAATCGCGCTTCTCGTTCTTGAGTGGTTCTAGCTTAGGTGCTAAAGTGATGCTTAAGAATTATGAAAAGCAGCGATTTTACATCACAAGATTTTATCCCCAAGCCATGTCACGAAAACTGGTTTCAAATGTCAGGGGATGAGCGTCAGCGACATTGCGAGCTATGCAATACGAAGGTTCACAACCTTACAGGAATGTCTTATGAAGATATTGTCGCATTGAAAGCAGCTAATGGTGGAAAGCTTTGTGGTCGATTAGATCCAGCGATACCTATCAAACGTCGTTCGGCGACTAAACCACTGCTCGTTGGCTCCAGTATTGCAGCCTTAGCTCTCGCCTCATGTGAGAAGGATAAAGCTTCTGATTCTTCTCAACTAAAACCTCCCAAGCCAGTACAAGAGCAGGTAGATCAAGAAAGGGTAATAGGGAAAACGCCAGAAAAAATTCCTGATCATGTTAGCCCTACAGCTCCAGTAAAAGTTCTACCAATTCCTAATCAACATCTCTTGATGGGGAAAGTGAAACCTGTTGAGAAACCTATTGAAAAACCAGCTGCTGAACTACCAGAAATCGAGAAGCCAATAGTTAAGCCTCCGTTGGAGCATGAAGTGAATCCAGAGATGATGTTGGGAGATATTTGTCTTCCAGAAGTTATCCACCCAAAGGACTTACAAACATAATTATTTTTAAACGAAACCATGAAAAAGAACAAAGTTAAGCCACAGGACTGGATCCCTAAACCATGTCATGAAGACTGGTTTGCCATGTCTGGTGATGAACAGCAGCGCCATTGTGAACTCTGTAATACCAAGGTGCAGAACCTTACTGGAATGAGTTACGATGACATAATCTCATTGAAACAAGCTAATGGGGGGGAGCTCTGTGGAGCATTTCACACGGAGACTTCTTCCTCTGTTAATGATCGTTCGCTTATGAGACCTCTTCTAGTTAGTGCTGGCGTTGCTTCATTATCATTGGCATCTTGTCATACAAAGCAACCGCCTGTAGCTGGGTTGATTTGTCCTCCTGAATCGTTCTATAATAATGATGAACAAAGTAAGCCTACGCCAGATACACCGTTTGCTACCCCTCCTAAACCAATAGAAGAAAAACCGCCTGAGAAACCTGAAATCGTTCAGCCCTTACCTGTTTTAGGTAAAATATGCCGCAAGTCCTGACAAATTAAATGAAGGGGAGTGTAGATGGTATGAAATTGAATTTATTCCTTTAGCCGAAGATGCAGAAACTTCTCATAGTTTTGTGGATTTTTGGTTGCTAGGTACTGATGAGCAATGGAAATACACTTTGGTCTTCAAAAAGTCACACAAGTGAAAAGGGTCATGAAGAATAGCAGTACATGGAAAATTAATGAAAATTAAGGCAAATGAAAATTAAGGCAAATGAAAATTAAGGGACGATCTAAAATTAAGGGACAGACCTTTTATAAAGAAAAAGATTGTAGACCTCTTATTTTGTTGGTTTATTGGAATTCGTCATGCGGCAGTCACGTTTCATTTCCCCTTTTGCTGAGAAGGAGTCTTCTATATACCACTGTGTTTCGCGAGTGGTGGATCGGCGCTTTGTGCTGGGGGCGGAGGAGAAAGATGTTTTTGTGCGGATGATGCGGCAGTATGAGGTGTTTTGCGGGGTGCAGGTGCTGTCGTATTGTATTATGAGCAACCATTTTCATGTGCTGGTGGAGGTTCCGCCGAAGGTGAAGGGGCAGGCAGTGAAGATGTCTGATACTGTGTTTTTGAGAAAAATGAAGTCGATGTATTCAGCCGTGTATTATCGCGAGATTGAGCAGATGTTGAATCTGTTTCGAGGCCTTGGTGAGTCTGGTGATGCTGCAAGCGATGTGGCTGCAGAGGAACTGAAGGCGAAATATACCTCGCGGATGCATGACTTATCCGAGTTTATGAAAGGTCTAAAACAAAGGTTTACGCAGTGGTATAATGGCACACATGGCAGGACGGGGACGTTATGGGAGGGTAGGTTTAAGAGCCAGCTGGTGGAGGATGGTTATGCGGCAAGGGTGATGGCGGCGTATATTGATCTGAATCCGATCCGTGCTGCAATGGTGGCGAAGCCTGAAGATTACAGGTGGAGCAGTTATGGTGAGGCAATGCAGCTCGCTGGTAAGGAGGGCAATAAACTCGCACGAGCGGGGCTGAGTCGAGTTATGGGAGAGTTAGACGCCTTTGATCAGCATCGTGACAAGAAGCAGCGGGCAGCTATTCTAAAGAAAATGGCATCTCCAGAGACATGGAAAGCAGAAACAGCGGCTCGGTATCGGGCGATTTTATTTTCCGATGGCGAGGAGACCTACTCGGAGGATGTTGAATCGGGACTAGGTCCTGAAAAAAGGTTGCAGAGTAAGGTGAGAAAAGGTTTTCAGCGGGATGAGGTAGCCGCCGTACTAGCGCGTGGCGGCAAATTGACGATGTCTGAGGCATTGCGCTGCCGCGTACGGTATTTCAGCGACGGGATGACGCTGGGTAGTCAAGAATTTGTAAATCGAGTGTTTAATTCAACTCGAGACCGCTTTGGGGCGAAGCGCAAATCGGGTGCTAAGCCTCTGCGCGGAGTCGCTGCAGATCAGAAGAAAAAGCTCTACTCGATGCGTCAGCTGGTGAAAAATGTGATCACTTAGCTCGCGATCTCGCATAATTGCTCGAATGAGTGCTGAATTGCTAAGGGATTCGCCTTGACTGTACTGCGCCTAGCTAGTGGTATGTCGGCTTCAACCCAAGAAAAAAGAAACGAATGTTTAAAGGTCAATTATTTCACATCACTCAGCGGCTTGTCGTCATAGCGCTAGTTATCGTAGCAGGCAGTGTAGCCACGGTTCAAGCGCAGGACTATGAAGGGCAGAAGATTTCTTCTGTTGCCATTCGTTATGTTGGGTCGCGTACGGTCGATGAGGCTAAATTACGCGGGCACATGTCAGTCAATGCTGGTCAGAGTTACAGTGCTGCCCGCCTCGATGATGACGTTCGTTCACTCTATGAAAGCGGGCTCGTTGACGATATTCGTTTTTTCATTGAGCCATCGGGAGGTAGGGTCAAGGTGATCGCTGAGGTGCAAACGCGCGCTAAGGTCGTTGCGGTAGGATTTCTTGGTAATAATAAATTTAGCGATCGTAAACTCGCTACTGTGACAGAGCTGAAAGCGGGGGGCGTCATGAGTGATCAGGCTATTCTTACGGCACGGCGCAATATTTTAGAGCATTACCGTGGGTTTGGTTATTCAGATGTCAGTGTTAACCATCGCATTCAGGCGACGGAAACAACTGGTGCTGCTGAGCTTGTTTTTGTTGTCGATGAAGGTGCTCGTGCTGAAGTTCGTAAAATTCGTTTTGAGGGAAATAGCTCGATCCCGTCGCATGAACTGCGCAATGAGATGAAAACCAAACAAAAAGGTTGGTTCTCCTTTTTCACTAAGTCAGGTCGTATCGACAATGATAAGCTCGATGACGATGTGGAGCGCGTACTCGATTACTATCGTGATAAAGGATACCTTCGTGTCAAAGCAGACTTAGGCCGTGCACCTGTAGAAGATGGCCGCATTGATCTGGTTATCACGATTACTGAGGGCGCGAAGTACACGGTTGCTCAAGTGGGTTTCGGGAAAATGAAGATCTTTACGGCAGAAGAGCTATCACCAGCTCTTACTCTGACCGCGGGCGATGGTTACTCAGTAACGAAGATGCGTGCGGACATTAAAACAGTTCGCAGCTACTACGGTTCACGTGGATATGCGGATGCGTCTATCAGCCCCGATATACGGAACGTTTCAGACAATAGTATTTCAATCACTTACCGAGTAGATGAGGGTACGCCGTACAAGGTAGGTCTTGTTACGATTGAGGGTAACGACAAAACACAGGATCGCGTCATTCGCCGTGAGCTTCCTATGGAGCCAGGTGATAATTTGAACTCGGTGGAAATGGAAACAACTCGTCGTCGTTTGCAGAATATGAATTACTTCAGTGACGTGCAGGTGGGAGCTTCTCCAAGCAGCCAGAGCGGATACCGTGACATCAATATTTTACTTCAGGAAAAAGAAACGGGGTCGATCAGTTTCGGTGTAGGATTTAGCTCTGTCGATAATATCGTTGGTTATATTAACTTAGAGCAAACAAACTTTGATATCAAGAACTGGGGCCGTTTCACTGGTGCTGGTCAACGATTCGCTGCGAAAGTACAAGCAGGTGCCGAGCGTAAAGACCTTAGCCTCTCAATCACAGAGCCGTGGTTTCTTGGTAGAAGATTGGCTTTGGGTACGGAGGTTTTCTATCGCAACTCACTTTACTTCAGTTCTGAATATGAGCAGAGCCAAGTAGGTGGTGCTGTCTCACTTCGTAAACCTTTAGGGCCGAAGTCTTACATACGCGGCGAATACCGTATTGAGAGTATCGGAATTGATGTGGAGTCTGATGTGACTTCTGCTTCGGAGTTTTTCATCGAAGACGGAGACTATCTCCGCAGTGCACTCGCCTTTAATTATGTCTACGATAACCGCGACAGTAACCAAACACCACGTAAGGGTGAGAAAATAGATATTGGTTTCACCTACGCAGGTGGTCTCTTAGCGGGTGATGTCGATGTATTTATCATTTCTGCTGAAGCCTCAAAATACTGGAACCTCTGGGGTGATAGCATACTTTCTGTCAGTGGAAATATGACAGTGGCAGATTCTCACGGAGATAGTGACCGCGTTCCTATATTTGACCGCGAAGCACTGGGTGGACCTCAATCATTGCGTGGTTTTGAAAATCGTGATGTGGGTCCTCGTGATGCCGAGACTAATGAAGTAATCAGTGGTAATACCGCGGCTTTCGCTACTGTTGAATACACGTTCCCGCTTATCGATAATGTCCGCGGGGCTGTGTTTTACGATGCTGGTGTTGTGAGTAGAGAATCATGGGACTTCGGCGACGGTTTCTACCACGATGCTGGATTTGGTCTTCGCTTAGACCTTCCTTTTGGTCCTTTAGCGATTGATTACGGTCTTCCTCTTGGCACTCCGGATGGTATCGAGGAAGAGGCTGATAAAGGTGGCCAGTTCCACTTTTACTTAGACTATAAGTTCTAATCGGATACCTTCTTAAGTTTTCAAAATTTTTATACCTCGTCGCATGCGGCGGGGTATTTTAGTCAGTAGAGCTTAGCTTTTTGCGTCTCGTCATCGACAAATAGATTCGCAGAACTCAGTATAGCAGTACGTGAATATCGACCTTCATTCTGAATTTCGTTCGCAGGCAAAAGAGACGTGGTTTCTTTTGGCGATTTCAGGTGGACGGGATTCGGTGGCGATGCTGCACCTGCTGCTGGATCATGGATATCGTAATTTGGTACTTTGCCATGTTAATCATCAGCTGCGTGGTGAGGAGTCCGCCAAAGACGCGGCTTTTGTTGAGAACTTGGCTCAGAACGTGGGGCTGCGCTGCGAGATAGCTGAGGCAAATGTGCTGCGTCGCATGCAGGAAACAGGGGAGTCGCTTGAGCTTGCTGCCCGTAATGCTCGTCATAAATGTTTTGCTGATTCAGCGAAGAAATACGAATGCTCTAGCGTTCTCATCGCCCACCACGCTGACGACCAAGCAGAGACGATTTTGTTTAATTTGATCCGTGGATCGAGTGGGCTAAAGGGGATGACCTACCGTAAAACGCATTTGATCGATGGCGTTTCACTGAAGTTCCTTCGCCCTCTGTTGCTGAGCTCTCGTGGCGAAATTAATGATTATGTTCAGAATCGAGATATTGCTTATCGAGAAGATGCTAGCAATGCTGAGCCAATCGCGGTGCGTAATCGTTTGCGCAACGAGGTGATGCCTCTGCTGAGAGAAATTATGGGGCGAGAGGTTCATTCTGCGATTAATCGCGCTGAGGAGATCGCCCGATCATCTGAAACGGCATTGAGCGAAATCATGCAGGATCTTGACCTCTACGATCCCCAAGGCCGTATTTTCCTGCCTGTATTTAGTGTACAACACCCTGCATTGAAAATGGCTATTCTTTGTAATTATTTCACGAAGCATCAGGTTTCCAATATCAGTCATGATCTGTTACTCCGCTGTATTCAGATGATTGATGATCCGAATCGAGCAAAAGTTAATCTTCCTCAAGGCAGGTTTTTTAGAAGAAAAGAGCAGCGCGCTTTTATTCAAGATTAGATGTATCCCAAGTTAGATTAAAATCTGATTACTCATGCGTTTGAACTGCTCTTCAGCCATTTGCCTGTCAATGATTCGGGATTCGCTGCTATCTCCTCAGGCGTCCCTTCCGCAACGACGTGACCGCCGTGTTTGCCACCGCTGGGACCGAGATCAATTACCCAGTCAGAGCTGCGGATGACATCGAGGTTATGCTCAACGATTACCAGTGAGTTCCCCACGTCACGTAAGCGGCGCAACACGCCTAGTAATACTTGGACGTCACCAAAGTGCAGACCTGTCGTCGGCTCATCTAGTAGATAGAGGCACCGACCCGAGCTAGGTTTTGCCAGTTCGTCTGCTAGTTTCACTCGCTGGGCTTCTCCACCCGAGAGTGTGTTAGCGGGTTGGCCCAGCTGGATGTAGCCCAAGCCGACATCGCACAGAGAGTCTAAAATAGCACTCAGCTTGGGGACATTTTTAAAAAATTCAGCCGCGTTTTCGGCGGTAAGATCAAGTACTTCGGTGATGCTCAGCCCCTTGTAAGTTACCTCAAGCGTTTCGCGGTTGTATCGACGTCCGCGGCAGGCATCACATGGAACATAGGCATCGTTGAGGAAATGCATGTCGATCTTGATTGATCCATCACCTTGGCACTGCTCGCAGCGGCCTCCTTTTATGTTAAAGCTGAATCGGCCCGCATTATAGCCTCTTTGGCGAGCTAAGGGAAGTTTGGCAAACAGGGCGCGTATAAGATCAAAAGCACCTGTGTAGGTAGCAGGATTCGAGCGAGGGCTACGACCGAGTGGTTTCTGGTCTACAACCACCATTTTATCGAGCTGTTCGAGACCTTCGATGCGATCGTGTGCGCCCGGGGTGTGCGAGGCACGGTAAAAATGACGTGCTAGAACACGGCGTAAAATACCATCGATTAGGGTAGATTTACCACTGCCACTTGCGCCTGTGACGGAAACCATCATCCCGAGCGGAATACTGACATCGATGTTGCGGAGATTGTTTTCAGAGGCATTACGAATGATTAGTTCACCTGATGATTGCCGCGTGGGTAAGATGATGTTTTCGATGCCATCAGCGAGCCAGCGACCAGTCACCGAAGCTTTGTTTTGGATGATGTCAGCAGGGGTGCCTGAGGCTAATAGCTCACCGCCATGTCTTCCTGCACCTGGGCCGATGTCGATGACCCAGTCGGCGCAGCGGATGGTTTCCTCATCGTGTTCCACGACGACCACGCTGTTGCCGATATCTCTCAAGTGTTTCAGGGCATCGATCAGACGCTTATTATCTTCGGAGTGTAGACCGATGCTGGGTTCGTCTAAAACGTAAATCACACCCGAGAGGCCTGCTCCTATCTGGGTAGCGAGCCGGATGCGTTGAGATTCGCCTCCCGATAAAGTATTGCTGGCACGATTTAGGCTGAGATAGGTGAGTCCCACATTATTGAGAAAAGTAAGCCGGCGGATGATTTCCTCTAAAACTCCCTTCAGCGCCTCACCCACGCCTTCAGGTAAGGTGAGTTTTTTTAGCCAAGTAAGTGCGTCCTCTACTGGGAGCTCACAGAGCTGATCAATGCCGAGCATTTCACCAGAACCTTGTAGCTTGACGGCAAGTATCGAAGGCATGAGTCGGCGCCCCTCGCACTTCGCGCATCGGCTTGACGTCATGAAACGTGCCATACTGCGTCGCACAGCATTACTCGCGCTTTCAATGGCGAATCGTTCCACGGTATTACACAAGCCCTCAAAAGACTTGTCTTCTGTACCGTAAAAAACTGTTTTCTTGAAATCAGTAGGTAGCTCCTCGAATGGAATCTCCATACTGACAAACATCTTATCGGCGAGAGCTTGAATTTTCTTACCCTGCCAGCTCGTTTTTTTCTTACTGCTTTTCCAAATTTCAACAGCGCCACCAGCGAGCGATTTACTTCTGTCTGGTACGATGAGATGGGGGTCGCAAGCCATTTCTGTGCCCAGCCCGTGGCAGATGGCACATGCTCCAAGCTTAGAATTAAAAGAAAAATGTTTCGGTGTCAGTGCTGGGAGCTCGAAGCCAGTTGCGGGATTCCTGTAACTTGTTAAAAAAGAGAATTCCTGCCACTCGTCAGCCTCAGGGCTCATCAGTAGGGCCATAGCCTGGCTGCCACAAATTCGCAGCGTTGTTTCTACAGAATCTGCCAAACGGCTCATGGCGCTAGCGCGAATGACTAAGCGATCCACCACGACCTCGATATTTTTCAGCCTCTTTGGCCATTGGGCCGCAGCATCATCTAGTTCCATGATCTCGCCATTGACACGGATACGCACAAAGCCTTGACGTTGGAGGTTTTCTAAAAGTGTGTTTACTTCGTGAGTCTCCTCTTTGGGAATGGGGGCGAGGAGTATGACCTTGGTTTTTTCAGGTCGCGCCGCCAAGGTATCAATGATGTCCTTGGAGGTCATTTTCTCGAGTCGCTCCCCAGTGGTAGGATCGTGAGGGATGCCTACTGCGGCATAGAGGATGCGTAGATAATCGTAAATCTCAGTTGCAGTCGCAATGGTGGAGCGCGGGTTCATACCGCCGTTTCGCTGCTCTATCGCGATGGCAGGGCTGAGGCCAACAATGGAGTCGACGTCAGGCTTATCGAGCTGGTCTAAAAACTGCCTCGCATAAGCACTCAGGCTCTCCACGTAGCGCCGCTGCCCCTCCGCGTAAAGTGTATGAAATGCTAACGATGACTTGCCGCTACCACTAGGTCCAGTGATCACCACAAGCTTCTCTTTGGGTATCACGACATCGATATTACGTAAGTTGTGCTGCCTAGCACCCTTAATGACAATGGCATCTTTGTTGGCATCCTTCTGAGCTTCCACAGCAGAGTTCTAAACTAGACATTTGCTAAAATCCATCGTTGATTCATCTCACTGTTCGATCCGTTACGCTTATTATGCTGCCATCTTCACTATTCAGTACTTTTATAGCCTTCGTCACCCTTTTGGTGGTATCCTGTTCTCCTGGTTCACGCATCGCAAGCAAGCAGCCTATTGAGGCCTCAGCTTCGCTTGATTCAGCACTATTTCAAGAAGCCACCACCACGGCCTTAAACGCGCCGTGGAGAGAGGGGAATCATATCGAAACTCTCGTTAATGGAGACGCTTTCTACCCTGCGATGATTAAGGCGATCAAAGCGGCCAAGAAATCGATTACTTTTGAAACCTTTGCATTTGTCGAGGGCTACGCTGCGCGTGATCTAATCAATGCTCTCGCAGAGCGAGCGAAAGCTGGAGTTAAAGTTCACGTTGTGCTTGATCACACAGGAAGTAATACGATGGGGAAGTTTAACATCGCAACGATGCGTAATGCGGGGATCGACCTGCACTTTTATCACCCTCTTTCTATTTTTCATCCCATTGAATCTAATATCCGCGATCACCGTAAAATTATGGTTGTTGATGGCAAAGTAGGATTTACGGGCGGTTGTGGAGTCGGTGATGCCTGGCTAGGCAATGCTCGCTCTGAAGAGGAATGGCGGGAAACACACTACCGTGTCACGGGCCCCATCGTCGCGGATCTCCAGCGCGGGTTTAATATCAACTGGGTGAAAACTGGTGGTGCCCCACTGCGCGGGAGCAATTACTTTCCTCTATTATCGAAAACAGGAAAGCTAATAGCTCAGGCTTTTGACTCTGCTCCCCAAGATAAGATCTTCACCATTCCTCATCTTTACCGCCAGGCTTTTGCTTCTGCTAAGAAAAGTATCATCATAGAAAACTCCTACGTGGTACTGGATCGCGTCATGATGGATGCCCTTCTCGCTGCGAGGGCGCGAGGTGTTCATGTAGAAATGATCATGCCATCGGACCATTGCGACTCTTGGGCGGTGCGCTTTCTTTCCGTCTTTCAGTATCCGAAGCTGCTCGAGGCAGGCGTTCATATTTATGAATATCAAACATCGATGATGCACTGCAAAGTGATGGTGATCGATGAGCTATTCACCACCATTGGTTCAGCTAATATCGATCCGCGTTCGCTCTATATTAATGACGAGTCGAACGTCAACGTACTCGACGCTGGCTTTGCTAAAGAACAGCTGCGTATTATCGAAAATGATAAACGCCAAAGTAAGCGTATTCTCACGGCTCGCCACCCGTGGCATCCCATCGATCTCCCGATGAGAGCCCTTCTAGGTTTGAGCAAATCTCAGATGTGAAAATCACTTACTACTCGTTGACTGCATTGATAAACTCTCTGAGTCGGCCGAAGTCACGTCTGCCGTGGCGGAAGATGAGGCGTGGTAGGGAGTCGAGTTGTGGCTCGTTTTTCTCATCGGGAAGTGGACCACCTTGGGTGAAGTCGCCACTTTTAAGCACATCGTTAAATTCTGCGCGAAGTCGCTGCATGTGTTTTTCGCTAAGCTCACGCTGTAGACGAATTACGAGTTTATCACCAATGTAGCGGTAGGAGTGGAAGTTCGAGTAAAACTTAGTGACCTCGGCCACCGCTTCATCGACGTCATCGGTAACGAGATAAAGTGAGAAGTCACTCTCTGAAATGAGCTTCAAACGCATGAGGTGTTCTTTCACAAACTGCTCCCAGAATTTCCAGTATTTACCACCCTTGGCATCGATAAGGATCAAGGGGTAAATTCTTGTTTTACCTGTCTGAATTAAGGTCAGTGTTTCAAAGATCTCATCCATGGTGCCAAAGCCTCCTGGGAAAGCGGCGACGGCATCAGATTCTTTTACGAAGGAGAGCTTACGAGTGAAGAAGAAATCAAAGTTGATGAGCTTTTCATCACCTGCGATGAAGGCATTCGATGTCGCCTCGAAGGGAAGATTAATGTTTAAGCCAAAGCTATCTTCGCGTCCTGCGCCTTCGTTACCTGCTGCCATGATACCTGGGCCAGCACCTGTAATGGTCATATAGCCTGAATCACGCATCTTTTCAGCGAAGTCGACGGCGGCCTTGTACTCAGGCTCCTCGGGATCGGTCCGTGCTGAGCCAAAGATGGAAATTTTGCGGCAATTTTTGTAAGGAGAGAAGACTTCACTCGCGATACGCATCTCTTTCAATGCGGTGTTCATGGTTTTAAAATCGCTTTCAGAAACATCACCACGCGAAATTCTCACGGCGGAGATCAGCATTTCGGATAGCATGCAGTTCCCTTTCGATCCTGATATCTCATTGGCGAGCTGGACGAGGCGATCATCGAGTTTCTTTTCGCCTGTCGATCCAATGAACGAACAAGACTGGGAGTGGATTAATCCACCAGTGAAATCTCTTTCTTGGGGTATTTTACTAGGTTTGATACTTGGACTCATAATTGTTTATTAAAGGGGTTTGGGTGATACGAAGAGACAAGCGCTAGTGCGCAAAAGCAAATTTTACTGGAGCTTATAACAGCGAAAATACTGTAGTTAAGCGTTCGTTGCATCAGCGCTCGCTTCTTGCATTAGCTGGAGCCGCTCCAGTGCTTGACCAGAGTCGATCAGCTTACCAGCCATGATAATGCCATCCTCTAAGTGATCAACCAGGCCTGCACAGGCAAGGCCTGCTCCAGCATTGAGTAGAACCATTTGACGTTTCGGTCCCGTGTCTTTTCCGCTAAGAATATCGGTTAAGATTTGAGCATTCACCACGGCATCACCTCCTTCAAGCTCTGTGACAGAGCAAGTCGGGAAACCAAAGTCCTCAGGAGATACGACCTCGTCAGTTTGAGTCTCAAAAGAGCCTGACTTGCAAATGTGTGTTGATCCGAGCATGCTGACCTCATCGACAGACCCTCCATCGGCCGTGGTGCCGTGAACGATCCATGCGCTATCTCTGCCTAGTTGTTGAAGGATTTCTGCAAACATAACATTGAGTTTATCATCACACACGCCCACGAGCTGACACTGCGGTCGAGCAGGGTTTAAAAGTGGACCTATCAAATTAAAAATAGTTCTTATCCCTTCTTTTGCCAACATGGCGCGCACATTAGCGACAGCCTTGAAGGCGGGGTGGTAGCGGGGAGCAAAGAGAAATCCAACGCCCGCCTTAGTCAAACAATGGCGGAATCCTGCTGGTGTGAGCTCCAGATTGATGCCGAGCTCCTCCAGTACGTCAGCACCTCCGCTTTTCGAGGTGATACCTCGATTACCGTGTTTGACAACAATGGCTCCTCCCGCCGCGATGACGAACATGCTCGTGGTGGAAACATTGAATAAGTTAAGCTTGTCACCGCCCGTGCCGCAAACATCGATTGTGGGGGCGTCAAAGTCTAGCTGAGAAATACCTGTGTCGACAGCTCGCTCGAGAAAAGCTTCCACAAATCCTGCGATCTCGGCTGCAGTTTCACCTTTCGCAGTGAGGGCTTTGAGAAACCGAGCTTTCTTATCATCACAAACGTCCTCATTGAGTAGCATTTCAGTGGCTACGTTAATCTCTCGCGGGCTCAGTTCTAAACCACTCTCGATATGCTGAATTAATCCATCCATTTAGGAGTGACCCTATACCTGATAAGTGTTGCTGACCAGATATTTCGATGCCCTTGTTACTGCTGCTCGAGAAACCATTTCTCGAAGACTTCCTCGTATTCGAGTTTTCGTTTTTCCAAGCCTCCATCAAGGTGTAAGGGACGCTCGATTAGTGTGACTTCTTTAGAAATGATCTTACCGTTTCTTGAGATGATCAAAGTGATGGTGTCACCAGCTGATTTGGATTTAACGTGATCGATAAATATATCGGTTGCTAACCTGGTTCTAGGTTGAAATTGATTGGGTTGTGGTTTTCCGAGATGTTCGACATCAAGTTTGGAGAAGTCAATTTCATCGAGCTTAATGACAGCATCACCCACGATGAGACCCGCTTTTTCCCCTGCCATATTAGCGTTTACATTATTGATGCTTACCGCCAGTCGAGCAGCTTCACCGTTGTTTTCAGGTAAAAATACATCCTGAATGCCAACGCCTATAAAACCGGGTCTTCGACCCATCAAGCGGGAGACATAGGCATTTTTGATCAAATTACGACATCGTGCTTTGACTTCCGGATGCTGTTCTTGTTGCCATCTTTTTAAAAGTTTCTCAGGCGAATGGGCCGAGTTCTTTTCTGCCCACTGCTTTAGCGCAGAGTAACCTTCTTCTCGCACAGTAAATTTGTCGGACGAGAGTTTGGCAAACTCAGCAGCAGGGAATTCAGCTGCTGCACCGCCACAGCATCCACAGAGGACGAGTAGGATAAAGAGGTGTTTGAGCAGCTGCTGCATGACTGGAAAAGTAACCAATCTACAGGATAATGCAAACCTTGGCTTTTTTATTGAAAATCCAGAGAGAGGTCTAGTGCTATAGCGGAATGTGTCAGTGCTCCCACCGAGATGAAATCGACACCCGTCTTGGCAATTTCAGCGATAGTACTAAGATTAACCCCACCGCTAGCTTCGAGTAGGGGGGCGGTGTTTCCATAGGCTTCTCTCATGACGACAGCCTGCTTCATCGTCTCGTTATCCATATTATCGAGCAAAATATAGTCAACACCATCGAGTTTAAGGAAATCACCAACCTGCTCCAGCGTATCTGTTTCCAGTTCTATTTCCACTTGAGGCCGGTCTTTTTTCAGCTGATGAATGGCTTCTTGGATAGCTTCAAGTTTGTTCTGCGCGACAAGGTGGTTGTCTTTCACCATAGCGCGATCATAGAGTCCCATGCGGTGATTAGTGCCGCCACCGGCAACGACCGCCATTTTTTCCAGTGAGCGCCAACCAGGGGTGGTTTTGCGAGTATCGAGAACCTTAGCATGAGTTCCTGCGACAAGCGCAACGTAGCTGCTTGTCTGAGAGGCAATTCCGGAAAGCCGTTGCAGGAAATTAAGCGCCGTCCGTTCCGCTGTGAGTATCGAACGTGCTGAACCGCTGATTTCCAAAACATGGTCGCCATAGCTTAGCGTATCACCATCTTTCATCAAAGCGTTCAGCTTTAGATCTGGATCGATTCGGCGAAATACCTCTGTGGCAATATCCATACCTGCAAGCACCCCTTCTGCTTTAGCGTGGATAAATGAGTCCGATTTTCTGTCTGCGGGAACAAAGTACATCGAGGTGACATCGCCATTGGCTAAATCTCCATCCAGATCCTCCTTTAAGGCAAGGTCGATCAGGGCACTCGTCACGTTATCTAGCTGTTTCATACTTGATACTCTTGAGTAAAGCCCTCCGTTTAACAATCTCAACTTTCTAAAAGCAACCAAATCTCACTCTTGTTTTTTTTAATAAACATTCTATAAAAGGGTTATGCATGAGCAAACTTTAGCACCCATCAAAGATGAGCTTTTGGCTTGCGGAGTACAGAGTCTAGGCTTGTTTGGTTCTTTCGTGAGAGGTGAAATGACCGCAATAAGCGATGTAGATGTCCTTATCACATTTCTTCCAGGCCGTAAAACCTACGATAACTTTGAGCGTGTCTACGATGCCCTGAAGTCACTTTTTGGTCGAAAAATTGACCTTGTTACAGAGGAATCCCTGAGTCCTCACTTTGGTCCTGAAATCAAACGCACGGTCGAATATGTCTCACTCGTCTGAAAGCTATCTAGCTCACATTAAAGATGAGGCTGAATATTTAACCAATGTGATTGCACGATATTCACAAGAGGAATTCATAGCTGACCCCACTCTAAAGCGCGCCTGCGTGCGGTCGCTTGAAATAATTGGAGAAGCTACCAAGAATTTGGATAATAACACCCGTGATCGAATTAAAGAGGTTGAGTGGCGTAAAATGGCAGGTATGCGCGACCGATTAATTCACGATTACTTTGGAGTAGACTATGTCCTAGTTTATGATGTGGTGAAAACGAAAATACCCAGTCTTCTGGAGGCGTTGCAAAACATAAAACCAGTTAGCTAAAGTAATAGAAATTCAAATAATTGCACTAATCCCACTAGAAAACCGCTTTCTTCCTCCTTCTACACCACAAAACCATTGTTTCCTTCTGGATTTCTGGCAGAACGCTGCCGCGATGCTTACTATTCAGAATCTCCGTGTAGAATACGGTCCTCGAGTCCTCTTTAAAGACCTCACTTTTTCCGTGATGCCAAAGGAGAGGATTGCTTTTGCTGGACACAATGGGGCGGGGAAATCTACTCTGATGAAATGTATCGCAGGGATTATTGAAACCAGTGGCGGTAAAATAACAAAGCCGAAGCATTGTCAAATCGGCTATCTTCCTCAGGAAGGCATTCATATTACAGGTATTACGCTCTGGAATGAGGTTGAGTCAGCTTTCGCTGAAACCAAGAGCATGCAGAAAAAGGTGGATGAACTGGAGCAAAAGCTCATCGCAGCAGATCCACGCTCGTCTGAGTACTCGGATCTGCTCATGGATATCGGGGAGATTGAGTTGCTACTCGAAGATGCTGATCTCGGAAAAATCAAACCCCGCATCGAATCTGTTCTTACAGGTCTAGGATTCAAGCGTAAGGACTTCGAGCGCGATTGTGGTGAATTTTCAGGTGGCTGGCAGATGCGTATCGCGCTTTCCAAGCTTCTTCTCGCAGCACCAGATGTCCTCCTTCTTGATGAACCGACAAACCACCTTGATATTGAATCGCAGAAGTGGATGGAGAACTACCTCGTTAATTACCCAGGAGCCATCCTCATCATTTCCCACGATCTTGGTCTTCTCGATATGCTCACCAACCGCACTATTGCTTTCAGCCATGGGCGTGCAGAGGAATACGCGGGTAACTACTCGTTTTACCAGAAAGAATCTGTTCTCCGTAAAGAGATTCAGATGAAAATGTACAAGTCTCAGCAGCGTGAAATTCAGCAAACCAAAGACTTTATCAATCGTTTCCGTGCGACGGCCTCGAAGGCGAAGCAGGTGCAGAGCAGAATCAAGCAGCTCGAGAAAGTAGAACTTATTGAGGTAGAGCAAGAAGACTCCGTCATGAGCTTCAAATTCCCCGAGCCGCCAGCTTCAGGCCACAGTATCGCCGTGCTTGAAAGTGCCTCGAAGGCGTACGGGCCACTACAGATTCTCAGAGACTTTGACTTTGAGGTCACTAAGGGCGAGCGCATCGCCATCGTAGGACCTAATGGCGCAGGTAAATCAACATTCTGCCGCATGATTACAGGGCAAGAAGCTCCTGATTCTGGTACGCACAATTTTGGCCATAAAGCAGCCGTTTCTTTCTTTTCCCAGAACCACGCTGACGAACTCGATGGGAGTCTTACTGTGCAGGAGTGCTGTGAAGGTGCTGCATCACGCACAACCGCTCCTCTGATTCGTAACCTCCTTGGTTGTTTCCTCTTCCGTGGCGATGATGTGTTTAAAAAAGTAGGCGTTCTCTCTGGTGGCGAGCGCTCACGTGTGGCCCTCGTCTGTATGCTGCTACGTCCAGCAAACTTCTTGATTCTTGATGAGCCAA
This sequence comes from Akkermansiaceae bacterium, assembly GCA_051252195.1. Taxonomy (GTDB): domain Bacteria; phylum Verrucomicrobiota; class Verrucomicrobiia; order Verrucomicrobiales; family Akkermansiaceae; genus Oceaniferula. The sequence goes on along the minus strand of JBPOGD010000014.1, from coordinate 30,311 downwards.
CGAACCACCTTGATATCCAATCGCAAGCTGTGCTGCAAAACGCGCTACGCGACTACCCAGGATCGTACCTCATCGTTTCTCACAATCGCTCTTTCCTCGATCCCATCGTAAACAAAACTCTCGAGTTCCGTCCTGGTGAAACACCACGTAGTTTCACAGGGAATATCACCTACTACCTGGAAAAGTTAGAGGAAGAAAGGGTTGCTGCAAAGATGGGCGACACACTTGCGGGAAAGCCAGCACTCAGTGGTACTCAAACGACATCCAGCCAGAAATCAAAGCATCAGCCAGGTGTCAACCGCAAGGAGCAGCGTAAGATCGATGCCGAGAAACGACGCATTAAAAAAGATGTTCTACAGCCTCTCCAGTCTGATCTCACAAAGGCGGAAACGCTCATTGCCGAGCTTGAAGCCACACAGGCTGAACTCACTGCTCACATGGAAGATCCTGCTATCGTAGGTGATGCCATCAAAATGCAAGACGCCTCACACCGTTTCGGTAATAATGCCGAGAAACTTGAAAAAGCATTTAGTAAGTGGGGTGAGATCAACGAGAAGATAGAGAAGCTCGAGACTGAGCTTGCATAGCTAGAAACATCCATTGGTGAAATCCCGCTACAAAGGATGTTTTTGTTGAAGATGATACACGGAAGTAATGCGTTAGTTGAATTGTTTTACGTAAAATCAATTAGCAAAATTCCAAAGTGGCTTTAGTCTTTGCTGAGTTCATTAATTGAACAACTCACCCCCTATGATTTATTTCAAAATCGCAATTTGCGTGATGATGCTCGCCTGGTGCTGGATCGGTTTCTACATGGTGACGAACTTTAAAAGACTTTTCGGAGCCCATGCAGATGATCCCTCTGAGACATCAGGTGCGCGCTCATACGGCATCGCCCACGTTCTCGTAATTTGGTTTAGTGTCATGGCTTTATTAGGCTTTTTCCTAAGTCTATAAAACCGACAAAAAGTGAGTTTGCGCGAGTACCCCGTTGACTAGAGGATACTCAAAAAAAATCGCATTCAGCCAAAAAAGCCGAATGCGATTGAAAAATTGGAAACCTCGTCGGGTTCTAGAAATTATCGGTCACTGCGCCAGTTGAGGCGGAGGTAACGTTCGAAGCATATTTAGCAAGAACTCCGCGCTTGTAGCGTGGCTCGTACGGCTGCCAATTGGCTTTGCGAGCAGCGAGCTCATCGTCGCTGAGATTAACGCTGATGTTGTTTCCTACGGCATCAATAGTGATTTCGTCGCCATCTTCGAGAAGCGCGATCGGCCCGCCCACATGAGCTTCTGGTGTGATGTGACCGACTACAAATCCGTGACTGCCCCCTGAGAAACGGCCATCAGTAATGAGTGCTACCTTGTCTCCAAGACCGCGACCCATAACAGCGGATGTGGGTCCTAGCATTTCACGCATTCCAGGACCTCCTTTAGGTCCTTCACGACGAATGACGATGACGTTGCCGTCAACGATTTTGCCATCGAGAATCGCCTGCATTGCGTCTTCCTCACAATTGAACACGCATGCAGTTCCTGTGAAACTGCTGCCTTCTTTACCTGTGATTTTTGCTACAGCGCCTTCTGGAGCGATATTGCCGTAAAGGATGCGGAGGTGGCTATCTTTTTTGATAGGGTTACTTAGCGGACGGATGATTTCCTGACCTTCTGGATAGTCGGTATTAAGATTGGCTAGGTTTTCAGCCATCGTCTTGCCAGTAACTGTCATGCAGTCGCCGTGTAAGAGGCCTGCATCGAGAAGCATTTTCATCAGCGGCACGGTGCCGCCGATTTTGACGAGATCTGCCATGACAAATCTGCCGCTTGGCTTGAGATCTGCGAGAAGGGGAACAGTTTTCCCAATTTCTGTGAAGTCATCGATGTTAAGCTCGACATTGGCAGCGTGTGCCATGGCGAGAAGATGCAGCACAGCGTTGGTTGATCCGCCTAGTGCGATAACGACAGTGATTGCGTTTTCAAAGGCTTTACGGGTGAGGATGTCACTTGGGCGAATGCCTTTGTTAATCATGTTGAGTACTGCGGCACCTGCGTCAAAACAGTCGATCATCTTGTCGTCGCCAATAGCCGCTTGAGCTGAGCTGTTGGGTAGTGACATGCCGAGAGCTTCAATAGCGCTTGCCATGGTGTTAGCCGTATACATTCCACCACATGAACCCGCTCCAGGAATGGCGTTTTCTTCTACAGCAAGGAGCTCGGCATCAGAGTACTCGCCTGAGGCGTGTTTACCGACAGCCTCAAAGACAGATACGATATCGAGATCTTTATCTTCGCCTTTAATGCTTGTGCAGCCCGGCATGATAGTGCCGCCATAGACAAAGATCCCAGGACGGTTTAAACGTGCGAGGGCGATGATGCAGCCTGGCATATTTTTGTCACAACCTCCGATAGCAACGATGCCGTCCATACCTTCGCAGCCCACAACGGTTTCGATAGAATCAGCAATGACCTCACGAGACACAAGTGAGTATTTCATCCCTTCAGTTCCCATGGATATACCATCTGAAATAGTGATGGTGTTAAAAATAACCGATTTTCCGCCTGCTGCATCGACTCCTTTGGCGGACTCAATCGCTAATTTATCAATGTGGATGTTACAAGGCGTTACTTGACTCCACGTGGAGGCAACTCCGATCTGGGGTTTATCAAAATCCTCAGATTTAAAACCTACGGCATGCATCATCGCACGACTAGGCGCGCGATCGGGACCATCAAATACTTGAGATGAATAAGGGCGACGACAATCAGACATGCGAGGTTGCTAATAGATAGTCATGAGCTTGTAAATAGGGAAGTGATGAGGCCCCATGCTACGTTGGTAACATGGGGCCTCATTAAGATATAATTGTGTGCGAGTTTAGCTCGATTTTGTTTCGAGATAACTTCTTAGCATCCAAGCTGTCATTTCGTGGTGCTGAAGTGTACCGGTTAGGAAGTCTGCCGTACCGACATCATTCAATTCCTCAATTTCGGTAATAGATTTCCTCAGGCATTTGATGGCCGATTCATTATCGTCCAGTAGGGACTGAATTGCTGCATCGCCTTCGATGAGACTGCCCTCATCTTCTTTGAGAGAGGCTAAGCCTAGAAATTCCTTCATTGATCCTGGGGCCACGCCACCAATCATACGAATACGCTCGGCCGTTTCGTCAATTGCTTCCGCTAACTTAGTATATTGCTCTTCGAAATGAACATGGAGGGAGTGGAATCTGCCACCAATAAGGTTCCAATGGTAGTTGCGAGTCTTGATGTAAAGGACATGCTGGTCTGCAAGGATTTGTGAGAGGATTGTTGATATTTTTTTAGTGTCTTTTGCGTCTAGGCCAATTTGTGGGTTTGATGTATTGTTTTTTTTCATAGAAATTAAATAATTATAAAATCATTATTGCAGAACTTGTTCCATATGACTGAAGAGAGTTCAAACTGCTTAGTTTAAAGGCTTAATGGATATTTAATAGTATCGAGTTCCAACGGGGAAATAATGCAATTTGCAATACTTGGAGTTGTATTGATTGCAAAATGCTTTTCAGCCACAATCGGAATATGGTATTTCTTAAATTTAAGAATAAGTAATAGATCCTATATATCGTACGACTCCATCCTAATAATGGACGTTAAGAGTCTACATTATGTATGGTGGCATAGATATTGATAAATATTGCTTTGCATAATTACGCCTTTGATAAATTGATCCAGTCTCACCATAACTTCACCAGACGTTCGAAACAACGAGTCATCATCGTTGACGACGAGCCGGCGATACGTATGAGTTTTGAGATTGCTCTTGCTGATGAGAATCGGGAGATTATCTCTTTTTCCAATGGACAAGCTGCTATGGATTACCTTGAGCATGAACATTGTGACCTCGTGTTATTGGATTTCAACATGCCTAAGATGACGGGGCTAGATGTGCTGCGAAATATTAGAGCTCAGGGGAATTTAGCCCATGTTGTAGTTTGTAGCGCGCACATCACAGATCGCGCATTGATCAATTCAGTGAAACATGGCGTTGTAGATTTCATCGCAAAACCACTTTCTCTTACCAATCTCAGAAAATACGTGAATCATTTGCTCGGTGAGAAGGAGCGCGAAAATACCACGCTTTTGAATAAAGCTCTCTGGAATGCTCGTATGATGGATTTCGAGTCTGCCTACCATTTGCTAGAAAAAGAGTCATCGCCTTCACCGAAAGCTAAGCTATGGCACGACTTCTTTGGATTGATCGCAAAGCGAGATATGGAAGGCGAGAATAAGTCAAAGTTAGAACGCTTAGCTAGTGAGCTGAATGGCTATTTGAAGCAAGCTAACAGTTAATTGGCGTATTGTTTCGATCAATATGCAATCCAATTGATTGCAAAATGTAATGTTTGATGGCTTACCACCAGTAGTGTGAAAGTAGAGAATATGTCTTCAATCCCTTATTTCACAATGGTTACAGGTGGTAATCAGCTCCTTGGAATAAATTGGCAAATCAATTGCACTACTACTGTTGTTATGAAAATAAATAAAGAACAAGCGATCAAGCAACTAGTACGATACAAAAATCCACTCACGGTGAGTCTACCCATTTTACTTCTAGTAGGAGTCGGCGCACTTGTCCTTGCAAGCTGTAAACAACAAGGACCAGCTGAGGAAGCTGGGGAAAAACTTGACGAAGCTGCAGAGGATGTCAGCGACGCTATTAAAGATGCAACAAACTAATCATTTCAAAGTTCGCACATAATAATAACAACTAACAAAATTATAAATCATGTTACACTGGTCACTTACATTTCTCGTCATTGCAATCATTGCAGCCGTATTAGGCTTTGGAGGCCTCGCAGGAGCCGCAGCTGGTATCGCCAAAATATGTTTCGGCATATTCATCGTTATCTGGCTGCTCGCGCTTATCTTCGGAAAAAAATCTATCTAACTTTCAGTTAAATAACTCTCCAAAAAAAGACCGCACTATTTAGTGAGGTCTTTTTTTTGGCTTTCGAAGAGACAGTTTCTGAGAGCTTCGGGAGTTGCCGGCTTAGATAGATGCTTATTAAACCCGACTTGATAGCTTTTCTCAACATGGTGTTGCTGAGTATGTCCAGAGAGCGCAACGAGGTAGGGTAGCTCATCAGTATCGAATGTCTCGATAATTGATTGCGCTATGTCCCAGCCTTTCATTTCACCAGGTAAGGTGAGATCGCAGAATACAATGTCTGGCTGCATGCTGCGGAGCGCCTCGATAACATGCTGACCGTCTCTTAATACGCGAACTTCATGATTATCTATTTTGAATAGAAGTTCTAGCGAAAGGGCGACACTTGCATTGTCCTCAATGATAAGGATTTTTTTCCTGCTGATGTTTTCTGGTGCAACCAGCTCGGGGGAGATTGTCGCAGCCTCTCGTTTTGACAAAGCGCAAGCTAGAGGGATATGGAGGGAGATACTTGTTCCCAGCCCGAGGCCTTCGCTCTGAGCACGAACAAAACCATGATGGAGGTCCATGATTTTATTAATGATGGCAAGTCCGAGTCCGAGTCCTTGCTTGTTTTGAGAACTCTGAACTTCAGTTTGTTCAAAGGCTTCAAAAATGGTGTGAATGTTTTCAGGATCAATTCCGATACCATTGTCGATGACCTCAATTATCGCGTGGCTTAGGCTCTCATTCACCGTGAGTTTTACAGTGATTCGACCGCCCTCATCAGTAAACTTTATGGCGTTGTGAAGTAGGTTTACAACGCACTGAGTCAGCCGTACCGCATCTGCTTCGACCTGAACGTTTTCAGCGTCCTGCTGGAGCTGCAGTGATAGACCTTTCTGCTGGGCTGCCGGCATGATGTTTTCGACACATTGAGAAATCAGTTCATTGAGTGTTACTGTTTCTTTTTCAATGCGTAGCTTGCCTGAAGTAAGCCGAGCAACGTCGAGAGTGTCATCGACCAAGCGGGTTAAATGGGCTATTTGCAAACCGAGGTTATCAAACGCCATATTATGAGCGGGTGATTGCTCCTTTGTTTGTTTCAGAATTTCGTAGTGAGTGGCAATAGCGGCTAGAGGGTTTCTCAGCTCGTGCCCTAACATGGCGATAAATTCATCTCTTTGTTCCGTTGCTTTTTTCAGAGAAATCTCAGTCTCTTTCTGCTGCTGGATATCAGAGCTGGTGCCATACCATTTGGTGATTTTGTTGTCTTGATCATAAACGGGAACTGCGCGTGCATTATGCCAGCGGTAAGCGCCATCCTTATTTTTAAGTCTAAAATTTTGATCGTAAACCTGCTCCGATTCGATGCATTTGAGCCATGCGTCCATGGTAGCATCAGTGTCGTCAGGGTGGACACTGACAAGCCAGTTGAGGTATTCATCAGAGTCGGGAGACATACCGCTGTATTCAGCCCACTGTGGACTAATGTAGTCGAGTTCTCCGTCAGGTTCGGATGTCCACACTATTTGCGGCATTGTTTCTGATAGATGACGGAATTTTAGCTCTGAGGGCGTGATAAGCCTTTCCTTGCTCTGTTCTAATTCGTGGCTAAAGAAAACTGCTCCTACTTCGATGACGGAAGCTGAATCGTCATAAACTGGGAAGAAGTGAACGGAAAACGTTCCTTGATGATCTGACCCTTTGATATCAAGCTGAATATCAAGTAACTGCGAACATTCCTGAGAGCTAAATACATTTTGGATCGAAGATGTTAATTTATCAGCTGCAAGCGGATGAAGTTCCTTTAGCGATCTGTTTGAATGCTGCTCAGTAGAAAGTAAATTGTGCCGGGCTATCCATTCGTTCACGCGAATGTACGTGCTGTTTTGATCAAAAAAAGCAATCCCGACAGGGGCGAATTTGAGTAGCGACTCAAGCTCTTGGGCGCGCACTGACCTTAGTGAATTATCCATCTTTTAAAGCCATATTCGGCTCGATAGATATAATAGAGACTATTTAATGACGGTGGTAAATAAAATAGATTATCCGCAGTGCTTTTCAATAGCTTGAATCAATTTATCAACGTCTTCCTTTACGCTCGTGAGCATCATTTCCTGCTGAACATTGAGGGGCCCTACTTTTTTTTCTAAAAGTAAGTGAATCATCATGGTAATTCCAGTGAGTGGGCTTTTAAGATCGTGACCGACGGATGATAGTGAGTCGTTATCCATTTGATGGGAGTCTTCTTCTGGGTTCATAGTTATTTAAGGGGACTTATTCTATATTTAGTTTTTTCCTTTTTCTGTAGAGGGTGGCTTTATCGATGCCGAGGATTTGTGCAGCGTCTTGCAGGCTATCAACGCGCTCGAGTGTTTTTCTGATATGCGCAGCTTCTAGTTCTTCGATAGTAATGTTGCTGCCTAATAAGCTGGAAGCGCTCTCAGAGATTAGCTCTTCAGTGGTGGCAGCGTGGGGTAAATCGGTGGCCTTCAGCTCACCAGTTTGACAGAGGATCGTCGCTCGCTCGATGGCGTTGCGAAGTTCGCGAAGGTTTCCGGGCCAGTGGTATGACTGCAGTGCATGCATGCCGTCAGCAGAGAAACCTTCGATCTGTCGGCCAATGAGTTTCGAGAAATACCGAACATAGTCGCTAGCAAATTGAACGAGGTCATTCTGGCGTTCTCTAAGTGAGGGGATCTCCACCGAAATAACGTTGAGACGATAGTAAAGATCTTCTCTGAAATCGCCGTCTTCCACACATTGTTTTAAATCTTTGTTTGTCGCAGCGATGACACGGACATTGGCACTGCGCGTCTTATTTTCACCAACTCGCTCATACTCACGTTCTTGGAGTAAACGTAGAAGTTTGGGCTGAATATCGATTGGGAGTTCACCGATTTCATCAAGAAAAAGCGTGCCTCCATCTGCTGCGTGAACTTTACCCCAAGCATCTTTGATAGCGCCTGTAAAGGCACCCTTCACATGGCCAAAGAGCTCACTTTGGAGCAGTTCCTTAGATAAACTGGGACACGAAATAGTGATGAAAGGCTTGTTAGCGATGTCACTTTGATCGTGAACAGTTCTTGCGATTACACTTTTTCCAGTGCCGCTCTCTCCTAGAATAAGGATGGAGGCGGAGGTTTTAGCTGCACGAAAAAGCGTTTCTAATACCTTTTTCATCGCTAAATCATCGGACTCGAAGCGCGGCGGAGGTGAGTTGGCGATGACTTGGGTTTTTAAGTCCTCAACCTTGTGGACTAACTCCTTGATTTCTGTCTGGGTGGAAATCTGTTTTTTTACTTTTGCTAAAATAGCCCGCAGCTTGGCAGGCGTGAAGGGTTTTTCTAAGTAATCAAAGGCACCTAACTGAGTCGCCTCGATCGCGGTCTCTACAGAAGAATAGGCGGTAAAAATAACCACGGGCGTACTGGGAGATTTCTCATGAATTTCTTTCAGCAAATCGAGACCGCTCTGATCCTGAAGACGTAGATCAAGAAACACCATGTCATATTTGTGTCCCGCGATCATCATGCGGCCGCTCTCTAAATTTTCAGCGGGTTCTGCATAGTGGCCTTCGTTTTCTAGCATGAGCATCGTTGCGGTGCGAATGGATTTCTCATCATCTACAACGAGTATATCTAGTTCTTCTTTCATAAATTATTGGTTGTGCAATTGTTGGCAAACTTTCTATTCCTATAGATTAATTTTGTATAATTACGAATGATTTGCCAAATGGTGACATGATTTCACAAACTGATCGTATCTGGACTGAATAGCATCGCGGTCGTGATCATTTTGCATTTGCGGTAAACTGTCGGAGAGCGTGAGGCGTGCTTGTTCGCTGAGAGCGAGTTGCTGTTCTCTTAAGGGTGACTGCTTTGCGGTAGAACAGAGCATTTCGAGAATTTGGCATGATACATCGCAGCGTTCAGAGCCCGCTTGGCGTACCTGGTTTACCGAGGCTTCTACAAGATCGCGGTAGTCTATTTCCCACGAATAAAGACGGGTGACGCCTTGTTTGTCTTGATGAACAGAAGGGGGAAGAGCTCGGTTAAAGGCGTACTGCATTCCAGCACCAAGGTAGTCAATACAGTTTATCGCTGTGAAAGGGTCGTTGATTCCCGGTGATAATGCTCGGAGTGCAATCTCGACAAGCTGGCGGATTCCGTACTCGTAGTCTTGCTCTTGGGTGCGAACTTTTCCAAAGTAGAAACACGAAAGAATTTCACCGATCACTTTGTCTTTGTCTCCCTCTTTCTCATGGTCACTGAGCACCTCAATGATGACTTGGCCATCGCTTACAAAATGACCAGCCCGGCAACATAGCTTGAGTGTTAGGTCGAACTCCGACGCTAAGCTGACGAGCTTGCCCTGATCGATTACTTGAACGTAACCGTACTCGGTTGAACGAATATTCCAGCTATTGATTGGTTCGCACTCTCCACGTTCTAATTTTGATTCATCATCTGGTTCAGGAAAAATGTTGGTTACGGTTTCTCTTAAAATTGCATAGGAGTCAGCGACTACGTTCTCAGCTTGAATATTGGTAGCAATGTGGTGAATGAATTTTATAAATGTTCCTAAACACACAATCGAGAGGATCAAGGCAATCAATACAGAGAACTGCGGGGCATATTGTGCGCCATCGTTGGAACTCGTAGCTCGCATGACGAGGATGCAGTAGATAAAAGTAGCAATGAGTGTTCCTAATAACGTCTGACTGATGTTATCTCGCATGAAATTACGTAACAATCGCGGACCAAATTGCTGTGATGCCAGTGTTAGTGTCACCATGATGCTAGAGAATGCGACACCCGTAATAGCTAACATGGAAGTAGCTATAGTTCCTAACAAAGCGCGTGCGCCCTCGGGCGAAGCAAGTTTTAACCAGCTTAATTCAGCAAAAAAAACACCGCCGAATCTTTGGTCGATCCAAAGACTCCCAAATGATAACAGAATCGCCACCAAGCCTAGCAGGCTTGGTATCGTCCAAAAGGAACCTCGAAGTTTTTCTTCGAGGTGCTTAATAAAAGTGATCATGAGCGATCTGTTTTTTACTCCCTAATTACGTAATAACCAATAATGCATGGATGAAACCAGGTAGCCAGAAGAGTAAGGTTAAAATGAGATTAATAAGGAATTTTTTTCCAATGCCTGAATGCAGAGCGACAGCTAGCGGTGGCAGAAAAAACGCGATGATGATTTTGAGTATTTTATTTTCAGGCATATAATTATTTTTGGTTGGGTTGAATTTAATGTTGATATGGCTAGATAACTTGAAGTGAAAAGGCATGTCATTTCCATCTATCAAGATGATCAGCACATGATAGTATTTGCGGAATCTGTGCCAGTACATGATATTTTAAATATCCTTGTTTTACGTACGTTTACAAGGTGCTCGAAGCTCAGCTGAGTGTTGGAATGTCGTTTTATGCTGCTGACAAAATGCACGATCGTGCAAAATGCGATTTGGGTGTCGTGGTGTGCTAGTTCGAGGTTCTAGTTTGAGGTGGTCGTAGTTTCAATGGTTTTACGACGACATAATGATGGAGTAAGGTTGGAACGTTTTCTGCACTGCCTGTCTCCATGAAAATGCAGAGACATTACTTCCACCCACTAGCTCTCAGTCTACGGTTGTTCTTACTTCTAACGGTTGTCTCGGTGTGGACAATCAATGTTGAGGCAGAAGAGGCGTCCGATAATATCCCTGAAAACCTACAAATCGAGACAGAGCTGAGAAATCAAGATAGTAAAATCAAAGCTAGGTTACTCAGTATTTTTCAGGAGATCGATCACCTTAGCGAAATAGACGTAGAGGTTTCCTCTGGCGTGGTAAGTATATCTGGAATCGTCTTGGATTCCGATACGGCACAAGAAGCCGTCAATTTAACGAAAAAAGTGGATGGTGTTATTTACGTGAACAATAACATTGAGCAGGATGTCGCTGTCGCATCCCGTTTAGCACCTGCACAGGAGCGAGCCACAGGGCTCATCACATCATTTGTCAAAAAGTTACCTATTATTGGGATTGCTTTGGCCGTTATAATTTTATTTTGGATGATAGGAGGTTGGATGGGTCGCAGAAAAAAGTTTTATAAAAAATTGGGCTTGAATGAAATGGTGGCTAATTTAGTCGGCCGCTTAGTTAAGATGTCATTGATAGCCTTAGGCGTGTTCATTGCTCTTGAAATTTTAGATGCTACTACGATTGCTAGTGCTGTGTTAGGAGTTGCTGGTGTCGCAGGTCTCGCCTTAGGATTCGCCTTTAGGGATATTGTAGAAAATTACCTCGCGGGCATATTACTCAGCATGCGTAACCCCTTTGTCACGGGAGATTCGATTAATATCGATGGAATGTCTGGCAAAGTTATCAGGCTGACTTCACGGGATACCGTGTTAATGACGTTTGATGGAAATCATCTGCGAATCCCCAACAAAACGATCATGACGTCTTCCCTAACGAACTTTTCGCGGAATTCTTTGCGCCGATTTGACTTTGCCGTGGGAGTATCCGTTGAACTCGATCTTATCGAGGTGAAAGAGCTAGCGATGGAATGTTTATCATCGATCAAGAGTATCTTAACGGATCCTGCCCCTAAAATTATCGTAGAGGAACTAGGTGATAGCACCGTTAATATGCGGTTCTTCGCATGGATTGATCAAACTGAAAGCGATTTTCTTAAAACTAAGAGCGAGGCGATCCGAATTATTAAAGACACGTTTGATGAAAACGGTATTGAAATGCCAGAGCCTATCTACCGTGTTGTAATGAAAAACGATCAGACTCCCGCTGTAAAGACGGCAGAAACGAACACGAAAAAGCGGGTGTTAAGTAGTAGCCAAGAACACCAAGATACCTCCGCAGATATCTCACTGGATAAACAACTCCTTAAGGCGCATCAAGACGACAATGAGGTCAATTTATTGGATGAAACGAAGTAATATTGGGGAATGTTGTAGCGCAGAATGCACGACAATACTGATGCCATAGCATTGCATTTTGCCTTTAAGATACGACCATCATGCTGTGTGAAAGATCACAAGCCTTTTGATTTCAACGTAAAAGGTACTCAGCCAAACTTGGCACATATTACGCAAGAGTTCACGTATGATTAACTTAGTTTTGGCTGTTAAAGCGGAGGATGTAAAAGCATTCGAAGATCCGCTATCAATCTTAATCCAGTCTTTGAATGATATTGCCACAGGTATTATCGCCAATCTTCCCAATCTGATTGCTGCGCTGCTAGTGATTGTTTTCACTTGGTTAGCTACAGTAGCCTTGAGAAAGGCAGCTCCAAAGATTTTGAAGAAGGCTAATTTACGGGTTTCACTGAAAGAACTTTTTCTAACTCTTGGGAAGGCATTGATATGGATCACTGGTATCACTGTGGCAGCGATGATAGTTTTCCCAGGTTTGACTCCCGCCAAGGCACTTAGTGCGGCAGGGCTAGCTTCTGTCGCTATCGGTTTGGCATTTAAAGATATCTTCCAGAATTTCTTCGCGGGCATCCTGCTACTCTGGAAATTTCCTTTCGAACCTGGCGACTTTATCGAATGTGGAGATGTCCGTGGCAGAGTCGTGGAAACGGAGCTGAGACTAACAACTATTCGCGCATCGAGTGGCGAGCTGTTTATAGTCCCCAATGCTCAGTTAATAGGAAATCCTATCGAGGTGCTAACAGACAAAGATTTACGTAGAGTTGAGCTGGCCACGGGTGTTGCATATGGCGAAAATGTAGCTGAGGCCGTGAATATTATTAAGTCGGCAGTCAGCGAGTGTGATACAGTAAATCAGTCTAAGCCTCTCGAAGTTTTAGTTTCTAATTTTGGCGATAGCAGCATTGATATCGACGTCTTGTATTGGACCGGATCTTCTCCCATGGACTTTAGAAAATCTAAGCATGAGGTGATTATTGCGATCAAGGAAGCTCTTGATAAAGCGGGTATTGAAATACCATTCCCTTACCGTACACTCACGTTTACAGAGCCATTGAAAATACTAACTGAAACCACCGTTTAATTTAATATATCACAAGTTAAAATCATGAAAAAATCACCCTACCAATTGTCAGTTACAGCTCTCGCAACAGGTATCTGTCTAAGTTCGCTCAGCGCACAGGATACAGCTCCATTAACGAAAAGAAGCATGCGAGATGGTTCTTGGACGATGTACGTCGATAACGATCTGTTCAATGGGACGGATGAATATTATACGAACGGATTCCGTTTTGCGTATCTGTCTGATGACCGTAGAGCAGATGAGTTACCCTGGGGATTTAAGCAGCTAAGTACTGTTTTACCAGGTGGCTTTAGCAGCGATGCGACGTTTAAAAATTACGGCATCAGTCTCGGTCAAAGTATGTTTACGCCGGCGGATACTGAGATTGGCGAGTTGCAATTGGAAGATCGTCCCTATGCTGCTTGGCTATACTTAGGTTTGTCCCTGCAGGCGAAAACTGAAAGTGAGTTGGATTTGCTCGAATTAAGCGTCGGTGTAATTGGGCCCTCTGCTCTCGGTGAACAAGCTCAAGACATCGTGCATAATTTGATAAGTAGTGATCTTGCTCAAGGCTGGGACAATCAGCTAGACGACGCCTTAGCTATTAATTTATACTATCAGAAAAAATGGCGTGAGAAGTATCCGCTCTCGAGAACAAACCCGAGGGGTTGGGCCTTCAGTTTACACCGGAATGCTGGTTTTTCTCTGGGTACCGTTCATGTGGATGCAAATGTCGGTGCGGCAATTCGATTTGGATACAATCTTCCAGATGATTTTGGCAGTAACCGCATCAGCCCTACCGCTTACGTTCAACCTTCTCCGAGTAGAAGAGATACGGATCTTCGAGGATGGGGTTTCTATGTATTCACGGGCTTTGACGGTTTTGCACGCGCGCACAATGCGTTTCTCGACGGTGGCCCGTACCGAGATGGTTTAGCTGTGGATAAAAGAACCTTTGTAGGAGAGTTGGAAGCTGGCTTTGCTGTCACACGGAACAATTGGCGAGTGACCTATACCCAAGTTTTTAGAACAGATGAGTTCACGAACCAAGATACAAGTGGCCAAAACTTCGGAACCTTGGCATTTTCCTATCGATTTTAGCCTAGGAAGGCAAATGGTCTTTTGCAGCCTTAGGCTGAGTGATAACACATTTAAATGTGACAATATCTAACAATTATTAATCTTGTGTTAAGTGTGCTGAAGTAAGCATATTTAACTTATGAAAAAATATATTGCAGAATTAATAGGAACATTTTGGCTCGTTTTCGCAAGCCTTGGAGCAGCTCACTTTGCTGCAGGTGTTGAGGGTGTAGGACTTGGTTGGTTGGGTGTCTCACTCGCCTTCGGATTCACCATTGTTACCATGGCCTATGCTATTGGACACATCTCTGGCTGCCATCTTAACCCAGCAGTGTCGATTGGTTTATTGTTAGCTGGTAGATTCAATAATAAGGATCTGTTGCCTTACATCGTTTCTCAAATCATCGGTGCAATACTCGGCGTGGGTGCGCTCTACCTTATTGCATCGGGTCACGAGAGCGGCTTTAATGCAGGTGCCATTGCTAATGGATTCGGTGAGCATTCACCTCAAGGCTACGCACTGATGTCCGTAATTGTGGGAGAAGTTATTTTCACAGCAATTTTTTTGCTGATCATTATTGGTTCTACCAGCGAGCGGGCTCCAGCAGGATTCGCTCCGTTGGCTATTGGATTCACACTTACTTTGATTCATATGAGTATGATCCCCGTATCAAATTGTTCAGTTAACCCAGCGCGCTCGATCGGCACAGCGGTCTTCGCGGGTGATTGGGCCATTTCTCAGCTATGGGTATTCATCGTCGCACCCATTGGTGGAGCCGTTTTAGGCGCGTTGATTCATAAGGCGATAGGCGATAAAAGCTAGAACCTACTCATGAAGTAATTTCGAGTGGCTTATCCTTATGTGGGGTAAGCCACTTTTTTTAGTCATCGTTGTAAATAGACCACCTGTGTCTGGGTGAACTCCATCAGGCCATGTTTGCCATCGGCACCACCGATGCCTGATTTGCGCCAGCCAGCGTGGTAGCCTTGCATTGCCTCGAAATGCTCGCGGTTAACATATGTTTCACCGAATTTTAGCTGATCGATAGCGTGCATAGTTTCGTTTAAGTCTTTGGAGAAAATGGAGGAAGTAAGCCCGAACTCAGTATCATTCGCCATAGCAAGTGCCTCATCAAGTTCATCGTAAACGACGACTGGAATCACAGGGCCAAATATTTCCTGAGAAATAACGTCCATGTTTTGGGTGCAGTTTGCCAGAACCGTTGGCTCAAAGAAAAATCCGCCATCGCCTGCGCCACGCTTACCACCGCAGAGGACATCTGCGCCTGCAGCTTTGGCACCTGCAACGAGATCGAAAACTTTATCAAACCCTGCCTCATTAATCATCGGGCCGTAATCAACTGTTTCGTCAGTGTTGGGGTTGCCATATTTCGCGCTCTGCATTTTTTGCGTTAACTGGGAAATGAACTCATCGGCAACGCCGCGCTGAACATAGACGCGTTCTGCGCAGTTACAAACTTGGCCACTATTAATTACTCTGGATGCTTGGATGGCAGTTGCGGCGAGATCGAGATCAGCTTGATTTGTGACGATGGCGGGAGCTTTTCCACCTAGTTCAAGGTTTACGCGGGTGATATTTTGCGCGGCTGCTGCCATGATACGTGAGCCTGTACCGACGCTGCCGGTAAAGCTGATCATACCTACTTTAGGATTACTGGATAGAGAACTTCCCGTGCTGGCTCCGAGACCAGAGACCATATTCACAACACCTGCTGGAATGTCTGTTTGGTCGAGGATCTTACAGAATTCGAAGGCGTTGTTCGGGGTTTCCTCACTCGGTTTAATAACAATGGTATTACCCGTGATCAAGGCTGGAGCAAGCTTACGGGCTATGAGGAAAAAGGGGAAGTTCCATGGCAAAATACCTGCGATGACGCCAATCGGTTTGCGATGAAGGAAAATCTGCTCGCCAGGACGGTCGCTAGGAATGATTTCGCCTTCAATACGGCGTCCCCACTCCGCCATGTAGTCGATGTAGTCAGCGGTGAAATTCACCTCGACGCGCGCTAGCCCAAGAGTTTTTCCCTGCTCCTCGGTGATGCAGCGAGCGAGTGGCTCGACCTGCTTTCTGATCTTGTTAGCCAGCTCATGTAGGTGATTTGCGCGGGCAACAGCGGGCAGTGCTGCCCAAGATATTTGGGCTTTTTCCGCGGCTTCAATCGCTTCATCGACAACTGATTTTCCGCTATCGGGAACGCTAGATATTCCCTCTCCTGTAGAAGGGTTAATCACGGTGATACGTTCTGCGTCAGAATCAACAAACTGACCGTTGATGTAATTCGTGTAATAATTCATTACCGCAACTTTCGCTGATCTCCATGGGGAATCAACCTAAAAGTAAGTCGCTTTTTTCGTGAGTGTGACTTTCATTAAGAGAGGCGGTTTCATAGTCTTCTTTTTGAAACGTAAGAAAAAGGATCGCTACCAGCCGATGTGCACACTACCGTTATCGCATGGCGAATATTGGCGAGCTCGTAGAACTTACTGTTCTTAAAGATACAACACCGGGGTACTACCTCGACTCAGAAGGTAGCCTAGGTGAGGTGCTTTTACCTCGCCCTGAAGTGATTGGTAGCATCACGATCGGTGAGAAGGTGGAGGTGTTTATTTATACTGACTCTGAAGACCGCCCCGTTGCAACGATGCACAAGCCGCTGGTGATGCCTGGGCAGTTTGCCTGCCTCGATTGTATTGCGACGACTGCCGTCGGCTCCTTTATGGATTGGGGTCTAGCCAAAGATCTTTTTGTTCCTTTCCGTGAACAGCGGATGACGATGGATGTGGGGAAATCATATGTCGTTTTTGCTTATGTAGATGATGCTAGTGATCGAATCGTGGCAAGCCGTCGCCTGAATCGTCACATTAGCAAGGAAACTCCCGACTATGAGGCTGGGCAAGAAGTTGACCTCATGGTTTATGCTAAAACGGATCTCGGCTATAAAGCGATTATCGATGGCAAGCATTCTGGAGTGCTTTTCGCCTCTGATATTTTTCGTAAACTCGCGCCTGGAGAGAAGATGAAAGGCTATATTCGCCTTGTGCGCCCCGATGGTAAGATTGATCTATCGCCAGATAAACCAGGCAGATCAAGGATCGATACCCTGGAAGTTCGTATCGAAAAGGAGCTTCTCGCTAAGGGTGGCTTCTGGGAACTCTGTGATTCCAGCCCAGCGGAGTCTATTTACGATGAGTTAGGCGTGAGTAAAAAAGCTTTTAAACAGGCCACTGGCGCGTTGTTTAGAAAAAGAAAAATCACCATCGGCAAAGACGGCATCCGCGCCGTCGAGTAAGGGGAGGAGTCATTTCAATATGATGACCATTGTTTCTATTAGTTTGAGAAGGTAGCAGGGGAGTAATCGATAATACAAGCCTACCTCGCAAGGCCGCGTTTAAACAATAGGCAGAGAAAAAAGGGCCCGCCAAGGAGTGCGGTGATAATACCCACGGGAACCTCTGCAGTAGCTGATAGACTGCGTGCGAGAGTATCGCACAGGGTGAGGAATATCCCGCCAAAAAGAATCGAGGCAGGGATCAAGTAGCGGTGGTTTGCACCAACAAAAATGCGGCATATGTGCGGTGCCATGATCCCTACAAACCCGATTGGTCCACACACAGTAACGATACCAGCCATCATTAGTGAAACAGCGAGGAAGAGAATCATCCGTGCTCTCTCTACTTGCAGCCCGTAACTAGCAGCGAGGTCATCGTGGATTGATAAAAGATTGAGCTCCTTGTGCATGAAGGCGGTGATGGCAATGCCTGTAGTAACAAAGGGAAAGAGCTGAAGGAGCGTTTCTTTGTTTGCCCGACTCAGATCTCCCATAAGCCAGTGCATGATCCTAAATGAATCGCTCATATCACCCAAATACTGAATTAGTAAAATGATACTCGAGAAGAAAAAACTCAGTGCCACTCCACCAAGCAGCATCGTGGTAGGCGATGATGCCCCAGTCATGGAGGTACGTAACTTGGTAATACCGTAAACGAGTGCAATTGATCCTAGAGCTCCGACTAGTGCTGCCATGGAAACACCTGATATTCCCAGAAATGTGAGACTTACACCAAGATGGATCGCGACGGAGACGCCAAGTGATGCTCCACCAGCCACCCCGAGGGTGAAGGGCGTTGCGAGGGGGTTTCTAAAAATAGCTTGGAAAACAACCCCTCCTAAGGAAAGTCCCATACCAGCTAACATGGCGAGCAGGACACGGGGAATTCTGATTTCCCAAAAAATCAGCGAGTCAATTTCTTCAGAGCCGAGTGCGCGTTGGCCTACCCATGGCATCGCAAAAAGCACCACGACACCAAGTGGTAGCAGGATCAATAGAATAAATTTCTGCGGTGATATTACTTTCATGGGAAAACCAAGGCTTGTCCCGTAGCGGGATGGGGGAAAATGCTCCACTTATTCTCGAAGAGAAGCTGTAGGTTCTCCTGCGTGATGAAGTCAGAAGCGGCGGTGTCGAGCAGGAGTTGGCCGTGTTTCATGCCGAGGACGCGGTCAAACTTCGTCGCCGCCCAGTTCAAATCGTGGGTGATGCTGATGAGCGTTTTCGTGCCGCTCAAGTCGGCCAACAGACCCTGGATTGTATTTTTCTGATGGGGGTCGAGATGTGCGGTGGGTTCATCGAGCACAATAATTGGCGTTTGCTGTGCCAGAGCGGCTGCTAGATTGACTTTCTGGCATTCACCGCCACTGAGTGTTGCCATGGATTGTTGAGCGAGGTGCTCAATGCCGAGTTGCTGGATCACGTCTTGGGTGATTTGTTTGCCATCGTCATCTCTATCGCTGGCAAAAGTGCCTGAGGCGTAACTGTAGCGACTCATAGTAATGAATTCAATTACGGTGAACGAAATATTATCAGGAAGCTGCTGAGGTACATAGCTAACTAGCTGTGCGATGTCGCCACGATGAAGCGAAGCGATGTCTCGGTTTTGGAGAAATACTGTGCTTTCCGGAGATTTGATCAATCCTAACAACGCTTTGATTAACGTTGTTTTCCCAGCACCATTGGCACCGACTAGTGCGATGCTTTCACCTCCCTGAATGCATAGGGAAATGTCATTCAATAGATGGTTTCGTTGAATGTGGTAGCTGAGGTTTTTCACCTCCATGATAGATTGATTAAGCTTATTCACGGTTTTATTCATGACTTAGTTCATGAGCCTGAGTTTGAGTATGGGCGTGCGGATGAATAATTTGGCTGATTGCTTCGAGGGTGTCGACAAAGCGAGGCCCTGGGATCATGTGCTTGTCCTCGTGGAGAAAGAAAATATGGTCGTTTTTTACAGCTTGAAGCTCCTCAAAATTTTGCCACTGCTGACGGAGTGTTTCTTCGCCTAATTTCTCCCAAGTCTCTTTCATTGTGAGCTCGATGATGATGTCAGGGTTAAGGTGAATGAGCTTCTCTCGCGATAGTACGGGGTAAGCAATGGCACCCTGATAGGCATTGCTAGCACCAGCGATGGTGATATATTCTTGATGGACCCCTTTGTTGCCCGCGATGGTGACCTGGCTGGGTGCATTTAATGAGGTGTCTCTCCCAATAATAATAAGAACGCTGGGTCGGGGAGTGGTTTGCTTTCTTTTAACCTGATTAATACGCAGCTCCATGTCGCGGGTGATAGATTTTGCCAGTTCTACTTGAGCAAAGTTTTCTGCGATAGTGTGAATTGATTGGATAATGCCGTCGGTGCTGGCGTGATCGACGCTAAGGGTATCAATCCCTAACTGATGTAGTCTTTCTGCGATAGCTTGCTGCTCTTCTAGCAGGATAACGCAATCAGGTTTTAAGCGAACCACGGCTTCGAAATTAAGATCAATATAGCCCCCCACGACAGGCTTTTTTAACGCCTCAGCGGGATGCTTGGAGAAGCGGGAGACACCGACTAATTCATCATCGAGCTCTAATTGATAGACGACTTCCACGATACTAGGAGCAAGTGCTACGATGCGCTGATAGTTTTTTTCTGGCTGCTTGGCAGTGCTTTCATTTGCTTCAGCGGGTGAAAGCACATGCTCGCCCAAGTAACTCACTAAAAGAAAGAGCGACGCAATGGCCGCCAGCGTAACAAAGCATACAATAGTCTGTTTCGCTGACGGCTTGAGTTTCATAAACTAAGTTGATTTAAAAGCTAATGGTGACACCTGCATAGGCACCTAAGCTGTTCCCGGGGCCTTGGTCGCCGAAGGGGCTGATCTCGTATTCTTCATCAAATACGTTTTCGATGCGACCGTGTAATTTGACATACTGGTTGATTTCATAGTGTCCGTAGAGACGTGCCACGAGGCGATTGTCTACTGGAGCTGTGCTAGATGCTGCGGAGCTGTAGTTAGCGCCTTCTGAGTAAGAGGCTCCTGCTCCCACGAGCCAATTACCAGCATTGTAGGAGATGTCTGCACTGATCAAATGATCGGGGACATCGATGACTTCCTCTTTATCCTGCCACGTCCAGGCAAAGCGGTAATTGACTTGGTCGTCATAGAATGATCCATTTGCTGCTAATTCAATGCCACTGACTGTTGAATCATCTTCACTATTTTGCTGCTGAGATTCGCCAGGGTTAGTGAAGGATGTTCCTCGGAAAATGGCGTTTTCTATCTCTTGGTTAAAATAACTTAATTCGAGGTAGTGCTGACCTGCTAGTTTTTGCACAACGCCTAACTCGTAACCCAGAATCGTCTCCGTATTTAGATCTGAATTGGCACTTTGTGTTCCGAAAGCACCTACAAACCTTTCAGAGTCGAGCAAGGTTGGGGTTCTAAAGCTTTCAGCTATGCGGGCTCTGAAGCGAGTTCCAGTGGATTCGATATCGTATGAAGCTCCCACGTTCCATGCGATGTTGTTTTCAAATTCAGTATGCTCCTCCGAGCGAATTCCAACCTCTAGCAAGAGTGCCTCGGTGGCTTTCCAAGAAGTGTTTGCGTAGATAGCGTGGGTTTCAAAGTCTACCGATCGAGTAGTAGGAGTAGAAAAGTTATTATCGCTAAATCTGGAGTAGCTAGTGTCCGTGTATTCATATCCAGCAACAAGCTCTACTGAGTCTGATAGTGTCAATTGATTAGCCCAGTTGAGAGAAAAACGCTCTAAGTCAGTTTTAAATTCAGACTGAAATGACGAAGTTGAATAGGGAAGATCCGTCGATTCGTCGTAGTAACCAAGGGTAAGTTTCGTATTCCAAACTTCGTTGATTAAATACTTGGTATTGAGTGTGAACAAATCTGTTTCGACCACAGACTTACCGAAATTGGTTTCATATTCGGAGTTGCTACCACGGTAGGTGAACTTAATACTCAAATCGTTCGAGGCATACCATTGCAAACCTAAAACCCTAGAATCCAAGGTGAAGTCTTCTAGCTCAACTTCGTCTGACGGGTCATTATTGGTGAACTCTTGGCCAAGCTGTATGCTATATTCAAGCTGATCGAGTTGCCCCTGGGTAGCTATTGATGCCTTATAACTATCGAAGCTACCAGCTTCTGACTCAATGGTGGTGATGTTTGCTCCACCTACAGAAGTATCGTAGCCGAGAACCCCTCCAGCGGCCTCGCCACCGTATAAGACGCTTTGTGGGCCTTTGAGAAATTCTAATTGATTTGTCAGGCCAATGCTCGAAGTGGCCAAAAAATTACCCAAGCCACTTGTTGAATCTGCGATTCTCACACCGTCTACAACGACCTGGCTGTATCTGGTAGGTAAGCCGCGGGTTAGAAGTGATCCTGCCGTACCAGAAGGTCCCAGTGCATTCCCTTGAACCCCCGTGAGTAAATCGAGTGAAGCCGACAGGAGGCTGAGTTGTTGGTTTTTTAATGCTTCACTACTGACAACGCTGACTGAGGAAGTTGTTTCATTATCGGTGGCTTCGAACTTAGTAGCCAAGATAGTGGATTCATCCAGTGTTTCAGGATGGGCGTAGAGTGATGTAGCTCCTGCTAGTAAGAGACTTCCTGTCGTTGTGAGCACGCTCTGTGAGAGTGCCGATTTTTTATAATTCATTCGTTATTGTTGATACGTGACCTGTTTGACGCAGGTCGGTTGATCGAACTTCTTAGGCTGGTGATCTGGCTTACCTTACCCACGTGATGTGAGTTTGGACTACAGTGGCGTAACCGCTCCGGACTGTTTTCTTGTTAAAGAAAGGTCACCGGTATTCCCCATATATTTCCTGCCCGAGCGACGGGCTTCCTGAGAAGTGTCACATTTATTGTATGACAATTTTGTAATAAAGTTATTATTGCCGAATTTACAATAAAAAACCAGCTTCTGCTATTAATCTTAAGCAGGTTATCGAAAGTTGGTCTCAAATTTGCTTAGAAAACAAAAACTTTTAAAACCCTATTATGACATCTACGGAAATTAAAGAATTACGAGCATCACTTATCGGCAAGCAAGATAGTGTGCTGGACGACGTAAGCCGCCATGGAATTGCATCTGCTTTCACTAATGAAGTCATCGCTGATGAGAATGAAAGAGCTGATCGTATTGCCGATGAAATGGTGGAGCACCAGTTAGGTTTTACAGAAAGTAAGATGCTGCAAGACATAGCTTCTGCTATCGAGCGCATCGATGCAGGTACCTATGGTGTTTGCGAGGATTGCAAAGAGGATATCTACATCGAGCGCCTGCGTGCCCTTCCAGCTGTTTCACTTTGCATTAATTGCCAGAGTAAAAAGGAAGAGGTCGCTTCTGGTAAGTGGTAAATTTACAGGATTATAAGATCCTGTAAATTAAGCCAGTTAATTGACAGCCTTCAATGCTTCAGTTATCTCAGTTGGAGCTTCTAGCTCGCTGATAGTAGCAGTTTCTGATGCTCCTGTTTTTACCCACCACTCAAGAAGTTTGATTTCTTCATCAGTCATTTGAGGTTTTCCTTCTGGCGGCATCCTAAGTTCGTCATCAAGCGGGAGATGAAGGTAGGCAATCATCATGCTTTTTTCCACATCGCCGGGAACAAGGCAGGAGACGTACTCTCCACCTTTGATTAGCGCCGCATAGCTATCCATGCGGAGATCGCTTTTTTGCTTCTTTGGCCCGTGGCAGCTAACACACTTATCGGCGAGGATGGGCTGGATGATGGAGGTGAAGACGATGAGATCCTCCTGTTGCTCGGTCGTTGCTTTAATCGGTTTTTCTTTGAGCTTCCATGGAGCCTTGTCCATTGGATCGCCGTGAGTGATTTCTCCACCATGATGGCCTGCTCCTATCATGCTGGCTGTTGTGATTATAAGTCCTAGGAAATAGATTGGTTTGGTGAGCTTTTGCAGATAGCCAGTGTCATAGGCGTATTTCATTAAAAACGTGGAGATGAGAAAAATAGTAAAGAGAATACCATCACGCTTATGCTCCTCAATGAGTTCTCCTGAAAAATCGCCAGTCAGGTAAAGACAGTAGCCAAACACCGCTGCAAATACTGCCATCGCCGATGCGAAGAATAGCGCGAGTGTTGTCTGAGCTTTGTATTTTCCGCGCGAGAATATTGAGGCTGCTTCCATTACCAAAACCAGTATGACTGCACCGATGGGTAAATGGAGAAACAGGGGGTGGAACTCTCCCATGAACCCAATCCATTGCCCTAAGGTAGATGCGCCTTTCTCACTCGCCATACCAACTTCGCCAAGAAGAGGCATGACGGCGACCGTGATGATGGCAAGGAAACCTGCGACGAAT
The DNA here is from genome assembly GCA_051252195.1 of Akkermansiaceae bacterium. Taxonomy (GTDB): domain Bacteria; phylum Verrucomicrobiota; class Verrucomicrobiia; order Verrucomicrobiales; family Akkermansiaceae; genus Oceaniferula. The sequence goes on along the minus strand of JBPOGD010000014.1, from coordinate 6,628 downwards.
ACAGTGCGAGAATACTTTTTTTGAAAAGTGGAGCTGATCTTCTTAGACATAATTTAAGCATTAAATAATTTATTCAAATAAACCTTACTACAAGTCTACACCTTGTCATTTGGTGATTGATCAAATGAGGCATGGTTTCTTATTCTTTCAAACGGCGGTATATTTCATCAAAGGGAATTTGCTCGTCGAGAATTTTCTGAAATGTCTCTTCAGGCATCTGTGCTATTTGGATTTCGATGAGATATCTCCTAGCCACAAGAACTTGTAAACTTCCAGACTGATCATTGAAGTCATACTCCTCGTTGATCAAAATGTCGTCCTCTTTCTGCGTGAATTTGTACCCGTCGGTATCATCGATATCGGTTTGATCTAAATCAAAGCCTAAGGCTTTAATCAGCGTGTCAGTGACCTCAGTCCCTGCATCTGAAATTTCAATTTCAAGAGAGTCGCCATTTTCTCCTGTGTAGCGACCTCGACTAGATGGGATGAGTTGACCCATAACTTCTTTGTTGATATTGAGGAGTTCACCTGTCTCTCTAAGCCATTGAGGAAGCAAGGGTTTTAGGTTGGCCTCATCTAGGATGGCTTGCTGATCCTGTATTAGTTCCGGTGGTTTTCCGTTAGTTTTTAGGTTGTTAGTATTATTGGTTTTATCGATGTTACGTAGACGCGAGCGGTGTTTGTCTACCGTAGAAATAACAATCTCTTGAGCGTCGATTTTCTTCATTCTCTCGTTTTTCAAGAAAACGAAGTAGCCGATTAATAGGGCTGCAATAATGATGATGGGTAGGGTGAAAGCTAGCCAGATAGAGGAGGATTTTTTTTTAGGCATGATTGCGGAAAATAAAAAAGATCAGTACTCATATTAAGCACTGATCCTTGTTAGTTTAAATTAGTTCGTGATGCTAGTTATTAAGCTCCGAGAAATCGATTCTCTGAAACAATGAACAAATTGAACTTTTTCTTAATGTCAGAATCTGTGTGTTTTCTACGTTAGATTTTTTAAATACAGCATCTGATAGCAGCATTTAAGGTGCAGTAAGATCGACTTTTACCCGATAGAATAATTTTTTGTTTCCATCGAGAAGAGTGTCGGGGTAATTGAGCTCCACCGCTTCGTAATCGTTCACTGCTGAGGTGCCAGATATACGAGTGGCACCAATACCATTGAGTTCCTGCCAAAGATCTAAATCCTCGCTAAACTGAACAGTATAAGTGACACCCTCCGCGTCATGATCAACTCGCCGCATGAATCTTGCGGTGACTTGCAATGGGCTCTCAGTAATCGTCATTACTGGCATGCCAGGAACGAAGGTTCCATTGACTTCGTCCACGAGTAGAGCCTTGCTGTCATTGATATTAGGATCAGTACCAAATGCAAATTCGAGTAAGTTCGGCAGCGAATCACCATCAGTGTCTTGCGTGTCGAAAGTGCTGTCTGAGCTATCGGAGCTACCAAAGTGAAAACCACTCCAGATTTCATAGGCACTGAGCTCGTCTACGATATTCACGTTTAAACTCACCTCGCGACTACCAGGTAAGCCGTGGGAATCCTGAGCATAGATTTCGAAAGTGTATTCCTTATCGATAACTTCTGTTGGGTTGCCGCTCATAACCCATAATCCAGAATTCGCAGGACTCTCGCTGATACTCAGCCATGATGGGGCATCATCGGTGAACCATACCGCAGTGATCTCATCTCCTTCTGGATCCCAGAAATCAGTGCCTTCCACGAGTGTATGACTGTAAGTAGCGTTGCGTTGAGCGTTAGGAAGCCACGTGTATTTACGGGCCCAACTAGGCGGTCCAGGCCTTTGAAATTCTGCCAAGTGATCGTCGAGCGACTCGAGTTGAATAATAGCCCAGTCACGTAGCGTGCGGGGTCCTCGGCTGACAGAACCTTCCCAAGTTGTATGGCCACCTGCCTGCATGGCTTCAAGGTTCCATTGATTGAAATCAACCTGTTCCCAAGCGGAGGGGGTGCTATATTGCCATGAAATAGGACCTAGTTTGGAGTGAAAGTTTCCGACGATGAGATCATCCCAATCTCTTGTACCATCGTTATGAACATACCCATTAGTTTCTGTCATACGTGTGATATGCTGATAGTTCAGGTTAAACTGAGTTCCCGTTTTACTGGCATGGTCATTATTTCCTCCGAAGGCATGTCCGAAGGTGAAGTCGTCAAAGCGCGTTGCCACAGCGAATGGATAGGAGCTGTAATTTAGGGTGCTGCGTCCATTGTTAAAAGCGATTGGAACATCTGGTCCTCCTGCGTGGACGGCATTGGCAAAGGCTTGGAAAATTCGCTGTTCTTCTATGACACCACTAGAGAAATTATCACCATTTAAGGCCATGTCATTGGCGGAATCAAATGTCCAAGAACTCGCGTACTGGCCATAGCGCAAGGAATACTCTTTTAGCACGTATTCAGCATAGCAGAACATATAAGGACGCTTAGGATAAGTGGCTGACGAGTCTTCGTACTGTTGTGTCGTGCTATTCCAGACACCAGTATGAAATGGTTGGCTATTGATGAAGGCTTGAACCTCGGCGTTGGTATCGCAGTATTCTTTCCAACGTAGATAAAATGTCTCCAAATCTACATTGTTGTTGCCTACGAAGTTCTCTGAATTTGAATAAATTTTAACGCCTATACCCGTATTTCTAATGCCCAATATTTCTTCAAGGAAGGGGTCACTTTCTGGCTCGTCGAGGCTTAAGTCTCCCCAGGTTGGTACTGGTGAGGCAATTTCGTCTCCACCAACTTCTGTTTCCCCTAAGGCGATGCTTTCTAGCAGTTTGTGAGGGGCGTTATGAGTTCCAGAACCTGAGGCACCTTCATTGAGTCTTGCTATAGTGGAGTCGACTGTCTTGAGATTGGTCATATTATCGACGTCCCCTTGTCCTCCGTTCCAGCTGCCTCTCATGCCAGCAGCTCGTTCGCCCGAGGCATATCCTTTGAGTAATTGGATGGATTGAACCGACTTGCCGCCACCCTGATCATCTTGTCCGTAGAGAACAATATGGTAATTTTTAGTGAGGTCAAAACCTTCTAATAATATACCTGATGCCTCGTAAACGTCATCGATTCGATAGCACCAATAACCTCCCAGTCCAATTTCGAGAGTAACTTTACAAGTTTCACCTGCCTTGAACTGTGCATAGGTACCTGATTGATCTAGTGTGGTGCTTGATGTTCCGTCCGTATAGTTAAGTCCTTGGGTCGCTGTGCTGTCGTCTGCAGTGATGTTTGCTCCGATGCTATAAACGCTGGTATCAGCCTTAAAGGGATTGTAGCCCGAATAGGTTGAGAGATCTGTATCTGTGCTAATTAGGCCGAAGGAGAAATTGTGTGCTGCTAAGTTTCCAATCGAACCTGTTGTATAATGCACAGTAAGCTCAAAGCCTGTATCTGATTGGAATGCGTTTTCTGTGTAAAGGATTGCTCTGCGCCTGAAGTTTGTTGCAGTAGTTGTGAAGGTGGCATCGCCGTCATCTGTCCAAGAGTGTCCCTGGATAGTGTTGTTAATCATGCCTCCACCAAGGGCGGTGTTTGTTGATAGCCCATCGTTGTCAAAGGAGTCTTTATAGAGAAGGCGAGCATCTCCTGTGGAGCCATGAAGTACGATTTTATCAAAGACGGTTTCAGAATCTGTGTCTTCGTTTCCGCCGTAAATATAGAGACGAAATTCTATCGACTCGTCCAAACGTTGAAATGTGGTATCAGTAAGATCGATGATGATGTTGTTAGTTACCTCATCCCAGCTGAAAACGTCAGTAGTTTGACCACTGGCAATTTGATCTCCTTCAGAAAAGCCACTTGCGGAAGAAAATAGCGCCCAGTGCTCGGCAGCATTATCCAGCTCGGTAACAAAGGTTCTGAATGTTAAGCTCGTTAAATTCAGTATGTGATAAGGGTCGGGTTCGACTGTGAAGGTGAGGTAGTCATCCGAAGAAATTGAATCTGTCAGGCTAGCTGCGTCATTCATATCGGTGAAGTCAAAGTCGATTTGAGTTCCGCCGATAGAGAAAGCGTTGGTAGTTCCAAATACATTACCTTCTGCATCCAGACCATCAGTTGGAGCAAATGACGAATCAACGATAGCAAGTAGACCAGCACCCACTTCAAAATCGGTAGAGATTAGATGAGGGTGAGTGAAAGTAGCCTTTAAGGTACCGTTACCTATTCCGTCATCAAAATCATAACCGACGAGGATGTCTGCCTGTGCAGATATTCCGGTGAGTATGAAAGTGCAAACGCTGAACAATTTACATAAGGGAGGCAAATTCATGGTGTTTTTTATGTTTTGTCACCCACAGGATATCCTAAGAGATGACTGATCGCTGGCTGGTGTTTCCACAGTCTTAAGATACCTGTGAAACAAGGGGGTCGGCTATACTATACGTCAATCTATTGCAAGGTTTGCAACTGTTTTTTACTTAGTGTGTATGGCCAAGTGGAATTTTAACAGCTTATCATTTTGAATCAATTTTCAACTGAATAAAATTGGCCTCATCATCAATTGGATAGTGAGTAGTGATGGTTTGATAGCCTCCAATCACTTCCCCAACGTTAATATCGTAAGGAGCCCATGTTATCGCTTACCTTAAAGGCGACATCCCAAGTGCCAGTTTCCATAATGGTTCCGTGGAGCAAACCGTTCACTGATAAACGGAGGCCAGAAGGTAGTGTCGTGCTGGGAAGTAATTACCAGAGGTATTCCTCCGAGAACACCCGATGCGACAAGTTGATAACCATAGGAAGCATTCGGAGAAAAATCTGGCAAGGCATTTGTCTCAATCGTCAGATTACTGTCGGGCACGTAAGCTGACGTTTCGGAGAGATAAGCGAGCTCTTTGACGAGATCGTGACCTAGCTCTATCGCCGTGGAGAGTTCCGCATGTACCAATAAGATGTTATTAGACACATCTTGGCCTAATGCTGCTTTGGGCATTTCAAATAGTAGACACATCAAAACTAACAGAATTTAAGGGTTTCAAGATGGACTAGAGTTTTTAAGCGTCTATCAAATGTCATTTTAGAAAATGTATGAGTGTTTTATTTTTTGCTAGATTTTCAAAAGAAAGAGCCAGCACCCTAATGGATGCTGGCTCTTGAGGTTGCGGTTGTTGTTAGTAAGTAGTTTAGTCCGTTATGGGTTTTAGTTATTTAGCCCCGAGAAATCGATTCCCTGGATCCATGCGGGGAAGTTCTGGCCAGAAAAGCCACGGCTAATCGTCACTTCATCATCATCGGTGTAGCGGCTCCAGAGGCGGGGGCGGGGGAAGTAGTCCCCCGTTCCATTACAGCCATTATAGACCCAGCCGAAGCGTGCGCCCGTGGTGGTTGAGTCAACGCTCACAGCAACATCGGTATTGGCGGAGTTGCCGTCGCTAAGAAAAACGTGGTCTACGGCGAGCGATGCGTTTGTCATGGTGTAGACATCGAAGTCATAAGCATCAGTGTATTCTGAGCCAACGGCTACGGTGCTTTCCGTTGCATTTTGAGTTACTCCGTCTCCGAGCGTGACGAGGCAAGACTCGGCGCTATCCCCGATGCCGGCGTCGCCACGGCTTCCACTTGCCCAGATCCATGTGGCGTCGCGATTAACGCTTTGAATGGGAGCTGTAGTATATTCTCCAACGGCATCGGCTCCATCTCCTCCATTACTACCAGTTACATAGGTGTGCTGAACGTTCCACTGAGAACCCCATTCGATAACGAAGGTTGTCATCGTGGCGTCATGGAGAGTTTCGCCTGCAGCATTACGCGACCAGTTGATCGTGCCTGTAGTACTTGGGTAGAGCCTCGCATAGACGCTGCTGCCTTGAGATCGGGCAGTAGGTGTCCCTGTGAAAGTAGCACCGCCACCGCGGTAGCCGCCGAAGAGGACGACTTGGTTAAGATCACTCCAAGTGGCAGAGGTGTCAGTACCTGAGGCTCCTGTCATATTGGTTGTAACGATGTCGATGAGTTCGAAACCATCACTGCTACTTGGACTCGTACATTCGATGACGGTAATCACACCTTCCCAGTTTGAGTCCGCAGCGGCGCGCTCAAGGGTGAGAGAGTTATTATTTCCACTACCCAACATATCTCCTGGATAACGGCTAGCTCCATAAGGAACGCCAGTGATTCGAACGTAGTCGTTATCTGGCATAGATAGCGCATTACCGTCATGTGAGCCACGCACGAGGATGAAGTAGTCATCGGCGAGATTCTGATCGAGTGTTAGGGTCAAGCTAGTGCCTGTGAAGTCGCCGCTTGTGAGGTAATATTCTGTGACTCGGATGCCTGCTGGATTATCTGCTACAAGCGGGTCGCTGCCATTTTGGTATTCCTCCCAGTTAAGTAAACCGTCGCCGTCAGAGTCGGTCAAATCACTGGTATCATTAGCATGGATACCATTGCTCGCTAACCACGCCTTCGGTGTGCCATTGGTCGTGGTGTAGCCATTGGCTAATGTTTGAATCTCAGTGGCGCTTAGCTCGATGTTGTAGAGCTGAACTTCGTCGATGGCACCAGCGTAGGCGCTATTATTGATCGTGTTGTTACCAAGCGTGGCAGTGGTAATAGCTGCCATACCATAGGTGTTACCAGTTCCACTGTGCCAGAGAGAGCCGT
>JBPOGD010000013.1:0-83370 GCA_051252195.1 Akkermansiaceae bacterium | reverse complement strand
AGATGTTTTCATGGCAGTAGTAGTTTACCATTGAGGAGCTGTGCTACTCAATCTGCCTTCTCATCTTATCTTGTTCTCCCGTTTTTATTCTCGACGAAAGTATCGCTCATATGAATTAGTGTAATTCGAAGAATACGTGACGGAAGTGACCTCATCAATGTCTATCTCAGATATATCATCATCCCATCTTCCGGCACCCGAAAAACATTTGATTTTAATGGTCTTATCTATGATTGAGTCAATCAGTCCGATTAAGAATATATCGTTATCATCCTCGCTCTCATCTTCAAGGATGACTACTCGGTCTACTGGAATGTCAGTGAGATGAGCTAAAATCCCCTTAGGGTGTAGTCGTGCTGAAAAATCAATCGTCTTAATTACTTGGTCTGCCACAAGCAGAGAGTGCTGAAAAGCATCGGTTGCTCTACAATTCATCGAGCTTAAATCTTCTCGACGGAGAATAAGAAAACCATCAGCGTGAAAATCATAGATATATGCAAACAGAATATAGCTAGCATCATAGTCTACGACAAAACCTTGAATGGATTCTGAAGACATCGAATCACGAGTGATCGATACTAAAGATTTTGTGTCACGGTAGTGTTTTATAACTCCTTCTGGGACTATTGAGGGCATATTTTTAGGAGAACGTTCAAAGTGTGGCACAGGCTACTGGCAGCGCCACTCCGAAACAGGGTTGAGTGTGTGAGTAAAGAGGGTCATGTCGACTCGGAGCGAGTAGCCTGTTGTCCACCACTGCCTTGTTGGGCTTGATTTTGGATTTGAATCGCGGCCCCCAGTTCCGAGTTTCTAATTGATTTAATGAACTCGAGTGCGGAGATAATCTGATCGTTCGACAAATCATTCCGTAGAATATTGATTCCGGTCGATTCCGAAATCATATCGATCACTGCCGACCGAGCAACATTTTGCAGCTGGGCGAGTTTCAGCGCACAGGAACGGAGATGGCTACATCTGTGATTGATTGGAGCGCTCAGATCCACGGCATCTCGAGCATGTGTATTAAAGCTCATCTTTTTGGCCCAACAGTATTAAATCACACACCCCTGCGTGATATCACGTTTTCCATTTCTGGCAGGTCTTAAGATGAGTAGTTCCATCAGTTACTTTGTAACATAAGGTTTTGCATGGATTGAGAGCAAGGGGAAACTACAGTTTTTCTAATTAAGAAATCCTAAATATCGAGATAACCTAGCCATCTGATATCAGAAACCCTGATATCAGTTACTTAATAAAACCTTACATTTAGGGATTCATAAGCAATTTGTGAGCACATCCCACCCGCCGTTCAACCCATTCGATAGCGTAGCGTATTAACATTTCACGCGGTGGATGCGTCATATTGCGATATTGTTCTATGAACAAACAGCGGGTTAAACACCTTAGCATTCCTAAGCAAAAACAGCTCCTTTATGGACTTAAGAAACTCAGGGGAGGCTTCAATTTAGGAAGGTTCATTCACAGTAAGAAAGAAGAGCACAGGAGGACACACCCCACGTTAGTCCTTTTTAGTGAAGCTCGGGACCACTGCGAGGCCTAGCTTCTGCGTCGCTTGTTTCATTTATTGGTAGCTACTATGTCCCTTGAAAACCCCAAAAAGACTTTAAACTCATTTAAAGCAACCGTTCGAGATGTTAAGTTTAATTATCTGCGCTGGAAACGGAATAATGCGCCATTAATAATAAAATCTATAACTACCTTAGCCAAGTTCTTCCAAGTAGTGTATAAATTGATAAATATTTATGAAGACCTCCAACGATTGTTGGAGTTTTTGAAGTATCTCCTAGGTTGTTAATTTCATAGCCTTTCATGGACTGTAGAAACCCATCATTTTCCATCATCCTAAGCTTGAGAACCTTAGCATAATTTATGCATTTTTTGAGTAACCTTGAATCAGCCCTTAACTACTAGACTTAAAAAGTGACTAGTTTGTGACTAGTTTTCACCTGAGAAATGACTAGTTATGACCAGAAATCACGAGAAGTAGAGTTTTTACAAACAGTCACAAAAAACGCCTAAAACCCTTTATTTATATACGCTTAAAGCAAATATCCCGACCGGGAATCGAACCCAGATCTAAGGTTTAGGAAGCCTTATGCTTTATTTTATTTAATGGTATTAGGAAACGTGTATCCGCCATGTATCCGCATAATTTGCTGGTTTTATTCTGAGGTTTTTCTAAGGTATTTTTTGTGTTCACAGTTTCCAAACCACGCAAAGTTAATCACCCGCGCTACCGCTGGATTGTCACCTACAAAGATGGCACTAACGTAAAGAAAAAATATTTCGTTAGAAAAGTTGATGCAGAAGCTTTTTACGATGAACAAAAGCAAGACATATTGGATCACGGCATCAAGGAAGAAAGTATTACAAAAAATGAACGTCAAGCCGTTATGTCCTTTCGTGACTTCATCTACTCTCTCCCCGCCGATATGAAAGCTCCAACCCTGTCTGGTGCAGTTGAAAGTTTTGTGAAGCATTTTGATCTGAGAACGAAATCCCGCACGGTTCAAGACTCTATTGATAGGCTCATTATAACCGTTCAGCGTAAAGACTGTAGCGCGGTTCACCTAAGAACTTTGGAGACACGCCTTGAAGGGTTTAGAAAGCTTTATGGAGACTGGTTGATTTGTGATGTCTCAACCGAAATCATTGAGGATTATCTGGGTGACCTTGACCTCGGCGCACTTACCGTGAATCAGCGCCGTGCAGCACTTAATCAGCTCTTTAGGCAGGCTGAACTTGACGGTGCAATCACCTCAAATCCAGTTACACAAACGACCAAGCGAAAAGAGAAAAAAGAAGAGCCAGGTATTCTCAAACCACTACAAATTGTTCGCCTTCTTGAAAATGCACCAGATACAATTTTACCAGGACTTGCATTGGGGTTTTTCGCAGGCATTCGACGTGCAGAACTCACCCGCTTAGATTGGGATGAAATTGATTTCGAAGACGATATGATTGTCATTAAAGCAGCCAAAGCCAAAACAGCATCCCGCCGCACAATCCCGATGCGCGACAACCTCAAAAAATGGCTACTACCCCACCGTCTTCATGAAGGCCCCATCATGCCCTCGGAAATGATCTGGAGAACACGCCTTGATATAACAATGAAGGCGGCAGGCATCAAGGAATGGCCACGAAATGCTCCTCGTCACAGCTTCGCATCCTACCATCTGGCGCACTTCAAAACCGCGGAATCTTTGGCTTTGGAGATGGGACATCAAGATACTAAGATGCTCCATGAACATTACAAGGCACTGGTTACAGAACGCGCAGCCAAGAGCTATTGGATGATTTCTCCAGTTCAAGATGAGACAATAGCGAATATAGCTTAAAGGTAATTTTGTAGGGTTGCCACCAAAATTACTTAATGCATGTTAATCAGTTTTCCTATAGAAGCGAAGGATGCGTTCTACCTTCTAAATGAATTACAACGGCCTCATTATCTAATGCGCCTAGTCTTGGTAAAAGTTTTTGATCTTCAGTAAGATCTCCAACTTCCCACTCATTTTCACCATCCCAAATAAACCATACATTTACTTTTTTAGTTTCATGGTGTGGTGTTCCTCCACGAAAAAGTGGAAATGATAATAGTTCTTTAGGTACAACACTTTTTCCAACTACTTGTACTTCGCCTCCTTCTTCTAGCTTACCTGAGAAAATACATTGTTTGGTAATCAATTTGCTTTCATCTTCAAATAATTCAAATGAACTTAAAGGTGTTTTGAAAGAGTCCTTAAAAAACCTCACCACATCGCCCCAATCATGACGATGTGTTACTAATCCGTAAAAGAATCCTAACTCTGTAGGCACTTCTACTACACTTCCAATTTTAGGTCGTCTCATTAAAGAAGTGATGGATGAGTTTTTCCTTCTAGATCAAAAATTAATCCAGCATTGTTATACGCACCATCACGAGGAAGTTTCATTTGTTCTTCATTCAGATCTCCAACCCTAATCGCCTCTTTACCATCCCAAATCCACCAGATATTAACTTTTTGGGTTTCATGGTGTGGTGTTCCAGATCGAAACAACGGGAAAGGTTGAAGCTTTTTAGGGATTTCTGTTTTTGCAATTACTTTGATTTCACTACCACTTTCTAGTGGTCCAACAAAAGTGCACAACTTAGTCATCAATTCTTTATCAAAATTAAATAAATCACTGAAGTTGCTTAATGGGGCTTTATATGGTGTAGGATCAAAGCGAGTTACATCGCCTTGATTATTCCAATGGGTAATTAATCCATAAAATAAACCTAATTGTGTTGGAACTTCAACGATGTCGCCGATTTTTGGACGTCTCATATTATGGGTCTTCACTCAAAGATTCATCAGGTTTCAATATGCCTTCATCACCTCTACAGATAAAACTTATATTTTTGTTAGGTTGTGCGCGAGGATGACTTGGCAAGTATGGAGTAGATAGGAAATCTCCACGATCCAATCTGATTAACCAATCTTCTTGCCCTTCAACCTTTGTGTCTTCTCGCTCAATAGAAATTCCCGGAACGTAAGCTACAATACCTTTTAGTCGCTTAAATAATCTTTTAACTTTAACCGTATCCCCCAGCATTACTGAGTAACTAGTCCGTAAAAATAGCCTAAACAAGTGGTTACTTCAATGACATCTCCTATTTTTGGTCTTCTCATGCTATGTCGCTTTTAAAAAGGTCAAACTAAGATTCATCTGACCAAATTTCTTCAAAAAGTAAGCCTTTTAGTCCAGCGGCTTCGTAGGCTGTTTTAAACTCATCTTCGGGGTCTTTTAGCCCTGTGAAAGTATAAATACCTGCTCTTACCGTCTCGGGTATTTTAAAAATCGAGGATTCACCAAGCCTATTCCGATGGAATGCAAAATCATCGATGGATACTTTTGTACCGTCTCTGGGACTGCAATACCAGTTTGACTTTTCATTGTCTAACACATCAATACATTCAGCATATAAAAATTTTCACTTTCATATTTGAAAGGTATAATCTCACCTGCCATTTCAAGATGTTCGCCAAGTCGTTGGTATGCTTTTTCTGAAAAGGTTAATGCCCCTACTAAAAACGAAGAAAAATCTCCATTTTTCAACTTAGGGTATAAACAAAACACCTCGGGAGGGGGGCACGGCATCAATTTTTGACCGTCAAAAGTTGATGTTTCAAGGGTGTCCCAATAGCTGCCTTCTTTAGTTAAGAAGCCTCTAAATACATTACAATCTTCTCTTATACTATAAATTTTCATATCTTAATACGGGAATTCGCCAGCTGAGATATCTCTTCAAATTCTATCAAAAACAATTTTCAACGTTACTAAATTTAAATTTCGCTTTGAGGTATATAATTATTTTTCAAGGTAGTTTATAACGACAAATAAAAGTATTATAAATATAATTGCTGGAAGAAAGAGTCGAAATACAGCTCCCCAAATACTTGAAAGTGGGATTGCTTCGAGTTGCTCATACTGCCGTTTCAAATAGTTTATTTCGCGCTGAGGGATATGGATTGTTTCAGCGTTTTTGAGCTTAGTAGAATAGGCATGTAACTCATTAATTTTTTCTGTCTCCGAAAGCTTTTCATTATAATTTTTCGTCGAAAGATATAGAGACTTAAAATAATCATCACTACCCTCATCGGGAATAAACCTACATGCTTTACAAGAAGACCATGGATCTCACCACAATTTATACAAATTGAAACCTCTTTCATTCGCCAATTGAATTCTAAGTTTCAAATTTAAAACGATCCAAGTCTTGAAATATTTCATAAAGAGTTTTGCATTGATTAAAAAGGCTTTCACCGAAATTTATACTATTATCAATAACGTATTCTAGTGGAATAGAAACCTTACCAAACCCTCCTTCAAAGATATATAAATTCACATCATCAACAAAAATTTCATCTGACGAATTTTGAAGTTTACTCCAATCTATTTGATCTAACCGACATTTTAATTTCGAAACTTTCAATCTGTCATTGCATTTAGAAAATCCCTCTACAGGAATTTTCTTTGAGGCATCCGTAAGTTTTTTGACACAATAATCACTTATCATAAATTCTTTAATCTTATGACCCTGCTGGAACCCAGGAATTAATGTGATTTTATAGTCATTCATAAATTAATCAATTGCTCCTACTCTGAATTTATAACGAAGCGCGCGCAAGTAACCAGCTGCATCTCTAACTTCTGCTCGATTAAAATTTCGTCGATTTTTCCAAATTTGCCTGAATACATGAGTCTCTCTAGCATATTTACCAAGACCCGTATATGCTCCTCTTCCCAAAAATGAAAATTGACGAGCGTGTGTCACCTCATGGAACAATTGTATTTGAGTCGGACGCTTAGGAACAGAAACAGTAGGGTTGGTGCCAAAATTAAATGAACCTCCATTCCCTTTAAACTTCCTATTAAAACCTATACCTAGTCCCGATAATTCACTTTGTGCTGCGTTTATCTGCCTTGTCGTAGCAAACCGTCCTCCTAAAGAACCAGTATTCCTAACAAAATCTGTTGATCCTTTCCTGAAAGCTTTCGCTCCTAGTCTCACTCCACCTACGGCTAATCCGGCTATCGGAACGAAAGCTGCTGCGTGAAGTGCGGCTTGGCCGTATTGACCTCTACCAATAGAAATTCCTACATTGACGGCATCAAACACATTGCCGACCACAGGAATCATCCCTAAGAAACTTAGCGTATCTTGCACCGCATTAAGGGCGCCACTTATACCTAAGCCTGTGGGATCTACAAAAGCAATTGGGTTCCCACCAGCGTAGCCATACCAATTCCACGCTTCTCTTGCTGGATCTGAGTTGAGAAAACGTCTCAGCAGTGGATTATAATAACGTGCCCGCATGTAGATGAGACCATTGGCATCTGTCTGATTTCCGAAGAAGCCTGTGAAAAGAAAAGGTGTATCGTGAATATCGCTATCACCATCAAGGCTTTCACGGTAGATTGTCTGACCAAAAGGACTGTAGTCCATACGCTCGATTATATTTTGTGCAGTATCGGTAAGGGCTACAGTGCTACCACTGGAATTATAATGATAAGTGGTAGTATCTCCGCTAGAGTTAACTTCATAGATTAATCCAGCTCCCCAGACATAGCGGGTGATTTGTCCGTTTTTGGTTCGCTGCAGTATTTTACTCAGACCAAGATTACTCTCCGTGACGTAGGTAATTCCTCCGTCTTCGCTATTAGTCAAACGAGTTCCCTCAGAATTGTAGGTATATGAAAGTCCGTCAGCTGTTAAAAGACGGTTTCGAGAATCATATCCATAGCTGCCCATGTTTCCATTCGGATACGCTCCCGTAGTAAGATTACCGTCATCATCATGCGTCACACTCGCTCCATTAAAGACATCGAGGCTATTATCACTGCGATAGCTTGCACTAGTAATAGGAGCTAATGGTGCACGCTGGATTGGAGGCGCCTTGGGTAGATTATAGCTCCACGCTAATTCATCACTTGGGAAATAGCCATGCTTGGAGAGATGGATGAGCTGTCCCGTGGAAGTAGATTCCTGTATGACTTCAGGTCTTCCCTCGTTATCATACATGATGCTACGCTCGGATCCATTGGGACGAGTAACACGCTCCAAACGGCCATCACTATTCCAATAATAGGTGGTGGTGCGAGGGCTAATAATACTGTCGAGTTTATCGATGACGTTTTTTAAACGCCCCGTTTTCCAATAAGTATACTCTACATGACCTATACCACTCTCCGTTCCCCCAGGATAAATCAATTTTTTCAAACGACCACTCGGATAAAAGCTATAACCAGTTTGTAACCCATTAGAATCAATATGAGTCTTGACCCGATTCAGTCTGTCGTAGGTGCGGTAAACATGTTTTGAACCTTCTGAGAAATGCTTTACATTTCCGTTAGAATCATAACTATCGGCATGATCATACTGCACCGTTCCGCCTCCTGCACCTGAGTAGGTAACGGTTTGCAAGCGACCATTTGTTGAGTCGTAAGAAAAAGAAGCTGTGTCACCCGATGGTTCACTCACTAAGCTCGGAGATCCTCGATGATTATAGCTAGTTGTATGAGCACGATTATTAGTGGCATCAAGCGGTGTGATGACCTGAGTCGTTCGCCCAAGTCCATCATATTGAAACTCAAAGGTTTCATCTTTTTTATTAGTGTAGTAGCGCACCTGTCCATTGCGATCTTGCTCGGTGGTGGTGGTTTTATTATCCACATCGGTAAAGGTGGTTTTGGGGTATCCCGTAGTCTGATCGTCACTAGTCGGATCACTTACACCATAAGCTGTTCCTGTGCTACGATTCCCGAGATTGCTGCCCGGCACGTTAGTTGTCGTAGGGCGACCATCGTTATCGAAAGCATAAGTTGAAGTGCGATTACCAGGTAAAATTTGATTCTGAACTTCGCCATTGGAAAAGTAAATAAAAGAGGATTCTCGTAAGCTAGCATCTAATGTTTTCTCAACCCAATCGCGGCCATCATAGCGATGATCCGCTACAACGTCATCAGTAAGAGTAACAGATTCGTTATCGAGGCATTCAATCACCACTTTTTCTGTCGGGGAATACTCGCTGCGTGTGCGAACACGTTGGTTGTCATTATCTGCTGCCGAAGTCGTGCTATTAAGAAGCCCTTGATTATTATAGCTTCGATCTTCGACAGATTCGTCAGCTCCTCCTTTATCTCTCTCTATTTTGGTAACTTGACGACGATTATTGTAGGTGTAATCCGTGCGGATGTTATTCGGATCATCTACGAAGTCGAGATCTCCACGTGTTGTATATGAGTAGTCGGTTTCAAAGCCACCAGGAGCTTTTTCCCAATCTGGATGCCCGAACGAATCATATGCGTATTCAGTCACTAAGTTATCACCGTCCGTTACTTTCCAGACCTTACCTCGAGCCGATCCACTATCAATATATTGGTAAGTGGTGGTTCCCTCGGGGTCAACCACCTGATAAGGACGATTGAGATCCTGATGCACTCCACTTGTATAATAGGTGTAGTCCGTTTGGTTGCCGTTCGGATCGGTCACAAGGTCAACTCGGGAGAGAGAATCATAAGCGTAAATGGTGCTTCCTCCTCCGCGTGGGTGATCTACTTGGGTAAGATTATGATTCTCGTCATATTGCTTAATGGTGATTTCACCAGTACCACTGATTTCCTTCACAATGCGGTCTTGCCCGTCATACTCCCAGCTGACTTCCTTACCGCTGGCATCAATCTTTCCACAAGCGCGTCCACGCTCGTCATAACAGTATGAGGTTACGCCGCCTTCAGGGTCTTCCTCGGTATTTAAACTGCCTGTGTAGCGTAGCTTCCATGTTTTAGCGGTATCACCGTGTAGGTATTGCTCACTGACTTTGCCTACTTCACTGTAAACATTCTGGGTGACGATTTCATCGTCGTGGTTTCTGAGCCTTACAATGCGATGCTCGTCAGCAGTAGTCGCTGATGGATCAGCAGGAACGTCACCGCTAGGGACTTCATAATCGTAGTAGAAGAATTTACCTTCTGGGTCTGTAAAGCGATCAAGGTTTCCTTCATCGTCATAACGAAATCCCACAAATCTACTATCGGTAGAATCCGTGATACTTTCGATTCGGTCTTCATTCACACCAGTGCTATAGTAGCTGAAGGTATATCTTCTGCCGTAAGTATCCTGCACATATCTTATACGGTCGTCACCGTGATAATCAAAATTAAGTTCTAACCCGTCAGGATCAATAATCTTATTCACACGCTGCTCTCCTCCATCAATACTCGCTGTATTCTCAAAATAAATCGTGTTGCCGTGACGTTGGTGCAGACGAAAATCACCCGAAACTTTCTCAAGGCTCATGGTAGAGCCCGCTGGTGCCTGATATGTTCCATCTGGCATTTTCAAAAATTGGAATGAATTGTTTCCAATAGTGATAGTGACTCCGTTATCCTTGAGTTGATCAACGAACCATCCTACTCCTAATGCCGTGATAGTCCATTCTGTCGCACCAGCATCATCTCTGTAGAGGTCTTGCCCCACAAGAAGAGACGTTAATAATGGTGTTATCTGCTGAATCGTTCCTAAACCAAAGGATTCTTCCACTGCTGTTCGTTCTGCACAGCGAATGTGTAATGCATGTGTCCATCCGTAGCCGAGATGCTGGCTATCATCGTCAGAACGATTACTCGTATAGTAACGCGCAAAACTAAGCCCTCTTGGCGATTCCTCAATCCCTGTAACCATATCAGTATTGGCAAAGGTGAAAGCACCAGTTGCCATGTCTACAGGATCTGCTCCAAAAAAGCTTGGTGTATTGTAGCTAGGTGGAACTGTAGGAGGAAAATACGAGTAAGACGATCCAGCATAACTATAAGTAGGATTATATGAACCTCCTGTTGAGATAGTGGGTGAACTTACATACCCATAATTTGTAGAGTAGCCTCCGCTGTAACCTCCACTAATAATCATTCCAGCTGACTCAGGAGAGCGTATAACCCAACCTGATCCAGTCCATTGATCTTGTGTAATCGTAGTATTTCTAGGAAGTAAAAGTTTAGCCCCTTCATTGTTTATCAAATCACCAAATTCATTTTCTTGAGATGAACCATAAGTGATTTGCCCTTTCACCGTGCTCCAGTTGCTACTATCTGCTAAGTAAATGCGCTGATCTTGATTGCTGGCTTTACGTATGATGTTAACCGTGGAAACAGCCGTTGCATTTTTCTGCATTTGCTCAATAACTCCATGCTCCAAAGCACTTGCGTAAAGCGCTCCTAGGTGAAAACTATTATTTTTGCGCGCATCATCAGAAATTGAATTTGTTGCAGATCCTGCTGAAAGCTGTAATCCAACGTCAATATAGAAACCTTCTTCTTGAGACATGCGACCAAACCTGTGATGAGATATATTGATGTAATCATTTGCGTTAGATGTCATCTTTTTGACTAGCTCTGTTTGATAAAGCCAAGCTAGCCCCATGATATTAAGAATTTCTGTGCGAACTTCACGAGAATCATCCGCCTTTCCATCGTCTAAATAAGCACTGAGCTGCTCATAACGTTGCTGGAGAAGCCTTCCAGATGAAGTAAACCCATATAGGATGGCATAAGCATAATTGTTGTTTTTCTCATAAGATTTCGTCTCAGCTTCTGCCCCTAGTCTACCATGATGGGTTACGGTAATCGTAAGGTCAAAGCTAGATCCTGAAACGGAGGTCGTGTCCACGGGTGTCTCGTCGTCCAAGCGGAGCTCTACGGTATTGCCACTAAACGTGAGAGAAACTTTTCTTCCGTTTAATTCAGATGTAGGAATTGTGTAATCAATATTACCAGCTTTGAATCTCACCTTAGTTTTATAGACGTCAGGCAATGTCGTGTATGATGCGTTCGTCCCCCAGAACAGAGCAGGAAGAGGAAAAGCTTCAGTTAAAGAAGACACGTCATTCTTGATTATACGTCGACCATTTATGAGCTGATCTACTGTTAGACCCTCATGATTTTGATTCAGATAGTCTAGAAGGTCAGTATTTAGCCCCTCCAGAAATGATTTTACATTACTATTATTCAAAGATTTCACATACCCAGTTCCAGTCGTTCCTCCAGCAGTATTCAAGAGATCAGAACGTAAGTAGCCAATAGAACTAAGAATATTATCTATTCCATCAATGTCTTCGTATGTTTTGTAAGAAGGATCAAGTTTGTATGTAACTCCACCAATAACTACATTGAGAAACATGCGATTAAAAACTATCGATGCTTTCTGAGGGAAAGTTGGATGCCACATCGCAGAATTGTTATTAGCAGCCGCACTTGCCGATCCTCCTAGGGAGATAAATTGCGATCCAAATATAGCTTGTTTAGCTACAAGATCACCTACTCCTTTATCTGTTCCGCCAGTAAATACTTCGGTAATCATTTGCCCATTAGCTTCAAAAAATGTTTTCCCAGGATTGGGTTCTATTTCAAGCCCCATCCAATCTACAAGCTTCAAGTAATCTATACGATGACCACGAACACGATATGTGATGTTTGTATGTCCAGCTGCCTTCAACAACTCTGCAAGCAACGCACATTGGTCGTAGCTATTACCACCACCTTCTAATAGAGTTAGAATCGCTCCTTTGCGAATACCGTGGTAGTGCTGATAATCGATATTATTGCGAACGTGATTAAAAATCCTAACAGGGTCATTGTCTAGGGTATCAGCCAAATTAGCAATTTCTGTATTGATAGCTTCTGGCACAGTTAGCATAAGGGCCAAAGGTGCAGCGCCAGCTCCTTCATTAAAACTTGGCGGTTCTGGCGTATTTTCTCCAACAACTGTGATGTCTGAAATGTCTTCTAAGCTGACATTTTTCCAGAGAGGATTTTGAGCATTTACGTAAAGAGTAGATAAAAGTCCGGCGCATAACAATATAGCGCGGAGTAGTGAGGTAGGTGTTTTCATCAAAATATGATAGGTGAGAAATTATCTTGCTGATTCAAGATTGCCTTCGTCATCAAAAGAGAAATTCATGGACTTGTGGTCGTCTTGGACAGATTCCAAACGTCCCACTAATGTATAGGTGTAGTTTTCACGACTGGACGTTTCTATACTCTGGTCTGAATTTGGGTCAGTGCGCATCTGCGCTTCGAAACCATTACTGATACCATCTCCATCAAGATCTAAGTCGGCATCAGCTGCTGTGAGTGTGGTCAAGTTACCAAAATGCTCGATTTCCCATGCATCTGGAAATTCATCGCCGTCATTACTTTCGGCGCCGTCTAGGACACCATTAGAATCAGTATCCTTAAGAAGCGGACTCGTTAAAATAGTCTGCAGTTCAAAAATATTACTCCAGCCGTCACCATCGAAATCTGCATTTTCTGCAGCGGCAAGGCTATCTACTGGTAGATTTGTCATTTGTAGCCGAGTGAAGAATTCAGATAATGCCTGACCTGATCCATTCGTCGGAACGAAAACGTAGGGATTATTAACAATTCCCCATGTCATTTCTGGAAGATAGCTCCATGCCTGAAGGTCTGTTGATGTTTGAACAAAATACGACCAATTTGGTTCTCCAGTCCAACTAAGCTGAAACTGACCCGGACTGAGCGATTCGAATTGCGGTTGAGGGTTAGCCTCATCAGCAAAGCAAATAGACGATATAGAAAGTGCCGTTATTATAGATAATTGATAGATCTTATTCATGCCGTTATTTTGAGTCAGGTGTGCGTTCCGCTTTCCAGTAGTTGATAATCACGTCTTGTTTCGCTGGAGGGTTATTTTTGAGTTCTTCTAATTTCTGTTGGCGGATCGCGTTATCCGCCTTCTGCTGATTAAAAGCCTTCAATAGTTCATCAAATTGATCGTCATAGAAATCATGGACGGCTTCTAAAAACTCGATAGCCTCCTCATCATTCGGGTTTCCTTTGACAAGTGCGTAACATGCTCCGTTTTCTTTATAAGAGGGTAGATCTTCAGGTATAATAGGAATTTCAATATTCGACCCTTGTTCACGCTGGTCTCTTATTTTATGGATGCTTCTATTTTGATTAAAACCTAAGAAAATAAATGATTTTCCTTTAGCTTCAAAGCGGTGAAACCCATCAATAAAATTCCAATTAGTGTTGCTGTAAGCCTCGAAACTATCTCTCTTTCCGGTTGCGTGGGAAAACAGCTCAAGATGTGTTGTCTGGTTATCATAAATGGTAGCCGAGACTGTGAAAAAGATGACAGGCTGTGATGGAGCCATAGCAGGTGCTGTATTTGCACGTTGCTCGCCTTGCTGTGACTGTATTTTCCCTCCGTCTGTTGCTGATGGAAACCATTTGTTGAAAATCACTTGATGATCTTTTTTTTGCTGAATCGCTTGCGAATGAATTTTTAATTCCGCTAATGGCTGCTCTTCAGCATAGAGAGAAAATGGAAGTATCAGCATGAAGCTGAACGTGCATAGATATTGTTTCATGTTAGAAGCATTGTGGTAACAATCGATGTAATAACTTATAGTTATTATTATGCAAGCTAATAAATAAGCAGACACCTGCTTTTTTATATCGTTAGTAATTGAGATGATCTACTCGACATGGGATCTAGAATCAAAAACATGGTGGGCACACAAGTTCGGTTACTAAGGCGAGAGCGGAAGCTTTCCCAAAAAGACCTTGCTGCGCGATGCACACTTGTAGGTTTTAGAATAGAGTGGGACACCATCTCCAAAATAGAGCGCCAGATTAGAAGCGTGTCGGATCTTGAAATGGCGTTACTGGCAGACGCTTTACGCGTGCCGATTGGAAAACTGGTGCCAGAGAGCAAACCAACGTGGCAAAAAAATACTCAACTCCCTCATGTTCAAGATGATGAGGATTAATATCATTCGATCTTTGTCAGTTTGCTTTTGTGTGATCCTGAGTTGGAAATCATCATTTCTAGAAAACAATTTATGAAAATTTATCAATCTACTATTTTAAAATTATCGTCGATATTCAGTTTTATTTTTTCGATTTGTCTTGCCGAAGTATCTGGTGAAGTAGTTCAAGACGCTCAATTATTTCCAAGTAACGCGCATTCGTATCAACAATATGGTAAAACTGTCGCTATTGGCGGTTTGATTATTGTTGTAGGTTCTCCATTTGAAGAAGGAGTATCTGAAGGCATTGGAGGTAACCCGAACTTGTTTAGAGCTGATGATTCAGGTGCCGTCTACATTTATAATTACGCGAACGGGCAAACGAATTTCGAAGGATATCTAAAATCAAGCAACTCTGAAACTTATGACACCTTTGGAAATGCTCTAGCCATTTCAGGAAATACTTTGGTAGTTTCTGCTGAATTAGAGGATAGCAATGCGACTGGGGTAAATGGCTTACAGAATAACAACAGCGCAGGGCAGTCCGGAGCTGTCTATGTTTTTATCAAGGAGGGAAATACTTGGACACAACAAGCTTACCTCAAAGCCAGTAATACTCAGTCCAGTGATATTTTTGGAAGCTCTGTTGCAATCTCTGGAGATACCATTGTTGTTGGAGCCAGAGGAGAAGACGGAGGGAGTATTGGAATCAATGGTGATCAAAGTGACAATTCATCGTCAAGTTCTGGAGCAGCATATGTATTTGTTAGAAATAACGGTATTTGGACACAGCAAGCATATTTGAAAGCAAGTAACACAGATTCGGGAGATTTTTTTGGATGTGCGGTATCAATTTCTGGAGAAACTATAGCAGTTGGAGCCTATAGTGAAGATGGCGATGGAAGCAATCAATCTGATAATTCTGGAATCGATTCTGGGGCTGTCTATTTATTCAAGCGAATCAATAATAGCTGGTATCAACAAGCATATATCAAAGCAGGCAATGCTGACTCCGGCGACCAATTTGGAACTTCGGTATCAATTTTTGGCGATACCTTGTTTGTAGGAGCTCCTTATGAAGCTAGTGGTGCTACTGGTATCAATGGTGACGAGACAGATAATTCGAAGCCTCAAGCTGGTGCTGTTTATGGATTCGAAAGAGAGGCAGAGATTTGGAACGATGATGTCTATATAAAAATGAACCAAGTAAACTCATCTAAGTTCGGATCATCAATTAACCTGTCTGGTGATGTGGTAGCCGTCGGCGCTCCAAAAGGCTCTTCAGGTAGTATTTCCGGGTCAGGCGTTTCGATTTTTTATAGAAACAATAGAACTTGGTCTCATCAAGTATCTATTAAACGTCCGTCAGGTGTCGGAGGTGAAACTGGATTCGGTGTATCCATTGGGCTTTCAAATGGTATGGCTCTCATCGGAGACGCTGGATTTAATTTAGCGCCTGATGGACAGAGCAATATTTTGTCAGGTTCTGCGTACTTATTTTCTGGTATTGATCCAACAGAAGCTCCTGAGATCGCCATCGTAAATCAAGATAGCTTTTCAATTTCTCTTAATGGATCGATCGAAATAGTAACACTTCAGGGGAAGCCAGAACAATTTTTTTTGACAATTAGGAATCTCGGAACAGGAACGCTCTCAATCTCTTCGGTGTCTCTCTCGGGTACATTTGAATCCGAATTTATGCTTGAGCCTCTTGCTTATCCCGTGACGCTAATAGCTAATCAACAGGCGAGTATTCCTGTAACTTTTTTGCCTGTTGATGTAGGTAATAGACAGGCATTACTGACTATATCTAGCAATGATTTCGACGAGTCTCAGTATAGAGTGAACTTAAACGGAGTCAGCTTGTCGCCTACGGCTGATACCGATGGAGATGGACTTAGCGATTACGCTGAACATTTACTTTCTGAGTTGGGATTTGATCGAACACTAAGACAGGACGACCTTGCAGCAACCCTTTTCTCAGGCTTGGAAAATTCAAATATAGATCTAAACGAAATTGGTTATTATCGTAAAGAGCAGCTTGGAGCATTTAGAATCAACTCGCCATTACTTGAAGTCGATTCGGTAACGGGGAATTTTTCTGCGACCTTTCGGCTTGATCGAAGTCTTGATCTTGTTAACTGGCAGCCGTATCCGTTGAGAGTAAATAATTTTAGTATCTTAGAAAATGGAGATGGACAAATTTTGATAGAGCCTGAGTCTAACGTTTTTATCAGACTCGAAGTTAAATAGCATAAAAATTTAGCTTGATTTCGAAAAGCGCCTAAATTCGATCCATTCGGATTTGTCCCGAACGCTGCTCAGTTGAATTCGATTTCGTCAAAAAAAATAAGACGAAAACGAGGCTCAACATTTTGGCCAATGGAGTTTCTAGTTACTACACCTCTATAAATCAACTTCCAATTGCAAACGCAATTTAGCCATGACTTTTTAGTCAAAACCTGTTTTTTCTAAGCAAGTAAACTACCGTTTTGTTCCTATTGGGTTTAATAAAATGTATGCGTCAATTAACCAAACAGGTTGCTTTCAAGTGGTGCTACTGCATATTTTTTTAAATTCCATCGACTCGAAGGCAGTGAGTTTTTGTTGGGTGACCTATTGTCATTATTTTTAAGTTCTGCGGTGAAAATTGGATATGGATGAGAATTAGCCTCTTCAACCATACTTACTGTAGGTAGACGGAAGGCACAGAACTTAGTATCAGGAAGTATTTTTCTATCTCTATCGATACGTATTCTAGCTCCAGTTCCTTCTCCTTTGACATATGGTCCTATCCACTTCCTTGTATTGGGGTTCCACTTTGCAAAAGTAATAAGAACTAGTTTCTGATTTATGATCTCGGGTGATACATCTTTTTCGAAAGGAAGAACCCCTTCGCCATCCAACTCATAACGTTTGTTCGGAATAATAATACGAAATTCAAAGCTGATTAATTTTTCCTCTTCTTTGAGCAACTCTAATAATCCGCTTTTAATTTTAGATTGAAGTAGAATTTTCAGGGCTTTAGAGAGGGGTAATTGGCTCTGGCCAATCATATTACTCAGTCTATTACTAAGTAATCTCACACCAGCTTCTGACTCTTCTATGAAACGGTCGTAATTCTTTGACTTTTTAAATGGAGGTTGTTTTCCCAATTGTGTATTGGATTCACTTTTGATGATTTGTGCTGTTTCTAGAAATCTACGCGCGCAGTATTGGGCTACCTTAATTTCATGATTACCTGCATGCTGACTCATAAATCCAGCAAAGCCACTTATAGCTCCTCCAGGTAGTTTAATGATATCTCCGGAATCAATATCTACTGGTACAATTCCGATCAACTTTGCTTTATCCATCTTGCCTTCCAAATTCATCACGAGGTCAACAGATACCGCTACAAGTATTTGAAACAAGATGCGTCTATCAGTGGGGGTGACACTATTTGGATCTTCGCAGAATTGATCAACTTTATCCTTAACAGTTTTAAAATCAGAGGTTTTAGTTGAATTAGAGGCTTCAGTTATAATCCGCTTCATTTCGCCTTCAACATTCAAGAGCCCTGGAGGAATCATTTGTTTTACTCCATCATCCTGCAGTATTTTTTTACATTCTATAATTAGCTTATTTATGAGCTCCTTACTCGGCTGAGTCGTCGTCATGTCAGCAATCAATTCTCGAATGCAGTTTCGGGTTTTAAATTTTTTACGAACTTTATATATTTTGTCCCCCTCGATAGTTCGAGATTCATTGCTGATAATGGAAAAAAGAGCTCCTAGGTGAGGGAGTAATCGATCCAAGGATGATCGGCGAAAGAGATCATATCCATCTAGATACTTGCCAGTGAAATTTGGATCAGCAAGTCCGTATTCTTGATGTGCGCCCACCTTAAGTGTCACAGCTGTGTCATCAACATTAGGGTCAGCAAATATTATAATACGATCAAAGTCAGAGCCAGAATCGCCTTTGGCTCGTTCATTACCATCAATAAAAGAAGCCATTCGAAATGCCTCTCTAATAGGCTCATTGTTGAAAGTTCCACCGTCAACGTATGAGAACGGAAACTTTTTATAACCTTTGGGGAAGGGAATATCGTTTTTATCTGCTCCGTATTCAAAGCCATAACGTTCAATTACTACTGGCTCGAAAGCTAGAGGGAATGCTCCCGATGCTATGCAAGTAGAAGCAATTTTCGACCATGTCTTTCTTTCCAGAATACTAGCAAGAGTACCTTCAACCTCTGAACCACTATGGCATCTGAACCAACGTTGCGGATGTTTGGTGGGCTCAGTAAAGCCAGTCAGGTTGTCAGTTTGATCATCAAAATAAAGGTCGAAAACCCTTAGCTCCCGATGAACCTTAGACGTCAGACCGTCCTTAAATGCTAGGTCCGATAATTCATGCGTTCCAAACTGCCCTTTGGCATCCGCAATGGTAGGAGTGAGGTTAGAGAGTGTTGATGCAAATAGAACGCGCTCTGACAATATCCTTTGGTTGATTTTGACACCTTCTTTAAAATCAAAATATTCACAAGCAATCTGGTCAACGGCTGCTCGATTTACAACTCCTCCCGTATAACGCAGCTCTTCGCCGGGACGCTCTCCATCAGCTAGAAGGTTTTTGATATCAATTTCCTCAACCCAAACTTTCTTTTGAATATCTAAGAGGATTTGTGCAGCGATTAAGTCTGTCTTTGCCGATCGGCTGAGTGCCTGGATTTCTGCATCACCAAATTGTTCAGTAAGTGACTTAAGCGCAGCTTCTCGCTTTGTGCGAGTAATATTTGGGTTTGCTAGAGTTCGTAGCATTAACCCAAGAGACATTGATCCTGCACTGGCTCCACTAAAAATGTCTACCTCAACACGGTCATAACGTCTCGAAGTTCCATTATCATCATAAACACCACGTAAAATAAGCAATTTTAAGGCTTCACCAAGTGCAGCACCTTGAAAAGTTCCCAGAGATGTACCTCCCCCCATTGCAAAACCAACTTTAAGAATTTTTCCGTTACTCATCACATGTTATTTTTTGATTATTATTCGAAGTTTTGCTAAAGGGGTAAACGGCAATAAATCATTATTGATATAATCAACTAGTAACTAAGCGAATGTGAAAAGCGCAAGACCTAAATTGAATCTCTCTGTCATTGAAGGGTATCAAGCTCGGTAGAGTAGAGGTGATGTGCGATAGCTCTTTCTACTGAGGAGTAACATCTGTTCCATTGTCTTCTTTTAAAGTGAAATTTTAAAGAGGCTTGGGGGCACTGTGATTTAATTGGAGTTGGAATAGACAAAGATCTGAGCCAAAGAACCTGCTCGTTTTACTGTTGATTTGATTGCAACGACGGCACACGTATATGAGTGATAGCCAGATAATGTAGTTGGGTTTTCCGATAATGGGGTTTATTTAATTAACCCTTAAGAATTATTTACTACGACCTTAGATTAGGCTTGTGGAAATGGCTTTCTCTAAGAACTGTATATGGTTAAGATCTTGTCTCTAGTGAGCTGTTTTGTTAGCTCAGTGCATCGAACTCTGCGCCTCTCACGTTTGTAGAGAATCTTGTGATCGTTGTTTGTGCTGTGTAATGGGAGAAACAGTTCGACTCTTTTAGAAGTGCGTGAGATGTTTTAGGTGTAGTAAATCTAACGTGAAGTAATTTTATCAATCAGCCAAGTATTTTTAGAGGTATTAAATATAAGTCGAATTAAATATGTTTGTTCAGCAGATGAAGTGTTTTCTTCGTTTTGAGCTTTGGTAACGGTGAGCAGGGTTGTCATACAAAATGCTACATCTGCATTATCTTGATCTTGTAATTTATTCGATAAAAGGCTAATTGCTTTGATATGATCGTTTTTCCAACCTTGTTTATAATGTTCGAAATTTCCATTATGATTTGAATTGGTCTTCATACGCGAAGATAGCAATTCCCAAGATTGTTCGAATTTAGATAAATTTATATAATTATAATATTGCGAAACGATTTTATTCGGAGCGAGAGCTTTTTCAGTATTTTGCTTGTCAGTCCCTGGTTCAATGGGTCGAGACTCTAGATATAAAGCTGAAGATATGAGTGATAGACCAATCAATCCTGAGATTAATCTAAGAGTAGGGTTTTTAATCCCAAACTTGATTTCTTTGGCCTCTATAGAAGAGGCTAAAGCTCCTAAAATTAGGATTCCCCCAGCAATTAAAAGGATGACGGTGAAGCTCGCTATTGTGGCTATAATCATAATTCGAAGACAATATATTTATCTATAGTTTTATCAAACAATAAAGCAATCCCACAACAAGCAAATAAATCTGTTAGTTTTTTGTATATGAGTTTTGTGAGGTGAGAGCTGAATTAACACCCAGAAAAATATGATAAATGAGATATATGATAAGTGATATTATTCCGATCTTAGGTTGATATATAAATCGTCTGATCTTTTAGAGCGTATAATATTTACTTGACCCTTTCCGAGGAAATGTATGCGGCATATGGTTTGCTGATGTTTACTTCATTACATCTCCATGAGTCGCTTTGTAAGCAATCGAGTTCAACCACGAAGGATAGGGGGAAGGCGTTTCCCGCCTACTCAACAAAATAATGGTGTATTTCAGATAACTTTTTTTGTGGTGACAAATAGCCCCTTGTGAGGTTCTGTTGTTGGTTAGCTATGAATATGAGAAATGGGAGGATCTTAAAGTTGCTCATCCACAAACCATCGAGGTGTAACAATCTGAGTGCCGTGGTAGAGATTAAGAACGAGTAAATCTTCATCACCTGTGATGAAATAGTCTGCGCTGCAAGCGCGTAAAAGATCAAGAAACATGTTGTCCTTAGGATCACGGCATTCTGTTGCTTGAGGGATAATATTGGTTTCCCATCGTGCGTTGGTTGCGATCATACGCAACGTTTCCTGTCGTGCTTTTTGAGAGAAGTAGGGGTCAAATTTAGGGCGCATTAGCACATTGCCAAGTTCCCTAAATGTTTCCTCCGAGAAGGCGTAGTCATGATGATCAATGGCGTTGTCCACGCATTGTCTAGCAATACCCTTCGGGGAAAGTGCGTAACTCACCCAGATATTCGTGTCAAAGACCAGCATCTTAAGACGGGTTCACATCGGCTAGAATCTCGTTGAGAAGATTTTCGGTAAAGCCGTTTGCCTCGCCTTCCTCAGAAAGAGCGTTCACAGCCGAACGAAGAGAGTCAGCCTTCGCCTTCCGTAGCGTTACTAGGTCAGCCATGGGAATGAATGCACCAACCTCACGGTTTTGACGTTTAATAATGACAATTTCGCGGCTTCCTTTGTCGAGGAATGCTCCGAAGTTCTTCTGCACATTGGTGGATGAAATGGTAATCATAGCTTTTTTCTCCTTACTTCAGATAGTATGGCATATTATATCTATTTTGTCAAAAATATGTATTTTATCTATAATTGGAGTAGGGGGCTTCTAACGTCAAATTAGGCTTCATTCTTTTATAGTAATTGTCGCCCTTGATAGGTCATAGAAAACTTACTGAGCGCGGAAGCTTCAGGCATCCCGAGTATATTCCGAAAGATACGTTCGACCATGGCGTCTGTGTAGCGTCCATGATAGCGAACCTCAATCTGGTTGGGCTTGATGATACAGGCTAGTGCATTGCCTAGGTAATCATCTTCATAAGATAGGCCAGAAATTTTCATATCGCGGTGCTGAATAGATCCTGGGAAGAAGGCTATTTCAGTATCATTGGTGATGGCTTTGAAAAAGTAGCCAATATTAGCGAGTTCTAATTCAATTGTCTTTAAGCCATGAATGATCATTACTTTTAATCTTAGTAGGGTCTAATTCCCCTAAGCTTGCTTAGTCTAAAAATACCGTATTCATAAGGGCCAAAGGTTTTTATGACGAAGCAACCCAAATGCCTCTGGGCTTACCCCGAGGATTTTTACTCATAGCAGGAATTCATTTACTTAGATTTTTTATTAGCTTCTAGTTTTTATTCAGGAGCGATAGAAGGTTGCTCAGTTGCACTGGCTTTTATTTGTGTTGCTGTTTTTGGTCCCATAATCCCGTCTTCCTCGAGATTTTTATCCTTCTGAAATCGGGTAATAGAATTTCGAAATTCTATACTGTCTTTACCGTCAATAGGGCCAGTGTAGTCATATTTGTCCTTAAGAATGTGTTGGGCCTGTCTGAGCGAAATTGTTGACTCTCCCCAGTGAGAATATCCATACATAGTTGCATTAATAAGGACTCTCAAAGCTTCTCCCTTGATTTCAACACCTCCCTTTTCTGCAAGAACGTCAGTAGCCCATTTTCGGATTGCTCGATTGGCACCAATACCGCCTTGCTTTGCTGGTGGCTCAAGTAAAATTCGAGTAGCTATATTTGTGTATTCAGCATTTATTTCACGTGTTTTAATTTGGTTAGTGAACATATGTCCTACTATTGGAATCAGAAGAGCTGCAATTCCTATGCAAATATTTCTGAACCCTTCAAAGTTATTAGCAGTTTTCTTTTCTTCAGCCATGTGAATAACATGGGAATTGGCTTTGTCTCCGTCAACTTGAAAAGGGGAGAATCTATCAGGGGAGACACCTCCAAGTAAGCTAGATTACAACAAGACTTCACAAGTAGTAAGCCATGACTTCATCACTGGTTATAGTCTATTCAAGTTTAGTAAGTATACTCTCTGCGATTTTTTCCATTTTCACTCTATTGTCGATCTGGGTCATTCTGTCACAAAGTAAGTGTTTCCCTTCGTATTTTATGAAATGATACGCCTTTGAGTATATTCTAACAACTTCGTGGTGTGTAATTTCTAGTAATCCAGCGCCATTGAAATGTGATGCAAGGCAGTCGATGTGTTCATTGGTGTTGATTCGCTTATCTAAGGATCAGAATGGACTATTTAGCGGAGTGAGGCACCTCATAGGGACATGCTTAAGTATGATTTTTTTAAACTTCCAATAGAATTAAGGGTTCTGTTCTTTCTTTCACATTAGTTTCTTGTATTTTTATCTTTGTTGAAAAGTGAACAGATCGAACGTATAAACCCTGAAAGACCATCACGTGCTGGTGATGCTTTTCATTATAGGTGGGTTGCTAAGAAAACGCTTCAGCTCATAGAGCCCAATACGAGGCTTACAGCTGTAGTATTAGATGGGCTTGAACCCGAGGCGGGCGAGGTTGATGGAGATTCAGTTGTAGACGTAACGGAGATTTGGGAGGAGGGCAGCTATCGAAAAGTCGTGGTAAGCCAGCTCAAGCATAGCACGAAAAGAGTATCACAAAATTTTACTCTCAGTGATTTGAGGAAAACGTTTGAAGGTTTCGCTAAAATTTTTACGGAATATGACTCGAAAGATGATTTCATTTCATTTCAAATTGTCACCAATCGCCCGTTTGCAGAGAGTCTGGCGTCAAATTTGAACAAGTTGTCTATTGGAGAAGAACCAGGAGCATCTTTCAAAAATACAATTGAAACTTACACGGGGTTTTCAGGGCCATCTCTAAGGGGTTTCAGCGAGAGCGTTTCTTTGCTGGGAAAACAAGGAAGTTATCTGGCCCAAGAGAGTGACCTTGCTTTCCAGATTTCCGATCTGATCGACAAGCCTATCAACAGTTTGGAGTTGGGAGACTATCTTACATTTATCACTGATTTTGTGCTGCCTGGGCGGCACGAGGAAATTACTAAAGCCAAGGTGTTGAAGCGATTAGGGGTTTCTGACTCTGATGACCTTTTTCCTTCACCTGCAAAAATCGAATTACCTGAACAATTGGTGATTAGGCCATGCTACAATGAGTTGGCAACTAAAGTCGTAGGAGCTGAATATCCAATATTAGTTACCGCAGAAGGTGGTATCGGGAAAACAGTAGCTCTAGCCTCCATTGAGCCTATGTTGCCTAATGGCTCCCGTGCTTTGATTTATGACTGCTTTGGTCTAGGTGATTATCGTAATTTGGCTCGTTCCCGTCATCGCCATCAAGACGCATTTTTGCAAATGATCAATGATTGTGCGCAAGCGTTTCTTTGTGGTGTGAAGTTGAGGTTTGATAACGATCCTGTTCAGTCTACTAAGTCTTTTCTAAAGTCACTTGGTAAGTCAGCAGATGAACTTAGAAGCGAAAATCCAGATGCTCTGTTAGTGATTCTTATTGATGCTGGTGACAACGCTAAGATGGCCGCTGATTTATTTGGTCACGATTGCTTTGTAGATATTCTGATAAATGCGGGAATGCCAGATGGTGTCAAATTGGTCATTAGCTCTCGTCCTGAACGGGTCCATATGCTCAGGATTTTGGGTCAAACTGAAGAATTTAAAATCCCGCCTTTCGATGTCACAGAGACGTCGGAGCTATTATCAGAGGTGTATCCACAAACAACTAGGGAAAATGCTGAAGAACTACGGAGGCTAACATCAGGAAATCCTCGGGTACAGCGTAAGGCTATTGATCTTAATAACGGGCAAACAATAAATGATTTGTTGGCTTCGTTGGGGCCGAATCCTACTTCATTCGATGATCAAGTTGGTGAATTATTAGATAAAGCAATAGTCAAAGTTCGCCGCGATTTCAGCCTCAAGGATGACGGTGATTTTGATTCAATTTGTCGTTCCCTAGCAAATTTACCGCCTCCAGTACCTGTCGATATAATTGCTCTAGGGGCTGGAGTTCACGCGTCAGCTGTTAAGACATTTGCTACAGAAGTTGGAATGGGTCTTTGGTTACGGGATGCAACTATACAGTTTAGAGATGAACCAACAGAAACATGGTTTAAGGGGCGATTTAAGAATGATTCAGAGCAGTCTAGTGCTCTTTTGAAGCGTGTTTCTGACCTCGCTGAAACCATTCCCTATGCCGCTATTAGTATGCCGCAACTTCTGCTGGAAGCTGGTGAATATGGCGAATTGGTAAAACTAGCTTTAGAAGAGGACCCGTTACCAAATCTTGATGATTCAGATAGAAAAGAAATTGTAGCTGGAAGGTTAAAATTTGCGTTAGCTGCAGCACTTGAACAGGAGCTTTGGAAAGATGCGTCAAAGCTGGCTTTGCGGGCTGGAGAGGAGTTTGCAGGAGACCGCCGCCGTCTTGACTTGTTTGCTCATCACGTGGATCTTCTTCCTCAGCTTCTAGATGAATCGAATGTGTTGGATTTTGCATTTAAGCGAATGATTTCTTCTGGTTGGAAAGGATCTCAGAATGTTTTTTCAGCGGCTATTTTTTCAGCATACTCTTCATATGAAGGGGATGCTCGCAGTTATTTGAGGAGCGGATTCGATTGGCTTTTTGCACATATCGAAGAGGTTCGTGAGGAGAGGAGGCAAAACGGTCATGCTAGCGACGGGATAACTGAGCATGACTTCTGTGAACTGTTTCGAGCAACATTTAATCTGGATGGCACAGAGGGATTGGCTGCAGAGTTGAGACGATGGAAACAAAGTGAATTTATTCTCGAATCTTTTCGTATGTTTATTTCATCTTTAGTGGATAAGGGTGATTATGAGGCTATTGAAGAAATTTCAGGTAATTTATCTCAAAGCTTAATTGTTATTTTGGCAATTTCGGAAGAGCTTGGAGAAGTTGGGAGATTTCTCCCAGCTTCAATACTTATGCCTAGTTTGTTTTTACTCGTTAAGCGCAAGCATTCGTTAAAGTTTCATGGTGAGAGGATTGGGGATAAGGGAGTGTCCTATTCGACTCTGCTTTCTCTTTGTGAGTCAGCTCTCCATGCAAAAATTGATTCTCATTTGATAGTTAGGGTCATAAGGTGTTATCGAGAAAAGGTTTCACAGTATGATATCGAAAATGAGCATTTTGGGTATGATAGGAGATGCGCCATGCGTTCGCTTGCGATGGAGTCAATAGCTCTTGATGAGAGTAGTATTTCCGTTGATACGGCTATAGAACGGTTGCGCTTAGAATGTAAAAACGATGGGGAGAAAGCAAAACTTAAGAAGCCCATTGAGAATGTTCTTCAATACTACTGGGAAAGAGCAAGTATCATCTCTGGAAACAAAAAAGAACTATCATTGCGCTTGCAGAAAGCTCGACAAATTTCGGAGCATATTTGCTCTCATTCTTATAATCATATTAACGTATATGAACTAGATTCAACACGGGTTCGAATTTCAACATTGAAGTTATTGGATAAACCTCCCAATGAGGAAATTGCTTCACTGAGGAGAGATCTATTTGGTGAACGAAGAAAGATACGTTTTAACGATTTGATTGAGCTTTTTCGAAGCACAATTCATTGCAGGGGTTTGGGTGGATTGCGCGATGAAGTTGAGTCCTCGTGTCGTGCATTTTTGAAGACGCCTGATCCAGAGGAAGAGCCGGAATCAACGGCTTCGTATTTCATCGGGATGGCTCGTGCTTGCTTGACATATAGTAAACCAGATTCTCAAGCATATTTTCAGTCTGCTGTTGATGCTGTAAATCGTTTCGGTGATGAGGCAGCTTATAGGTGGGGGGTGCATAGTAGACTAATAGCAAAGCTGGCTACTGAGACGAAATTAGAACATGAAGTGTGCTATCGTATTGCGAAAGCTTTCGAGCTATATTATGAGTCGACCAGAGGTAGCGGAGATCATTTTCAGGATTCATTGCTAAGGAGCTTGGCCTTGCTGAATCCGTCTAGCGCAATCGCCTTGATTTCACGGTGGGCAGATAGAGATATAGGATACATTAACCATTCGTTAGCTATAGTTTTGGGAGCCTTTCACAAGGAGGGTATTGTATCACCAGAATGTTGCTGGGGATTTACAGGTTTTTTAAAGATCAATACTGATCGTGAATTTGTAGATGAGCTGTTTTCTGATCTTTTCTCATCTGAGAATGGACAGCGGATTTTTGACCAGTCCTGTAGAGATTCTTTGAAAATTGGTGAGGATTTAGATCGATTAAGTATTCTTAAAACGGCTGGTGCAAAGTGTAATTTAGAAAATTCAATGCTCAATGAGGCAATTGATGATCTGAGACTAATTGATTTAGAAAAGGAAAAGAGCCCAGTGATGTCTTCAGCTCCTGAACTAGATGGTAATTCTCCAAATCGCTCTGGTGAGTGGGCTTTGAACGGGATTTCACTAGGTGAAGATGGTGGAGTAGCGGAGTTTCTCCGTAGAGTTGAAGAAAGTGATGAAATTCCATATCAATTGGATTACTTATGGTCAGTTTTTTGGGATAACGTTAAAGCCTCCGCGGCAAAGGCTGTTTTGATACAGATCGCAGAGTTGTCAACTGAGTTGGGTGGATTCCAAATTTTGAATCTGATTAAGGCTATGCCTTTTGAGCTGAAGGAGAGACCAAGTGTTGAACAGTATTGGGCTGAGTTCCGAGATATCGTAGTTAGGAATCGATCAAGTGGACTATTGCATAACTATGAAAGAGGCCGCTTCTTGTCGCTGCTCACTATAGGCGAAGAAAATGAATGGGATATTGATCAGTCTATTCTGGCAGGAGTGTGCGAAGGCAACTATTCCGAAGATCCCGAATCATTGTTCGAGCTAGCTTTTTTTATAAGCAAGAAACTGGAAGTTTCCGAGCGAATAGAACTCTTGTTATTTGGGTTGTCTAGAATTGAAAAACAAATGCCATGGGATTATGGAGATGGAGCATGGGGAGACGATCTTATTCCTCCTACGCAGGTGGTTGAATGCCTAGCTTCCCTCCTTTGGGGTTTGTTAGGTTCTCCAGATTCAAAATTACGCTGGCAAGCAATGCATACAGTTCACCGTCTCAATCTTGCAAGTGCTACTGAACTATTATCCTGTCTACATCACCACTGTTTTGCCTGCTTATCCCGTCCTTTTTATCATATGGGGTATCGACCATATGAACTTAATTCAGTTCAGTTTTTCTTGTTCTCAATAGAGCGAACGCTGAAGACGGACGGACTATTATTGTTCCAGTATTCAGAAACCTATTATAGGTTGGCAACTGAAAAGCCCCATCTCGTGGTAAATAGGATTTCGGCTGATATTGCCCTTGGTTTAGCGAAGTTAATGTCGAATGTTTATGACGAAGCTCAAAAAAAGTGTCTTCGAAACGTAGGACATTCTCAATTTGAGAGAGTTTCTGCTCCAGAACAAAGACAATCAAGGAATGAATTTTCTAGGTGGGGTTATTCGGGCGAGATTTACCTTCCGTATGAGTTTGATGAAAAGTGGCTGTATCCAGTGGCTCAAATGTTTGGACTGGATTCTGATTCTGCGAATGGCCTACTATTAGAGATTATTAGAGAAGACAGTAAGCTTGTGGTTCATGATAAGCGTATTGAAGATGGACGTAGGGAGCTTTTCGAATCATACCGATTTCGCAAGAGATCTCACCTTGGCGGCTATGATTACCCAAAGGTTTGGAGTTTTGATTTTTACACTGCTGTACATGCTTTGTATGTTTTCGTAAGTAAGTTAATACGAGATCGCCCATTAGTCGATGCTGAGAAATACTCAGTTTATGAGTGGGAAGATTGGCAGAGACGTCACTCACTTTCACGAAAGGATGGCTACTGGCTTGCCGATTTTGCTGATCCGTTCCCAATACGTCGAAGAAAATGGACGAGGCAACAAATTCCTGATGATTGGTGTTGGAATATTCAAGCTGATGATTTTATTGAATGTATTCGAGATGGAGAGAGCTGCTTGATCCTCGATGGCGGATGGTCAGATAATGAGCACTCAAATCAAGAGCGGATACAAATCGATTGCCGATTGGTGTCGGGGGAGACATCTGATTCTCTTTTAGCCGCCCTAAGTGCAGGTGATTGGATCGATGAGCGAGACTTAATACTAGAAAGTAATCTCGACGCAGAGCAATTGTCGCCGAGTTTCATGTTAAAAAAAATCGGGGCTTACGTGGGCGGGGATAGTGAGATTGATCAAACTGATCCTAGGGGTGATGGTATTTCGAATTACTTTGGGCAGCTAGATGATGAGTTGATTCAAACATTAAACTTGGTAGACAGCAAGCCTTCGAGAATTTTGGTGGGCGCAGAAAACCCTGAAATACGTTTTGAATTTGAGAAGTGGAACGAAGAGGTCGGTTCTAGTCATCGGGAATATAGTAGGAGCGGGCAACGTCTGCGGGCGTCAGTGGAGGGAGTTAAAGCTATGTTGGAGCTAACCGGGATGAATCTTGCCATGACGATTGCAATTTATCGTGAAAAGCAAATTTATGGTGAGAAAAACTACCAAGACTATCCTAGACCGTATTGTAAACATTTTATCTTAACATCTAATGGAAAAATTAAAGATTTCAGAAACAGCTATCAACTATGGTAAAGGACTCATTGAGCGACTTGATCCAGATATTAGTCAAGACCCTCTTGTTCGTTGGGTGTGTATGCACCTTGCTAGGCTAATTGAGAAAAGCGAAGAACAAGCAGATGATGTTATGGCTCCTATTCATCGAGAATGTATGGAAGTGATACAAGGGTTTTGGGCTTCTCGAGCTAATTTACCATATACGTTGAGACCATTTCAAGAATGGGAAGTTTTATTCGAAACGGTTACGCAATTAGGTAACAATGGAGTTGGGCATTTTAGCGGATTGTCGGCACTTAAGGAGAAGTATGAAGCGTCAAAGGCTGCTGAAGAAGCCAAACTATCTCTTGATGTGGCACTGTTGCTTGATACTCTTACACCTAAACTCATTTTGTTTTGTTTAAGGGATGCAGCAAAGAGCTCGGATTCCGATTTTGTGAGAAAAGCACTCGCAATAGCAGAGGAGGAAGGAGGAGGGTATGATGTAAAAGCGATAAAATTTATGTTGGGTGTTGCCAATGAAGCTGAGAGGAATGAACAGGATGAGCAAGCTGAGCAGTATCAGGAGATACTTGAGCAGATTTCGCATTTTGAAAAACTTCTGCCCTTGTTAAAGAAATCAATTGAAGAAGAGATGGAATCTCGTTCAACCGATTAGAGATATGGTATTTGGAGCGTGAGCCTTATTTTGTAGCTTTAGCAAAACCATCGCTGAATATGAGTATCGGAACGCAAGTTGAGCATATACGAGTAATTACCTAAATCTGTCAGGTTGAGGAGTTTTTCCCTTTGATAAGCTGAGCGATTTCCTCCTTTGTATACAAAGGAACGCGACCCTCAATTGTGTTGGAGTTAGCATGCTCTTCAGCTAAATGGAAGCGACCGCTATCAGTAAAAAACATTGGATTTATATCTTTCCTGACAATGTCACAAAACCAATTTGCAGCCTTAGTAGATTCGTAGAATGCTGTGCTGAGCTCCTTTTCCCATTCTTTATATCTCTCGACGTCCTGTTTGTAGTTCTTATTCCATCCAGCCTCTTTATAGAACTTAATACCCCACCAGTAGTCTCCACGGAGTTCAGCGTGCCTTAAAAAAGTGTCAATAGCATGATTCAATGTCTTGCCCAATTGTGTGGCTGCTACTCTAAATTCGACACAATCTTCAGGCCAAACAGCAGCAGCCAATTTATCTAAAAATCGTGGAGCTGTATTAGAAAGTTGATACGGTAGTTGATTGCGCGGCGGCAGAGTAGAATAGAGCCAGTCACACCAGTCTTCGAAATTTAGTAGTTCGACTGCGGAATCGATGATTGAAGTAATTGTAGCTTCTGCTGCTTGGTGAGAGCTATTGACGTAGCAACTTAGCGACTCATTAACCCAAAGCTCGTGTTGTGATTTCTGCTGATACAAGCGTTCAACAGACCAGTCATTTACGTTTTTGTCGATTTCCACATGATGTGTTGGACAGAGCAAAATTAAATTGTGATACGTATTTCTCTCATTCAAATCTAGGTAGCTATCGCCTCTCGCCGCAGAATCCTTTTCACCTATAATATGTGCCTGCTCGCCAACTAGGTGAGAGCTTTTGTCAGCATTTGAGTCTAGTGATAGCTCTCGTTGGCAAATGGAACAACGATTACCTGCTCGACCCCATAGTAATTTTATATCCTTTTGTGAAATTCCCATTGGTGTTTTTAGTGAAAAGTTGAGATGGCTGATGAGGTTACCCGAATGAGTAGATATTTGTTATGCCTATCGAGACGCGGATATAATATATGTAATGATGGATGGATCAAGTGGAAGGACTTAAATTTCAGTGCAGTATATTTCCTGCAAGCTGCATGGTCAGATAAACGTATACTCTTTTGTTCGTTCATTAGAATAGCTCAAGTTGCTTTGCAGTTGGGAATTGAAACCTGATGAAGTCCTCTGGTTTTTTGTCATTTTGGAAGGCGGAGAGGGGGACGAAGAAAGATTTATAGCCAGTGTCTGTGAAGGGTAGAGGGGATTCTCCAGTATTGCGGACTTGGATATGAGCATGATCGCTGACAAAATAGAAGGCTCGGCATGAAACGTTCATTTTCCAGTGATCTACCTTCACCTCTGACATACTCCATTTTTCTAACTCTAAGCGAATAGACCGAGGCACTGCTGCCTCAAAACAATCCGCTAAGCAGGCGAACCCCCATTTCTTATGATGAATGAATGCTTGTTGCTTGAGCTCTTTATGAGCTGGCGAGCTATTTTTTTGGTTATTGATGGCGTGACGAACCGCCTCGGGGAAAGCGGTCTTTAAGTGGTTTTTGTAATCCTGTAAATCCATGATGTAATCTTCTTTCGTGGGATTGGTTAGATGTTGTAGAATACGTGTGTTTCGCCGTCATGATCGACGGTGAATACGTCATTGATTTCCATGTCACGGGCGAAGGCTTCAAAGTTGAAATAGAAGCGCAGGTTCTCGGGGATACTTTCAAGCTGTCCAGTGTCATTAAGAAAGTCCTGACACCAATCGACTAACGAGCTGGCTGATCTTGAGTAACTATCTTTAAACTTCTCAATGGTATCGGTCTCGATGTCATATCCAACATGATCGCAGAACCCGCAAAACAGCTCCCACTCGATATCTTCATTGGCTGCTTGAGTGAATGCTTCCTGTAAGCTCTTAAGCTGAGTCATTCCCATATGTTCGCTTAGTAAGCCACCACAATACTCATAGTCATGGACTGCCCATTCTTCGGCATCTTCGATGGTGGATTTTTTGAGGATTTCAGCGATACGTTCACCGATGTCCTCTGATCCATCGAGATCGATCCATTCTCCGTAAAGTATTTCTGCATTGTAGCTGGCTAGACAAGCCACATAGATTCTCGGTGTTATAGTCATGATATTTTCCTTTCTTCAAATGAACCGCAGGTTTGATGCCCCGCGCATGAAACCTTGCTTCCGGTCGAGGACGGGTTAGCAAGCGCAACAA
This sequence comes from Akkermansiaceae bacterium, assembly GCA_051252195.1. Taxonomy (GTDB): domain Bacteria; phylum Verrucomicrobiota; class Verrucomicrobiia; order Verrucomicrobiales; family Akkermansiaceae; genus Oceaniferula. The sequence goes on along the minus strand of JBPOGD010000013.1, from coordinate 50,843 downwards.
AAATCGATAGGGTTGGTGCGGGCGCAGCGCAGTGAGCCACGGTCCTATCTATTTTTGTTGCAGGCGCGAGGGCAGAGCCCTTAGCCAGACTGGTTCGTCCAGTATTTATGCCACCGGCATTCCGTGTCGTTCTGCCAAGAAGCGGCGCGGTATGCCGCAAGTCATGAGGCTGGGGGCAAATGGTTGGCAGAGTGACACCGCTCCAATCATGACCATGAGCAGGAGAAAGGTGACAACTCTGGTATCCATGCCCCGTGGTGCGGAGCATCTAAGCCATCGAGGCAACGCCTCCAATATCGGGGTTTGGGGTCTCCCCAGGAGAAGGGGTGGCGGCGCACACTCGTAGCCGTCAGGGGAAGGCTTTCCCCATTGAAACACTAAAAATAGTAACTCATGAGGAATATCCCAATTACAATTCTAGACCAGGCGGCTCATTCAGCTTTTCTTGATCGTGGGTATGTACATGATCTTTCTGAGATCGATCAAACTCTTGGCTAAGGGCTGAAGGTCTCCATTTTTCCACTCGCTTGATGAAGCTCTTTTTGTTTTCAGCATGGCGAGTATCGAGGTTGTCGAGGGCGTTGTTTCTGTCCTTGCTTAACTTCATCATGGATTGATCAAAATGTGCTTTTGCACGGCTCTGCTGCTCTTGGAGCGTTTCAATTCTGTCTTCTAGTTTCTGATCGATCTTGAATAGCTTTCTCGCAAACCGAGGAAGCAATGTAGGTTTCTCCAGCTTATCTTGCAGAGTATCGATGGCGTTTTGCCTTTTCTCGAATTTGTAGTGCTCCATCAGCTCCGTGCGCTTGGTAGCAATCGTATGCTGGTGATGATCGGAGGTTTGTTTCCATTCTTTGTAATGCTGCTCTCCTAATTCACGAAGAGCCGCTGCGACACGCTCTTCATACTCTTGAAGCTTTGCATTTTGCTGAGGTTGTTCAGCAAGTGGCTCTTGCGGGCTTTCTTTTAGTTCTTCTGAAACTTGAGATTCATTCTGAGCGTCTTGAGTATCCCTAATTGGCTCAGAAATACCTTTATCAGAATCTGCATGACTGAGCTGACGGGTTTTGATGATCTCCTCAGGTGTCGGTAGGGTGCGCGTATCGAGTCCAGCCATGCGTTCATGAAATCCCTTGGCTTTCACACCTTCTAAATGGCGAACGGGATTCACTGTCTTTCCGTATGCATCGACGACAACTAGTCGCTTACGCCCCTGAGCGAGCTGGTAATGATGTTCTTCCAGTCGCTGGACGAAGCCTTTCGCATCTTGGCTGTTCTGCCATGCCTCTTTGATCACGGGGTCAACATACTTAGTGTTCCTCCCGTTGAGTCTTTTCTGATAGTTTTTTTCACGTTGCGGGCAATACATAGTTTTTTCCTTTTGTTGAAATTCTCGTGCCCAGTCTTGGAGCTTGCGTTTTGAGCGATACATATTGGCTGCTATCCCAGTGAGTGGATGAATACGATTGATGACGACATGGACGTGAGGCTGCGGCTCATCCTTGTGAGCGACGATCATCGCCTCGTGCTCACTCAGCCCGAGCTTGGCAATACTCTCCTTTGCTGCTGTCAGCATTGTGTCCTTATCTGGCTTTTGCTCAGGGTGCCATGCCAGCGAATAGGAAATCACAGGTTTTTCTACCTTGTCTCCAGCTCTCTTTTTTCCAGCGGCTTGTTTCAGCTGAGTGGCCACTTTGGCGGTATAGGCCATGACCTTCCAAGCTTTCTCGACTCGATCCGTGATTAAATTGACTGTTTGCGTCCATGCCACACGGGTGGAGGTCATGGCTCTCTTATCGTGACAGTAATAGAGCCATGCTCCTTGAAATGAACTGCCTTCAGCGGCAAGACGTGGCACCATTATTGAATGTCCTTTCCTATCGCCTCATCCATCAGCATCTCGATGCGCTGACAGAGTTGGTCGATACGTGGCGAAACTCGCCCAAAGATATGAGCGTTTTTCACGAGTTGATTGAGATTATGGCCGATGTAGTAAAGCTGTTTGATGAGCGCGGGATTAACGCCAGGTTGCACCTCGACGATCAGATGCTCGGCTTTGGAAAGCGTAAGCTGACGAGCCAGCTCATTGATCGGAATATTATGTGCAGCGGCCTTCTGGTCGAGGGGCAAAAATTCACCGTCTGTCAGACGGAAAACGATGCGATGAACTTTGCGCTCGGATGAGTTGAGTTTAGGACGTGCCATGCTTACACCTCACAATACGATTGTGAGAGCATGTTTAACCGACTGCTGTCGGAAAATATCGCGGCACGCGAAACTGGGGGAGATGCAACGAGGGGGGAACCCGCCTCTTGCCAAGGTGGAGAACGAAGTTCGAGTTTGTAGGCACTACAAACCCATCTTGCTATCCTGCGAATCGAGCTCGGCGAGTGGCGACGACCCTGCTGGGTCAATAAGACGCGTAAGCGGTTCACTGTGATGTCATGTGACATAGTGGTGTCCTTTCGGTTGAAGTGATTGGTCTGATTGACGATGGTGTGCCTACGGCACTCCCCCTCCAAGGGGGTGGCTAAAAATACTTAGATTTTAGTGAACTAGATGTTCTTTCGAGGAGTGCTCATTCGGATATCATTAGCTGAGATGCTTCATCAACAAGCTTTGTTAGTAGTTTGGACAGCTTGGCGCTATCGTAATTCCCGTTTAACACATCAGTTTTGCTCAGCTTTAGAAAATGTTCCTCGTATGAAGTTTTGTTTTCTAATGCTCCGTGCCAGACCTTGATGTTTTCTTTGTAGTTACTCCACCTCACCTTTGCAGGAGGAGCGTTAGGGATATCGAGATCGAGATAACATTCGATTGCCGCAGCACGGCCATTGATGTCGCATTCCCTGACACCTTCGGGACCTTCTGCCTGGAATTTTTTTAATTCAGTGATATCAGGAAGGAGCATAGAGCCCATGTTGGGTGGCAAGTTTAAAGACTGAAGTTTTCGGTAGGCATCTACACCTTCTGCGTCATTATCTAGAATGAATAAAATTTTATTTTGTACATCAATGCGGATTAGTCCTTCGGCAAAATTAACGAGCCTTCCGGTGCCCCAAAAATGATATTTTTCACTTGCTGTAATGAAGCTGAAAAAATCTAGAATATCAGGATGGAGGAATTCGAAGGTGCGTTTAATGATACGGGCATCAGATTTGCCTTCGGTTGCGATTAAAATTTTCTGTGTTCTTTTTGCTCCAGTTTGAAAGGACTCTCGCTTTTCCCAACCAGAATTAACTAGCGGGCCAAATTGCCACATTACCTCCGTATCGGCATTATTCTGATTGAGGCCAAAAATTTGCAACATAGAAGGTGCACTTAGTATGCACATTTTTGCAGAGACTAGACTGCTTTCAGACCAATAAGACTCACTAGCATAGGGTATGCGGTCGAAAACTTCTTTTTCAGCAGCAAAACGACCTTGAGCAACAATTGTGCGTTCAGGAGTTTCAAAATCAATGTAATCGCTGTTGAGGTCAGCTAATGAATACTTACATGCAAGCTTACAAAGATCATCAAATGTCAAAAACTTAGATGATACAGGGTCATCGTCCTCGCCCAGTTCGTTGACTATGGCGTTGTATTCTGCTCGGGCACTTTCCAGAGTGTAGCCTAGAAGTTGAAGACGAGGCAAAACACGAGATAATGGGCGCGCAAAGCTAGCTTCACTCTCTGCAAGGTCTACCTCGCTAGGATTTTCTTCGTAATATTCGTAAGAAATTTGATCTGATTTGCGACGAACTTCATCCTCATCCTGAAACAGGAAACCGTAGTCGAGCCCCATACCATTTTTTGAAGCGTCTAAGGAGATGTCTCCCAATTTCAATTCGATTATTGTTCCCATAAAAATTCCTTTTTAGAGTAGTAGAAAATACGGCATCATACCATCGAGTAATCAAACTTTCTTGATGGGACCGACAATAGAAGGCTGGCTGCCGTTCTTAAGAAGCTAGTGAAAACTGACTGTGGATAAAAACTAGACTGATTAGGAGGGCTTTTTGAACGAAAAAATATGTGGGTATATTTGAGGGTATTCATGTGATTTCTTTGCAAAGAAAATGAATTAAACCAATGGCTTACAGAAGGTTCGTGAATCCTGTCGGGCGCACCATTCTTTCTCTAAACTCTTCTCCATACATCTGTGTCCTTCTCTGAAACCTTTGCTCACAGCCACTCCTTTTCTAGCCCCTTATTTGTTCATCTATTTACACCCAAATAAAAAATGGGTATTTTTGATGGTATATATTTCTAACAACACAGGAGATACCCTCATTGTCATTAACAGATACCCAGTGCAAGGGGTTCAAAGCACAAAGTAAGTCTTACAAAAAATCTGACGGGCAGGGCCTATACTTGCTTATTACCCCAGCGGAACAAAAATACTGGCGCATGAACTACCGCTTTGCTGACAAGTCAAAGACACTGGCTCTCGGGGTCTATCCTCACATTAGCCTGAAAGAGGCTAGAGAGAAGCGAGATGAGGCTAAGAAGCAGCTACGCGAAGGGCTTGATCCTTCCTTTGAGAAAAAGAAAACAAAGATCGCCCTCAAAGTGTCTCATTCAAGTGACTTTGAAAGCATTGTCCATGAATGGTTCGATATGCGCCGCGAAGGTTTTTCTAAAAACTATGAGAAACAAATTGAAAGCCTCATGAGGCGGGATGTTTTTCCGTTTATTGGGAAACGCCCCATTAAGGACATCACGGCCCAAGAACTCCTGATAGTTCTAAGACAGATTGAAAGTCGTGGAGCGTTAGACATGGCGCACCGCGCACGGCAGTGCTGTGGTCAAATATTCCGCTACGCGATTGCCAGCGGCAAAGCTGAGCGAGACCCCACCCAAGACTTAAAAGGTGCCTTGAAAACCCGCAAGGTCATCAATCATAAGTATCTTACTGAGGCAGAATTACCTGTTTTCTTTGAAAAACTCAGCCGCTACGAGGGTGAAGAACTGACCGCTTTGGCTTTGCGTTTCATCATCCTAACATTCGTCCGGACAACAGAACTACGAGATATGCCGTGGGAAGGCGAACTCGACAGAGAGCAGAAGCTATGGCGCATTCCCAAAGAACGGATGAAAAATGGAATGCCGCATATCGTGCCTCTGTCACGGCAAGCGATGAATACTTTGGAAGATATTCATAGGATCACTGGCAAGTGGGATTACATTTTTCCTAATTCAGTCAATCCGCATAAATGCATGAGCGAGAATACGATGCTTTTTGCCATGTATCGTATGGGTTATCATAGTCGGGCAACTGTGCATGGTTTTCGAGCGACGGCTTCAACCATTCTTTACGAGCACGGTTTTACGTCGAAAGTTGTTGAGCGGCAGCTTGCTCACGTAGAACGGAATAAAGTGAAAGCTGCTTATAATCACGCTGAGTATCTGAAGGAGCGCCGCGCTATGATGCAGTGGTGGGCGGATCATTTGGAAACAATGATGCCAGCGGTCTAGTTTTCGTGCAGCTCTCATCTTCCAAACAAATTTCTAGAACATCCTGTAAGGGGTAACGAATGGCTGAGGTGCGGCTGATACCGTAGCGCACACCTATCTGGCGGAGTTTTATAGCCTTGGGGCTTTGGCTGTTATCAAGCCATGACACGGTCATTCCAGCATGATGAGCGACTTCCTTTTTGTTGAGCATGCGACTTTTGTAAATTTCAATTTGTTGTCTGAGTATGGCTGTCATTTCATCTGTGGAGACTGTCATATGGATTATCTTTCGGTGTTCGTTGAGTTTAAAATAGAATACCGCCCCGCGATTCATGCGGAGCGGGTAGGTTAGTTAAACTTCTGGAGTAAGGGGAGCGGCTTCCTTGGTTTCAGCTTCGCGAAGAGCTTTCATTTCACGAGCCAGCTCCTGTTGGAGTTTCCGGATTCTTAAATAAGCCTGTCGTGACAGCTCAGAGAGGCGAAGTAGTTCACCGACTGAGTAATTGTTACAATCGTGGAGCTCGTCCTCTTTTTTATAGGTCTTTGCTGGAGTGGCGGTGAAATAGACGCCCTTCTCACCTTTGTTTTTCCAGATGGTTATCTTAAGGCTGCCATCACGTAGTGTGCATTGAGGTTGGTCTGTGTTGTGTGAACTCATACTTCATTTCCTTTTCATTGTGGGTAAAAGTAAAAAACCCTTCATCCACGATTGTGGCTGAAGGGCTCTTTGTAAGGCAAAAACTCTGAAGCGAGGTTTTGCCAGTCTAGGAATAGAATACCTGAATTTTGGGCAATGTGTATCAGGTAATATGTCTCACAGTGTTTCATCATCGATGAACTGCGAATGAGACAGGCGATATAATTGACAGGAAATAATATTCGTCAGAGAAGATGAAATTTTATCAACAGTTTAGCTTGTATCTGATCGGTGTATTGATGCGCGCAAATTGCAGCCAGATTAATTCTTCAGACTATCGGGAATATGGTTTTGAAGAGACCCCTTTATTATCCATTCTTAATTATGACGGTGCGTTCTCCTCCGAGTTGGATGAGTCTTCGGGCGAGGATGAATCTGGTGGCCCTTGTTACGTAAAATATTTTGAAGTCTTGGATTGTTTGGTTGCGTGAATTATTTGGCGATTGTTTTCTTGTGGACATCGAGTCAAGTATAGTATGTTTTGATTATGACGATTTCAGGTGTTTTATATTTATTGAATAGATCTCTTTTTTGTGGAGAAATAGCCCGTAGGCGTGTCGCCCTCGCCTAAAAAGCTGTGCTGATGTTTTATGCTGATCACCAGTCATATAATCCCAATAAATTAAAACTTATGCGCATAATCGTAACTTGTTCACTTGCTCTTATCCTGAGCATCGCACAGTCTGTAAAAGCGGGCGAAAGTTCAGTGCCAATCAGTTTTGCCCAATTCAGCGGTTTATCGGACCCCCCTTTAAGATGGGTGGCCGTTGGGACTGAGACCTCTCGGAGAATACGTCTAGAGGATCGGCATAGGTTCTACGAGTGTCTGCGATCTTTTCGAAGTGCTGAGTATAATCTAAATATTCAGAATGGATCTCCTGAATTTATAAGAAATGTGAAAGGAGGTCCCCGAGTCGGGGCTGGGTTCAAATATCAGCCCCAATCATATCCGGGAAGAAAAGACCCTTCACTCTTAGGCTTGTTTTTTGGCAAGCAGAGGGAAGAGCAATCGCAGTTTGTTTTAGGGTTTAAAGACGGAGACGAGGGCTCGATAGTTGTTGTGCATTTTCTATACGGTGACAGATCTGGCTCTCATCTTGAGTTAACACCATCCAAGCAAGCATATGCGGCGAGCAAAATCGCACATAGCCTGTTAGCTGAACTTAAATCGCATGTTGAAACGAATTACTAATAATTTATGAAAAATCAGAGTCTTAGAAATTGGGTGGCATTTAGTGTTTTGATTTTCTACCTGATCATTTCCGGTCTGTTGGTTCTTTGGCCAATCGCGATTGTGCCCGTTGCTCCTGCTGAACTGGCTCACTACAAAGCTTACTCTGGTAATATACTCCAGATGATTATTCCAGGTATTCTTGCTGGAGCGCTTGGTTTCTTCTGGCCACGAAAAGAAAAAGTCGAACAAAGCGGGCACTGACCAACCCGCCACGGCTCTTGATTCAAAGCCGGAGAGCGATTAAAAACCAAAGCAAGAATCAGAGGGTCGCCCCAAGTAGCGGGGTGGCAGGACTCCGACGTTGTTCGCATCAAAAACTTAAATTATGCCAATCAAATTCGGACCTATCCTAAAGCTGTGGGACAGTAATGCTAATTCTTGGACGGTCAGCGTTCTTATTGGGCAAACGGTGGCCGCAGTTCCCTTGCTTGAAATCCAAGTTGCTGGTATTAGCCAGCCAACAGTTAAAATGGAAAAAATAGCAACTAGGAGTGGATTGAAATATTTTCGTGGATTGATTGAGGTAATTTTGGCTGATACCGAACAAGAGCTACGATACTGCGTGGGAGGTAAGTCACACATAGTGATGCTTCCAGGAGCGAATAGTTTGCCGCGTCTTGCGTATACTTCATGCAATGGGTTTCATACTGGATCTATACCGAGTAAGCTGGAAGGAAGAGTTGCTGCTATGTGGGAAAGTCTTCAGCGCGAGCATAGTAAAAACCAGCAATATAATCTTCTCATAATGGGAGGAGATCAGGTTTATGCTGACACCCTTGTTGAGGGTTTTGAAAAAGATCAGTTAGGTTGGCATTGGTATACCCCTAAATCAGTAAAGAAAAATTTTGTATTAAAACCGAAGCAGAGGGATTGGTTAGAAGATGAATACAGTAAGCTATATACAAGAATTTGGCAGATGAACCGAGCCATGATGGAGATGTTTGCAACTTGTCCAACTTTGATGATGTGGGACGACCACGATATCATGGATGGGTGGGGTTCGCAGCCAGATCGTAGGGAAAAATGGCCAGTTTATAAAGATGGTGTTTATCCTGAAGCCCGGAAAGCATTTTTACTGTTCCAGCAACACTGCAGACCGGGTGAAAGTCCACCAAGCACAATCACTGCAGGAAAAAACCTTACTTCCTTACAGGTCGTTGGTTCCGCCGCTATCCTGAACCTGGATGCTAGATCAGAGAGAACCCCAGATCAAATTCTCAGCTCTTCAAACTGGAAGAGGATTAATAAGAGCTTGGGGTTTGATAAGGAAAAGAAAAATCTAAATGGTGAGTTAAAGCACCTGTTTGTCTGCCTGAGTGTTCCTGTGGTCTACGCAAACCTTGAATGGCTCGAACATCTTCTTAACGTCACACCTGGTGATCAAGGTATTGAAGATGACCTTCGGGATCATTGGAGGAGTAGGCATCATAGAGGTACGCGCCTAAAACTCTTGAAGGATTTATTTAAATTTTCTCAACTTAACCGTTGTCGAGTCACGTTAATTTCAGGAGATGTGCATGTGGCTGCACATGGAACTGTTCGTTTGGAAGATGGTAAGCATGATAATCAGCGGTCTAATAGGATTCACCAGCTGATTTCTTCACCAGTTCTTAATACGCCTGGACACCCCTTAGCTAATATGGAGCTTGCGCGGCAAGGATCATCTCTAGAACAAATAGACGCGACCATGACTGCTGAAATGTCGAAGTTAGATTTTTACAAGAATGAAAAAACAACGAGCACCTATTTTGTCTCTAAGAGAAACTGGCTTAGCTTGATCGCGAATGATGATAATGCATACAAGGCTGAATGGTTCATCGAGGAAGCCGATGAACCATTTAAGGTAGTCATTAATGCTTGTGAAAATACAGCTTAAAGTAGTTTAACTTATCATTGGGAAAAAGAACTGCACAACCGAGTTACCGTTGAAATAGCTCAATAAATAAAGCTATTAGTGACAATTCGAAATTGTAACTTAATGTGAAAATCGTCGGACATTTCAGCTCTTGGCTAAAAAATACTATGCAATCAAAAACCACAAACATATTTAGCATTCCACAAAAGCTAACTTTGCCATTAGGCAATCTAAAGGTGCTTTCCACAGAGTTGATTAAGCAAAACTTTGGAGAATTCAAACTGATTGTCATTGCCGAAGGTGAAGGAACCATAATCAATACGCTTTGGGAGCAACCAATCCTACAAGATCAACCTGTATTAGATGCTTTGATGGATGGAGACGAAGTAAGTGTAACTCTCGCAGCCTTCGAAAAACATAATTTTAAGCTCAGCGGAGTCAATCACGAGATTATTTTCTCTTGTGGCCGTATCACTGGAAAAAATAATAAAGGTAAGACTTATCAGTTTTTTATTCCGCATATTCATTTTGGCAAAGGAGATGAGTCCATTTGTAAAAAATACGGAAATGGGGGGATGACTCTAAAACACGATCGTATTTCTTTTAACGTTGACGGTGTATTATGGACTCTAAAGCATCTCTACGAGATTGACGGTTTGTTTTATGATGCAAGAGAAGGATTCGAACTACTGGAAAGTAAGAGTATAGAGCTTACGAATCTCGTTGAAGCTGGCCATGCTGTTTTGGAAGTTCCGTCCGAGGCAAACGATGAAAAGATCGCTCGAAAGACGGCTGAAAATATTTGTTGGTTACTGCATTTAGCTCTAGGTCAAACTGTCGCATGGTCCCAAATGAGAATTATAAATGGCTCTAAATCTCATTTTATTTGCAATAGCAATTTTTCTCTGCCCTCTGAAAGACAACAGACGCCGCCCATTCGAAACTGGGCTGACTTCAGACTCAAAAGCTATTTAGAGATTGCCTACCCAGTATTCATTAAGGACTCGGATTGGTGGCAACTCACTCTTAACTGGTATTCCTTAGCAAGGACTAAGCCTGCGATTGAATCATCATTAATGATCTATTACATGCTCTTGGAGCGACTCTCAACATTCATATTAAAAGATCGTAATTTCAGTAAACAAATAGGCCAAGATTTGGCAGACTATTTGGCTGATGATAATCAACGAGTGTCTCTTCAAAATTCCATTACTGAGCTAATGAAATCATGCACTAAATGCTGGGATAAATACCGCTCAAAATCTTTAGTTGATCAAGTGGAGAGATGGAATGACGGCCTGTCATATCCAAAGCAGATTGAAACATCTTTTGAACTATCAGGCGTCATTGCCCCTCCCAAATTTTTATTGTCCAATCGACATAAACTTATGCACCAAGGCTCTCTAGCTATAAAAGATCAAGATAAGGTGCTTGCTGCCTACGGAGAGTTGAATCTTCAGGTTCTTGTCCTACTTTTTTCGATGTTAAACTATGAAGGTAAATTTTTCTCTCAGAGTCAACAGAATGAAGCTGATATGTATAACTATCTATTGCCCTCCGAGTAAACTATTCAGTGCTGCCATTTCGTGAAAGACATACAAGACTACATTGATGAGGAGTTTGAAAAGAATCCAGAGGAGGCGATGCGCCTCTACGATTTTAAAACTGTCGAGGAGTGCTTCCCTCACTTACTTAAAGCGCAAATAGCATCACAACTAGAAGCTCTTGACGCTTCACAAAAAGCAACAATTAGTGAACGTCATGGCCACAGCTTAAACATTCAGAGTGACATTTACCTCATTAATAAAGAGGGTTTTGATCTTTTAGAGCAATTCATCAAGTTGAATCTCGACTGGGCGACCAAACTCATCGACGAAAATAAAAAGGCGGGAGACCCAGATAAAAAATTTCTATTTCATGCACTTATTCAAAATCATTCAAGATCTTGTCTAGTAGCTGAAGAGATTCTACACCTTTTGAAAGGCGGTTATCCTGATGCCGCATTTTCACGTTGGCGATCACTCTATGAGTTGGCTGTAGTAACCACCTTTATTTTTCGAAATGGTGAGAGCTGTGCTGAGGCCTATATTGATCATGAAGTAGTGGATCACCTGAAATGTGAGGAACTGAATAAAAAAATCAAAACTGAACGTGGTTTCAAAACTTTTTCTGACACGGTCTTAATGGCTATTAAGAAAGACTATCAAACTAAACTAAAGAAATACGGTTCGTCATTTAAGAATGCCTATGGCTGGGCATCGAACGGATTAGGTCTTAAGAACCCTCAATTCAAGGACTTGGAGGAAGGTAACGGCCAAAGCCATATGCGCGTCTACTATAAACAAGCTAGTCACAAGGTTCACGCAGGCTCAAATGGCGCGTCCTCGTCACTAGGCACTATGAGCTTCAAAAAGGATGCTCCAATGCTACGAGCACCAAGTCATGAAGGTTTGAGTGTGTCAGCCATCTTATGCGTGCATTCCCTCCATCAAGTCACGACAACGCTCACCTCTCTATTTGTTCATGCTGAATGCTTAATCTACACTCATGTTTTGAGCGAGATTAGTAAGAAAGTTGAAGAAGTTTTTGATCGCGAATATAGCTCTAAAAGTGTGTGACTCATTCCTTTCGTTGGGGTAAATAAAAAGCCCCTCATACATGATTGTGTATGAGGGGCTAATTGTGTGACAAAAACTCTTAAGTGAGGTTTTGTCAGTCTAGGAATAGATTACCTGAATTTCGGGCAATGTGTATCAGGCAATACGTCTCACAGTATCTCACAAGGCCATACGACGCTGTTTGCACGGCTTCGGAGCTGTCGGAAATATTCTCCTCTTGGGTCAACTCTATTAAGATGGGTCACTAAAGACTCCAATGCCGTATGGAGATCACGGGAAAGCGAGGCTTTGCTACGGTCGAATTCTTCAACCAAGATTTTCCATGGAACGCGATTGCCTCTCATCCAGCATAGCTGCTGCTGTTTCCGATCTAGTTGTCGCAGCCATGCCATCACTTCCTCATGAAAGGTCACTTCTGGAGGCATGGGAGACCCCAAAGTGGATTTTCCATTGAGGAGATCGTAAAGCCTTTCCCATTCGTCCTTTAACGTGATTGGCCACAATGTCAGATACCCTTGCGGGCGAACTGCTGGAAGCCTGCGATGGATTGAAGCAGCTTGAATCAGGTAAGCCATGACGAGCTTTTCATGCCAGTAGAGAGTGGGTTTCTTGTGCATGGGCTAATCTCCTCCGTAAAGGCGTTCACCGATTTCACAAACAAGCTTTGCCTCGCTGCGGCTAAGTCTTCTATCCCAAGCGGTCACATTTAAAACACCTTGCTCTCTCCAGGCTTTGCATCTGAGGGATTTAATTTCGTCCTCATTGCAGCTCGATTGACCGAGCATCCCAGCGAGAGAGGATTGGTGGGGTTGATCATTAAAACTCATTCCAGACCTCCAAGATCAGTCGCTTCAGGATTTTCCCGTAATGTCTTTTCCATTGTGATACCCTTGAGCCAAAAGACGATGGTTTGAGCTTTCTCAGTCTTTTCTTCTGCTTCTTGAATCAGCGTATTTAATTGATCATGAGAAAGCTGCAATAATGCACATGCAGGTGTGTGCTCAATGTTTTCGTAGAGGATGGGTTGTTTCTTATTAGTCATAGGGGATCTGTCCTTTTGTGTATGAAGTTAACTGACAACAAACGTGACTTATTTTAGGGGGTGAGCGCGTCATGAGCGGCTAGTGATGGCATAGTGAGTAATGAGGCTACTGACTATAGAACGCGGTGTAAGAGGGCACTCCGACCTCTTAAAAGTGAGTATGATGATCCTGCTCTCTAGGAATTGGTTAGTATCGGTGGGTCTTGATTGTGAGCGGTTGGTGATGAATGGGTGAGCTTGATCGAAGAACTTCAATTAGATTCCGATTTGCTAATTCTGTGACTGCTTTTTCTGCCTATATTGACACTCGAAAGAAGGTTGTGGCACACAACCTGTAGTGGTTAATGGGCTTAGGAAAAGCTCACCTAGAAGAAAGGATTTCAATCATGGCGCTACGCTTGCCAGAGAGAGTATTTTACCGCCTTAAAGACATTGAGTCACTTTGGGGAGTTAGTTTATCGGAAATTATGCAATGGATACTGTATGGGGACTTGAATGCTTGTGTATGGCTTCCATTGTCTGTTGTTTATCAAGTTACTGAAAAGTTAGAGGGAAACCGGATTATTCAAACAAGAGAGCTGTGCCACAAAGAAGGCTATATGTATGTCTGCCGGCATGATTGTCGGAACTTGTTTCGATATGGGAAAACTGAGCTGCGAGCTTTTTGTGATGCTCATGGCGAGCGCAACTATCTTTTGCCTGATGAGGGATTGAGCTTCTTTGTAGAGGCTTCGGAACTAGTCATATTGGAAGAAGATCGAAAGAGCTTTGAACAAAACTATAAGGAGCTTAGAACGATAAATAAGCAGACAGGGTTACAAGATGTCGATTTCCTGAACATGTTTGACCCAAGTTTCAAAACAGTGCGATACGAAGGTGGCGAATATCAATTTGGTGATATTCAAGCGGCAGTTTTGCAGAAGCTTTATGAGGCTGCTGAGAGCAGAGAGCTATGGGTCAACGGTAAGCTACTTCTTGCCCAAGCTGGATCACAGAGCCTTAATGTCGCCAATGTGTTCAAAAGGAATCGTATTTGGCGGAAACTGATTACCTCTGACGGTCGTGGGCGTTATCGCCTTAGTGATACGTTTCTAGCTTCAATTCATAGGATGGGAGGCTAGTGCGAGTGTATAGCAATACCACATTGGAAACTTTTTCAGAAAACTTGATTATTAGTCGGTTATTTAGACGGCGAGATTCGTATTCTAAGATGAACCTATTAAAAACAAGTAATGAATACAAACACACCACCAGAGCAAGCACCGACACAAGCACCGACAAATAGCATCGCCAAGCAGCCATTATCTGTTGAAGACAAAAAAGTAGTCTACAAAGTGCAAGAACACATTAGCGATACTGGACGATACAGTAACTTCCTTAAAGAAATGTCTCTTCCTTATGCTGCGGGTAAGGGCGTAAGCGAGCAAGCTGCGAAAGATTGTATTGATCAGAATTTTGAGCAAGAGATGGGGGTCAACATTCAAGGTTATCTTGAAGCCCATAGGGAAGAGCGCGGCCTAAGTAATGACATAGGTAATGCTCGTTAAACTCCACTTTTATCACTAATTAATATAACCTTAATGATACAAGCTCAATAACTTATGCCCGCAGACGAAGAATTTAACCGCCGTATGCAAATTGTTGAAAAGGCAATTGATCAGCACGGCACCTATCTCCTCCACTATTTAAATAGCCTGACCAAACATTGGCAGGATGCTGAAGACCTTCAGAGTGAGTTGTGGGTTGTTGTGCTGCACCAATTTGCAGAAGCTGACATGATGCACGTAGGCTTGCTACGCAGGAAAGCTTTTCAAGTATTCGTGGATTTTTGGCGTAAGAAACGACAAAGCTTAGTTTTTACAGTCGATGAACTGCCTGAAGTCGCTGCTCCTAAAACTTCCGTAGAACCTTACACCGACGCAGAAGAAGAAAGGTTTAAAATTTTGTTTTTTGCTGAATACCCAGTGGGCTTGAACCAGGAACAAAAAGACGCGCTCTATTTGCACGCTCGCTTTGGATATACTCATAAAGAGATTGCAGAGCATTTAGGTAGACCAGCGAGCACGATTGGCGACTGGTTACAACATGCACGACAAGCCTTCGCTGATTACTTAAACAATACTAATTTCACCAAGAAAAGATATGAACTCACAGCCAGATCCTAATTTTAAACCAAACGATGTTGATCAGATGATCAAGAGCTTTAGCCAACCGCTTGAACCTGAGAAGAAGCAAGAATTAATGGCAAAACTTGAGCAGGAAAGGGAAAAGTTTCTTGCAGATAAAGAGCAAGAAAAAATGCCTGATTTGGGACATTCGCGTTAAGCCGTAATCTATTTAGTCGCGAAACATTTGATGGACTAACAGTGATGTGTCGTGACGTTTAATATTATCGTTAGCCATACCTTGGATGTCTTTTTTGATAATATGAAAAAACGGAATAAAAACTGAAAATTGGATGACTAGCGAGAATGTATAAGCGAAATCACCCTCTCGTCTCATAGCGTCTTCAAAACAAATAGAATAAAAACGATCAACATCAAACCCGTAAGTTTCAGCCATATGATCAAGTGAATCCCAGCAAAAGGGGTCTATTGTAACCATGTGTGTACTTCCGTCAGGGCATTCAATAGCTCTTGTTGCAACACCCTGTCGCCACGTGGATCTCTTTGAAATAATTTCTTCAAATATCATAACTAACCTCTCTTTCTGAATTCACTAATTATACATAAATTCTACCAATAATACAAATTTCACCATGAGCGACTGGACTAAAAAAAGCATCAAATCAAACTTCAACAAGAGTGCGAGTCAGATAAATAAAGAACTCATAGAAGATGAAAAAACTCTTGAAACTAACCTTGAGCAGTCTTCTGTTCCTTCACTAAAGCCTAGCACAAAACCATATATTGTTGATCCCCCCAAGAAACCTACTGACAAGGAAATTGTTGCTTGGGGGAATAATAAAGTGAAGATTCTTGAAGCAAAGCAAGAGCAAAAACGTAATAATCTTGAGCGTCAACTTGAGAAGGCTGAGGAAAGTCGGAACAAGAAGATTGATGCTTATTTCACCGTCGAGAAAGATGCTTTGGAAGATGAGCGAGATTCTATCGAAGCTCGTCAAAAGCAGAAAGGTTTGGCTGCGTTTAGATATAAGAGAAGTGAGCAAGCTATGGAAGACAACAAGAGCTTGGAGGAAACCAATGAAAGGTTGGAAAGCTGGAGTCAAAGAAAAAAAGACGCGAAGGTGGAGTATCGGAACGCCATCGGCGAAACCCGTGGAGCCTTTGAAGGCTCATGTGAAGGGGAGCGAGAGAAATTAATCGATGAAGTTAATAAAGCACGTGAGGATGGCATAATCCCTGCTGAAAAAGGTGCCAAAGATGATCTTGAGAATTCGAACAACAACGACGACGATGGTAATAGTCTATGAACGCTGAGATAAGCGCTGATAAGAATGCAGATTGGCTCTTTATTTTGTTAGGCTTCAAAAAGCGTATACGGGATGCGGGGATTGATACATTTCCCAAATTATACAGACAGGGTCCGAATGTCATTTTATGTGCGTATGGTTATATGACGCCTAGGCGAAAGTTGATTTGGTTGCGATTCTGCAAATTTTTCATCAAAGCTTTGACTGTAATCACCATTTTAACTATTCCTATCGCTCTCTTTACTAAAGATATGGCGAATGATCTCATGTCATTAGTCCCGATACTTGCCATAGGCACTATAATTTCATGGGTTCTACTGTGCACGGGATTAAATAAATATATTGGACAGTTTTTGTTAGGTAAGAAAACAGTCATCGAGTTTAATGAAAAGAAAATCAAAGTTTACCGACATGGATATGGGTTGAGTTTCCCCATTTCGATTAAACGAGATATATCCTCTGAGATTTCTGCTGATACAGATCTTCATGAAAGGAGCTCTAGGGTTCAAAAAACGAATGAAGTAGATCCAGCCTTTGAAGCTTACAGTGATGCCTATCGTGTGAAGCTGATTCACGGCAGCCGTGTTGTGCGGGTTGCCTCAGTTTGTGGTGAGTTTGATGCTCGGCGAATGGCTGAGGGTATCAAGAAGGCTGACGAGCTGCGCCAAAGTCTTGTCACTGAACGAATCCAAGAAAAAACAGAAGAACATGATCTTCCAGAATAAATCCCCGAAAGGAGGCGAACTTACACCCAAGAAACACCTTCATGCCGATTTACTTAGAGGTTCAGCTCTTAGTGAAACTGGGCAGCTATCGAATACAAAATTTGAAGACCCTGAGAAATTGATTAAAGTCGAAGGGCTCAAGCATGGTGATGGTAAATTATTTCTGGGTCTTTTGGAGGCTAATATTTATCAACGCAGAGATGCTAGCACCAAGCGTTTAAGCCGTTATGCCATCGATGGGCATGCCATTGGATCAGATGATGACCGCCATGTGATTACGGTAGCTGGGAGTAGGGCAGGCAAAGGGGTTTCAGCCATTATTCCCAATTTATTGAGTTATACGGGCTCAGTTTTAGCGATTGATCCCAAGGGTGAGCTGGCAACTGTTACGGCGCGTTGTAGATCGAAAAAGCTTAAACAGGATATTTATGTTCTCGATCCCTTTAAACAGGCTAGAGGGGAGGCCGCAAAACATCGGAAATCTTTTAACCCGATAGATATTCTCAGTCTTGATAGTGATACGCTCGTCGAAGATGCTGGATTGATTGCTGACGCGCTTATTGTTGAGAGTGGTGGAGATAGTCATTGGGATGAGTCAGCCAAAAATATTCTTGAGGGGATTATTTTACATGTAGCGACATGCACGCTCGATAAATACGAAAAAAAGCGGAACCTAGTGACCGTTTACCGCCTCATCATGAAACAAATGAATGAGGAGCTTTACTCAGAAATGGAATTGAATCCCATTGAAGATGAAGCGGTAGGTGATGCTGCGCGTGCTTTTTTTGATAAGCCTGAGAAGGAAAGGGAGTCCGTGCTATCCACCTTGCGTAGGCAAGTTAGATTTTTAGGTTACAGGAATATGCAATCTGTCCTACAGCATTCAGACCTTGATCTGGCTCAGCTGAAAGATAAGCCAACAACCATTTATTTATGCCTTCCAGCGATGCGTTTGGGAACCTGTTCGCGATGGTTTCGATTATTTATTAACTTAACACTGGCACGTATGGAATATAATGCCAAAAAACCTAAAACACCTGTATTGCTTTGCCTAGATGAGTTTGCCGTTCTCGGGCATATGAAGACCATTGAGGATGCTGCAGGGCAAATTGCTGGCTTTGGCTGTCGCCTCTGGCCAATTCTGCAAGACTTAGGTCAGCTTAAAGCTCTTTATAAAGAAAGGTGGCAAACTTTCATGGGCAACGCGGCGACACTTCAGTTTTTTGGGAACTCAGACATGGAAACTCTCGAGTGGGTTTCTAGTAGACTTGGTGAGACCACGGTTACTCAAGTGAGCAAAAGTGATGTGACTTATGAGCAACGAACAGCAAGCGGTGCGACGGGTGAAAGCTCATCGATCCAGTCTCATAAATTGATGACACCCGAAGAAATTTCACGATGGTTTGGAAGAGAAGACCGCCAACAAAGACAACTTGTAATCAGAGCTGGGTTTTTGCCAATGATCTTGCAACGAGCTTGTTATTACGAAGATGCACGATTCAAAGATCTGGCTGATCCACCACCCTCTGAGCATAAAGATTAAATTATTAGAAATCGATGAAACACATTTGGGGACTTCTATTCCGTTGGAAAATCATAGCGATTTTGGGGCTGCTTTATTTTTATCAAGCAGAGAGCTTGTCTTTGTTCCGCTTGTTTGCAAGTGAACCTGAACCTTCAACTCAACGAAGACTATTAAATGGCTCTCGAACTCCTGACTCGATTACAGCACCTAAGTATGTAGAGCCTCAAAATTCAAAACCTCAAGATGAATCCAAATCGCCTGCGAGGGTGCTAACTCATGCAGAACGTGAAAAACGTATAAGTGACATAGTAAATGGCGTTAAAAAATCGAAGGACTAACTTTTCAAGTATTTATTTTGATGTCTTTTATTAAGCTATTTGTAAAACGAGCAAGCCATTTCCATCATAGTTGGTTTAAACCGATAATAGAGCCATTGTGTTGTATTATTGCTCTAGTGCTTGTGATTTATCATACCGTCACTTGCGGTTGGGATGGGTATGAAAAAGGTGGTGGTCCCATTGTTCTCTCTTTTTGGACGATTGTAGGTATTGTAAAAGGCTTCTTGAAAGGGGTGCTAATAGCAATTGCTGTAAACTTAATTGCTTTAATCGTAATTTTCCTTTCGGTTTATCTGGTTTTCTTTTGCTTAAGCATACGTGATCAGGTGATGACTCCAGCTTTAATAAAGCGAAAGAAATCTTTGATAGAGACTTTCGATGCTCTTTGGTCTGAGGTTGATCAAGAAAAAGATATTCATGAGCGAGAGCATATTAATTTCCCAGACCGAAAATTGCTTACGGAAATTGCTGATAGCCTTGTGACTGTAAAAACAGCTTTTGAAGAAACTGACCTACTTAAGCTAGAGGATTTTAAAATAATTCTTGAAGAGCATAGTTCTCGATTTGAATCTTTAAAAGCGAGACGCATAGCATCGACAGCGCGCGCTCCAGAGATCAAAGCTCAGTGGGAGAAGTTATTGTCTTATGGAAGCCGTTTAATCGAAGAAGGGCGGTCATTAGAGGTTTCTGGTGGAGATATTAGGGACTTGAGCGAGCTTTTAGACGCTATTAAACAAGAAGGTCAAAACCGTCTCAATAGAGAAGACCTACTGGGCTTAGAAGAAATCCTTGCCCCTGCTCGTGAAAGTTTAGCTGAACATGACAGGCTTGAAAAATTACTTGCTCATATGGGGCTTGATAGAGGCGACCTTTCGAAACCCAATATAAAATCTGCCTACCGAAAGATGGCTAAAAAATTTCACCCCGACATGGGAACTGAAAAAGACTCTCAGAAAATGGCAAATCTTAATGAGGCTAATGAACTTCTGAGCCAATTCATCAAATATCAAGCAAGATAAAATGGACAAAAATGAACTAAGTAAAAGCACGGGAAGCGCATCTTCGTTTCTCTCGAAAATCAAATCAACAAATAGCACGGAAGTAGAGCCGTCATCAAAGAAACGCAGTTTTTTAAAGGCTGCTAGTCCTCAGGAGAGCGCGAAAGAAAAAGTTCGAATCCTTTTCCGATGCTCAACTAATGGGGGGCGTTTTGCTGTATTGTTTGAAAGCCATGATCCAGCCCAGAAATTTATTATCACTAATATTATTAAACAGGACAAGAAAGATCCTGAGAGAAGAAGTGCTAAATCACGAGCTGGGAAATCTGATATTATTTGGACACCCTATAACGATAAACCTGATCCTGTTGAAAAAGAGCAAGAATCTGTAAATTACTCTGCGGATCGTTTGGACTGGGCAGACTGGTATTGTCCATACTGTATGGTCAAAGATGAATTTGTTCGATGTGGGAGGTGTAAATGTTTTGTATGTTTCTCACGTTCAGAAAAACGGAGTGATGGTGAGTTGTTCAGGTGTTATGAAGAATGTGGCTATGAGGGTATGCTCGGAGGCGGGACGATTGGTAGCTATGAGAACTCAGATGCTCCAGAGGAAAGCTCCAAGGATCTTAGTGGTGGAGGGCAGAAGCGTCTTGATGGAGGCCCAGCAGGATTCCTTGAGTGATGAAGTAGAATTCCTGATCTAAAAACACTTTAGGCAAAGTGAAGAAATAAAATGTTAATGTGTATGAAAAGACACCTTAGGTAAATTTTGTCGGTCATTTGAACGACAAAATTTGTATTTTTTAATTCTGTCCGTTCTCCTGTGACATTTTATTTGGCGCAATGTTACGTTTACCCCTTGTCACAGGTTAAGCGTTTTCATAATAATTTAAGTAGCTATGGCTAAAATCATTATTTATCATATATCTGATATTCATTGGGTTCATTCAAGTGCTCCCAATAGTGTGGAGGTGAGGCAGTATCAAGACGCTCTTATTCAAGATTTCGAACTCCTTGACTTATCTAAACATAAGTCTGACAAGAAAATCCTAGTATTAAGTGGGGATCTTGCAAATTTTTATACTAAGCCTGAGGCATCTTTGGAAGATCAGTATGAACAAGCTTTTGAAGAAGTTATAAGTAAGATAGAAGCTAAATTTTCACCGGATTTTAAAATAGCAATCCCAGGGAATCATGATTTAGATAAAACGGCTGAGACGGACAGTGAAAGGTTTTCAGCGTTCTATAATATTTTCACAAAGAATGGATGGAAAGTTAGTTTAAATGAGGACAGTGTTGATTACTGTATACAGGGTTCCCAAAAAATAGTGTTCCATTTATTTAACTCTGCTCTGGAATGTGGAAAAATCAAAAAATATGTGTGCTCGTCTTGTAAAGAAGGGGTCGACGCTTCGCTTTTATCTTGTCCTAACTGTAAGAATGGAGAGGGGAATTGTTATCCTCAAGAGCGATTAGACCCAGCACGAGTGCAGTTAGATAAGTTGAAAAAACTGTCATGTGATTTGGGTGAAAATGAATTGCTGAGAGTTGCCATACTTCATCACAATCCATTGCCTCAGTCTGGACAAGAAGAGAGAATAGTAAAGGAAGATACTTTTACGAATAACGGAGACTTAATAGGTCATCTTATAAGTAAAAACTTTAGGCTCGCCTTATCAGGTCACTACCATGTAGGGAGCCTATTATTTGTAGGGAAGCCTTATTTAACAAACGCTCAATCGACTTCTAGCTATCAACCTTTTATGGAATCGGGGTTTTATTCTGTGGGAGCAAAATCTTTTGCTAAATTTGAAATGGCAATTAACCCAGGGTTTAATCTTTTAGAGATTGAATACAATGATGAAGAAAACTTGGCTGAATTAGTCATCAATGAGTATGAATTTGATCGTTCTCAAGCTTGTTACAGAAGTTCGTATAAAAAAATGCCTCTGGCCCTAAAGAGCATCGAGCAAATTTCGTCGGATCCAGAAACTTCCAAGAAGATGTTATTAAATACCATCAAGTATCTCTATAATGATAAACGCCTTCCACCGTTAAATAGGGTGCTTAACCCAAACTA
Organism: Akkermansiaceae bacterium; assembly: GCA_051252195.1. Taxonomy (GTDB): domain Bacteria; phylum Verrucomicrobiota; class Verrucomicrobiia; order Verrucomicrobiales; family Akkermansiaceae; genus Oceaniferula. The sequence continues at coordinate 28,856 of JBPOGD010000013.1, read as the reverse complement.
TAGAAGCGAAGCATTTCAATCCCTAGATAAAGTTTTGACTGGGTTTGGAGAGCTGGATTCAGTTCGTGCTATGTATGCTGTTAGTGTGTTGCCTCCAGAATCTTGGTGGGCAAATAAATTAACGCAAACTTTCAGAAAATATTTTATAAAGCACTACACAACAGCAAAAGAAAATTTTAATGCATTACCTGATGATGACCTTAGAAAGGGTGCGGCGGGAATTCCTCTTCTATTTAAGTTTTCAATTCCTATTTGTAGTGCCATCGATACAGCAAAAGAATCATCCAGAAAGCTATATGTTATGGGTCTTCTGACTAGTGAAGAATTAGATGAAAACCTCTCGTATGAGGAAAAAGCTTTCGTAAAAAGATCGATTTATCCTACATTAGAACATGGAAATACAACTGGACTAAATTCACTTAGTATTTGGGACAATCACCTAAATGGAAATCCTGCAATTCAGTATGATTCTTCTTCAAAAAGCGCAGCACCTTCTACAGCAAATTTCAGCGTATTCTACGAGCCTATTTCTAATGATAGGGAGATTCTATATAATTTTAATACGGAAGAAAATAAGAAGAGCCTAGAGGATTCATATGAGCTATGTAGAATAGTTCTATGGGATAAACATGATTTTGATTCAATTTATGCGTTGCATGTTATTCAGTACCATGAAGAACTGGGAGTGCCTCTTTTTTGGTTGTCTCCAAAACATCTTTGTGGAAAAAAAGGAAGGCTTAGGAAAAAAATCGGTAGCCTTATGATTAATGCTCTAAAAGAGGAGCGGAGGCATGATTGGATGGATAGGACAGTAACGCGTAATATTTATACAAATGAAAAAGGGATAACGCCTACAGCAAAAGAATATTACAAAGATGCTACGGGAGAGGGGTTCGAATATATGAGTAGAGGTTTATGGGGGAAATCTGAATCTCCTGAAGGATATGCTCACGGTGATAGCTCGATCGATGAATTTACTTTGCTTTTAAATAGGCCTGATATAATGTTTGCTGCTGATGTATGGATTTTATATAAACTTCAGAAATGGGATGAAATTGAGAAGTATTTAGAAAAACAGCAAGATGCAGTTACAGATTGGCTAAATACTTCCTCACTTTAGAGATGGCTCTAAAGTGATATTTTGCGAATGATTGAGACTGACGTCTAGTGTATAGGTAGGGTATATATTTTTTAAATCATAGGGGATCTTGTTCTCTGGTGCAGCCTCGATATAAAGGTGTTCAGCGATTTCAAGGGCTAAACCGTAGCGTAATCCTTTTAATTTTATGTCAGCCTTTTTTTGAGGGCAACTAATGAATGGGGCAGGATCAGGAGCGTATGGGTTACCTTTCGAAGGTAGAAGAATAAATTCTATATGATCAATTAAATTAATATACTGTATGTATACTGAATCAGGATTCCATTGCTCCGATCTTGAATAGTATTCAATTTCTTCGAGAATTCCGCAGATTCGAAGGTCAGCTTTTAAGGACTCTAATGAAATTCCATCAGTTGTTACCAAGGTTTTTCTCCTAAGGAGTGATTAATACTAGAGAATAAGCTTATCACTTTTCAGTAGCTATTTCAATATAATTCGGAGACTACGAGTGTGTGGCTCTTGCACAAGCTTGCTTGTGTAGACTGACTATAATCGATCATGCTTTGAGATGCAAAATACAGGTGATTTAGTCATTTGCTTTTAAATTTTTTGTAAACTTACCCAGAGCTACAGCACTTTGAATCGCTTAATTATTAAAGGGGCGGATATTCTTTATTCTTAATTTAGCCTATTGAATAAGATGTAACAGGGTAGAAGAATTATGATTGTGCAGAGTCATTGACGAGAAACACTCTCCAACATGTAGTGGCTTTAATTCATCAAACACAATTAATAGTGAGTTAATCCTGTAAATTCACCTTAATTCGAATGGGACTAAATCTTGGCGTGGTGTTAGTCACAATTTGATGTGGACTGTAACGACCGCGAAAGTCCCGTGTGAAGGAGTTTTCGTTGATCGCCAAGAGATGCGCTGTGTGTGTGAGGGGAATAATATCTCACCTCGTCCAATCCAAATGTAGTTAGAACTCACTTCCTATGCCTTCAAGAGTAGCAAGAATCTTATTGACCTTGCACCCGAATGTAGAGACGGGTGCAAATCGATGTTTAGTGCCTGATTTTGGTTGTAATGAAACAAAATCCGCATTCTGTTTCATGTGGATTATTTTTACCTGAATTTGATGTGGAGACAAGGTGAAAGCAGAAATCATTTGAAGGGGGCGAGAAACGACAGCAGCCGTTCCACGATGAAATCGCCATGCGAGAAGATCCCTGAGAAAATCCGGTAGCCTCCACCAGGAGAACATACATAGCCAATGAACACATCCTCATTTGGGTCCTCCTGCGAAGTCATCGGAGAAGATTCAAGCAGCTCAATCCATTTGTTGCGAGCGTCGTCATTTGCGATTTTGTCTCCTTCGCAGCTTGCTATGGCGAGGTGAAGTAGTACTTCGAGACGCAGAGTGTTTTCATGGAGATCAGGGATGGTCTCTAGTGCTGTAATCATTTGGATAGCAGAGTCTCGATCAAATGGCTTCAGCGATTCAACAAGTTCGCTATGGCTATTATAGAGACCTTGTATCGACGAATCAGGAGCCCCTAATCCATCCACTAAATGCTTCATCATTGCTTGAACTTTTGACAATTCTGATTCGGAAAGATTGATAGGGAAGTCCATGCTTGTTGTAGAGTGTAGGGTGAAGGACCTACATCGGAAAAGGATACGTGAAATCGGGTTTGCGGAAACTGATGGCAATCTGATGAGCCTGCTCCTTCGCGTTGCGCCCGTGAGCCCTCGAATAGGCACCACGAACTAGCCGGTAGCTCCCCCGGCCACCCACGTATTCGGTGCCGTAGTCTGTGCGGAAGTTGAGCCGGTTAAGCAGTTCTGCTAACGCCGGCACGGCCATGAAAGCTTGTTGTTTATACAGCTCTCCTGCTACCCATTCAATGCACCGGTATTTATCCATCTCCACATTCTTCCTACCGTAGGCAAAGGCGAGGCTTTCTAACACACCGTCACCCAGCTTGTCAGACGACTGGGTAAACTTGGGAAACTCTGGAGCAAGCCCCATGTCTTTTAAGCGGCTGCGGATGTCGTTGAGAAAGCCCCATGGACCGCCAACGTTGCGCATCCATCCAGGATGACATGTTTGTAAAATATGCGTGCCGTAACCTTCTATTTGAAGATGCTTCAAGTAATTATCAGAGTCTGGATGCTCTTTAACTTCGAGACCTTCATAGAAATTCGTTGGTACATTGGACCAGCAGGTCAGGATGATTACATCGGGGCGTGTCGTTTCTAGAGTATGCCGTAATGGATGAAGACGCTCACCCGCTCGACGCACTGCGGCCCATGTGTTCTTAGGCACTCCGCTGGTGTGCTTGCGCAAAGAAGGCCACAGTTCGATTGTGTTGCAGTTTGCCCATGCGAAGGAACTGAGCACCTCGGCATGCTCTCCCCATTTCATGGTCCGCCAGTCATCGATACCGTGAATCTCTGCTAAGATAGCCATGGCAAACCCCCAGAAAGAATTTGTCGATTTGCCCCATTCTCTGAAACTCTGTCCTTCGATTTCACCAAAGATGCCAGCCATTTCACAGGTCGGTTCCTTTAGCTCACTTTCTACGTAGTGTGAACACTTACCCCAGCCCTTCGTGTCCTGGCCCATGATAAGTATCTTGAGCCCTGAACTCGCATAACCCTTTCCAAAAAGCGGCAAAAATGGCTGAGGCATGTGTTCCAGACCCTGTAGGTCCTGCCCAGCGATCTCCTGACAAAATTCCTGTATCAAGGATTGGTAGTATTTAAGGTAAGACTGCTTCATGAGTGTATGGTGCTATTCAAAGATTAAGAGGGGCATGTAAAGTGATTCGCTCATCACCCCAGACGTTGGATCTTATCGTTCCGACATAGCCAGCCTTGGCGGCAATGATGACGTTGATGAAGGCCGCCATCTGGCCAATTTTATCCATGGGTTCGTGAGGGCAATCCGTTTTCAATGCATAGTTACCGTGAGCGACAGAGTGCCGGAGGTCTTGAAAATTCTTTCTCTGGCTTTCTACGTACTTTTCATTCTTGGGGAATAGCGGTCCGAATGCATTCATCCATAACTGCTTCTGAGTCTCGTGGTCGTATTTCCATTGACCGAGGAATTGTTTCAGCCCGTTGAGGTGTTGCTGGTAAGTCTCGGATGAGAAACGCTCTTTCGATTCTTCTGGCCAGCGCATCATTTCTTTTTTGATCTCGGTGAACTCTGGTGGTTCATCAACGCTTTCACTGTGAGGCTTGACTACACCCAGAAGGCTTTCCACTACGCCGCAGATCATTGCTTGTTGTAGCGGTAAGGGAGCTTCCTTATTATCCGCGCTACGAAAGATCCATAAAGCCTGACGAATGGATTCGATTTTTTCATCAGGAAGGGAGTGGAAGCACTCGGCTACACTACTTATGAGGCGATGAGGACATTTCTGATTTCCTGCCCAATCCTGGCTATTCAAGGGGCGCATAGAGCCTTGTTTGTGAGAGCCGGCGTATAAGCTTTGCGTTGTCACTTTACCATCCTGCCTAGTGAGGCGGAATGCTGGCCATGGTTGGAAGGCGTGACTATAGGCGACTGCCTCGTAGAGTGCTCGCATCTTGGCTTGGGCCGTGACTGGGCAAGTATCAGCATGCTTCAGCCCTATCATCAAGTGATCGCCATACTGTCTGATTGAGTATTCGCCATCCCAAATTTCACCGCCGTAAACTGTTCCTTGGCACTCTGTCCAATGTCCCCAAAAAGGATGCTTGATGACGCTATCAATTTGGCTGTTGCCGTAATATAGCTTTGTAGAGGGTACGATGACGAGATGCTCGTATTCGGGGGGCTTCTCTGAGTTGTCGGGTTTTTCTTTGGGAGGTTTGCCGTTAAGAGCATCAAGATGCGCTATGATTTCATCATAAGTTTGATTGTCTGATCCGCTTGGTGGAATCTCGATTCTTTGAAAATTAAGTTCGCCGCTCAGGTGAGAGGCATCCGAGTTTATGTGTTTGGATGTGTTAGGGCTGTAAAGCTGCTGGAACTCGACTTTGATCCTGCCATCAACTAGTCCGGTTGCCAATACTGCATCATTCGGTGTGATTTTGCGTTTCTTGGTAAATAGGCCATCAAACCCTTTGCTTTCAGGATCGTGTAGTGTGAGTTTGAATCCTCGATTAGGCTGAGAGCGAGTGAGGAAGGCTGAAAACTCCTTAGGGCCTTGGAGGGAATTTAAGACAAACTTGAAAACCGGCTTGTCCAACGATGCCCCCAACATGGGCTCTAAAAGCAGTTCTTTAACGTTGGAGCTAATATGCATATCAATTCACCATTCACTTTTCTGGTTAGACTAAAACCTAGGTAGTTGCCTTGTGGTAGCAAGGTATTAATCGTTGAATTGGGGCCAATAGAAATGAGTAGGACCGAAAGGGTGAATTAATGGGGCACATCCAGGTCTGGTAAAAAAATGCAGGTCCCGCCATCGACGATTGGGTCCGAGAAAGGCAGCGATGGCAGAGAGGGCAGCATCGAACCCGTGGTCATTAGTCTCAGTATCTCCATCAAGCTTGATCTCACGAACGGAAAGATCCACAAGAGTTCCGAGTAGGTTCTTGCGTTTTCTGGTTGTCTGATATGTCGAGTGCTTCCTATTAGTTAATGCGTAAACCAGTACCTTAGGGTGCGTTTCGGTAATCGGGCTAGCTGGTTTGCCAGACCGAACACTGTGAATAAATGCAGCACCATTGAGAGACATGGCTCCGTGCATGGAATTTGAGGAGACGACACTACTCTGCACTTCAGGATATCGCTCACGTAGTTCGAGATCGGCTGGTCGCCACCCGGAATGGCCGGTAGCCCATGCAGTCAAGGTGTCGATGCCTATGCCGGCGATTTTGCCGCCAGCGCATGTCTTTTGATAGTGCTGAAGTACCTCGTGAACATTCCTGAGATCTTTCGTGATGAGGGAAATTGGAATGTTTCCCACAACTCTGAGAACGGCAACCCCATGGCAACCATTTCCACCAGGATCATAGCCGTAGTATATTAGCTCTTGTGGCATTTTTTATCCTATGGTTTTCACCTTAAATTCCGGGCTCGGAACACACCCAACTGCAAACTATTCTTCGTTCAAAAACTCATGACGACCAGCACGGAGAAGGTTTTCTCTAGCTTGCTCAGCGTGGTTCCTTATTGATTCATCGCCACTGCTCAACCCTACTTTCAGGATGGCCTTTATATCATCAGGCCTGAAGTAGATGCCGTCGTTCTCGTCGAATGATTCTGTGAGCTTGGCGAGGCACTCTACCACTTTAGCAGCATGATCATCCAGTAAACTGTGCAAAGTCTGGAGATCGATTGTTATTTTAATATTAGAGGCTTGAGCGACCTCCAGAATCTTTAAGTAACTATCCAGTCTCCAATCAGCGTCAAAGCATTTAGCTTCAAGCCAAAAGGTAAATTCCTGAAGTTCAACTGGCTCAGCCACGTCAAACCTCCAGTCAAAGAAAGCCATGGCCTGGTCTTTGAGTGATTGCTCCAGTTTGGGGCTGCTGTTATTGAATGATCGCCCGACGTGGTCAAAAAGATGAGCCCAGTGTTTTCGGTCACCTGACGTTTGCTCATAGTACTTCGCAAGTAGGCTATCTTTGCCAGTTAAGGGGAACTCATCCCATAGGTAGTATGTGAACAGCTGCTGACCTAGTGACTGTATGAAGTTATAGGCACTGTCCTGACTAAGTAGTGTTGGAAGTTTGTCCAAGGCAAAAATAAAATCATCTTGCAGGGCATGAAAAACAGCATTGAATGGCTGAGTGTAGTGCAGGAAACAGCCAAAGGCCTCCACCCATACTGATAAATTATCCTGAGGGAAAAACTTAGCTTTGTTCTCTGTGGCCCATTGCTGATCGAACGTAAATATACCAACGTAGCGTGTAGCCAAGATAGCATACTCAGGCAGGGTAAGTGGATACTGTGCATCATCAGCAAAACGCTCTTTGAGTATACTCAACACTTCCGGCACCTCGGCTTTTTCATCTTTTCTGCGTATCCAATGCCCGAATTTCACCAATGCCTCCAGCGCCCGGCTCCGGGTAATGTTGATGGCCTCTGTTAACTGATCATCACGGTTCAAAATGACAGGATGGTCTTCGTCCAGTTGGTAGCTGAATTGAGTGCAAAGTAGTTGTAGCAGCCCAGCTATGCTCTTTCTGGCTGTTAACGGCACATCGATGTCATCACTGAGACAAGCCTCAACAAAGTCACCCACGGCCCTGCGAGCGCGACTCCAATCTGGGTTTTCGCGCGACTTTTCATTCCCTTTTTCAAGCTCTACCTTTGAGTGCTCCGCATGAGACAGCACCCATTCACAGAACTCAAACCATTGATCTAACTGATCGAAGTTGCCTTGTTTGACAGATTCCTTTAGAGCTTCAACAATCGACCTGATATATACAGGTCTTGCGATACGATCTTTATTCTGTATCCAGAAATTTAGCCTGTCTGTGTCAGGGATAATGCTATCTGTGAAGACCGTCTGAAATTCTTTCGCAAGAGCTCTAATGTTGACATCGATAAAACCATCGCCCCGCAGCCTTTCACTTTTATCCCACTCATTGATGAACTCTAGCAGCTCTTCATTGGATTTGCCTGCCAACTCTACTGCTTCTACCGGGCTTTTCTCTAACACAACCCCGGATTTAACCTCCCCACAAGGCGTGTAATTTTCATCTTTTAATTCATCATCCTGAAATTCTTCAGATAGCTCTTGGTAATATGCTGCATCTTTTTCAGGTAGAATGGACTCAAAGGGTCTAAGCTGTTTTCGGTGAAAATAACGTTTTCGCTGTTGATACTGCTCATCGGTATAATCTGCTCCCAGCCACTCCCGGTATTCATCCTGCGGAGGCCCACTTTTTATTGACTCAACGATGGATGATAGCTCTTCCTCGGCCAGCAACTGAGACCCAAAGCTTGAGCACGCCTCGCGGATCATTTGTTGCATTTCATAGTGCAGATCCCACTTTTCATACCCTTCATATCCCAGAATGTACTCTCTGATCCATGGCAATACCTGCTCTGTAGTGGCATGAGCATAAAGGTGCTGCCGGAGGCGGCTGAACAATAACCACGGTAGATTCCGTAACACCTGATCCAACGGCTCCACCATTTCTGGAGATGCCTCATAAACCTTTTCACAGGCATAGGTCAACGATTTGACCAACATCTGTTTTGCGTCTCGATGACTCCGGGTCACCTTGTTTAGCCTAGGACACCATATCTCGGAAAAGTCCTGAGCCTTGCCCGATGTTATTTCCTCCTCATGCTTGCTCAGGCGGAGCATGCTCGCGGTAGCATCGATTAGTATGCGAGCCACCTGATAGGGTTCCTGTTCGGTAAGAGGGCAAACCCCGTTCTTGAGAATTTCTTGATATACCCAGGAGTCGAGATTGGGTTGAGGTTCAAGCGATGCGCCCCAATCATCCGGGTTTGCCTTGCGGCGTGCCTGCTTTTCCTGAGCTTGAGGGTCTGGTCGGAACTCAACGACCTTGAGAAGAAGTGATTCTGTGAAATCGGCAAACGCGCTCTCAAATAGGAACGGCATCTTGAGCAGTGCTATGAGTTTGTCTCGGTTCCATGTAGCATGATCCACAAAGGCCAATATGTGATCTTTCATCCGAAGAGTTAACTCAGGCTCTTTGGCCTTGAGCACTATATCCACGATGCCTTCCGAGACTCTGGGATTGTCTGACACCGGTAGATCATCCAGGACGGTTATTACCTCCTCAGGAATTTGATCATAGGCTTGAAACAAGTATTGCAGAGGTGGCCACCAATTAGCCCTCTTCCGACCTTCGGCATCTAGTTCGGCTGCTGGAGGATCATTGAAGTATCCTCCTTCTTTCAGTGGATCAAACCAGATCATGTCAGCAGCATGACGGAAGAAATAGTCGTAGTTCGTCCCCCGGGCCTCAAGCAAACTCATCACTCTCTGAACTTCAATTTGAGTAGCATCATTACCACGTTGTAAAATGGCCTTGAGTTCGGTCAGGTCTTCGGTGGTAATCGGCTTGGTCGGATCTAAGGGGGGAGCGTCGATGTCGTCACTAGATAATTCAGGGGCGAAGGCAGCCACGTATTTGTCGAGGTCGGGGAAATTAATCATATACCGACGTAGGTCGCAGACGCCTCTAAGGTCCCCATCTCTACTAATGATAGCGATATTAGCGCTGTGCTCATGATGGTAAGCGTCTAAAGAGCTGACAATCATGGCGTCTGGAAATTCGTGTTTTTTTTTGTGGAAAGGAGGTTCCTCATTAAAATACCAATCAACTACATCCTCGATGTTTCCAACAAGAGGCAGTGTCTCAACGACGAAGTGGGAAGTAAATTTATCCCACTGTCTCTTTAATTCATCAAAACATTGCTCAACTAATTCATCCTGACTTGGTAATGTACCTAGTTCTAAATTACTGATTGGATAACTTGTATGAGATTTGCTAACCGCAGCAGCCAATTCCTCAGCCTTGCGTCGATAATGGCGAAACAGTTCTCGCTGCATGATGGCGGGAACGAGCAGGCGAATACCGCTTTTAGCAAAGGTGTCCTTCAGCTGATTGAACTCACGAACATCTAGCTCCATTCTGTTTTTCACGAATACCTGAGTATCGATATAGAGGGCTGTAGGAACGTGTCTCATAGTGCAGAGTGTTACAGTTCTCCCTTAAATGCTCGGGACTGGAGGGAGGTAAAGAGGGCCGCAGGCCAGGGCACAGACGCTGTCCTTAGGCGTAGGTGCGGTTAACGGGTTAGCTATGCCGCCCGCCCACTTCGCACTACAGATGCTGTCGATTTTAGATTTAAGTTTTCCGGTGATCATATAGGCTAGATTCTTCTATGAGAGAAATCTAATTAGATGCCGAGAAGATAGCGAGACATGAGTGGGGGAATGTTGTGGGGCTGCCTATGCCTCGTCGCGCCCACATCCACAACACGTCACAGCGTATCTCAGTACCGCACATGAACCTAGCGCGCCACCGAGCATATCCCAAGTCAATATTAATGAAACTGATCAAGGTGTCGATGGGGTCTTGATGATGGAGAGGATGCATCTGGTCATTATTTTCGAGGATGAACGTTGTCAAGTCCTTGATTTGACCAGACTCGTTTAGCCAAATCTCGTTCATCTTTACCTACAAAATCGAGGTAAATCGTTGTCGTCTCAAATCGCGAATGGCCCATCCATTTTTGAAGGGTCGACATTGGGATTCGCGCTGAGATACAGGCAATGGCGAAGCCGTGCCGCAAGCCCTTCGGTGAAGCCTTAACTCCATGGAACCCTGCTTGCTGCATGATCTTCTTAATGATCCTCCAACCGGTGGTTCGGGAGAAGTCCCATATATGCCCAGTATTGGTTCCTAAGCGTATTAGTTTGTCTATCTCGTGCATTAGCTCATCTGGTATGGGCAAAGCTCGATAGCGGTCTTTATGACGTTGTTTGAGCGTTCGAAATATAACCGTTCCATTGGAACGGTCGAGGCTTCTGTGATGTAGCTCAATAGCTTCCGAGATACGACATCCTGTATAATACAAAGTCAGGCAAAAGCTACGGTCTCTTTGTTCAGGAATCAGCTTTGCCACTTCGTAGAACTTCAAGCGTTCTTCAGTATTGAGGTATTTACGGTTTCCGTCTTGGTCAAACAAAGAGGCTTCTCCGGTCATAGATGAAACAGAATGCGGATTCTGTTTCACTATAGCCCGAGTCGGGCGGAAACACCAAACCGCTATAAAATAATGAACTTACTGAGTATTTTCAGAGCCTCGTATATACTGTGTGTGCTCTTTACCTCCACGTTTTCCTACGCTGAAGAAAAACTTTCAGTCTTTAAAAAAGATAAAGAAGGTGTCCTCTGGTTTGAGAAAGGCGACGATGGAGAGACTAAATTCTCCGCTGCAATGATCTTGTCAGCTAAGATTGATGGCATAGTAGTCGTGGTTGCGGCCAACGAAAAACACATCAAAGATGCGGTCAAACTGGCTATCAAGATGCGTAACGCCTTACAGAAATACGAAAATACGCCAGATCACATTCCTGTGGTGGCATTTAAGGACGAGAAACCTGGTGTTCACTACAGGTTTTACTCGGACGGAATGTATTCTGGTTCAAGAGAAAGTTTGGGGATATTTGGACCAGCGGAGGCTAAAAATCATCTCCGTAAAGTTGTGATACTCCATCAACTGCTCAAGCGTCGCGTAGCAGAGGGGGAGTGGGGACAAGATGATGCCCAAGAAACAGCCCTTCAAATCATAAACCAATGAAGGTCACAAAATATAAGGAGTGCCCCCGTTGTAGGGGGTATGGCGCGGTGGGCGACCCTATAGGGGCTATGGATATATGTCCCGAATGTGGTGGGAAGAAGCAAGTCTCTTATCGAGAGTATCAACCGCCGCAGCCATCTGTTCCACCCGCTCCAAAGGAAGATATGAATTGGTGGTGGTTTCTTATTGGTGGGGTTTTTACTTTTCTGGCGATACAGAAATTTGATATGCAGTCAGTCATCTTTAAATGGATTATCATTCTTAGTGGTGGATGTATTCTTGGAGCGTGGTGGAAACAACTCTTCATAGGGTTCTTTATTTGTGTGGCTCTTTTGTTGTTGATGGTATGGACTAACTGAAAGTCGGCGAGAGAACGGTTTGCAAATCACGACTAAAAATTGAGACCGTTCAAATCTGGTGCTGAAGAGGTTAGAGAATTTTCATCGAATTCAAAATTGTCTTCTGATGTAAGTTCTTGTCTCTGAGCATCGAGAGTTTGTTCCACCGCCTGCTTGGTATTGCCCTTTGCCCCTTCAGCTTCAACACTAACTTCACTGATGGAGTGTTCTAAAGCGGCTTTTGCGAGAGTGGTTTTTTGTAAGAGTGAGGCTGTGGGATGATTTTTGATTTCATCGCGTGCCTTTACGAGATTGTCCCTTGCTTTGACTCTGGCTGTGATTTCACTGTCGATGGTCTGAACTTCGGCGTAGGCTTCAATACCATTTTGCTGTTCTTTAGCCATACAGCTGCGAGCGCATTTAAGGAGAGCTTCGTCATTCTCGAGTCCATCGGCTTCTTGCCCGATAGTGTGTTTCAAGGTTTTGCGTGTGGTGTCGCTAAAGCCATTAGCTTCGATGTTTGTAAGCTGGTTTTCAAGATCATGCATTTGAGTGAAAGCGACTTCGCTACGAATTTCTGCCGCATTTTTTTGATCGGTGAGCTGTTTGATTTCCACGGATAATTGATCAATGCGCTTGTCCATGCGTTGCAGCATCTCACGGAGCTGTTCAATAATGATAATGAGTTCAGTGTCCTTCTTCTTTCTCTCTTGCCTGATACGAATGGCCTCGGCGGTGAATGCTGATCCAGTAGCGGCACGCCCGTTCACTGACCCGCCTTCGATTTCTAGGTTTCCCATGGAGACTGCGTGTGTGATGTCGGTATCTAGCTTGTCCAACTCATGCTGGCTTTCGCGTTTAGTGTCTGCCTCAGCCGATGCGTTGAAATGAGCACTATACAATGTGAACGGCCTCCTTGTGCCTTTGTGAAAATGAGTCACATTAAGAATAGCGGGAAAAGGTTAAAATTTGATGAAAATAGAAGCTTTTCCACTCATGGGTGAGGCGAAATAACGTGGTCAAACATCGAAATATTTATTTTCTTGAGCCAAATTTAGTTAAATGAGGCCTGATGGAGCCCTGACGAAACTGCCCAGTTTCTGCTTAGTCGGTTTTGAGTTTTGAAATAACAAAGGGGTGCCAAATAGAGCGACAAGAATTCATTCCTCAGCAAGATTAAGATTGGAATTCCTGCACCAAATCCCTCTTGTTTCATCTACGAAGTCAGCTCCACGCTTGTAGTTACTTGTTATGTGTGCGCTACTGAGATGATCTTTATTATATGGGATCTAAGATCAAAAATATGGTTGGTACACAAGTTCGACTCCTAAGGAGAGAGCGCAAGCTTTCCCAAAAACCCATGCTGTACGATGCATCATCATAGGCTTTAAAATAGAGTGGGATACTATATCCAAGATAGAACGCCAAATCAGAAGTGTCTCGGATATAGAAATGGCTTTGCTAGCAGATGCTTTACGCGTGCTTATTAAAAAGCTAGTCCCTGAAAGCAAACCAACTTGGCACAAAAACACTCAGCTTCCACACGTCAAAGACGATGAAGATTAGATATTAGGCACCTATTCGTCGCCTTATTGACACCATATTTGAGAAAAAGTGAATGTGCCGTCGGTTAAAAAGCCCACATCAATCGTAGTTATAGGTAGAAATGAACGCGCCTCCTATATCTTCTAAAAACGAAAATCTTATGCCTGCTGAACTACTAACAAAAAAAGAATTAGCTAAGCGATTGCGCGTGAGTGAGAAGAAGATTGAATTAGATAAGAAGCTGCCGCGTATTCGATGGGGGCGATCTGTCCGTTTTGACTGGAATGAGATTTTATGCTTTCTCAAATCCAACAGGACGTAAAGGGATGGGAGATACATGAATTGAGCGGAATACGCGAGGGTGGTGCCTCGCGTATTTTTCGTTAATGGCGGGTCTGATCTGCAAATGAAGCTCATTTCTAGGTTTTAATTCCACATTAAAGGAATTTTTGTATCCGATTTGTATCCGTTTTTAATACGTAATTGGGCAGATTCGGGCAGAATTAAGCAGAATAAACACTTTTCCCTTGGTATCCAAAAATGGCATAAAGCCCTTATTATAAAAGCATTTAAGGGATTGTCCCGACCGGGAATCGAACCCAGATCTAAGGTTTAGGAAACCCTTGTTCTATCCGTTGAACTACCGGGACTTGGTAGTAGCGGTGGGGTTTTAGTGAGGTGGGCGGAGGATTGCAATCAAATCCTGTGGGGAGTGGGGGCTTGACTGGGGGGAGCTTTTCCTTGTTTGCGCTTTGCGGACGTTTGATCATGACCGAGACGGTCATGCCACGGTTAATGCTAATCCGTGTGGGGGATATTGTAGAGGTCGCGGATGAGGTCTTTGATCTCCTTGGCGATGACCATGAGTGCGGGGAGGAGGAGGAGGGTGATGACGGTGGCAAAGAGGATGCCGAAGGCGAGAGAGGCAGCCATGGGTTTGAGGAACTGGGCTTGGACTTCGGTTTCGAGTAGCAAGGGCCCTAAGCCAAGGAAGGTCGTGAGGGAGGTGAGGAGAATGGCGCGGAAGCGACTAGCACCTGCGAGATGGCAGGCTTCGCGTAGACTTTTACCCTCGGCGCGGAGGTCATCGACACGACAGACGAGGACAAGGGAGTCATTTACCACCACTCCTGATAGAGCTAAAATACCAAATACCGAAAGAATAGAAACGGGGATACCCATGATGTAGTGACCCATGAGGGCACCGATGACACCGAAGGGAATGACGGACATGATGATCAAAGGTTTGGCGTAGGACTTGAGGGGAATGGCAATGAGAATATAGATGAGTACAACGGAAAAAGTGAGGCCAGCGAGAAGCGACTTTAACGACTTGCCGCGCTGTTCTGCCTCACCACTTTGACTAATCGAAATATCAGGGTACTTGGCGAGCATTTGAGGGAAATATTCGGTTTGTAGTCTGCGGAGGACATCGCCGGGCGAGGTGAGTGCTTTATCGATAGATGCTTCCACGGCGACGATGCGTTTGCTGTCGTAGCGCTCGATGGATGCCAAGGTTTCTGAGTACTCCGTGTCTGCTACTACAGAAAAAGGAACGGTGGTGCCATCGGTTTTACGAATCCGCATATCTCTTAAAGTGTCTAATGAGCTACGCTGCTCAATGGGGTAGCGCACCATGACGCGTACTTCATCGCGCCCGCGCTGCACGCGCTGAGCTTCTCTGCCGTAAAAGCCGTCGCGGACATTGGTGGCGAGATCGCGTTTGGTAAAGCCTGCCGCCTGACCTTGTGGGGTGAGGGAGTAGAGGATCTCAGGTTTTCCAGAGTCGAAAGTGTCGTAAATATCGTAAACTCCTGGATAAGTGCTGATGAGTGCCTTCATCTCATCGGCTACTTCTTTGAGTTGCTCGAGATCGTCACTTTCTAAATTCACAGCGAGATCACCGCCAGGAGGCCCTGCGGTGGCAGCAAAGGTAAGGGAGCGTGAGCCCGCAATGGGACCGACGGCTTTTCGCCAATCTTGGAGAATTTGCTCTGTGCTAAGAAATTCACGTGTGGTTGAGCGTGTTAGCTCGGTGACGATGGATGCCTTGGTGTTTGTACTGGAGGAAATTTGAATTTCCTTGAACGGGTTGTGTCCAAATGTGTCCTGATACTTTTCGCCGAGACCCTGTGCTGTTTCTGCGATATGCTCTGCATTTTGATGTAAATACCGTACAGACTGCCCCTGTTCCAGCTGCAGATTCACAGAAATGTTGTCGCGATAGATATTGGGGAAAAAGACGAATCTGAGCTGTCCTGCTGGAAATAATCCAAAGACGATAATGAGGATGCCTATGAAACCGAACGTTACAGCATAACGCCAAATGATGCAGAATCCAATGACGGGGCTATAGACTTTTTCGATAAACCACTGCAGGCCATCGGCAACAGCTTTTTGGAATCGTGCCCAGAGTTTGGTGATGCGGTATTTCGGTTTCTTGTGCACATTCACATGGGCGAGATGTGATGGAAGAATCAGCTTTGATTCCACGAGTGAAAAGATCAGGCAGAAAATAACTGTTGTAGCGATCTGGCCGAAAACATTGCCCATACGACCACTTATTTGCGTCAGCGGGAGAAAAGCCGCAATGGTGGTGATCACGCCGAAGGTGGCGGGCGTGACGACGCGGCTGACACCTCGAACGGTGGTTTTCAGCTGACTCTTATGATCCTCAGGGCCAGCTTTCTGTTTTTCAGAAAAAATGGACTCTCCAATCACGATAGCGTCGTCAACTACAATACCGAGTACGACGAGGAAGCCGAAGGCGGAGATGACGTTGATCGACATGTCGATGCCAGGTATCGGGAAAAGAATGACGGCACCTGCGAGTGAAATTGGGATACCGAGTGCGACCCAGAATGCGAGGCGCAGATTAAGAAATAGCATTAAAGCCACCAGTACTAACAGGACTCCGACAAAACCATTTCTACCGAGTAACTTGAGTCGGTCCTGAATATTCACCGAGCCATCGAGCCAAGAAGTGAGTTCCACGCCTTCGGGGAGGTCTGTGTAATTGGCAACCAGCTCCTGAGCCTCGGTAACGGCATTGATAATGTCATCGCGTCCCTCGGTAGTTATTTTTAAACTAGTCGTCGGCTCATTGCGGAAGCGATTGAGGAAATCTTGATCGATGAAGGCGTCCCTCACTACCGCAACATCTCTTACGAAGATACGGGTGCCGTCGGCATTCGTGCGTACAGGGATATTCTCGAAGTCCTCTTTCACGTAGGCCTGATCGCGAGAGCGCAGCGAGATGTCGCCATTTTCAGCGCGAAGCTCACCACCTCCTAGATCGATGGAATTGTTAGTCACTGCGTCAGCTAATTCAGAGAAGGTGAGTTGGTAAAATCTCAGCTTTTCCTCGGAGGGCTCGATAGAGATTTCATAGTCTCTTGAGCCAAAAGTTTCTATTTGAGAGATGGAAGGTTCTCTTAGTAGGGCATCGCGAAGCTTTCTCGCAGCTTCTTTTCTAACTGACTCGCTCGCACTGCCGTGGAGTTCTACCCACAAGACGTCATCAGCTCTTTTGTTTTCGGTAACGACTGGTTTTTCAGCCTGCTCGGGGAACGATGGGATTGCATCAACCTGAATTTTAACATCATCGAGAAGTTTGCTGATGGGGTAGTCTTCTTTTGCCTGAATAGTGATGGTGGCGAGGCTGTCAGAGCTTACTGAGCGCACGTGATCGATTCCCTCAACACTCTCGATGGCCTCTTCAATTTTGATGGAAACTCCGCGCTCAACGTCTTCTGGCGTACCGCCACGGATGGGCACTACCACGGTGACTGACTCGGCAGCGAAAGCAGGGAAGCCTTCTTTCCTTACCGTAAATGCGGTGAAAAGGCCCGCAGCGAAGATGGTAAGCATCAGGATATTTGCTACCACCGAGTTACTGGCAAACCATGTGATGAAAGGATGTTTCTTTAAAGGGGACATATCGAGTCAGGGTGTAGCAATAGAAAGTAGCAAATTACTTCGTATCCTCGCCAGTGAGGACTTTAACTTCATCGCCTTCGCGGAAATTTGTCAGTGGTCGTGTTAGGATGACCAGCGGTGGATCTAAATCAGTTTCGATGTCGATGAAGACCTTGGACTCGAAGCTTTGCATACGCTTGGCATCTAGTTTGCGTAGCTTGTTGTCGGAGTCGACAGCCCAAACAAATAGATCGTTCACCAGTGCGGACGAGGTGATCTCATAGACGTCTACGAGAGGTTTTGAGGGAATAGAAGCATTAACAAAGGTACCTACAGGTAGCGCTTGGGCTTGCCCTGTGTAGGGTTGGTCAATTTCAGCAATGACGTAACTAACTTGGTTTTGCGGATCAATGCTGGGGTCTTTTCGGACTAATTGAGCTGACCACTCAGAGTTAGGTTGAGCGGGGTTTGTTAGTAGGATTGCGATGGATTCTTTAGATGCTGTTCCACTAGGGAGATTAAGTCGTGCCATCTGATCTGCGGTAAGAGGCAGGCGGACTTCGGCTTTTTCTGATGCAACAAGTTTTCCGATGGCTTGCTGGATGTTCGCTAAATTTCCTATGGAGGCTGTTCTTTCCAGCACAATGGCATCATAGGGGGCTCGCATAGTGGTATTTTCTAGATCGGTCTTTGCTTTTTCAACGGCGGCTTCAGCCGATGCGATGTCGGCGCGGGCTGCAGCAAGCTGTGGTTTACGCAGTACGAAATCAGATGCTTTAGAGAGTGACCTACCCGATGCCAGCCAGTCAGCTGATGCTTGATCTACGCGAATTTGCTCCTCAGCCAGGGTCCTTTTAGAATTAGCTAGATTAGCCTCTGCATCAGCAAGTGCTGCTTTGTAAGTCACATCGTCGATGCGAGCTAAAATCTCACCTTTCGCCACTGTGATTCCTACACGAAAGCTATCTGAGACCTCGGTGATATCTCCTGAAACTTGGGGTGTGAGTGTGGACTCAAAGTAACTCTGTACGGTGCCAAAACTTCGTAGTGGCGGCGCGTAGTCCGATGGGGAAATTTCTACTACCTCGACTTGAGGGGTGATAGCAGGCGGTACTTTGCTCTTCAGTGGCTCCTTGCTGTTTTTCAGTGCTTTAAAGCCTGAAAATGCAAGTAAAAGAAGGATGACGGGGAAGATGATTTGGCCGGCGAGTTTCATGGAAATGGAGTTAAGAGCGTAATGAATGATTACCTAGAGACCTTTGCCTAGAGACCCTTGCCGAGTGCGAGTGCAAGGGAGACACGGTTCTGGTAGCGTGCGAGAGTGATACTGATGAGTGATTCTTCGGTGTCAAAAGAGCGTCGTTGTGTATCGAGTAGTGTGAGTATTTCCACCAGTCCAGAGTCGTACTGGCGCTGAATGCGCTCTTCAGCTCGGCGGGCAGCTTCGAGAGCTCTACGAGTTGAGTTCTGCTGGCTGAGTAAATACTGCTCTGATCCGAGTGCGTTTTCTACCTCGCGGAAGGCATTAAGAACAGTGGACTGGTAGCTTGCGTATGCTTGCTTAGCTCGGGCATTGGCAGCACCGAGCTCTGAGCGGCGGTTTCCTGCATCAAAGAGCGGAGCAGAGAGGTTTCCCGCCAGAGACCAAACGTTAAAGTTCGACTTTGCCAAATCGTTCAGTGTTGAGGACTGACGGCCAGCACTCGCAGTGAGTGAGAAACTAGGGTAGAGATCGCGGTGCGCCACCTTGACTCTTGAGTCAGCGGCGAGGATACGCTGAAAGGCTGCGTCAATGTCCGGGCGCTTCATCAGTAGCTCAGAGGGGATGCCACTGCTGACACTTCGTTTGAGTGAGGGCCATGATGATTTGGTCGATGATTTGCTGGGGTAGTCGCCGAGAAGTACTGCGAGAGAGCGGGCGGCTTGATCGCGTGCGTCGGTTCTTTCAGCGACTTGTGCGCGGGTGGTTTCGACATCAGTGAGCGCGAGGTCGAGTTCACCGAGATTACCTATACCTGCCTCGAAGCGACGATTAACGAGGTCCGAAGTTTGCTTAAAGCTCGTGAGACGGCGGTTTGAAAGTGCCAGTAGTTTTTCATTGGCAACGAGGTTGAAATACGCCTGCATCGTTTGTGCAGCAATGGATTCTTGAGCTGCTTTGAAGTCGGCGAGGGCGGCATCGCGGTCGCGGGCAGATGCTGTGACACCTGCGCGGATGCGTCCCCAGACATCCAACTCCCACTGACTATCGAGTGAAGGCGAGTACAGAGAGCTTCGGTATTGGGAATTGTCAGAATTAGACTGGAATCGCGAAGCGGAGGCGTTGGCATCGAGTGTTGGAAACAGCCCCGAGTGAGTTTTGTTGAAATTAAATCCAGATTCCTCAAGCCGTGCAGCGCTACCTTGTAAATCAGGATTGGAGGCGAGTGCTTTGGCGACGTATGACTTCAGCCTCTTATCGGAGAAAAGTGATAGCAAACCGCTGCTTATTTCCATGGTAGGTGCGGACGATGCATCATACCTTTTCGGTATGGTTAGTTGATCCTGCTTCACTTTTCCCGACATGGAATCTGGCATCTGCACACATCCCGAAACAAGCCACGTTGTGAGAAAGAGATTAGTTAAAAGTCTGCGCATGAGTATTGGTAGTATAGGACGACAGTAATGGTAGAAAAAAATCCTGCAAGTGATGGATGTGACATCTTCCAAGAGAGAATGTCGTAAATGAAAGTTGCAAATTCCGTCAAACACCGCTTCCTTGCTACAATTAATTCAATAAAAAATTATGACTCAAGAAAACATACAAATTGTAACTTATCTGAAGACGTTTTGTGGCTGGAGTGAGGGTGTACGTGCCATCATGCGAAAATACGAACTTCCGTTTGAGGAAAAGGATATCATCAAAAACCCCGCCTTCCGCTGGGAGATGGAGCAGAAAAGCGGTCAGCCACTCAGTCCCTGCGTGACGGTTAACGGTCATATGCTTGCTGATGTGTCAGGAGCTGAGGTGGAGGAGTACCTGCTAGAGAACAACTTAGTCACTTCTAACGAGGCCGAAGCAGATGCACCCATTGACAGTAGCTGCCCCGATCATTAAACGGTAGCAGGCAAATAGGGTTTGCAATGGAGAGGCGAAATTGCTTCATTGCATCCATGTGCGCGCATGGCGGAATTGGTAGACGCGCTAGATTCAGATTCTAGTGGGGGCAACCCCGTGGAGGTTCGATTCCTCTTGTGCGCATCTTTTTTATCTCAAAACTCAATTAGGGGAGTTGAATAATCTGAAACTCAATCAGCTCATAAGCTTGCTGCGAGAGGAAGTAGTCAAAAAAATAGCCCTACCAGGACTCGAACCTGGAATGACGGAATCAAAATCCGGAGTGTTACCATTACACCATAGGGCTTTAGTTTAGCGATCAGAAGAGCTTCTGAGAAGCTGTGCTGCCGATGGCATAAATTTCAATGTCTGTCGCAGTATCACAAAGTGACATTATAAGATAAGAAGTTTAAAGTGGCTCCGGCACTTGGGATCGAACCAAGGACCTAGTGATTAACAGTCACCCGCTCTGCCGCTGAGCTATGCCGGAATTACTTTAACTTTCTTATCAAAACCGCTAGGCGGCTCGACGGGCGGGAAATTGCCATATAAACTCATCTTTGCAAGAAATTTCGATAGCGAAAGTGAATTTTTTTAAACTGCCACGATGAGAAATACGCGCAGCCTGTTGATCTTGAACAAACAACAGCGATTGTGCCAACTAGCGTGAATTAATACCGAGTCGATATCTTAGTACCTGATTTGTTGAGAATTGGTTCATCGATACCTTAATTAGTTCCTACTGGCATTTGCTCTGTAGGTAGCTTGAGTCATCTGAAGGGAGGATGTGGTGTGTTTTTAAATACCTTAAGATTTCTCTCGTGGTATCGACGACCTCAGGTTTTGGAGGTTCTGTTAATTTTATGAGTTTTCTAAGTTTCCAAAAAAAACCTCCACTCGCTTAGACGAGTGAAGGGGGCGATGATTCATATTATTGGTCGAACGTCAAAGGACTGGAATCCGCTACCAAGAGCGCCAGTTCGACGAAGGGGTTAAATGTTCTAAATATCATGAAATTAAACTACTCAACGGGTAGCTGATTACCAGCAGCATCTTGTTCTCTAATTTTAGTATTACCGATTTCTATTTAGGGATATTGAGTTCATTGCCTTCTTTTGTCTCAACAACTATTTTGATCACTCGCTCTCTTGGAATGATCGTCAAATGATCGTTTCTGTTCTTCAAGATAACGTGAACCCAGTCTTCATAAACATCCACCCAAACATCTTCACGCAAAGAGGTGGATGTTCCTGGGATACCTGTATCGAATCGAGTTACTACTTTAGTTCCCCCTGATTCCGATTTGTAATATATATAGGCAACTCTCCCTGAAAAATCAGGTTGGCTTTTAGAATCATGTTCCGAACACGAAGATAAACAAAGCATTACGGATAAAAGGAGTAAGAGTGGTTTCATATTTTTAAGAGAACGTTTGAGTGATGCTACAGGCTACTGAGACCGATCTCCATCAGCAAAGTTAAAGGTTGAATTATCATAAAATTTCGACTCGGGGCGGGTAGCCTGTTAGTATCCATGACTTGTTCTGCTTGGTGTTTTTACCAGAAGTATTGCCTCGGTTGAAGTTCTCCGCTGATCATCTTCGCTGCGTCCCGAATAGCCCGCTTGCATCTCCAGTGTTCGGCCACAGCACAGGTGTCAATGAGGATAGAATTTACTTTGTTGGCCTCGGCCTTGCCAATTGAAAAAGCTGCCTGAAGAAGATGAAAAAGTGCCTCGCTTCGGGAAGAAATTGGCTGAACGGATCTCGCAACTCTAAGTGATTGATCCAGTGCCTTCTTGGCCTCAGACAAGAGGTCGCGCTCAGCCAGTGCCGCCACTTCCCACGAACGAACGGCTGATCGCTTATAGTCATCATCACACTCTGACGCAGCCTTCGCAGCTTGCCTCGCAATCACAGCGGGATCTGCGTCAGTGAATCTCGCGACATGCGATAAGGCCTGCGCTCTAAACCATGGCTCCGATACTGAACGCGCCTTCTCCAGCGCCTTCTTGGGGTTGGTCTTTGCAAGGGCGCTTGCCTGGTCTCGTTGTTGTGTCGCGCTCACAATTTTTTAGCAGAACGTAAAGCACACCAACCGAGTACTCAGCCAGAAAGCTTTGGATTAATATTTAAGAGTGAATGTAGTGAAAGGTGAGTCGAGCTCAATCGCGGTACGAGGTTGGCCAGCGCTGCCTTCCATGAGAAGGCAGTCAATATTTATTGGCAAAAATTCATTTTTGCAAGAGTTGAGTTAGTAGGGGTGGGGGGGGGGTGTGGTACGCTGAAACAGGGATTCGGGCTTCCATTGTACTCGCTGACTAGGAGGACAGTGCAAAATTTGATCTAGGTTTTTTTTGAGCAAGCAGTTGAGCGTCACGATGATTTGACTCTTCTTCTTTTCTTCTTCCACATCGTCAGTTCCTCTAGCGAGAAGAACATCTCCACTGAAGAAGACTATGTCAACGAAGAGAGGTTTCATAATTAGTGCGTATCTTAGTAAGTGGATTCGACCACGAATCTCCATAAGAGGCGTCTTTCGGGAACTTCGTCTATATCAACCATTACTTCGACTTCTTCTTGATTCGCGCTCGTTGTGTTGAAACTAACGTTCGAGGCATCATCATTTGAAATGTCAACTCTCGTCCAGTCTAGAAGGTTGGTTGAGTATTCTAAGATGTGAGTCGTGTCCGTGAGCGAGCTGGGATCTCTGGTGAGCTTAATCGTATACCCCTCTGCGGTTTCCTCATATATTGGCTGGAGAGGAATGTCTGCAGACTCTAGAGAGCCTCCTAGCGCATATTCAATGATATTAGAAACTCCGTCATTGTCGGTATCTGCGGTGGGTGACTGTGCGGTGATTCCAGATTCTTCTAGCCATTCGTAGTAGGGAGAAGTTGCGGTGCCTTGCTCACCATAGACTCGGAATTCGTTTAGACTAATCCACGGCCCACTGTAATTTGGACCGAACCCTGTGATGGTAATCATGACGTATCTGCCTGAAGCGTCGAGGGCATCGATGAGAGGGGAGTCGTCAGTCCCGCCGGTGCTGTTATCTGTGCGATCTACTACTTCCGTGTAAGGACCGTTAGGGGCTGTGGCTACTGAGATCGTATACTGGTAGTCACGTTCTTGGTAGGTGATGAGCTCAGAGTAATCTAAGTTGTAAGTTGCACCGAGATCAACCGTTACCGATTGCGGGACGTTCTCGACTGAGTAACGGTTGGTCGAGTCTCCGTCTGTGAGATTACTCAGAGGATTTTCAGCTTGGTCTTCTTGTCCAATGACAGTTTTATTGAGGGCAAGGTTGGTTCCCTCTGAAGGCTGAATGACTGTGATGACTGCCGTATCGGTGAAACTTCCGTCATTGGTAGTCACGGTGATGGTAGCGGAGCCCTCCGCAGATGCGGTAACAAGACCACTGCTGCTGACGGATGCTACAGTAGTATCTGAGCTGCTGTAGGTAACGGTTTGATCCGTCGCATCATTAGGAGATAGGTTTGCACTAAGTTGTAGCTGCGTGCCTACTGTCAGGCTCTGAGTTTCTGGGCTCAGCGATACTCCTATTACATCTACGTCCGGAACAGGTGCGTTCTGAGTGACCGTGAGTGTTCTCGTGATCGTTCCGTCTGTAACGGTGAGCACTGCAGAGCGAGCGGATGCTCCGCTATAACTAGCAACTGAAATCTCAATAGAACCATTACCTGTTCCTGAGGTTGGAGTGATGGTGATCCAGTTGGCTCCTTCACTTGCGGTCCAGCTGACGTTACTGCTGACGCTGACTGTTTGCGAAGAGGCGTTAGCGGAGAACGCGGAGATGTTTCCGACACTGATGAAGTCTGCACCCGTTGTGGCTCCAGTGTAAATTCCTTCCGCATTGACGAAAGGAGCTCCAACTACTATTCCCACTTCGGCGTCGGTCAAATGTGCTGCGTGTGTTACAGCGCCTGTGGCTCCGGAGACTTCGTGTGCTCCCGCATCCATTGAGTTCGCCTGACGAGTGCGGCCTTGGATATCAAATCCTACGATATTAGAATAAGCTGATCCTGCAGCGTTCGCTGCTACACCTGAATTACTTGGGGTGAAGATTTCGCCTGATTGGCTAAAGTTGGCATTCGCGTTTGTAAACCCTGCATCTGTGATTCCGATAGTGCCACCACCAAAGATGTTTCCAACGTAAGTCATCCCTTGGCCTGTGCCTGAGATGTCGCCACCAACACCATCTGTGGAAGTCGAGTAAGAAACATTATAGGCGAAGACTCCGGTCGGGTCGTGTGATGCACGAGGATTGTAATAGAGCGGGTCATCGCAGTTGTAGATCGTGTTGAAAGCCACTAGGATATTATCTACTTTCTGGTATTCACTTGAAGTGCCTCCTGATGTCGCATCTCCGCCCACTAATGTAATGGCGTTGTTCCATATATTTCCATCATTGTTAAGATCTTGAAAGTAATTATTGATAATGACGTGGTTGCTATCAGAAACACGAATTCCGCCAGAGTCAGGCTTGTTTTCACCTAAGAAATAGTTGCCTTCTACGTAGGCATTTGCTCCGTGGCGCATTACAAGAGAGCCAAAACAGTTTCTAAAGGTGTTATAGAGGTAGGTGTTATTTGCGCTTTTATTAGTAATGATCTCGTTTTCACCATCGCATTCTTGGAAGTAGTTTCCTTCAATCAAGCAGCTTGCGCTCTTATCTTGATATTGACTGGTACCCACTCGAATAGTTTCACTGTCACCTGCATGTTCTGTGCCCGTTTCGCGGTTCTCATAATTGAAAAAGTAGTTGTTCCTCATCGTATGTTGAACGGGGTTGAAATCGTTATATGCAAGCTCAACCAAAAGTAATGCTCCTGGGCTGCTTTTATTCGTAAAGCTACAACTTTCAACTGTGTTGTTGGTTCCGTAGAAAACGATCCAGCGGTGTTTATCTGTGCCGCTTGGAGCGAGGTTATTCATCGCGCAGTTCCGGATTGTGGAATAGTTCGCGTACGTGGATCCGTTCCTAAACTGAATATGGTTGTTCTGGCCGTCGCCGCCGTTCCAGTAAAAGCCTTCGACGATAGCGTAATCAGCAGATAGTGTCATCGTTACAGAATCAGTAAAGGTGACGCCCCCGATGGTCTCAGCTTTAAGCGTGATAGGATTGCCTGCGGTTCCGGTGCCCGCGAAATCGATATTACCTTCCTCCGAATAAGTGCCGTCGGTCCAAGTGACCACATCACCCGCAGAGAGCGAGAGGTCATTAAATTCTTCAATAGACGAGACGGTATACTCAGCGGCGAAGAGTGGGAATATGGTAGCCGCTAGAGATAAGAAAAAATATAACGATTTCATAGTGACTGTATAACTACTGTAAAGACAACTAATAATTGGGGGAAGTCAATTTCCTAATTGTTAAAGAAGTATTGTAAACACTTTAAAATATTCAAAAACTAGCTTCATACACTTTTTATGAAAGTATCGAGTATCTGAGCAATTCACTCTCAATCCCAAGCTTTTCAGGGTGAAGCGAATCGTGTTAACCAATCCCACTCGTTGGCGCACTAGTGCATCTCTCATCTTAATGCCCAAGACCTCCTTCTGAGCCTCCTCAGAGCCATGCTGAATAGGATAAAGCAGCTCGGCATCCACTCTCCCTAGACGAGCCAATATCATCACATCTCGTTGATCACTCTTTCGTTCGGATTTGTAGATTGCTTTTACCTTACGTGGATTCGCAATAATCACCTCTGCTCCCAACTTACTCAAAAAGCGCGAGATCTAAGGACTTTGCATTCCACATTCCATGATCATACGGCTGTTAGGATACTTTTCTAAGAAGCTTCTTAAGGCCAGGTGGTCATTAGGGACCTTTCCTTCTTCAATAATCGTTCCACTCACTTCGTTTAAAACACAGAAGTGATGAACTCGATCTCCGAGATCCATACCGATCGTTTGGCGTATAATAGTTTGTTTAGTAATAAATTGTGTTTCCCTCTATGTGCCCTGTGGCAGTAGTAGTTTACCATTGAGGAGCTGCGCTACTCAATCTGCCTTCTCATCTTATCTTGTTCTGCCTGTTCGGGGAGCATGGCTGTCTCTTGTGAAGTCGGGATTCTCGGAACTCCAAGTGATGAAGGTGAGTTCCATGGTTCACCTTTACCCACTCTCGGTGAATTCCCAAGAAGTCGGTCTCTCCCTGGTCGTATCGAAGGTTGGATGAATCCGCATACTCTCTGACCGCCTGCCGAGAATCAAACGTTGGAAGACCTATGGTGTCGGGCGCACAGCTGCGAAAATCGCCATCAGGCTCGAGGTAGAAAAAGATCGTATTGAGGAGCTGATGTGCGTCGAAATGCATCTCGACTCCATCCTCGTGCGCGGAAACCCAATACTCGTCAGGTTGGTTCTCGTTCAGCCGGTCGAAACCGTAGATGACATCTAGATCGGCACACTCAAGAACGTCGATGATGAGAGGATCTTTGAGTTGTTTGCCGAGCCGTTCTATGTATTTCATTTCTTGGCAGAACGTCAAAGCTCTAGCGATCCGCTACATGCGGCGCCAGCTCGACGAAGGGGTGGAGGTTGTAAAAATCATAAAACTAAACTACTCGGCGGTAGCGGATTGCCCAGCAGTATCTTGTTCACTGTCTTTGGTTAAAGATGACATCGCTCGGGCCAAGAAGTAACAGAGTATCAAATAGACGCCGACCATTACAGGGCTCCAGAATCCGATAACGAAATGAATAGTTAAATTAGTGGCAACCATCATAAAAAATCCTACAAAGCCCCACTTCTTCATTCTCCACATTCCGAAAGCACAAATACCTTGGAGCAAGACATAACCAAGATTATAAGGTGCATACAATGAAGCAATGCGCTTGTTCTGTTCACCGCCGTATGTGATCATGGCAAGCGCAATTCCAATCCACAATAAGATGCAAACCACTGATACTAATCGCGGACGTGTTCTTCCTGTCTGAACTAGGAGTGGAGCGTCTGAGTTAAATGCGGTGTTCTCGGAGGGTTTCATTTTTCAGTGAACGTCGAGCACATGCATCACCTATAAAGTGAGCGGAACTTCGTCTTTGGGTTAGATGTTATAAAGGTCATAAGATGTTTAATCGAAGCGTTTATAGGGGATTGTGGTGCGATGACTTGTGTGTGCCCAGCATGGGCGAAAACCAAAAGGGGTTCAAGTCCTCTGTTTATCAATGAACATAGAAGAACAAAAGAAACTGTTAGCGATGAAAAGAACTACCAGAGGCCAACTGCGCAAGGGCGACCGACCGTGGGAAGGAAGGCTATGGGAATCTTGCCAGACGATGAACAAGAAGCTCAAATCCGAAGTCCGACGCCTGACTGGACGCACGCGAGGAATCTCGCCCGCCAAAGTCATGTCGGGTCTACGCAGCTATCTGCGAGGGGGCACTCAACTACTTTGTGATAGGTATTCCATTTGGCGAAATCCGAGCCCTCGATCAATGGTTACGCCGACGCCTGAGACTTTACTACTGGAAACAGTGGGGACGTCCCAGAGCGAGAAGACGTAACCTCTTGAAGCTGGGTATTGGTAAGGACGTGGTTTATCAAGCAAGTCGCAGCAGGGAAGGCTACTGGAGGATGAGCCAAATGCGCTTAGTTCGTCACGCGATGACTAACCATTGGCTCGAAGAACAGGGGCTATTAAGTCTAGAAAAACAGTGGTGTTCTATTCGTTATCCTCAAGGTTTGAAAAGCGCTAAGGATAGCAAGTGACGGATTGGAACCGCCGTGCTACGTGCTCGTATGGCCGGTGGTGTGGGGGGCGGTAGTTAAAACCTACCGCCTACTCGATTCTATTTCTTCTGTTTCCTGAAGATCCAATAGTTACTCTTGTTCACTGAAACGAGTTCCCAGCCGCTTGATGCCAATCTGTTCAATGCTTCAGTGTAGTCCGATGCGTCCATATCAGTCCGATTGAACGAACTGTCCGTCAGCACTATCATCTCACCAATTTTCTCTTTCGCATTTGGATCCGCTTTGAACATTTCGGCGAGACTCATCGCGCGATATTCATATGTAGGGGATAGGCTGTCCTCAGATGATTTAGTCTTGCATCCACTGAAGGATGCCAGTGATGCCAAGGCAAATGCGATTAGAAGTTTGTATTTCATTTCGTAGAACGTTTCAGCATACCCAATCCGACCGACTTAGCGCGCTTTCACTACTTCTACCAC
Organism: Akkermansiaceae bacterium; assembly: GCA_051252195.1. Classification (GTDB taxonomy): domain Bacteria; phylum Verrucomicrobiota; class Verrucomicrobiia; order Verrucomicrobiales; family Akkermansiaceae; genus Oceaniferula. Next base: position 365 of record JBPOGD010000013.1, on the reverse strand, counting down.
GCCCCCTCCTCCAGTCAAGCCACCGACTAATGTGATAAATTGTGTGTCCCTTTATATGCTAGAAAAGTGTTTCATCGACTCGGGCTAGCTTGGCGAGCATCTGGGCATCGCGTCGATCTGATTTGCGGTCACTTTGATAAATAGCGCGTAGTTTACGTGCATTGGCGACGATGACGTGATGTTCAAGACTCTTCATATAACGGCTAATCCACGGGCTATGTATGCCCACCTCCATCGCTAATTTAGCAGCAGGGTACTTCTTTGAGAGTCGATGCAGGCTTTCTTCATTATTGGAGATCATACGCTCTTCGATGATCTGGCCATTAGGGTCAAGAACACAGATGGCGTGCTTAAGGTCTCCTAGA
>JBPOGD010000012.1:0-85828 GCA_051252195.1 Akkermansiaceae bacterium | reverse complement strand
AGATGTTTTCATGGCAGTAGTAGTTTACCATTGAGGAGCTGTGCTACTCAATCTGCCTTCTCATCTTATCTTGTTCTACAGAGACGTTTTTGTAACGCTGATACTGATTAGAAACTTTTTACCTTCAATTTCCATCTTCATGCGAGCAAGGCCAATGGAAATCTCAGGATATGCTGGATTTGAGAATGTCATAACATCAACGTCTTTTATTTGCTTCGCTAGTTCTGGATTCTCTGAAATGTCGAAATCATCAGCAGCCCACTTGTCACCAAGGAACTCAGAAAATGTCTTAGCTAGAATATCAAAATCAGAGTTTGTTAGGTAGCTATAGGTTTCAATATTCTCAAGCTTCATGGTTTGCATAAGCTTTTCGTCTGGGAAAACCTTTGTGAAATCTGGCAATTTCTCAGCTGCGTTTGACAAACCGCAAAATGTGATTAGTGCGATTAATGTAAGTAGGAGTTTCATATTTAGTAGAACGTAAAGCACATCCACCGCTAGGAGCGGCGGCTGAAGTGTATCACAGGGGGAGGGTTGTATTTTCGGAAAAACATCTCAACAGAACGGCTCCTAGCGGTTGGATGGTGCAGCTTGTTCTCCAAGCTTTTTTATTGCTGCTCGCAGTCGGTCTGCGAGATCGGAATGTTCGCTATGCGAGAACTTCGGAGCACTACTCCAATCGTAGAACCAAACCGGCATCCGGCGCTTATCTTCAGGTTCATCAGCAAATCGCGGAAAAATGTGAGCGTGCAGTTCTGGTTCGGTGTTACCCAAGATCTCATAATTGATTCTCGCTGCTCCAGTGACTTCTAGGATGGCATCGCCAATGAGTGCCATATCGGCAAGGAAATCCACACGCTTGCTGGTGGATAGATCGTTCAAACTCGATACAACGGGATCGGGAAGCAGAAGACAGTAGCCTTCCAAAAACTGGACGTCGCCAATGACCGCCCAACCTGACGTCAACCGGCAAAGAACCTTGTCGTTTGTCCCTTGGTTAGCTGCAGAAACGCGATCTTGGATCAGTGGCATAGAATTTATGGAGAACAGTATTAGATCACACACCCCTACGTGATATCACGCTTTACATTTTTGATGGGTCTTAAGATGGGTGAATTCATTGAAGCTACTGTAATTTATAGCTTGGAGCCTATTTTAGAAAGTTTTAATTGAGTTAGTTTTTTGTTTAGATGCCTTGAAATTATATAGAAGCTGAGTGAACAATATCAAAGGTGATGATATTAGTTGTTTAATCAAAGTTTACTTTTGGAGTGGAATTTGCAGATTCATGAATGGTTTACTCTGTGTTCTCATAGAGGTTAGAAACCTCTTCTACGTAAAAAACCTCCACCCGCATGAGCGAGTGGAGGTTTTTGGAAGATGATCTTTTAAGGGCTTAGTGCCTTAAACACCTGCGACGTTCTTGAGCATATCTTTCAGCGCGTTGGCTGAGGCGATGAGGGACTGGCGCTCTTTAGGCCAGAGTTCGATCTCGATGTGCTGCTCAGCGCCTTTACGTCCAACGACGGTGGGAGTGCTGATACATACGTCCTTGAGGCCGTAGGAGCCTGTCTGGAGACTTGATACGGGAAGGAGCTGCTTTTTATCGAGTACGATGGAGTGAACGGTTTCGGCGATGGTCGCACCAACTGCCCAGCCTGCTCCGCCTTTGCGTGAGATGACTTCTGAACCACTCTTCTGAGTGCGGGTGAAGACGTCGCGCTGGAAGTTCATATCGCAGCCTTTGATGCCTGCGAGTGGCAGTCCGCCAACAGTGGCTGAGGACCAAACAGGGAACATGGTATCGCCGTGCTCACCGAGGATGAGTGCCTTGACCTGCGTTGGTGCGAGGTTGAGGCCGTCAGCGATGAGGGAGCGGAAACGTGCAGTATCGAGCATCGTTCCAAGTCCGATGACTTGGCTTTGTGGTAGACCGAGGTAGCTGACTGCAAGGTGAGTGAGAATGTCGACAGGGTTTGAAACAACGAAAACAATCGCGTCCTCTTTCATTCCAGCGCCTTTGATGCTCTGGAGAATCTGAGAAAAGAGACCAACGTTGCGGTTGATGAGGTCGAGACGGCTTTCATCAGGCTTGCGGCGAAGGCCAGCGGTGATGATGAAAATGTCAGAATCCTTGGCGCGATCGTAATCACCTGAGTAGATGCGTTGATCGTGCAGTGATGATGCGCCATGAAGGAGGTCAAGTGCCTCGCCATCGGCAAGGTCAGTATTGGCATCAAGGATTTGGATTTCAGAAACGATACCTGCGCACTGGAGACAGATGGCAGCATTAGAGCCTACGCGGCCACCGCCGCCGATGATTGTTGCTTTCATGATAGATTAGGTAGTTGTTTGAGTGTTTAAGAAGAAATGCAGCTTAGAGCTTTGCCATAATTGCCTCGGTGAGGCTTTTGACAACGTCTTCGGCAGCAGGATTGAGCTGAGCAGATGAGCTGGTAGGAGGTACCGTACAGGCGACTTCGCTGATGGCACCAGGATTGAACTCAGAGTTGTCACAGAGTTCGCACTCCTTGAACTCCTCACGTGGGTCGACCATGCCGATTGAGCGGCGGATTTCGAAGATCTCTCTCATCTTGTCCTTAGGAATAGGATTCACCTTACCGCCGTTAAGCTGGCTGGCTACCCAGACTGTTTGGCAGGCTGTTTCCATGTTCTCGAGCTTCCAATAAGCATCTTCTACGTCTGAACCCCAAGTCATCACACCGTGGTTAGCGAGGAGAATAGCTGGGTTGTCCTTACCGATGGCGGCTACAGCAGCAGCGTTCTCAGGTGTTCCAGGAGTCTGGTAACCGACGAGCTTGATAGGACCAGTGAAAATTTCTGCCTCAGAACAAAGACATGTAGGAGGCTCGATGCCTGCTACCGCGAATGCGGTGGAATATGGTGGGTGACCGTGGATGACGCTTTTTGCCTCTGGCTGAAGCTTCATGATCGCGAGGTGGGTATTCGCCTCAGAGGTGCGCTTACGCCATCCAGCTTTCTGAATACCTTCAAGGTCTACGAGTGCGATCTCGTCTGGCTGAAGTTCGCCTTTCGAACGGAGAGTAGGTGTGCAAAGAACGAGATTGTCGCCTACGCGGATGGTGATGTTACCACCGTTGCCGTCGACCATGTTACGTCCCCACATTTTGTGTGCGACGTGTGCCATTTCCTCCTTAAGCTTCTGGATCGCTGGTGAGTAGAAGTAGCGCTGAATTTCCTCAGGTGTCTTAGGATCAGTGCCGGGAACCCACTTGAACTCGCTGCTAGGAACGATAGGCTCTGGTGGTACGCTAGGAACACCTGGAGGAAGTGGTGGGAGTTTCTCGGAACTACTTGAGCCACTTGCTACAGAACCGCCGCCGCCAGTGAAGCTGCTGCCTTTTTCGTGCGCTTGGATAGCGTCTTTAGCTGATGGTGTGATGATGGCGCTCGCTGGAATGCTGCTGAGGCTGGTGCCTTGAGCGATCATGTCCTCGATGTCTTTACCTGTGTAAACTTTCTTCATGGTGTTGAGTGGTTAAGTAGTGGTGTTTGTTTTTTGAAATTTTGAAATGTGAGCCTCGTCTAGTTTTGATTTAGCTAGGCTGCACGTAAGAGAGTGTGTCGAAAATGGCGAGGGTGATGGCGTCGATGGGAATAGGATCCTCAAAAGGGGCGGTGGCTTCAGCGCCTTCGACAAAGCCGATGATGTCGCCTTCGCCAGCTCCCATGTTGTCGTAGACCACCAGTGTTGACTGAGCGGTGACGGCAGGTTGTTTGTTAATGCATGTATTCAGGTCTGCAGTATCGACAGGATTCACCATAAGCCAGCGGCCTGCTTTGAGGGCACTGTCGTGAACGCTGAGGGTAACTTTCCCTATGACCTGTCCAATTCTCATAATTAGTCGATTAAGCCTTGGATGAACATGCGGATAGGGGAGTGGAAATCTTTAACAATATGCTGTGCTCCCAAACCATCGGTGCTGACAAATACTTTCTGGTGCATCCCCGCGCCAAAGAGATCGATGGCGACGAAGGGTGTGCCAGAAGCCATGCCCTCAGCATCAAGTTGTTGGCAAAGCAGCATTTTGTAACCCTCGAGCGAAATGTGTTTCGCTGTGGCTACTGCAGTACCGACTATTTGAGCGTGAAGCATGAAAGGGGGTTGAGAAATTAGATGATGCGGAGGTTTTCGACCATGACGCAGCGGCGAACACGGGTGAATGTCTTCGGTGTAGTGATACCTTCGCCTGTCGTAGTAGCGATGGAGTAGCTGAGGTAGCCTTCACCACCGAGACCGAGACCTGCAGTACAGGCTCCGTTTTTGATGAAGATGGTTGTGTCCATTTCCTTCGCCATGTACGTCATGTTATCAACATTGTTGGAGTGGATGACAGCAGAGTGGCGGTAGCCGTGCTCCGCTTCTTTTGCGAGGGCGACTCCTGTTTTGAAATCGGGAACGCGTACGATAGGCAGCATAGGCATCATTTGCTCTTTCTGCACGTAAGGGTGATTCGACTCTGTTTCCGCAAAGATAAGATCGGTAGAAGGAGGAACACTGAGGCCAGCATGACCTGCGAGAACGGAAGCGTCTGCGCCAATAAGGTCGCGATTCAGTGCGGCTTGTGCACAACCGCCAGCACCGTTAGCGATGTTGAAGGCAACGAGTGAGAGTTTCTCGAGCTGAGCGGTATTAAGACGAACAGCACCTGCTTTTTCCATCGCAGCCATGAAGGCGTCGAAGACAGAAGAAACAACGAAGACTGCCTTCTCACCGATGCAGAGGAGGTTGTTATCGAATGAAGCACCTGCGATGATCGCTGTAGCAGCTCTCTCGATATTAGCAGTTTCATCGACAACGACAACGGGGTTACCTGGGCCGGCACAGATAGAGCGTTTACCAGACTGCATAGCAGCTTGAACAACGGCTGGGCCACCAGTGATCGCCATGATAGCGATGTGCTTGTTGGCGCAGATTTCATTGAAACTTTCAATGCTTGGGCTTTCGATCGTACAAATCAAGTTATCAACACCGAGTTCAGCGAAGATGGCCTGATTGTAGGCACGTGTGGCCATGGCGGCACTTTTAGCACCACCTGGATGTGGGTTGAAAAGGACGGTGTTACCGGCTGCGAGAATGTTGATAACGTTGCCTGTAAGCGTAGGAACGGAGTGAGTAACGGGAAGAATAGCACCAACGACACCGTAAGGAGCGAACTCCTCAAGCATAATGCCGTAGTCACCGCTCATGGCATCTGGGCGAAGAAATTCGACACCAGGAACGAGAGGGACGATTTTAAGCTTCTCGATTTTGTGATCAAGTCTGCCAATCTTAGTTTCCTCCATTTCGAAGGTGCCCCATGGCACAGCATTGGCAACGCAGAGATCTTTAACGATTTCGATGATCTTCTTACGACCTTCTGTACCTAGGTCTTGAAATTGAACAAAAGCTTCTTGGGCAGCCTCAGCAGCTTCGTCGACAGTTTGGAAAACGCCATTTCTGCCTTCGTACTTAGATTTGTGTCCGTGGCATGCGCAGTCGGTGTGACCTGCGGGTGCGGCAGCTGCCATGGGTGCAGCTGATGTCTCATTGACTACAGCAGGGGCGGTAGCGAGAGGCTGACCACCGTTGAGCTTGGCGAGGACGTTTTCTACGACGGAGCGGATGGTTTCTTGATCGATGTTATTCACGATTTATAAAAATGGGTCGGTTTGTGAGGCTTGTTGAAAGCTTAGCTGATTTTGAAAATGTTTTTACCGAGGACATCAACGCTGTCGATGATGGCGATGACGGCGGCATCGACGGGTAATAATTTCATGCCCTCCGCCTGTCTGGCAGAGCTGCCTTGGGCGAACATGATGAGATCACCTTCACCTGCACCGACGTTATCGACGGCCACGATGGTGTTTGCGCCGTTACGAAACTTCGTGGGGTCCTTCTCGTCCACGAGCTGCGGGCGGAGAATGAGGAGTTTCTTTCCGTGCATGCTCGCGTCCTTTTTAGTGGATACGACTTGCCCGATTACTTCTGCTAGAAACATGGTATTAGGTGATTGGCGGTGATGAGATGATGGTCGTGTTTGTATGATTAAAAATTCAGACAAACGGTAGGAAATGTGCTGTGATTCTCTGAGAGCTTACTCGAGAGCAAACTCTCAGAGAGAAAACACATGGCGATTGCTCGCTGAATTACTTCTTAGCAGCTGTTTTTGCAGCAGCTTTAGGAAGGAGTGCCTCTATAGAATCATCTGGACGTGCGATGACGTGAGCACTGAGGACAGTGCCTACTTGTGCAGCAGCAGCAGCGCCGCTGTCGATAGCTGCTTTTACTGCTGCGACGTCGCCTTCAACAGCGACGTGACACATAGCGCTGCCGATCTGCTTCATAGGGCCACAAAGTGTGACATTTGCAGATTTGAGCATTGCGTCTGTGCCGTTTACGAGACCGATAAGGCCTGATGTTTCGAGGATTCCGATTGCTTGTTTAGCCATAGTATTTTGTTGGTTGGTTTATTTAGATTTTAGAAAAAAATTGGAGAGAAAATAATGAGAGAGGATTAGTTGACCTTGAGGTAAACTTCTCTTGCGAGCACGAGCTCTTCGTTGGCGGGGATGACAAAGATTTTCACCTTTGAATCGTCGGCGCTGAGTTCAGCTTCCTTGCCGCGAACGGAGTTTTTCGAAGCATCAAAGATGACACCGAATTCCTCAAGATCTTTACAGATCGCTTCGCGCACCCAGGTGCCGTATTCGCCGATTCCTGCAGTGAAGACGATGGCATCTAGACCACCCATTTCAAAGAGGAAGCTTGATGCCCACTTCCTTGCGGAGTGAATGAACATATCGAGTGAAAGTTGCGCATCTGGGTTGTCGCAGTTTTCAGCCCATGCCACGTCCTCAATGTCGCGCATGTCGTTACTGACACCTGATACTCCGAGGAGGCCACCTTCTTTAGTGAGTTGCTGCTCAGCTTCCTCAAGAGTGAGGCCGAGTGCTTTCATAGCGTAGGGGAGTGCACCTGAGTCCAGATCACCTACACGGTTGTTTTGTGGGAGACCACTCTGTGGAGAGAATCCCATGCTGGTGCCGATGGCGACACCGTTTTTAATACCTGTCACAGAGCTACTACCACCGAGGTGGAAAGAGATCACGCGGAGAGGCTTACCTTCAATTTCCTTTGGTCCGTTAACATACAGACCACGTGCGGCTTCAGCCACATCGTCGCGACCCATCAGCTCAGCTGAGCGTTCTGCGACGAATTTGTGGCTGGCACCGTGGAAACCATAACGTTTGATGCCGATATCATACCATGCCTTAGGAACGGCATAGCGTGAGGCGGCTTCTGACACCCATTGGTAAAAAGCAGTCTCGAAGAGTGCCACAAGGCGCGCATTCGGGATGATTTTCTGGAACATGCCGATACCCAACGCGTACGGTGGGTTGTGGGCAGGAGCGACCTCGCGGAAGCCCTCCAGTGCTTCGATTACCTTTTCATCTGCATCTACGCAGCCACTGAGATTGCGTCCAAGAACGGTCTTGAATCCAACGGCATCAATGTCATTGAATTCTGCAATGTGACCTTCTTCGACGAGACTCGTGAGTGCCTGATTGATGACTTCTGCATAATCAGTCACGCGTTCGAAACCTCCTGATGCGATCGCTTCCTCATTTCCGTCTACTACTTTGTAGAGACGATATTTAAATGAGGTAGATCCCAAGTTGGCGATTAGTATGCGCATGAATTAATAGGTGTTATTTAAGTGTGTGTAGTGCCTTTAATTAGGCGATCCATGGTCCGAGAGTACCGAGGTCTTCGTGCGGACGTGGGATTACGAGAACAGAGTGAACTTCACCTACCTGTGCGGCAGCTTCAGCAGCGGCATCGATACCTGCTTTAACAGCAGCAACATCGCCTGTGAAAAATGCTACAACGAGACCTGAGCCGATCTTGTCCCAGCCTGTCATGGTGACGTTTGCTGACTTCATGGCAGCGTCTGATGCTTCGATGAGAGCGGTGAGGCCCTTTGTTTCAATCATTCCAAGTGCTTGGTTAGACATAATATTATTTTAGTTAGTGGTTAATCTAATTGAGTGAATCTCAGATTAGATACCGAATTGTTTAAGGATTTCAGATGAAGGACGTGCGATGACGTGAGCACTAACGAGGTTGCCCACGCGGCTTGCGGCTTCAGCACCTGCGTCAACGGCTGCTTTAACGCTGCCGACGTCGCCTTGGACGAGGATGGTGAGGAATCCTGCACCGATCTGTACTTGCTTTACGATTTCTACGTCAGCTGCTTTCGCCATCGCATCGGATGCCTCAATGCTACCGACGTAGCCTTTTGTTTCAATCATTCCCAGAGCTTTATTCATGGTATTGTGTTTGTTTAGTTATGGTTTCTAGTTTTCTAGATGGTTATTAAAATGTGAGCTAATTACTTGATTAATTCACAGAAAGTATCGGGCTTGAGACCGCAGGCGTTGCCTTCATCGGTGTCAATGTGGGCTTCAAGGTTGAAGCTGGGGTCGACGCGGACGACAATGTTGTCAAAAGTCACGGAGCAGGGGCTGTGGACTTTCATTTTCATGATGTCGAGGTGCTTGACGCCGTAAAATTCGGCATCGGCTGGGTTCATGTGGACGTGTGGCTGGGCGCGAATGACGCCTTCGTCCATTTTGAAGTAGCCATTAGGTCCCATAAGCATACAGCCGGGAGTTCCCGCGACATCGCCTGACATACGGATAGGGATGTCGAAGCCGAGTGAAATAGCATCGGTAAATGCGAGCTCCACCTGATTCAGGTCGCGGCAGGGTCCGAGAATACGGAGATTGGAAATAACGCGGCTACGTGGTCCGATGAGAGTAACAGACTCTTTTGCAGCATATGCGCCTTCTTGGTAAAGGCCTTTGTTCGGTGTCAGTTTATGACCTTTTCCGAAGAGGGCCTCTACGGCTTCTTCAGTAAGGTGGCAGTGGCGAGCGCTGATGTTAACGGCGAAGCCACTTGGCGCTTTGGCTAGCTCAGGCAAACTGAGTCCCATTTCTTTGTAGACTTGCTCGCGAACCATATGTTCAACGACGGCGCGAGGTGTGTTACTGGGTAAATTAGACATAAAAAATATTCTGACGGTGCTGACAGGCTGCTAATCTTCACTTTTTAGCCACTTAGTCAAATCAAAACACAGATTTTCCTAATAAATCCCAAATAAACACAGAATTAGGGATTTGTTTTTTTTGATGTAATTAACCGAGATTAGGGGAGTTTTCTTAGGCTCCGCATAGATCCTTATATTCATTGGTGTGGGTTTTCGTACCAGCTGACGTTAGCTGATTTTCTGCCTGCGTTGAGAAGGTCAAGGTCGCCATCCAAATCCATATCGATGGTGATTAGATCGTATGATTCTTGATCGAGATCGAGGTCGGTTCGTTTAAACATGCCGCTACCGTCATTGCTGTAAACTGAGAGCCTTTTGGATTCAAATCCACAGCTTGCAACATCGATATCACCATCGTGGTCGAAATCTGCCACCGCCAGACTGTGGGCGGATCGCATCTTGTCATCGATAACCTGAATATTGAAATCGGGTGCTTTGAGCCAGAAGACGCCTGTGCCGTGACCGTTGGCGATGATGAAATCATTGTTCTGGTCATCGTTGATATCGGCGATGAGGATGTTGGTCGCACCAGTTTGGTCGCTGAGGAGTTTGACTTTTTCCCAAGGCTGTTCGATTTGCTCACGGCCTGGGTTTTTCCAATAGGCGTACCAATTGCCATGATCGAAGGGTTGGCCTTTGGCGGAAAGGGCTATCTCTCCCCAGCCGTCACCATCGATATCGCCAAAGGCGAAATAATGACTGCCGCCGGGAGCATCGCCTTGGGCGAAGATGTGGCGTTTCCATGGCTTGTCGATTTGTGGGTTACTAGGGATTTCATACCACATGGCAGAGTTGGCGAAATCGCCTTCTGCGATGAAGTTATTAATGATCAGATTTTGTTTGCCGTCATTATTGACATCAGCTGCGATAATAGAATGTAGGGCGCCTATGTCAGCATCGATGATTCTGCTTTTCCAGTCTGCTTGAGGTTTCGACGGGTTTTCGAGCCACAGAACATCGGTGCGCGCTCCTGCGCCTATCCAGTCAAGATCGCCATCGTTATCGACGTCCACAGCTACACTTGCGATACATCGTTCTTTTTTTGAATCGAATGTATACAGCACGGTCTCTGACCAAGTAGGTGCGGTGAAAAGAAGGACTTGGCCATTGTAACTGCTGACAACATCAGGAAGTCCGTCGCCCGTGAAATCTCCTGCAGTGACAGAAAGCATAGCGGTATTTTGTTTCTGAACAACGCTGTGCTTTTGCCAGCTTTGTGGCGGGGATACATCCTCTGCGTAAGCTTGCGGAGCGGCGATCAGCAGTCCAGCGACGGAGTTGAAAAGTGTGGGGAAGACAAGATATTTCATAGCAGATGTATGGTTTATGGAGATTGCGGTACTTTTAATTACGGAGAATCTACTGTTTTTGATACAGAAAGAATATTTTTTTTTAGAATTTATGAGGTTTCCTTGAGTTGATCTTTCAGTCGTCTACTATATGTCATTTGCAAATATCATGAAATTTATCGTTCTTACTCTCCTCTATGCCGCGACTGTCTTTGGCCAAGGTGATTTTAATAAGGCCTTGCTAGCGCAGATTGGTCAGATGCCAGTGGGTGGTGGATACTCCGTGAAAAAGGATGCGTTTGATGGGATATTTGAAGCCGTGTTTATAAAGGACGGCGATTTGCTGCTTCGTCCAGAACTGGCGACTCCGAGTTTTTGCTCGAGCGCGACCTACCTTGTTTTTATGAAAACAGTGATGGAGTGTCGCGAAAAGGGCTTGTTGAAACTGAGTGATGCTGAGCTGCGTGCTCTGTGTTTTAAAGATGAGCCTGATGGCGAAGGCTTCTGGGGAAAGTGGAACTCCAATGGTCCTGGGGTGGCGAAGCTGGTTGACGATCTGAAATTAGGCAGAAACTTCGAGAGTTATGAGTCAGCGCGAGCGGGGGATTTTATGAAAATATTTTGGACGGATGAAATTGGGCGCAAGGAGCGTGGGCACCTGGTGATCTATCTTGGGCAGCGTGTTGATGCTAAAGGGACGGCGATGGTACGCTTCTGGTCGAGTAACAAACCGAATGGCTATGGAGTGAAGGAAGTTACTAAAGATAGCATCAAATGGGCGATTTTTTCACGCGTAGAGAAAATAAAAAATCTTCGCAAAGTAGATAGCTTACCCCACGAAGATGTATTTCTGAAAAGTATGTTGATTAAGGACTTTACCAGAGATGAAGTGCGGAAGATCTGTGATGTGAACTCTACGTGAATTATGAGCTCACAATGCTTGCATAGTCTTGTGAATTAATATTTCTAGATCCTATTCCATGGCATTTTAGCAATGATCATACCCATACCACAGGTGTTGGTAATCCCCGCGAAAACGAGACCAGCTCCTACAAAAGCGGGTAAAAAGAGCCAGTTGGTGTTGATCAATAACGCCAGCATAGCTCCGATAAATACAAGCCCTCCAGCTGCGATACGCACCTGCCGCTCTAATGACATGACCGATGTGTTTTCCACTACAGGACAGTTTTCACTTTTCCATGAAGCAATACCGCCAGAAATAACCTGCATCGCTGGCATATTCTTAATTCCAGTCTGAGAGATCTTTTCCCTAGCCTTCTCTGCACGCGCACCTGCATGACACAGAAGATAGATCTCTTTCATATCGAGCTTAGAAATTTCTTCTGGGTTCAATGAGTCTAAACAATGAAAGCTACTCCCTAAAATGTGCAGGGATTTGCGCTCGGCACTGGTGCGCACGTCAATAATTTGCTGAGGAGAAACCTCCCCATTGGAAAGTTTTGTTTGTAGTTGGGTAGCTGTTATCATTGCAGGGATTGACTTAGGTAAATTCAAATTATACTCTTTCTTAATATTAGATTAATAACTGCATTCCAATAAAGCGATGAAAAAAACAAGAGATACTCAAACTAAACCTACCCATGGTGAAATTGACCGTGATGCACTAGAGAGTATCTCTACTATCTTTCGCGCTTTAAGTGACGTAACTAGACTTCAACTCATTCAGGCTCTGCGTGGAGGCCCCAAGAATGTTGGTTATTTAGTGACTAGTCTAAGCTTAACTCAAGCAAATGTCTCTAAGCACCTTCAGACCTTGTATGACGCTAGAATTCTGACACGTAAAAAGCAAGGCACTGCCACGTATTACAGTATTGATGATAACTTTATTTTCCCTCTTTGTGAACTAGTGTGTGATAAGATCAATCGGGATAATAAAGGCATCACCACTGCTGAATTTCGAGGGCCTGAATATAATATTTGAAGCTCTTCTCTGAACTCCATTATAACTTTCAACAATGATCTGTATCACCGCTTGTGAAATATTTCACAAATCAGTTGCTTTATCGTTATAAAGCGATAAATAGAGTTATGCTTACCGCCGCACTGGCTCTATTACTTGTAATGATAACAGCTGCTACTGCGGTCATTGCCGCGTTTTTCTGGGCTGCAAAGAACCATCAGTTTGAAAATATAGAAGATGGTTCTCAAACTATTTTTGATGCTGACGAGCCCGTTGGAGAAACAACAGACTCTTTTCCCAAGCCATCAGAAACAAATGTTTAATTCCCCTAACCATATGATCAAAAACCACAGAAGTATGTTGTTCAGACTGATCCTCTCATCAGTAACTTGTTTTGTTTTTAAGTGGTATTTCCTGCAATTCATCGCCTGGGTTTGGATGCTGTTTTCATACAGTCTTGATCACGGTCTTGTGAAAGCTTGGGAAATGACTTTTAGTGGGGATTACCCTTGCCCGATATGCCAGCTGGTCACCACGGGTAGTTCCTGGGAGATGAGCTTCTGGACTTCTGTAGCAGCAAATAATATCGCGCTCTCAATTGCCATTCCTGTTATTGGCTTAATCGCGGGCTACACCATAGCGTCTGTATTAGAAAAGCTTCGCTTTTTCAATTTCATCAAAGCTTAAAGTCTCATGTCTAATACGAGTATAGAAAAAAGTCGTCTCGAGCGTTTAGAAATTGATCGCGCTGCACTGAAGCCCGTGGGCATGTTCATAGGGACATCACTTATCTGGCTCTTGCTAGGATCATTTCTCGCCATTGCAGCATCCATTAAGCTTCATAACCCCAATTTCCTTGGAGAGGCTAGTTGGCTTACATTTGGGCGTGTGCGACCCGCACACCTTAACACGGTCGCTTACGGTTGGTTATCGACTGCGGGCATTGGTATTGGGCTATGGATCTTATCACGCCTTTGTCGAGTGCCCATTAAAGACCATACGAGTTTAACTCTGGCTGCAATATTCTGGAATCTAGGGAATGCCATTGGCACATGGGGTATATTACGTGGCGATAGCACATCGGTAGAATGGCTGGAGTATCCAGGCTATGCGACACCGCCGCTATTCATTTCATTTGCCTTCGTTCTGATGACTGCCATTAGCCTTGTCAAACGCCGACCTGCAGGGCATATCTACGTATCACAATGGTATATCCTTGCTGCTTTTTTCTGGTTTCCGCTTCTCTTTCTCACAGCAGAAGGGCTCTTGATATGGAATCCTGTGCAAGCACCGGCGCAACCCGCTATTAACTGGTGGTTTGCTCATAATGCGCTAGGGCTATGGTTTACCCCGATAGCACTTGCTGCAGTCTATTACTTGATCCCTAAGGTTATTGGGAAACCTATCCACAGTTACTACTTGTCGATGATTGGTTTCTGGTCTCTCGCTTTTTTTTATGCTTGGGCTGGTATGCATCACCTCATAGGTGGACCATTTCCAGCATGGCTCATTAGTGCCAGTGTAGTAGCGAGTGTGATGATGTTTGTGCCCGTCATTACCGTCGCCATTAACCAACATAGCACAATGAAGGGGCATTTTGCGGCTTTAAAATGGAGCCCTACCCTGAGATTTGTTGTATTTGGCGGTATTTCTTACACCATCGTCAGCTTTCAAGGCAGTATGATGGCAATACGCACGATCAATGAAATCACTCATTTTACCCACTATACAGTAGCCCACTCTCACCTAGGTGCTTACGCATTCGCTTCGATGGTTTTCTTCGGTGCCATTTATTATATGATGCCCCGCCTGCTAGAGCGCGAGTGGCCCAGTGCGTGGCTGATTAAGGGGCACTTCTGGTGCTGTGCTATAGGTGTGATCATTTACTTCGTGAGTCTCACTATTGGAGGCTGGCTTCAGGGGATTGAGCTTAACGCCAAGGACACATTTATCATCGATATTGTCAAAATGACGATGCCCTACCTTAAGGCTCGCACATGGGGTGGCAGCCTCATGACACTGGGGCATGTATTTTTTGCTATTTCTTTTGTCTGGATGCTTATGATGAAAACCAGCCCTGACACAAATGCTACGCTTTTAGCAAAAAAGGGCAAAATCAAAGCATAACAAAAATCAACCTCAGCTAAATCACACTGTAGCAATGAATCGCTTCCGATTAATAATTATTGGGTTTTTACTAACTTTCCTCTCTTCGTGGATTGGGCTCGTTCTCATGCCCATTGTCACCATTGGTAATTTTGAACAAATAGAAGACCTTGAGACGGGTGAAATGATCCCCCCCAAACTCTCTGATTTAGCTAAGAAAGGGAAACGGGTCTATCAAGCTAACGGCTGTATCTATTGCCATAGTCAGCAGGTGCGCCCAGCAAGGTTCGGCACGGATATTGAGAGACGCTGGGGACTACGCCGAACAATAGCAGCTGATTATGCAGCTGATGAGGGTCAAGCACTTCTCGGCACCATGAGGACAGGCCCAGATTTAGCAACGATTGGTATTAGAAACCCCAGTAGAGACTGGAACCTTATCCATCTGTATAATCCTCAGACAGTTTCACCTGGCTCCAATATGCCGCCCTTTCCCTTTCTTTTTAAAAAGCAGAAAATACAAGGTGAGCGCTCCCCAAAAGCCTTGCCGCTTAGAGGAGAGTTCGACCCAGGGGAAGGCTATGAGATTGTACCCACAGAGGACGCCGAGGCATTAGTTGTGTATCTACAATCATTGAAATTCGGCAGCTATAATGTGCCTGGTGCAGAAAGAGCTCAAATAGAATCACAAGCAGAGATGACGAACTAATGAAACACTCACATAGAACGGAGGATGCAGGTGAGGACTATAATGTCCGCGAGAAACATGGTCAGATATGGCGTGAATATTCTGAACCTTCTGAAATTTATAATGCCATTCCTGGATGGCTGAAGCACGGTATCTATGCACCTCTCTTTATGTGGGCTATCTGGTATATGTGTGTTTATTCTGGAGGGTTTAAGTCCGATGAATACTACGAGGGCTTCAAATCACAGCAGTCCGATGTCTATGAGCCTGCTACGCAGCATAACTCCAAAAGCCCCCTATCTGATAGTGGTCCAACTTTGGCTGATCAGATGAAAACTGGTAAAAAGATCTACACTAGCGTGTGCTCGTCTTGTCACCAGCCTGAAGGTCAGGGGATGCCTGGCGTTTTTCCACCATTAGCAGGATCAGACTGGTTACAGAAAGATAAACGACTCCTCTCTGCGATTATCCTCCATGGTCTCACTGGCGAAATCATGGTTAATGGCACAGCTTACAATGGCAATATGCCACCATGGGGTGAACAGCTAGATGACGCTAAATTAGCGGCTGTGTTGACCTACATCCGTTCTGAGTGGGGGGATAAAAAAGCGGCTGTCGAACCTTCTACAGTAAGTGCTGTGAGAGAAAACTTCAGCTCAAGATCACCATGGACAGAGCCAGAGTTGAACGAGACATTTTCAGATTAGAGTCTACCTATGAGCTGTTGTTGCCAGAGTAATGTAAGCAGAGGTGCCGATCACGCAGTCTCAGCGTCCGTTGACAATTCTTCGACTCTAAACCCTATCATTTGGCTTAAGTTTGCCATATGCGTAATGTTTTCAGGTCTATCGATGTATCTCTCACTTGGAGTTAATATATCACACCCAGAAGGTATAACCTACACGCTGCTTCATTCATTTCTGGCCACCGTTTCCCTCCTCGTCATCATATTAATAGGAATCCCGTTATTGAAGTCAGCATGGTCTAGTGCGCTGAATAAGAGCATCAGTTTAGAGCATGCGTTCTTAATGGGTATTCTTGGTTCTTATACGGCATCAATCTACAGCAGTCTCACAGGTCAGGGTGCTGTTTACTATGAAGTCGTTATTATATTAATGACCATCTACTTTTTTGGCCAGACAATCACTGCGTGGCAAATCCAAATGGGCTCTGACTTAGCAGGGTCTATTCCTGGCTTACTTGGTAAAGCCACTGTCATTGATAATTCAGGGAATGAAACACGCATCGCGATCCCTGAGCTCGTCTCAGGGCAAACTATCAAAGTGAAGGAAGGCGAATACATCCCAGTGGATGGAGATGTTTCCAGTGGCTCTGTCTACATTGAGCAACAAGCTCACACAGGAGAAACCTTCCCTCAGGTCAAAGGCAAAGGCGACCACGTATTAGCGGGTGGCCTCGTGCTCGATGGAGAGCTCATCATTCGCTCTACCAGCTCTGGTAAAACACGTGAAGTGGATCGATTACTGGAAAAGCTCTGTAATGCTCAAGAATCTTATATGTCTGATCATAACTCTGGTCGCCTTGTTCAGAAGATCCTGCATTACTTTGTACCAGCTGTTCTATTGACCGCCATTATCACAGGGGTCACCTGGACACTGCTAGGTAAAGCGAGCGAGGGGTGGCTCTATGCGCTCACTGTCACGGTAGTGGCATGCCCGTGCGCACTAGGCGTGGCTATTCCCTTAGCTATACAGCGAGCTCACACTTCCTTGAAACTTCTTGGCATTACTCCTAAAGACAGTCGGTTTATCGATAAGTTAGCTCATCTACAAGCTGTCGCCTTCGATAAAACAGGCACTCTGAGCAGTAGCAAGCTAGAACTAGAGGCTATCAATTTTACTAAAAACGCCCCTCCCGAAATTAAAAGCTGGCTCATACACATCCAAAAATCATCTGTGCATCCAGTCGCTAGACCTTTTTGGCGGCTGAAAACAGATGAAAATCACCCCGTAGAACGCCTCGAGGTTCAAACTATTTCAGGGAGAGGCATTATCGCTAAATTCTGGTCACAGGGTCAAAAGCAGCAGCTTTTTATAGGTAATTGTCAATTCGCTCACGATCATGGTATTTTAATACCCGACACTTCGCAGGATATAAGAAACATTTACATTTTTAACCCATATGAACTTTGGGCGACCGCGAGCCTTCATGAACATGCTCGCCAACATACGGAGAAAGCACTCAATGACCTAAAACAACTCAATATACCCACCTACATATTTACTGGAGATACCACGATACCTCAGGCATATCAAAAAACACATATCACTTCCATGGTAGGGCTGAGCTCCAAAGAAAAAGCCGAGTCGATCGATCATCTCAACCAGATAACACCTATGCTATATGTCGGTGATGGCTTAAATGATTGTGAAGGCTTTCTTTATGCCGATAGTAGCATCGCCCTCAAAAGCGGTAGTCAATCTGCGCAAGAAACCGCCCAAGCGATTCTTCTTCATGATAATTTATCCGTGATTCCAACTGCCATCGCTGAAATACGTAATCACGTTAAACAGCTTCATCAGCTGCTTCTCTTTTCACTCTGCTACAATGCCATCGGGATTTCCTTAGCTTGTCTAGGTATCCTTAACCCCATTATAGCAGCTCTACTGATGTTTATATCAAGCATTTCAGTCATCACATGGAGCGCCAAACATCGCAACCCGATAGGTTAATACGCATCATAATAACATCTCACATAAATAAGAATATTAACGAAACAGTGCAATTATTTGTGAGGTTTAAGGCTGCTTCACCTTTTGGGTTTTATTATTTAAGCAAATTTACAAAAGCTCCCAGAAACACAGATTTCCCTAATAAATCCCAAATAAACACAGAATTTAGATTTTGTTGATTAGTGTCGAAACAATAAGCATTTTATGAATGCGTATTCTACTTGTGGCTCTCCCTTGGCTAAATTTGAGCACTGTTTCCATGAATTGTGCCGTTTGTTGGACTTATTGGGCCAGCTCCCCATATAAGGTTTTCGTCCCAGTTCCACCACATGTATTGACGCTGTTGCCCGCTGAAGGGGAAAAGATGGGTGAATGGACCGAAAGAGCCTTGATCCATCGCGTTATACATCCAAAAATTGATGACTGCGGCTCCTTGATTACAATCAATGGCGTCAATAGTTGCGTAAATACCGAACGAGCCTATTGAGCAAGTTTGTAATGCAAATGTTTGATTCCCTGTTGCGTGATATTCAACAAATGCGACAGCGCAGGTTCCAGGATCGGTTCCTGGTGGGCTAGGAACCCAAGTGTCATGAGCGTTGGGGTCTGTTACTGGTGGATCTGTTTTGCTAGGAGTCCAGGATGAGTCAGTTTTGTGAATTGTGTTCCAGTTCGAGCAGTTTGCTAAAAGGTCTGCTTTGACGTTATTTACAGTATCGATAACTGGTTGCCATCGTCTAACAAGTCGCGTATAGGCATCGCTTTCGGGCATGAGCCACAATCTCTCTACGGATGTGGGAGAGAAATACTCATCAAGCACATCACCAGCAGTTGTTCGTTGAATCATGTTTCCCGCTGTGTTTGCTCCCATTTTGGATTGCTGCACGACATGGGTCAGCTCGTGAGCTAAGATTCTTTCTCCCGCTAACGAGTTCGAGTTATATTCATTTTTGTTGAAGAAAATATCAGATCCGCAAGTGAAAGCTCTAGCATTGAGGCGATTGTTCATATCTACAGCGGTGTTATGTGTATGAACACGGATGCCGCTGAAATCATATCCCATTTTCCGACTCATTTTTTCGTTTGTGCGAGCATCCATTACATTTCCAAGATGACTGCCGGGCTGAGTTTGAGTTTGGATTGTTTGTAACTCATTGGCGGGACTGCTTTCTCCCGATCTAGTGCTAATCGGCGATTTGTTCTGCACTACCTTGTTTGCAACTTGATCCGCTTGTTTTTCATAGGAGTCGTCAGTATTACCAATTTTTAATTTAGGTTGGATCATATTTGCTGCTGGAGAACGTCTCATCAGCCCTGAATTTGGCTGATTTTTTGAAGAAGGAGTTTCAGAAAGAATAGATTGGATATCATGGTTCATTCCAAAAAAAGCTTTAACAGAACTTGTTGGTTTTTTGGGGGAACGCGAACTATCGTTTTGCAGTTTTGTTTGGTGAGTATGCATTGGTAAATTTATTTAAATGCATACGAATTTATAATAAAATTAATGGCTTCGCAATGACGGAATGAGTTAGATGTGTTTTTAATTCGTAATGGTGATATGGTTAATAGTCATTAGAATATAACAGACATGGTTAAATATATCCTCCTCATGCTTTGTAGTGCTCCGCTGCTTTTCGGACAAAGTAGTTTTAATGAAGCTTTGCTAATGCAGATGAATCAGATGCCTCGTGGTGGTGGTTACTCGGTGAAGAAGATGGCGTTTGATGGGATCTTTAAGGCTGTTTCCTCCACTGAGAAGGATTTAGTGGTTCGTCCAGAGTTGGCGACACCGAGTATTTGTTCCAGCGCGACGTATCTGGTTTTCATGAAAACAGTGATGGAGTATCGGGCGAGAGGTTTATTAAAGCTCAATGAGGCTGAGCTGCGTGCTCTGTGTTTTAAAGACGAGCCCGATGGTGAAGGCTTCTGGGGGAAGTGGAACTCCAATGGTCCTGGGGTGGCGAAGCTGGTTGACGATCTGAAATTAGGCAGAAACTTCGAGAGTTATGAGTCAGCGCGAGCGGGGGATTTTATGAAAATATTTTGGACGGATGAAATTGGGCGCAAGGAGCGTGGGCACCTGGTGATCTATCTTGGGCAGCGTGTTGATGCTAAAGGGACGGCGATGGTACGCTTCTGGTCGAGTAACAAACCGAATGGCTATGGAGTGAAGGAAGTTACTAAAGATAGCATCAAATGGGCGATTTTTTCACGCGTAGAGAAAATAAAAAATCTTCGCAAAGTAGATAGCTTACCCCACGAAGATGTATTTCTGAAAAGTATGTTGATTAAGGACTTTACCAGAGATGAAGTGCGGAAAGCCTGTGATGTAAATCCTATGTGAGGCGGTTCTTAATAGGGTCATTTTGATAAGATGGCTATTCATCCTTTGGTGTGGAGGGTGTTTGAACCGGGGATACTCAGAATTTTTAAAAACTGGCGAGCTAGCAGCTGTCTCAATGAAACAAACCTCCCGTTTCTTAAACAGTCTGTCTAAACGCAGATTTTCCTAAAAAACCCCAAATAATCAAAGATTGCCATTTTTTATATTATTCTGTAAATGTCTCTCATGATAGCTGCAGAGAGGCACCACCGCATCAAGAGGATGCTTATTAAACAAGGCACGGTGAGAACGGTGGAGCTCGCTGGCGAGATGAAGGTGACGGATGAGACGATTCGTAAGGACTTCGAGCTTTTAGAGCAGCAGGGGGTACTGATGCGGATTCACGGTGGAGCAAAGCAGGTGGAGCGCCCCTTGATGGAGCTTTCACTAACGGAGCGTCAGCTGCTGAACCGAGAGTCAAAGGAGGCGATCGCAAAGCTAGCTGCCCAGCGCATCAAGCCGAATGAAACCATCTTTATCGATGCCAGCTCGACGGCACTTTCTATCACGCAGTTTTTGCCTGATTTCCCTTTTACGGTCGTCACAAACTCGCACGATGTGATTTCAGCGATAGGTTCCTTGGAAAATATCGATTTGATCAGTACGGGTGGTTTGTTCGAGGCGCGTTCGCGATCAATGATCGGCCTATCGGCGGCTAGAACCTTAAGGCGTTACAATATCCACCGCATGTTTTTTTCTGGCAGTGGGCTGGATTTGCACCGGGGGATCAGTGAGCGGAACTCGCGTCAGGCAGCGTTTAAAGAAATCGTTATCGAGTCGTCTGAGGATGTTTGTTTCCTAGGAGATGAGACGAAGCTTGGAAGGTGTACCTCGTTCTTTTTTAGTGATTGTAGCAAGTTAACAACCTTGATTACGACGCAGCGGGCCGATGCGGAGATGCTTGAGTCGTTGAGAAATATGGGGGTTGATATTATCACGGCTTGACTAAATAGCTTAATTAAATGCAACGTAAGAACTTATGCAGATATATCTTGCTATAGATTTGGGGGCTGGCTCTGGTAGACTGGTAGCTGGAGAATACGATGGAGCTTCTCTGAAGGTGGTGGAAGTGAATCGTTTTTCAAACAACGGGGTTGAAATTAATGGCGGTTATTACTGGGATACACCGAGGCTTTTTGCCCATATTACGGAGGGTATTCGCCTAGCTGTAGAGAAATACGGTAATCAGATTGTATCGATCGCTGCCGATACTTGGGGCTGTGATTTTGCGCTTGTCGATAAGTTAGGGAATATCTTAGGAGGGCATCGCCAGTACCGCGATCCACGAAGTGACGGTATGCAGGAGCAGCTGGACTCCAGAATGTCTAAGGAGGAGGTTTACGATTATACGGGGATTCAACCCGCATTTTATAATTCAAGCTTACATCTTCTCGCGGAAAAGGTGAAAGAGAGCCCGTGTTTTGATATTGTCGACCGCATTCTATTTACACCAGATCTACTCGCTTACTGGTTGAGCGGAGTCATGGCAAACGAGCGTACAATCGTAAGTACAAGTCAGCTTTACAACCCATTTAAACGTGATTGGGCCTGGGAGGTGATTGATGCTATTGGGCTGCCTCGGAGAATGTTTGGTGAGATCACTTCATCGGGCACTGTACTTGGCCCCATGGATAAGTCCGTACTAGAAAAGGCAGAGGCTCAAAGTGACATCAAAGTGGTTGCTTCAGCTGGTCATGACACCGCATGCGCGGTAGCTGGCTTACCGATGGAGCGCGGCGGACTATGGCTTTCATCAGGTACCTGGTCGATCATTGGCGTCGAGCTAGATCAATCACTCACAACTCCCGAGGCGTATGCTGCAGGTTTATCCAATGAAGGGGGCGTCAATAAATCAACGCGTCTGCTACACAATGTTTCTGGTCTCTGGATTATTCAGGAGTGTCGTCGTCACTGGTCTGAGCACGGGGAGGACATGGGATACGCTGAGCTTGCCCGTCTTGCTGAAGAGGCGCAGCCGTGTACTGCCTTCATTGATCCGAATGATCCGTCATTTTCTTCTCCAGGAAATATGCCGAAGCGCATTCGTGAATTCTGTAAGAAAACTGGGCAAACAATTCCTGAAACTAAAGGAAGTATCCTCCGCATAGCGACTGAGAGTTTAGCTCTGAAATATCGTCAAGTGGTGACATCACTCAAAGAAGTTACAGGACGTGAATTCGCTCAGCTCAATGCAGGTGGTGGTGGCATCCAGAATCAACTTTTAATGCAGACAGCAGCCGATGCCCTTGGTATCCCCGTTGTTGCAGGTCCTATTGAAGCAACTTCTTGTGGTAATATTATTACCCAGATGGTAGCTGTAGGTGAGCTGGCTAACATTAATGAAGGACGTAAACTCATTGGTGCTTCCACAGAAACTTCTGTCTTTATGCCTCGTTCTTCTGAAAATTGGGAAGAGCATTACGCAAAATTTATTACACTCATTAACTTATAATATTCTTTAACAACAATCTATGAAAACCGTATTCAAAAAAGGAAACCTTCCTAAGATCGGCATCCGTCCTACTATCGATGGCCGTCTTGGCGGAGTCCGCGAGTCGCTCGAAGAGCAAACAATGAATCAAGCAAAGGCAACGGCTGCTTTCATCTCAGAAAACCTTCGTTACCCTGATGGTACTCCAGTGGAGTGCGTTATCGCTGACACCTGTATTGGTGGTGTGGCTGAAGCTGCCGCCTGTGAAGATAAGTTCAGACGTGAAAATGTGGGTGTTTCACTCACTGTAACACCTTGCTGGTGCTATGGCTCTGAGACTATGGATATGGATCCGCTCACGCCGAAAGCTGTTTGGGGCTTTAACGGAACTGAGCGACCAGGTGCAGTGTATCTCGCTGCAGCCCTCGCAGGTCACAGCCAGAAGGGACTTCCTGCTTTCGGTATTTACGGTCGCGATGTGATGGAGTCTGATGACACATCCATCCCAGCTGATGTAGCGCACAAGATTCTTACTTTCTGCCGTGCTGGTATGTCTGTCGCACTCATGCGCGGTAAGTCCTACCTTTCACTAGGTGGTACATCAATGGGTATCGCTGGTTCAGTGGTCGATTCCGATTTCTTCCAAGACTACCTCGGCATTCGTGTGGAGGCTGTCGACATGACTGAGCTTGCTCGCCGAATTGACAGAGGTATCTACGATCCAGTGGAGTATGAAAAAGCTCTCGCATGGGTGAAGGAAAATTGTCCTGAAGGAAAAGATTACAACAGCGCTGAAACACAGCGTCCACGTGAAGTTCTCGATGCTGAGTGGGAAATGTCTGTGAAGATGGCACTCATCACACGTGATCTCATGGTCGGAAACGAGCGTCTTGCTGAGCTAGGCTACGGTGAAGAAGCTCAGGGGCGTAATGCGATCTGCGGTGGCTTCCAAGGTCAGCGTCAGTGGACAGATCACTATGCTAATGGTGACTTTATGGAAGCGATCCTCACCACATCTTTTGATTGGAACGGTAAGCGTGCTCCTTATCAGTTTGCGACAGAAAATGACGCACTTAACGCGGTCACGATGCTTTTCGGTAATCTTCTAACTAACACCGCTCAAATCTTTGCTGATCTTCGTACTTACTGGTCACCAGACGCTGTTAAGCGTGTGTCAGGTCACCAGCTTGACGGTCCAGCTGCCGATGGTCTTCTCCACTTGATCAACTCAGGCCCTGCAGCGCTCGACGGCACTGGTCAGATGAAGGATGAAAATGGTCAGCCAACGATGAAGCCATTCTGGGATATCACTGACGAAGAGGTGAAAGCCTGTCTTGATGCTACCACATGGCACCCATCTATCACCGAGTATTTCCCAGGTGGAGGAATGAGTACGCGTTATGCGACTAAAGGTGGCATGCCTGCGACAATCGCGCGTTTAAACCTTATCAAAGGCATCGGTCCTGTGCTGCAGCTTGCTGAAGGTTATACGGTCGAGCTTCCTGAGGATGTGCATAATGCTCTCGACGAGCGCACGAACCCATCGTGGCCTACCACATGGTTCTGCCCAACGATTACAGGCAAGGGTGCTTTCCTCGACACGTATTCTGTTATGAACAACTGGGGCGCAAACCATTGCGTCATGAGCTGTGGTCACATTGGTGCCGATCTCATCACCATGGCGTCGATGCTCCGCATCCCAGTGTACATGCACAACGTTAGTGAAGAGCGTATCTACCGTCCATCATCATGGGCAGGTCATGGTACCGCTGATCCAGAAGGCGGCGACTTCCGTGCTTGTGAGAACTACGGCCCGCTTTACAGCTAGTTGTAAGCTTTTAAGACGTTTTTAAATTATCAAGAGGAGGTTCCACGGAGCCTCCTCTTTTTTCCAGGGAGGTTACGGTCGTTTCACCAAAAGAACGCTCCCGGGGAATTTGATCCTAATCTAGCTTGAGGATAAACGGAGTGCCCTTCTTCATCTCAACGAGCTGAACTTGATCAGCGGTTTTGAGGCTAAAGCTGTTGTCAGAAGTGCTAGTTACTTTCAAGTGCGTGAGCTTGGTGTTTTTCCATGCGAGATCGACTTCGAAACCGCCACGCGCCTTAAGGCCTGTGATTTCGCCATCTTTCCAAACCGAGGGGAGGGCGGGAAGAATATGAAGGATTCTACTGCCGTCGTCCGCCTCAAGGTGGCTTTGTAGGAGCATTTCAGCAATGCCCGCAGTGGCACCAAAGTTGCCATCAATTTGAAACGGTGGGTGTGAATCGAATAAATTAGGATAGAGGCCGCCTCCAGCTTTCTTTTTCGACCCTGGGAGTCGTGCAGGTTTGAGGAGGTTTTTAAGAATCGTGTTGGCATGATCTCCGTCTAGGAAACGAGCCCAGAGATTGACTTTCCAACCCATACTCCAGCCTGTGGAGGCATCTCCGCGATAGATGAGCGATTGCTTGGCGGCGTTAAATAACTCTGTTTCCTGCCAGTTTATGGCATGACCGGGGTAGACATCCCAGAGATGGGAAACATGGCGGTGTTTGTTCTTGGGGTCATCGATATCTTCCAGCCATTCTTGCAGCTGGCCGTGCTGACCAATTTGATTGGGCGCAATTTTTGCTCTCATATCAATGAGCTGTTTACGGAGATCTTGATCGACGTTGAGTATTTCTGAGGCACTGATGACGTTGCTAAAAAGATTGCGAATGATCTGATGGTCCATCGTTGGTCCCGCGACCAAGCCGCCCTGTTCTGGGGAATTACTCGGTGTGCTGATCAGCCACCCCTTATCGTTACGGGGATCTTCAATGAGGAAATCGACAAAGAATAAGGCGGCACCTTTCATGATCGGATAGGATTTTTGAAGAAACTCTTGATTACCATGGTACTCATATCTCGACCAGAGATGCTGACAGAGCCATGCTCCGCCAGTAACCCAGATGCCGTGATTGGAGTGATTGATCGGAGCTGTGCCACGCCAGATATCGAAGTTATGGTGAAGTACCCAGCCTCTGGCATTGTAGTGATTTTTAGCAGTTTCACGGCCAGACTCAGCTAGCTCAGAGATCGCTTGGAAGAGTGGCTCATGACACTCAGATAAGTTCGCTAGCTCGGCTGGCCAGTAGTTCATCTCTGTATTGATATTACAGGTATATTTGCTTCCCCATGGTGGCTTGACGCGATCATTCCATATTCCTTGAAGGTTGCTTGGCTGACCTCCCTCGCGACTACATGAGATCATCAAATAGCGACCATATTGAAAAATAAGGGCTGCGAGACCAGAGTCGTAATTATCCTGAGCAGCGAGGAGTTTTTCATTCGTAGGTAAATCCGCGCCTGTACCCAAGTCGATGGTAACGCGATCAAAAAGCTCTTGATAGTCGCTGATATGAGTTTCGCGTAGCTGAGCCCACGGTTTATTTTGCACATTGGTTAGAAATTGACTGCAGCGCAATGCAGGGTCAGCTGAGATGTCTTTGTAGCTGTTATAGCTTGTCGCAGCGACAAGGATCAAGGTCGCACTGTCTGCACCTGTAATAGTGACGGTGTTGTTTGAAAAATTTGTGGTGCCACCATTAGTGTTCACTAGCAGCCTCGATTCAAAGCGTAAGGGCTTATCTATTTTGACCTTGTCACCTTTATCATTGTAGGTGGTTGGCATTGTTCCTGATAAGACGAGTTCTCCGTTTTCTCCTTCGCTGAAAGTGACGTTTTTGTGAGGGGTCTTCAGCTCCACCTGAAAGGAAACTTGATTCTTTTTATCGGCTTCGATGTTTATGGCAATCATGCGGTCAGGATTGCTTGCGATGACCTCGCGTCTGAAATGCGTATCGCCTATGGTATAAGTCGTACTTGCCACTGCATTACTGATGTCGAGCTCTCGGCGATAATCACGAATCTCTTGATCCTGTGGAAACTCGATATGAATGTCGCCGAATGGCTGGTAAGGCATCTGTTTGAGCGGCACACTCATGAAACTGTTAAGTGCTAGCGTTTCCGCTTCCTTCTGTTTACCGTCAAAAATAAGCTGTCTTATTTCAGCGAGGTGCTGGTAGGCATCTTGTTTCGAGTAATCTCGTGGTTCACCTACCCAGAGTGTTGATTCATTGAACTGAATGTGTTCATTTAAAGTGCCTCCATAGATCATAGCCCCCATGAAGCCATTGCCGACAGGGAGTGCTTCTTCCCACGTTTCTGCGGGGGTGTTATACCAAAGCTTGTTCTCATTGCTTGTGTTTTTTTGACAAAAAACAGATGTTGTAAAAACGAGGCTGATTGCAATGGTTTTCATTTTCATAGAAATTATTACGTGTTTCTATCTTTTTTCTTTCAGTATGTCATCTTTTTTTAGACATATATCGTCTATTTATGTCAGTAGAGTGAGAAGGGGCTGTATGATCTTAGACATTGTTAATGTTGTCTTGCTTCTTCCACCTTCACCCGACACCTTACCGCTGTGTCAAGTAAAGGATGGGTGAGCGATATGGTGGGTGCCTGCATAGCTGCGGGCATTCAGGAATTTGTGGTGTGTGCTGGGGCGAGAAATCTGGGGCTGGTTACAGCGCTGGCAGATTATGCAGAACATCAGGAGGCGGGGGAGATTCGTTTGTTTTCGCATTTTGAGGAGCGAGCCGCTGGTTTTTTTGCTTTAGGGCGCATAATGGATACGGGCTTGCCGTGTGCCGTGGTAACAACGTCAGGCACGGCGGTGGCGGAGCTGCTGCCATCGGTTATTGAGGCTTGTCATCAGAGAAGGCCGCTGCTGGTGATATCAGCGGATCGACCAGCACGTTTCCGTGGTACAGGCGCGCCACAGGCGATAGAACAAGTGGGGATTTTTGGCGATTACGTTGAGGGCTGTGAGGATATTGAGTGGTCTGATGATTTAAAGATTTTAGATGGTTGGTCAGGCGTTTTGCCATGGCAGCTTAACGTTTGCATCGAAGAAGGTGAAACGGGTGCTGCGGGAAGTTTACTGCGCTTGTCAAAAGTGAGGGTGGGGAAGGTGGAGGAAACGCGACCGATGTTGGATGTCTTCCCAATTATTCATGTTATGAAGGAGGCATGGCGAGGTCTTGTGGTGATGCTAGGTGGTTTGGAACCCGATGACCGTCAAGAGGTATGGCACTTTCTCCGTGATCTAGGTGCTCCTGTGTTAGCTGATAGTACCAGTGGCTTGCGCGAGACATTGGGTAAGCTAGTGCTCGTGAATGGGGATAAGATTTTAAAAGAAAACCCTCCAGCTTATGTCTTACGCATTGGCGATGTTCCAGTGGGCAGATTCTGGCGCGATCTAGAGAGCCTGCCAGAGACGAAGGTGATATCGGTAAGCCGCACGGGATATTCTGGTTTAGCGAGGGAGAGCGATGTCGTAAGAGGTGACATTTCGCGCAGTATTCGAGCTCTTGGTGAAATCGGTAATATTGGTGATGCAATGGATTATTTAAAAACATCAAAGCGCAAGAGCGGCCGTGTCAATGAGCTACTAGAAGGTTATCCTGAAAGTGAGCCTGGTATGGTACGGATGCTATCTATATTAGCGACCGTGGGTAAAAACCTCTATTTGGGAAATAGCTTACCGATCCGTGAGTGGAATGATTTTGCACAAAGAGATGTGCCGTATGAAATCGTTAGAGCGAACCGTGGGGCCAACGGCATTGACGGTCAGATCTCTACTTGGCTGGGTGCGACGGCAGATGAAGAGGACTCTTGGGCTGTGTTTGGTGATCTAACCGCAATGTATGATTTAGCTGCACCGGCATTACTCAAACAGGTGGAGTGCTCCGGGCGCATGCTCATCGTCATAAACAACGGCGGAGGACGGATTTTTGATCGACTACCTGTGGTGCAGGAGTTAGGCGATGAGGCAAAGAATTTGGTAGCTAACGAACATGCCACAAGCTTCGAGCACTGGGCGCAAATGTGGGGAATGAATTATGCGAAAGTAACTGGGATTGAAGGCTTCGACTTTGAGCCTGCAGAGGAAACTACTCTGGTAGAGGTGATTCCTGATGCACTTCAAACGGAGCTTTTCTGGGAGAAATTAGAGCTCGTTTAATTTCAATGACTCGAGTTGATCTCTATATTATCAATTAGCCGTACGTTCCCGTAAAATACGGCTGTCGCAATGATGGCCGGTTGACTGATTATTTCGATAGCTTGGAGTGTTTCTGCGTCGAGTATTTCGAGGTAGTCGATTTTTAAAACGAGATCGGATGACTGAATTTCTTGTCGTACCAATTCAAGGACGGTATGGGCAGATCTTTCGCCCTTACAATAGCTTTTCTGGGCAATAAGCAGTGCGCGGCGGATTCGTGCAGCATCCTCTTTTTGGTGTGGGTCGAGCTGGGAGTTTCTCGATGACATAGCGAGACCGCTGGGCTCCCGCATGGTTTCGAGACCCTCGATTTGTATAGGAACGTTGAGATCTCTAACCATTCGGCGTATGATGGCGAGCTGCTGATAGTCTTTTTTACCAAAAATGGCGATATCGGCTCGGCTGAGATTAAAAAGTTTTAACACGACTGTGCAGACACCATTAAAGTGACCTGGGCGAGTCGCTCCGCAGAGCTGATTGGAAAGGCTCGACTCGACGACGCTAAGGGAATGGTCATCGCAGTACATGTGATTGGGGTTCGGTGTGAACACGAGATTGACGCCGTCTTGTCGACAAATCTCGAGGTCGGCCTCCAACGTGCGAGGATAGTTATTGAGATCCTCGGAGCGGTCAAATTGAGTAGGGTTTATAAATAAACTAAGGATGACGCTACCGCTTTCTCCAGCGAGTTCACCTGCACGTTTGACGAGTGCTCGGTGTCCCGCATGCAAGGCTCCCATTGTGGGTACGAGGACTCTGGGTTGCGGAAGCTTTGAAACGGCCGCTGAAAATTCAGATAATTCCGTAATAATTCTCATGTGCATCAAGATTGGCTGGGGATAGGGGTTGACGCAACGTCTTATTGCGTGCAATTTGCTTTGGCGATTTGTGATGAGGACGACAGTAATTTTGTCCGTCTGAGCATACGCTTCATTATCAAATACTATTCTATGAAAAACTACCTTAAACTTTCTATTACGTTCATAACAGGAGCATTGCTTCTTGCTTCTGCTTCTGCTCAGAACTTAAAAATTGCTACTGTAGACGTTGAAAGTCTCTTTAACGATTACTACCGCACTGCCATCGAGCAGCAAGTTATTGTTGAGGAATACGCCCGTATTTCTGACGATAATGCGAAGCGCATGGTAGACATTCGTGCGATGGAGGAGCAGCTGCTTACACTCAGAAAGAAGCTCGAAGATCCTACCATTGCTGACAACGTTAAAAAAGATTCATCGAAAGAATTCCAGATGAAACTTGATGAACTCAAAACAATGGATCAAGAGCGTATGGAGTTCAAATCACGTCACGAAAAAGCTCTTGAATTACAGAAGCGCTCTAGCATTGAGTCTATCAGAGGTGAAATCACAGAGGAGATCGTAAAATATTCCAAGAATGAAGCCTACGATTACGTCATGGACAAGTCAGGGGTCAGTCAAAATCAGGTGCCATTTCTTATTTACTCGAAAGACGCCGCCGATATTACCGCAGCTATCATCGATATTCTAAATGCAAATGCTCCCGAAACGGAGGAAGCTCCTAGCGAGTAATTATCATAAACCTTTATATCAGCCCTTCTCCTCATTGTAGGTGAAGGGCTTTTTTTTTGATACTGGCGGAGGAGAGAACGTCCGCTAGTTTTACAGCTTTGGTGTATCCACTCTATAATCCAACAGTGTATTTGGTATATATTGTCGCAGCGCGTCATTTTGTCTCAATTAAAGTGCCGTCTCGTCTCTGTTTTGGCACAGTCGGCGAATTTTAAAATGCCATAGAAATGTTCTTAATTTTCGTAACTTGTTGATTGTCAATGGTTTCAGGGTTTTGTTTTGTCTTTGGCATAGTCTGTGCAAAAGAGACGTGGAACATTGAGCATGAGTGCCTTTTTTACATCAGGTAGCTCTTCATTGAATACAACTTAAACATCTTTTATATATTATGGCTAAAATACTCGGAATCGACCTCGGAACCACCAACTCCTGCATGGCTGTCATGGAGGGCGGTGAGTCAACCGTTCTAGAAAACTCAGAGGGTGCGCGCACTACTCCATCGATTGTTGCATTTACAAAATCAGGCGAACGTCTCGTTGGTCAGGCAGCAAAGCGTCAGGCAGTCACAAACCCTAAAAATACAATCTTCTCAGCTAAGCGCTACATCGGCCGTAAATACGATGAGCTAGCAGAAGAAGACAAGCAGGTCCCTTACGACATCGTGAAGGCAGACAATGGCGACGCCCATATTCAAGTGGAAATCGACGGCGAGAAGAAAACTTACTCACCGCAAGAAATTGCTGCGATGGTGCTTGGTAAGCTCAAAGTTGATGCGGAGACAAAGCTCGGTGAAACAATCACAGAAGCCGTTATCACCGTTCCAGCTTACTTCAATGACTCACAGCGTTCTGCCACCAAGGCAGCGGGTGAGATCGCAGGACTCAAAGTTCTCCGTATCATTAACGAACCTACTGCTGCAGCACTTGCATACGGCATCGATAAGAAGTCTGAAGAAAAAGTTGCTGTTTACGACCTTGGTGGTGGAACGTTCGACATCTCTGTACTCGACATCGACGACGGTGTTTTCGAAGTACTTGCTACTGATGGAGACACACAGCTCGGTGGTGACGACTGGGATAATACTCTGATCAACTGGATCGTAGACGAATTCAAAAAAGCTGAAGGCATGGATCTCAGCAAGCAAGCCGACGCTCTACAGCGTATTAAAGAAGAAGCAGAGAAAGCAAAAATCGCACTTTCTTCCTCACAGAGCTACGACATCAGCCTACCGTTCATTACTATGGACGCCACTGGTCCTAAGCACATTCAGCAGACACTTAGTCGCTCGAAGTTAGAGCAGCTTACAGATCATCTTTTTGATCGTACCATGAAGCCAGTTCTTGACTGTCTTAAGCAAGCTGGTGTCTCCGCTAGCGAGATCGATGAGCTCGTACTCGTCGGTGGTATGACCCGTATGCCTAAGGTCGTAGAAACCGCACAAAAACTTGCAGGCAAGAAGCCAAACCAAGGCGTTAACCCAGATGAGGTCGTCGCTATCGGAGCTGGTATCCAAGGCGGTGTTCTTCAGGGTGACGTGAATGATGTTCTTCTACTCGATGTAGCACCACTTACGCTATCTATCGAAACAGCAGGTAGCATCGCTACTGCAATGATTGAGCGCAATACAACGATCCCAGCGAAGAAGTCTCAGACATTCTCCACTGCAGCTGACAATCAGCCAGGTGTAGACATCCGTATCTGTCAGGGTGAGCGTAAGATGTTTGTCGACAATAAGTTCCTCGGAAATTTCCACCTCGGTGATATCGAGCCAGCACGCCGTGGCGAGCCACAGATCGAAGTGACTTTTGACATCGATGCTAACGGCATCCTCCATGTCTCCGCAACGGATAAAAAGACTGGTAAGGAAAACAAAATCTCTATCGAGGGATCAAGCGGTCTTTCTGATGATGAGATTGAAAAAGCCAAGCGCGACGCTGAGGAGCACGCTGAAGAAGATAAAAAGCGCGCAGAAGCCGTCGAAATCAAAAACGGTGGAGAAAACCTCGTCAACCAAGTTGAAAAACAAATGGAAGAACTCGGCGAGCAATTGCCAGCAGAAGTGAAGTCAGGTATCGAGTCCAAGGTAGGCGTGCTCAAAGCAGCCCTCGAAGGTGACGATATAGATTCCATCAAATCTGCAACAGCTGATCTCGAAGCCTCCCTCCAGGAACTTGCTCAAGCTGCGCAGGCAGCTCAAGCAGGAGCCGCAGGTGCAGCGGGCGGTGCAGAAGCACCAGCAGAAGAAAAGTCAGCTGAGCCAAAGCAGGCAAAGGGCAAGGTCGTCGACGCTGAAGTCGTCGAGGACTAATCTACCAAACCATCTCGCCCTCTTTCATTTTTAACAATGAAAGAGGGCCATTTAATACATAACATTAATAAAATTAATCATTAGAAAACAAAAAATACTATGGCAACCATAACACCAATCGGACAGCGCGTTCTCGTAAAGCGCCTCGCAGCTGAAGAAGTCACCGCAGGTGGCATCGTTCTCCCTGACTCTGCAAAAGAGAAACCTCAAGAAGCCACTGTAGTCAGCCTAGGAACAGGCGGCAAAGACGACAGCGGCAAGGCTCTTGATTTTGCAGTTAAAGTGGGAGACACCGTGCTCATCTCTAAATACGGCGGCACAGATGTCAAAGTAGACGGCGAAGATCTCCTCATCCTTTCTGAGGACGACATCATTGGCATCCTTAATTCATAATCATTCCTCAATTTAAAAAATAATATAACAACATGGCTAAACAATTAGTATTCGACGAAGCAGCACGCCAAGCACTCCTCCGCGGTGTGGAGAAGCTTGCACGTGCAGTAAAAGTAACTCTAGGGCCTGCAGGTCGTAACGTCATCCTCGACAAAGCATTCGGTTCACCAACCATTACGAAGGACGGTGTTTCAGTAGCTAAAGAAATCGAGCTTGAGTGCCCTTACGAAAACATGGGTGCACAACTTATCCGTGAAGTTTCAAGCAAGACATCTGACATTGCTGGTGACGGAACAACGACAGCGACAGTTCTTGCTGAGGCAATCTACAAAGAAGGTCTCCGTAACGTAACTGCGGGTGCAAACCCCATCTCACTTCAGCGCGGTATCATGAAAGCTGCTGAAGCGATTGTTGCTGAACTGCATAAGATCTCAAAGCAAGTGTCTGACACGAGCGAGATCGCACAGGTAGCAACAGTTTCTGCAAACTGGGACAAGGAAATCGGCGGTATTATCGCTGAGGCAATGGACAAAGTAGGCAAAGACGGAACAATCACCGTTGAAGAAGCCAAGGGTATCGAAACAACACTCGATGTTGTTGAAGGTATGCAGTTCGATAAAGGCTACCTCAGCCCATACTTCGTCACGGATCCAGAATCAATGGAGACATCACTCGACGGTGCACTTATTCTTATTCACGAGAAAAAAATCAGCAGCTTGAAGGATCTCCTTCCAGTACTTGAGAAGACTGCTAAGACTGGTAAGCCACTTCTTATCATCGCAGAAGACGTTGACGGCGAAGCTCTTGCAGCTCTCGTAGTGAACAAGCTCCGTGGTACACTTAATGTGGCAGCAGTGAAGGCACCTGGTTTCGGTGATCGCCGTAAGGCAATGCTTGAGGACCTCGCAGTTCTTACAGGTGGTAAAG
This sequence comes from Akkermansiaceae bacterium, assembly GCA_051252195.1. GTDB lineage: Bacteria > Verrucomicrobiota > Verrucomicrobiia > Verrucomicrobiales > Akkermansiaceae > Oceaniferula. The sequence continues at coordinate 51,910 of JBPOGD010000012.1, read as the reverse complement.
TCATCACTGAAGACCTCGGTATCAAGCTTGAGAGCATCGAGCTCGAAGACCTTGGTTCAGCAAAGCGTGTGACCATCACTAAAGATGCGACAACGATTGTTGAAGGTGAGGGCACCAGTGAGAACATCACTGGCCGTGTAAACCAGATCCGCCGTCAGATCGAAGAAACATCTTCTGATTACGATCGTGAGAAGCTTCAGGAGCGTCTTGCTAAGCTTGCAGGTGGTGTTGCTGTCATCAATGTTGGTGCATCGACTGAAACTGAAATGAAAGAGAAGAAAGCTCGTGTTGAGGATGCTCTTCACGCTACTCGTGCAGCGGTTGAAGAAGGTATCGTCCCCGGTGGTGGTACTGCACTTATCCGTGCACAGGCAAATCTTGGCGACCTCGGTCTCGAAGGTGATGAAGCTACAGGTGCAGGTATCGTTGCCCGTGCAGTAGAAGCACCACTTCGCCAGCTTGCAGCCAACGCAGGTCTTGAAGGCGCGCTTATCGTGAAGCAGGTACAGTCAGCTTCAGGTAACGAAGGTTACAACGTAGCGACAGGTGAATACACTGACCTTATCAAGGACGGTGTTGTAGATCCTACCAAAGTGACACGCTCTGCTCTCCAGCATGCGTCATCGATCGCAGGTCTTCTTCTTACCACTGAATGTCTTATCACCGATCTTCCAAAGAGTGATGACGGCGGTGGTGACCATGGACATGACCACGGCGGCATGGGCGGCATGGGTGGCATGATGTAATCGGCTTACTCAGATAAACTATTATCACAACCTCGGCTACCATTAGGTAGTCGGGGTTTTTTTATGAAAAAATCCAAGTGAATAAGAGAGTATAGATGATAAGTTAGAAAGGGCGAAGCGATCAGTTTTAGCTATCTGAGTCGATGCTTTTAAACTGGAAAATCAAAATTTCACAAAATAATATACATGAATAGGCTTAAAAATCTGACGATACTCCTTTTCATCGCAAGCGCATTATCAATCCTGCAGGCTCCCGAAAAATTTGCAGAGCTCCTTGCCTCTCTCAAAGAGGATGTGGAAAGCGGACGAAGTACTGCTGGATCAGCTTCTAAAAACGATACGGACGAGATCATCCTCTGGAAATCTGGTCAGCCGAATTAATCAGCTAGTTTACAATTTGATAGGGGCTGGTTTTCTTGATTACGTAGGAATTCTATCCCGCTGAACCTGCCGCCACATATTAATTGTCTGAATAGTGCAGATAGCGAGCATCCCTAGGATGATGTGCACTTTAGGATCTTGAAGATTATTAAAATGTCCAAACTGGTAGATTCGGATAATTGATGAAATAACGCCCAAAAGCGCAAAAATCATTCCTCCATAGAGTCCGTGCCGATAGTGCTGTTTGCTAAATGCGAGGCAAATCAAGAATGCGCCTCCAAAAAACACTGGCATCAACATCGCGGCAGGCCCATAAGCACTGTCGGTACTAGGCATGTCATCCCAAGAGACTGTGCCGTAAAGCCCGAGAGCAATCAATGATAGGGCACTTAATATCGTCAAAATCATGGGCTTATGTATTCCATCGATAAGATCAGATACAAGTTTTTATTAAGTGATTGAGTGCGCCTAAAATCTTACTACATTGGTTTCTATGAAGAAGAGTTTTTTACTGAAAGCCTTAATCCTGCTTGTTTGTTTTTTTGTGCTTATTGGGCTAGCGATGACCTATGCGGTGAGGAGTTTTATCAGTAAGGAGTACCTCGCAGAAAAAATTGAAGAGTCTGTGAATAGCGATGTTGTGATAGGTGAGTTGGATTACTCATTACTTGGTTTTCCCGCTAACTTGAGCCTGCGCGATGTGAGTTTTTCTGAAAAAGATTCAGGTGAAACACCCTTGATACTGGGTGAAGTGAGTCTCAGCGTAAGCCTTAAGGACATTTTCAAAAAACATATCGATGTCTCGAGCATTAAGATTAGTGGGGCAAAGGTGTCGGTGATCTTCCGCGAAGACGGCACGAACTCGCTAGAAGAGCTTTTTGAAAAGCCTGAAGTCGTCCAGCAAGAAAAAGAACCAGCTAAGGATCCATCAGAAAAAGTACCGCCGAAAGCGATCGAGGAGCCAAGCAATGGTTTCAACGCCTTTGATCAAGCGGACTTTGTCGCTACTCTAGGACGTTTTTTGATCGAGGACTCTGACATCAGCATCACACTTGAAAAGACAGGTCTAAAACTACATTGTACGGATCTAAACCTCGATCTTAGTTCGATCAAAATCGACCCCAAGCAACTTCATCGAACCAATACGGCTAATCTCAATATTCAGACAAATATCAGCCTCGACTCTCTGGACGGAGATCACTACGGCGACCTCTACCTTTCAGGCGATTCTCAGACGCTTGTATTTAATTCTGAGACCGGAGAGATAGAGCCTAATGTCTCGGGCAACTTCAGCCTCAGCGATGAATCATGGTTGAACACCAATGTTCCCTTTGTCACGAAGGCATGGAGTAAACTCGACGTACTCAATAAGATAGGAGTAGAGGTTTCACCACTCCCAGAGAAGGCGACTTTTGGTAGAAGTAAAGCTATCGCTGTCCACTATCACCTTGGTCGTATTACGGTGCTGAAGCCCGTGTCTGTCTGGGTAGGGGACTGGGAGATAGCAGCTTTGGATAACTCTTGGCTCGATAGTAAGACGGATCAGCACATCATTAATGCTGAATTGCTTGCGTCTGAAAAGGCGAGTAAAACATTTCAGAAAGGTATTGAAAAAGGACTCGACCAACTCCCCCAAGCCGCTCGAGAAATCGTGACTGCTGATATCCAGAGTCAGATTCTCCGCGATAAACGCATTCTTGTAGCTGTGCAGTCTACAGGTGATTTCTCTGATCCCAAGGTAAGACCGACAGGTGCAGTGGTAGACTACACAAATGCCCTCAAAGAAGCTGGAAGATCGCTGCTGAAGGAAAAGGGCGCTGGTCTGCTCGAGGGTTTTTTAAAGAAGCTATAATTTTCAATATTTGCTTCCTAGTCGATGGCTGTAAGCCTGAAGCGTTGCGCCTGTTATGATTTGTTAGTGCTAATTGGAAGAGAAGAATTTGATTATTGTGAAATGCTGAACGATCTATCTGTGATTCATAAATGGCGGTGACTAACTTGCCCATTTTAAATCTTTATTCGTCACCCTTCATTCGTCATGGAAATCTCTTTGATCTACCCCACGCAGCTTTTTGAAAATCATCCCGCGCTCTCTGATGGGCGTACCATCTATTTCGTCGAAGAGCCGCTCATTTACGGAAAAGATAAACAGTGGCAGCTAGAACATCATGCTCACAGGCATGCTTTGCTGAAAGAGGCTGGGGATGCTTATGTGAAAATTTTAAGGTCTGAGCACGATCAAGTAGAGCATCTGACTTTGCCAAAAGATGTGTCTTCGAGTGCCGACATGCTTGATCAGCTACCTACTGAGCTCAGTGTGATCCACCTTGCAGATGTCATTGATGATGTATTGCGCCGGCGTATTACCACTTGGGCAGAGAAAAAGGAAGTTGCCCTAGAATGGTATGATTCCCCTAATTTTTTATCACCTGAGTCGTGGTGGCGTGATCACTTTCGCGGTAAGAAAAAGCTCCTCATGGCGACATTTTACCAGATGCAGCGCAAGCGCATGAAGGTGCTCATGGAGGACGATGGCAAAAAGCCTCTTGGAGGAAAGTGGAGCTTTGATGATGAAAACAGAAAGAAACTCCCGAAGAGCTACAGCGAGCCAGCACTACCAAAATTAAGTGAATCGGCAGGCTTTTCTGAGGATACCCAGAACTGGGTGAAGCAGAATTTTCCAAATGCCTGGGGAAATGCGACAGCTGTTAAAATAGTTTGGCCGACCACCCATCAGGCCGCCCAAGCATGGTTAGCGGAGTTCTTGAAAGATCGCTTTCACCTCTTTGGCGACTACGAGGACGCCTTATCAAAGCAGCATCATACCCAACAGCACAGTTTACTAACACCGATGTTGAACATGGGACTACTCACTCCCCAAGACGTGGTGGATCAAGCTCTCAAGTATGCCTCAGAAAATGATGTGCCGATGAATTCACTAGAGGGCTTCGTACGTCAAATCATCGGCTGGCGCGAGTTCATGCGCTGCATGTATGAGCTCCATGGACGAGAGATGAGGCTGAAGAATTACTGGGGTTTTGAGCAGCCGATGCCCCAATGCTTTTACTCAGGAAAGAGCGGCCTGCCGCCTGTGGATACTGCGATCAAGAATGCGCTGAAAACAGGCTACTGCCACCATATCGAAAGACTCATGGTGCTGGGCGTTATTTTTCAGCTTTGCCATGTGAAGCCAACAGCGGTTTACCAATGGTTTATGGAATTATTTATTGATGCTTACGACTGGGTGATGGTTCCCAATGTCTACGGAATGAGTCAATTTGCAGATGGTGGGAAGTTTGTCACCAAGCCTTACGTCTGCGGCTCCAACTACATTCGTAAAATGTCAAACTACCCCAAGGGCGAGTGGTGTGATATCTGGGATGCTCTCTTCTGGGACTTTATTGCAGCGAATCGTGAGTTCTATAAAAGCCAACCACGACTAGGGATGATGACCATACAACTCGATAAAATGGGGGAGGAGAAACTTACGAAGCACAGAAAACTTGCCCAAGAATACCGCGAGAAAATCCACACTGGCTGGGAGGCTGAAGAGGAAGAAGACCTTTTCTAGCGAAAAAACTTGAGTTGCAAAGCTTGTGAAATATGTTCTTTTGAGTATGTTGTTCACATGAATACAATGAGCAAGCTGGAGATCCTTGCGGATGCAGCGAAATACGATGCATCATGCGCCAGTTCAGGGGCAACGAGTAAGAACTCAGTGAAGGGGAAAGGCGTTGGCTCAACGGGTGGCGTGGGGATTTGTCATTCTTATACACCCGATGGTCGCTGTATTTCTTTGCTGAAAATCTTGCTGACAAACGTATGTGTGTACGACTGTCACTACTGCATCAATCGTCGCTCCAGTAATGTGCGAAGGGCACGCTTCACCGTGGAAGAGGTGGTAGATCTGACGATTTCTTTTTATAAACGAAACTACATCGAAGGGCTCTTTCTCAGCTCAGGCATTGTGCGCAGTGCGGATTTCACTATGGAGGAGTTGGTACGTGTGGCGCGATCACTGCGCGAGGATCATGACTTTCGCGGCTACATTCATTTAAAAACAATCCCCGAGGCATCGCCAGAAATTATTGCCGAGGCAGGAAAATACGCGGATCGTTTAAGCATTAATATCGAACTGCCACGTCAGGAATCGCTGGATACGCTGGCACCTGAGAAAAGCATGCATCGCACCCGTGACGCTATGAAGGTGATCAGCGGGAAAATCAAAGAAGGGAAGGCGATCCGACGTGAGCGGAAGGTGAAACGTAGCGCTCAGGGGAAAAGTCTAACTGCACCTGAGGGCAAGTTCGCTACGGGGCAATCAACACAAATGATCGTGGGGGCTGATAGCTCGACCGATGCCCACATTCTTCACCGAGCCGAGGACCTGTATGGAAATTTTAAGCTGAACCGTGTCTACTATTCAGCCTTCAGCCCCATTCCTGACGCATCGGTAATATTACCTTTAAAATCACCGCCATTGGTTAGAGAACATCGGCTCTATCAGGCAGATTGGTTGCTGCGATTCTATGGATATAAAGTGGCCGAGCTCATGCCGGAGGAGGCACCCAACTTAGATCTCGATATCGATCCCAAGTTGGCCTGGGCATTGAGAAATAGGGAGCAATTTCCCGTGGATGTTAATCGCTCACAGCTAGAACAGCTGGTGCGGATTCCCGGACTGGGTGTGCGGAATGCACAGAGAATCATCAAGTTGCGCGGACACCATGCCATTCGCTTAGATGATTTGATCAAGCTGCGTGTGAATCTCAAAAAGAGCCTCCCTTTTATCATTTGCATAGACCATCAACCATCGCGACTTGAGTGGAGCAGCGAACGGCTCCGTAGTTACTTTGCGCCGCCGCCCGAGCAGCTAGAACTTCGTTTTGAATCGGCGATTCAAATCCCGGAGCGAAAATCTGAGCCTATCAACACACAGAAGAAAACGAAGGATCATGTTCAATTAGCCATCAAAACGACGCTCAAGGAAGCACTGGTAGGTGCGCATACTGGAGAGTTTTAACGTATGAAAACCATTGTCATCAAACCCGATATCGAATCGTGGCGCAAGGTAGCGCGGCAGCTACTCATCGATCAAATCTGGCCCCAAGAAATTCAATGGGTCATGGAAGGGGAGCAGGAGCTTGTCTTTGCTTTTGAAGATGAAGTGCCCTTAGGTGGAGTGGCAAAAGCTAACATGGCGAGTGCGGAGACCTTTCATATTTCCAAGGAGTTCATGGGACTTGCCGAGACAGTAGCTTGGCATCGCTCAAATGCACAATGGGCACTGCTCTACGATGTCTTGTGGCGCATGACACGCGGTGGAGACAAAGGTCTGCTGAGAAATCGCGCTGACACAGTGGTGAGCGCACTTTTTCAGATGTCATCGGCAATTCGCAGAGACATGCATAAAATGCGCGCCTTCGTGCGTTTTCGCCTCATCACAGAAGCGACGCGAGCCGACGGCGTCGAGAGCTACGTTTCGTGGTTCGAGCCAGAGCACCGCATTGTTCTACCCAGCGCCGATTTTTTTAGAAAACGATTTGCCAATATGCAGTGGTCGATTCTCACTCCTGACGACTGTGTTCACTGGAATACCGAGAAACTAAGGTTTAGCTCAGGTGTGGCGAAAGAGGTCATGCCTGTCGATGGAGACGCTCTTGAGGATCTTTGGCGGACGTATTACAGGAATATTTTTAATCCCGCGCGTGTGAAAATCAAAGCCATGTGCTCTGAGATGCCCAAGAAATACTGGAAAAATCTCCCTGAAGCAGAAATCATCGAAGAGCTCATCGATGCTAGTCATGGACGGGTCACTGACATGATGCAGAAGCCAGAGTCCAACGTCAAACCACTGAAGGGAAACAAATATTTAGAAACGATTCAGAAAAAGAATAGAGAGGGAAAATAAGTAGGCTGAGTCAACTACGGCGAGTCACTGCTTCGCAAATAGATTAGAATGTAAGACACCCTTCAATGTTCCTTCTCATCTGATCTCGTAGTGCTTCGTTGTTTTACCAGAACAACTCGCGAGCTTACTATTCACTGCCAATCATTGCCTTATCGATAATTTCCTTATCGATAGTTAAATTGTGGTCTGGCAGTGCGGTAATTTCTCAAGAACGTACTATTGATCGTTTGTAGGTATTCATCGCACTCTGGCACGACTTTCTTAGGCTCGTTCCCAGTAAACACAGCATTGGTAGCAAATGAAGACAAAGCTCTATCATTACAGCGAGAGCACCGATAATGGCATTGAAATCAGCTAGGTAAGCCATCTTTGAAGCCTACCGATTTTGTTTGAGATTAGGGCTGCACGGCACGCCAAAACTTAAAATCTGCGTCAGATGGAAATGTGGCCGGTGAAGCGGGTTGTGGCTCAAGTGTAGTCCAACTGAGCAGGTTATCTGATTCCTGAAGAATTCCTGTAAAAACGACTAGGATATCGTCTGAGTTTTCAGCAGTGGACACCGTAATTTGCGGAGCGGGAGGCAGGGGGCTGGCATCCAGTGTGACATTGTCAAAGTTCACCTCTACGCCCACGCCATTTAGATTAACTAATCGGATACCCAAGGCTTCGGCAGCAACGGTGGAGCCGGTGTCGTAGACAATCGTCGAAAGAAGGAACTGACCTTCCGCTGGGCTAAGGGTGTTGTTATCAATCGCTAGAACGTTTCCACCAGCCAGAAGCTCGACACGATAACCGGGAAAACCGGTGAAATCCCAAAGTTCGCCTGATTGCGGTGCGAAGTTACCCACCGCGACACTGAGAGTGTAGCGGGTATTGGGCTGCACTTGCGTGACTAGAGTTTGCTCTAGTCCAGCTTCTAGGCCGAGGGCGTCATCGAGGAACACGACGCCAACCTGCTGCCCCTCGGGAAGTGGTTGTTCATAAGAGGTGGTGCCTGTAGGATCCCAAACACCAAAGAAGCGATCTGCGTTGGTAGGACCAGTGTTGTAGGCCGTCCATCCCGAAGGGCCAGTACTCTGACTGCCAGAAAAGGTACCATTCGGGGTGTTGGGAGTTTCAAAACTAAAATTGGTGAGAGCAAGTAAGTCTGCCGAGGCGATAGGCAGCTGAATGAGCAGCGCGATGGCAAAAAGCAGAGGACTTGAAGTTGTCAGAGAAACGTGAGACATGATGGCAAGAATGGGATTGATTTAAAAACGGGAGGATACGCGCTGCGAGGAGTTCTGCATATGGTGAGGCTGCTTGAAGTACGCTTACGCTAGACTAAAGAATGAAGGCTTCACCACGTCCCGCCAGTTCAAGAGGGGGCAGGGAGTTGCATATATTGTGGGAAGAGACTCAAATCCGGCTGTAAGCTCGTTTCTCCGATGGCTTACCTACTCAATAAGAAGCACCCATTGGTTGCAGAAGTTCCTTGTAACAAAGAGTGACGATCTATTATTTTGGTAGAAGCTCTTCATTCTTTTGGTTAAACTCTATGGCTGCCTGTTGATCCCAGCAAAGCATTTGAGGTCATTGATAGTTTGATTGAAAAGTAACGCGCTTAGTTTAAATCGTAGGTTATTTCGCAGGAACCGATAAGCCTTAAAAATGAGGCACTATTGTCGGTACGTAAACAAAAGGTTGCTCACTTTATTATGGCTCTTTCATCGTAGCATCTTTTTTACCGTTGGTTTGGTCTAGCTTGATGGGATTTTCACAATCAGCAGGTGGTTGAGCTACATTACTGTGATGGTGATTCACGAGTCTTGTTGAAGATGCAATTATGGCGGAGACAAGTACAGCTAACAAAAAGACGAAAGGCTGTAGAGAGTAAAAAGATTCGAGTGTGTTAGTTTTTTGAGAACCTGGAATACCAAGAGAACGACCAAGTATAGCCAGAGATGTAGAGCTGCAAAAACTCAGAAATGTCGCGACAAAGAAAACAGGTATGAAAGCGCAAAGGGAATCTATTAATACTGAGCCTAGGGTTGTGTGTGATTTTCTCATGGTAGCAAATAGGTTTTTATTATTCTGTTGCTCAGCATTTGATATTAAGTGACACCCAATTGATTTTCAGGTGAAAATTTTAGCACAGCTAATTCAGTTATCTTAGTAAGCCTTTATGGTTTCTAACACGCCCCGTCCTTCAGTCAACTTCTAACCCGCCAGCGGTAGCGGGTTGGTCAGCGCCCTCTGGACCGCTTAGTGTTTTTGGCACGGGGAGCCACCCCACTTCGCTAGATGGAAAGTCTGAAAGGAAATAAAGCCAATCGCTCAAGTTGGATCAGCCGTTGACCATCTCGATGACTTGAGCCTTTGCCTTAAATTCTACCATATAAAACTTTAACAGGTTCTTTGGTCAATAGAATGATAGTAAATACTCCTAATATGGTTCCAAAAGGGAAAAAAGCACATAACAAACAAGCTATCACAAAAGAAAATGTGTAATTTTTTCTTTTAGCAATGAAGTGGCCAGAAAAAATGATGCAAATAGCACAAGCTTGTCCAATCAGAAAGAATAAGCCGCCAATCACGACAAATAACCAACCAAAAGCAACAGGGGGTGGGTTTCCTGAATCACTTTGCATGTCAAAACTGCCAGATACTACGGCTAAGCCAATAAAAAGGTGAATCAAAGGAAAGCATGCAAAAAGCATGCCGAGTGCGCCGACTACATAATGTCCAATTTTAAGGTAGTCTAAGTGTTTTTCTTCTTCGGTCATGAAATCTTAAATAAGGTATTTAGTTTTTTGCCCTAAATCCAAGCTGACCTGTCCTCAACTCGACAGCAAGCTCTGATTTTAGGGTCTTTTTTGTGGCCACCTTTACGACCTCAACTCACTAAAGGGCATGGGGGGCGTATCCAAACTTTTCTTCAAGAGTCGTTGTAGACTTTCCTTATTAAGAGACATTTTAAGCTCTTCGGTGATCTAACAATCATGGTCAAGTGTCGCGCAGGATACTTTTATTCGACACTTACCGTTCCTGGCACTCCACGGAAAGCGCGAATGATCTGATTACTTCCAGGTGCTCCCGCATGGTAATGGTAACCTCGCTTTTCGTCGTAGTGACCGCCGCATTCGTCAAGATCATCGGGCGGATTACCTTCTGAATCGAGACGGGCGTAGAGACCGAAACCATCTAGGATGTAGCCGATCATCGGAGCGTGGCCATCTTCTTGAGTAATCTCCTTAGTGTGTCCCGTGGCGGCGTGGTAGTGATAACCTTCAACGGGATTGATGTGCCCACCAGCATCATCGAAGGGAGCAAGCGTGTGGGCCGCGAGTATCGCATCAACTGGCGCAGGCGGGTCGAAATTCACTCCGTTGAATGCCACACCTATGCCGCCTTGTCCCACTCTGCCGCTGCCACCGTCTGGCTTATGGCCGCCTGCTCCTTTAGGATGCAGAGCTGAAGCGTCCTCATGCTGATGCCCACCAGAATGGGGCTTAGATGGCGGCGCCCCACCTGGACCACCACCACGTCCAAATGTAATGGGTTCATCCCTGAAAATAGGGATCACAGGTATGACATAAGTAGTGACTTTCTCAGCAACCCATTCAGGTCGCCCTTCAACAACGTAATTGTTGTAACGAGGGTCGACATCAGGTCGCGCCGCAGCCTCAAACGCCTCCAGCGTGTCAGTGACACGCACGGTTCCGTCCTCGCGATAAAGCATCCATTCAGGATCATTGTAGAACTCGGCGATGTTCTTCACAAATGGTCCGTCTACGTCAAAGACCTCGCCGTCTTTAAACCAAATTCCACCAGCCTCTTTGCCATCGTTGATCGTTCTCGGGGCCCAAGGTCCCATCTTGTGCTCGTGTGGTTTGGAGTAGGTATGAATCACATAACACATGGCCTTGGTGCCATCGGAAAGTTCTCGCTCTTCTTGAACGATTTCACCAACAAAGGATCCGGGAATAAAGTGCAATGGATCAACCGAAACAACCCGTGTATCAGATTCCTCTTCGGATTCTGAGCTCTCTCCGAAACAGGATGAACAAAAGACCGCGGCCAGAAGAATCGTCGTCGAAATTTTGAAGTAAGATCTCATATTGTTGTTTTCTTTGAGTATGAAGTTTCAGCACACCCAATCTAACTTAAATCAGCATGCTACATTACTTCTATCACGCTGCCTCCTCTAGTCAATTTCCGACTCACTAGCGCGGTTGGGTTTGCGGTGCTGCATCTACTATGAAAAGGCAATTAACAATTATTGGCAAAAATTCATTTTTGCAAGGTTTGAGTTAGTAGGGCTTGGGTGTTGTTTTGTGGTAAGTTGAAACAGGGATTCGGGCTTCCATTGGCACTCGCTGACCTAGGGCGGGGCGCATGATTTGATCCAGTTGTTTTTAAGCGAACACTTGAACGTCAATACAATCCGACTATAGAGATCCAGAACACAGATAGCGTGCTTAAGGTTTTGCTCAATCAATACCAATAGTGGCACTGGCGACAGCAGTTGATGGGGTGATAGATGTTTTCATGGCAGTAGTAGTTTACCATTGAGGAGCTGTGCTACTCAATCTGCCTACTCATCTTATATTGTTAGGCTCATTTTTTGTATAGCGCCCGATCTTCACGCAACAGATCAATTATATTATTAAGATGGTTCCGCTCACTGTCGTTTAGAGTCTTCCTAGGTGGCACAGGAACGAGTCTCTTACCTGAGTGCAGTTTCAATATCTTAATCTCAGATATAACTTTTAATCCTGTACTATTGCCCTGAATCAATGCCGCTATATTCTCACGAGAAGCTTCTTGAACGACTATGCGAATAGCGCGTGATTCATCAAGAAAGTAGTCTGTAACAGACGGCTTGTTCTGGGCGCCACCGTTCCACATCATTCGGATTCGAGTAACACGTCCATTGTCTTCGAAGAAATAGTAAAACGTGCTAGTTGCATCTTCTCCCTGGGACCAGGAATGTGTCCATTTAGTGTTGGGTGCTATGCGATTAGAATCGGCTAAGCATACAAAATGTGCGAATACGGTTAAAAGTATGATTATTGTTTGCTTCATTATTTTTTCTTTTATTGCCTAACGTCATAGAGCACACACCGCTACTAGCGAGGGCGAGTGTCGGACGCGGGGTTTGGTTATAGTTAAGAAGGATCATGCGAACAGGGCGGCTAGTAGTGGTTGTATGTCTCGACTTGTTCTGCCTTTTTGTTGATTAAAGAAAGGGCACCAATAACGGCACCAGTGGCGGCGAATGCAGCGGTTAGCGCACGCCACTCCCTCTCATAGAGGATACTGATTGTTGAATCAAGCGCGTTACCACCATTCGTCGAAAGGAAAACCAATGTAATTAGAAACAGGATTGCTTGACTGAGAATAAATCCAATGGCCCCAAAAATAAGCGGACTAATCATCGTGGCTGATCGCGCAAACAATCGCCTCGCCAAATAGCTGATCGGAAGCCCAACCACGGCAATCACTACGGCGCAGCAGAGCCCCAAGATAAGAATCTCCCTCATTCCCATTCTAGCTTGGGGACTCTGCATTGAGAATCCAACGGTTGTGATAATCGTTGCGACCAACAAACCGACTCCGCAATCTTTAAGACTTTGTAAAAACGGACTCTTCATATTTTGCAGAACTTATTGTTCAAGCTACGTTGGAAGATTGGCGAATTCCTTTATAGCCGTACAGGAGATAATTCCTATCGGAAAAATTGCTATTGGAAAATAAAGATATGTTGGGCGAGGGATTGATTACTCAAGATTTAAATAATAGGGAAATCACCACCTCCCGAGCTGGCTTGACTACCACTATCCAAAAGTTCACTACGCTTGCGCCGTAAATCCTCGTCTAATCCATCGAGCTCCTTCTCTCGTTGAGTAAGTTGTAGCTCCTCAGGAAGATTTTCGTAACAGCCGGGACATTTTTTAAATCCTCGTGCGACGATCCGTTCACCACAATATGGACATCGTAGATTCATTTTCTTATATCGCCGAACGTATAGTCCACCTAACCCTAACAAGGTAGCGAACTACTATCCTGGGTTGGGGTTATAATTGTCATAAAATCTAATCTAAACGAAGTGTTAGGTGTTAGTTGGGTCATCTTGTTAGCCAAGTTAATGACGTTCTGGTAGAACTCTGATTCTTTGCTAATACGGTCAGCAGTGGTTGCAGACCTAAGTTCAATATCTTTATAACCGTCTTCTAGCATTATGAAAGAAATAAGCCAGTCCCCGTACCAATCAGAGTAGTATCTATAAACAGTGATCTCTGCGCCGTTACTGGAGTATAAATTCTCATGTACAGAGAGAACGACTTTATTATCTTTAAATCTATGAATTACCTTGAGTAGAGACTCAGCAGCTTGTTGTTGAGTTTTCGGGTGATGATCACTTCTATACTCTGTGTAATCTGAAATAATCACAGGCTTATACTTGCTTGTATCAGCAATATTAGTACAGCTAGACAAAATAAATGAAGCCAAGATTAGAAGTGAGGTTTGGTTAATCATTTTTAGGCTAACGTGGAGGCTAGTCGCGCGAGGCACTCGCGTTGACTATGCCGTCTGGTTTAGGTTTTTGGTTTAGAATCCTTCTGTAAACATCCATTTGAACATGGGGTTAGGTCGAAGACCATTTTCTGCTGAGATCCATCCAATCACAGTGAAAGTAGATATCAATCCTAGGTTCAGAAATACGAAACTCTTCATTTTTATTTTTTTCACGAACACGAAGAGAGATGACGAAATCAAAGACAGTATTCCGCCGTTGATAGGGAGCATCGTAAACAAGACGACTGCCGATAGGACACTGAAGCCCGCAATAAGAATTGATGCGATCAGCCAATTTGTGAATTTCATATTTTCTTCCTGAACGTCAGAGCGATACCAGCCGCTGCTGAGAGCGCGCTTTCGACTTCTGGGTAAATGTTAGAACTGGTTTCAAAATTTCTACTTTACAGCGGCAGCGGCTTGGTCATCCACTGTCTTCCATGAGAAGGCAGTCAATACTTATTGGCAAAAATTCATTTTTGCAAGGTTTGAGTTAGTAGGGGTTGGTGGTTGTTTGGTGGTAAGTTGAAACAGGGATTCGGGCTTCCATTCGCACTCGCTGACTGACGGTGACTTTGATAAATCGCGCGTAGTTTGCGTGCATTGGCGACGATGACGTGATGCTCAAGACTCTTCAAATAACGGCTAATCCACAGGCTATGAATACCTACCTCCATCGCTATTTTAGCAGCAGGATACTTCTTTGAGAGTCGATACAGGCTTTCTTTACTATTGGAGATCATACGCTCTTCGATGATCCGGCCATTAGGTATCAATAGTACAGATAGCGTGCTTAAGGTCTCCTAGATCGATACCAATAGTGGCACCAGTGACAACAGTTGATGGGATGATAGATGTTTTCATGGCAGTAGTAGTTTACCATTGAGGAGCTGTGCTACTCAATCTGCCTTCTCATCTTATCTTGTTAGGTGCTTTGTTGAATTTGCTGTTCGTTTTCGCTATCATCATCAATTTCTAGATATGGAGAAAGATGGTTAATCTCCTCAATCCTAAGCTTTGGTTTCTGATACATGGATTTACGTATCACTGTAGCCACTGTTATAACACGTTCTTTGTAAAAACTGGTGTAAATCTTGGTGCTTTTACCATGTTCAGGCAGCAGATCTAAATTATAACCTTTACCTCCAGATTCGTAATGGAAAGTTAGACTGTCACCACGTGTGCTCTTCATACTTGTTATATCCCCCTCTAATTCATGTGTGGAATTGGGTAGAAGGTGGGGAAGGATTTGTTCGTCTTCTGGCAGATAATCCTGAAAGTTCTTTTCGTCTATTTTCGATGACTCCTTGAAGTCTTTATCTGAACTTACTTCAATGGACTGAACTTGATCTTGAGTGATAGGTTCTAAAAAATTCTTAAAAGTCTTGGTTTTTAGAAGCGCGTGAAGCTCCTGAGCTATACGAGCAGGAAGCTCCTCATCATCCAACTGTGGCTTGTTCTTCTGTCGACCAGCCTTCTCGACTAGCTTGGTAACAGCAATGAGAACCAAGCCTAGCTGAATAGGGTGCTTAGCAAAGTAGTCTTCAAGGTCTTCATAGCCATCCTTCAACACCGATAATGCTGATGTCGCCTTCGCCCAGGCATCTCGACTCGAGAGTTGCAATAAATCAAAGTAGTCTTGTGCTGAGGAAAAAAGTGCATCACCACCCTTCTGTAGTTCAACGAGCGTGTCTACTATCACACTCCCATCTTTAAAAGTGGTCGCTGAAAATCGGATCTCTCCGCGAATCCTTAGAATCTTAGTGAACTCAGAGGAAATTCTAGAAAATCCGATAAGCGACTGACCTAATGTTCGAAGGTCGACCTCATTCTGAGGAGCACCTTCAACTGGAGTATATCTTAAGTAGTAGTGTTCGCTCATAATCTTTATATTTTACACCCAACGTTGAGCACATGCATCACCTATAAAGGGTGCGGAGCTTCGTCTTTGGGTTGGATGTTATAATTGTCATTAGAATGTTTAATCGAGGCGTTTATAGGGGATTATATGCTGCGCTTTGTTAGCTGCTTTTTTTCGTTTGGGGACAGACTTCTCTAGATGGCTAGCGTGTCCCTCATGTATGTATACAGTCTCTAAAATAGGTTCAGTCATGTCAAGAGATCGTCTTATATCCTCTTCTGTAGGTTCGTATCCACGATGAATAGCGGCATGTCCAAGTTCTAATGTTGCCTCTAGAAATTCACGTTGGACTTTGGACAAATAGCCAGCTTCTTGAAAATTTTTAAGATTAGTCACGAAACTGCCCTTATCAGTAACTTTGTCGACCATTACTTGCTCAACTAATGCTCTTATACCCATTGCTGCAAGAGCGTAACTTTTAGAGTGATATGCAGAGTAAATCTGGCGTAATAGCTTTGGGACAAAAGTCTCGCTTAAGACAAAACGAATACCTGCTGTTCCTTCAAGCCACTTAGGCAGTTTCCTTGATCTTTCTGGTGGGTAAGATGTGATTGCAGAATCACATCCCCAGTCATTACACCATGATTCATGACGCAAAGATATAGAGTCACATCCACAACATCGAACTAGCTTATAATCATCAAACCCATGCATTATTGGTCCAGGTGCTTCTGGTATGCCAATATCTTCACTCCAATCATCACGTTCTGTGTGCAGAGTCTTATGATTCTTCTCTCCACTGCAACGATTACAATGAACTTTGATAGTGGAACTTGCAGGTGTCATTTTTAAGCTAACGCTATAGGAATGGCGCGCCGGGGAAAAGCCCCAAATTAATCAGACGGCGGGTTCGGCGTCACCATCTCCGACTTGTTCGGCTTCTTCATGTTTGGCGATCTTTCTTCTCAGTAAGTCTCTAAGCTGTTCTATACTACCACTAACTAAGGTGTCGTATGGAATCCAATTGAACTCTTTAGAGCCCCGAAACAGCAAAATTCCATCGCTAAAATGGACAGCCCTCGTAAATAGGCTCCACTGCAGGCTGCTACTCGAAATGGTTGTCACAGCCTCAAATGATTCTTCGTGAAAGAAAAATTCGAATTCCATGTCCTTAAATGGCGAGCTACGTAATCCACGCTTAGTCGACCACCGTTCATACAAAATCGCGCACACCGCAATTGTTATGAATAATACAGGAGTAATACCCATATCAAAATCGCCCGAATAAATCAAATATGTAGAAGCGATAATGAGGAAAACTGAAGTAACCAAACCAAGGACAACTACTAAGTTCCTGTGGTTCCTCTGGCGATTGTATCGCGCATGAGTTTCCACTAGAAAGCTTTCGTCAAATGTGAACTTAGTGGAAATCATTTTCTTTGCCGAACAGTATTAGATCACACACCCCTGCGTGATATCACGTTGTTCATTGCTGACAGGTATTAAGATGAGTAATTTCATGAAATCCTTTGAATATTAAGGGCTAGAGCCAGCTTCAAGCAAGTATGAAATCGGAATTTGTTTGTTGTGCGATTAATAAATTGTGTGTCCCTTCATATGTCTTCACAGACTGAATGTGATAAATTGTGTGTCCCTTTATGTGCTACGCTATCCTGAAGGTTTGAAAAGCGCTAAGGATAGCAAGTGACGGATTGGAACCGCCGTACTACGGACCCGTATGCTCGGTGGTGTGGGGGGCGGTAGTTAAAACCTACCGCCTACCCGATTGGAGTTCTATTTTGAATTCATAGAGTGGTTTTTTTGAGAAATTTTCTTTAAGTCAATCTTCCCTGTTTCAATTAGCTCTTGAATTTCTTTTCCCGTGCCAGAAAAGCCACCGCCAATCGTTTCAGATCTGATGGTGAAAGTATCTTTTGAAAGTGTAAGCTTAGAGTTTGAGGCCATCGCTGTTGCCAAAATGGACTCCGCAGTTTTGATCTTCGCTTCCAAGCTCTTTTTCAATTCTGGGTGGCTTCCCAAACTATCTTCATTCAACATATAGAATGCATATAGAGACTTAAGAGCAGTGACATAATCGCGCTTTTCATATGCAGCTTTTCCAATTGCATACAGGTCCTCACGTTCCGCCGACTGGACGGTTGAAAGGCTTACGCAGAAAAAAATCGCACTAAAAAGGAAGTTTCTCGGGTAGTTCATCAGATTCGTTAATTTTGATTTCAATATAGGATTCTGTCGATTTCTGGAAGGGGATGGTCTGGAATGTCAATTTCGTGAAAACAGCGGAACAGACAATTATTGCCCCGAAGAGAACGAAGAAAGTTCCAGGTGCCGCGCGCTTAACGACTAACTTATTGTCCCGGAACTGCGCCTCTACGTCTCCAGACTCGCCCCAGACCCCTGCAACAAAGAGCTTATAACCCATGAAGGCGAAGGCGGTCCCCACGCAAAGAGAGACTATCTTATAGAGGGTTAGAGCAACTATAATCTGTAGTTCTGTATGCATATCTAATTCATTTTTTCTTCAACGTCGAGATGAGTTACTAGATGTAGTAGCTGTGTGGCACGGTTATCTGCGTAGCAGATGGAGTGACATCGCAGATGCTACATCTAGTTAACTCCATCGTTTTGTTATGGTTCATTTGCTGATTGTTCTACCATACACGCTTATGCTAAATTTGGGTATTACTTTAAGAGTAAAGCCTGCTCCAAAACCAAATGATAGAGAGGTCTTATTAACATTCTTTCCATTCTCATCATAAAATTTACCAGTTAGCTTGTTAAACGCAGTCTTTCCGTTTGAGTGATATGCATTTCCTGATAGCATTGTTGAATGCTGTATTGCCGTTTGAGTGATACATATTATCAGAAAGCTTATTAAATGCAGTTTTGCCATTTGAATGGTAAGCATTTCCTGATAATTTGTTAAATGCAGTTTTACCATTATCATGATAAGCATTCCCTGAGAGCTTGTTATACGCGGTCTTACCATTTGGGTGGTATCCATTCCCAGTTAGTGCGTTCCATTTAATTTTTTTGTTACTGTGGTATATATTTTTCATAACAGTATTAGATCACACACCCCTGCGTGATATCACGTTGTTCATTTTTGGCAGGTCTTAAGATGAGTAATTCCATCAGTTCCTTTGTAACATAAGGTTTTGCATGGATTGAGAGCAAGGGGAAATTACAGTTTTTCTAATTAAGAAATCCTAAATATCGAGATATCCTAGCCATCTGATATGTGGATTGAATCCCAAAGTGCACCGAGTCAGTCTAGGTTTTTGGTTAATAGTTTTTTATAGAATGATTTTGGGGTGGCAAAGCCGAGGGTTTTTCTTGGCCTACTGTTGAGAGTGTCTTGGACTTTTCTGTAAAAAGGTGTCAGGCGTACACTTGCACCACCACCAGACATGAAGGTAGTTATTCGTGGCGTAATGTCGCCGTGCTATCAGTAGCTTGCTTTATGGGTGTTAGGCACTGCCAATAAAAGGCAAAAGAAGAACAATACACCTATTTCATATTACAGTATAGATTCGTCTAACGTGTGGGGTCAGGCCAGTGGGAGCTTGGAGAGTTGCTCGCCCTGATGTGTTGTCTGGGTGCAGTTCAGCAGCGGCACTTCTCTACTGCTTTTGTTTTAACAAAAAGGGGAGACTATTCATTCCCCAAATCTAGGTTTTGCGCTGCTAGGTCTTTAAATTTAGCCTTCATCGTGGGGTTCTTGCTGACTAATTTTTTGACGGTTACATTCTGTGCTTTGTCATTGGCGAGACGTAAATTGCGGTCGGTGCTCATCAGGGCGTCTTTTGTTTTTTGAAGGTGGTTTATCGATTTATCAATTTCGTCAATGGCTACCTGGAACTTACGAGAGGCTAGATCGTAATTTTTCGCAAAGGCGGTTTTGAATTGGTCTAAGTCGTCTTCAAAATTGGTGACATCAATGTTCTGAGTCTTCATCAGTGCTAGCTCATTTTTGTAGCCCAGAGAGTTCATAGCTGCATTTCTCAGTAGAGTAATCATCTGGAGAAAGAATTGAGGTCTGATGACATACATTTTAGGGTGGCGGTGAAACACATCGACGATTCCCGTATTATAAAGCTCACTTTCAGGCTCTAGCAGGGAAACTAGGATCGCATATTCACATCCTTTTTCTTGGCGGTCCTTGTCGAGCTCTTTGAGGAAATCTTCATTCTTCTTTTTCGTGGCCGTGGTATCGCTCTCGTTCTTCATCTCGAACATGATGGAGACAATCTCGGTGCCTGTTTCATCGGAGTCCTTGAAGATGTAGTCGCCTTTGCTCCCTGTGCTTGCGTCATTATCCTTCTCAAAGTAAGCCCTTGGAAAGGCGGTTGCTCGGAAACGATTAAACTCAGTTTCGCAATGCTGTTCCAAGGTCTCTCCGACCATTTTGGTAGAAAGCTTGGCCTTCATATCACGCAGACGTTCTATCGCCTCGTCGCGATCTTTGATCTGAGTTTCATACTTATCTTTGAGGGCTTTTTCAGAAATTTGTTTTTCTAGCTCCGCCTGGCTGAGGGAGTTTTGCAACTTGTCCCGTTCTTTTTCAACACCATTCACAGCTTCGGTGATAGCGAGCTTCTGCGACATTTCTTTCGACTCAAGTTGGGCTTTGAGCTGTTGGATCTCTCGATCCTGCTTAATCGCAGCTTCCTGTAATAAACGGTTCTTTTCCATCTCAGCCATTTGGGTGGCATTATCCGCCTCTTGCTTGGCTTGTATCAACTGATTAGAGAGTGCATCGCGCTCTCTTTCTACGGCACTCACTGCCTGAGTTACGGCTAGGGTTTTCTCGGTGCTGCCAGCTTCCAATAGCGCTTTCAGCTCTTGGATAGTCGCCTCCTGCTTCTGCGTTTCACGGCGCAGCTCACTACCGACCTTCTCTTTAGCGAGTTCCACGGCGCTCTCTTTTTCTTTTTCAGCTAGTTTGAGCCTCTCGTGAAGCTGTTCATCAAACTCCTTATCTCGCACTTGTTTGATGAGGTCTGCATATCCAGCTTCATCGACTTTGAAGGCTTTATGACAATGTGGGCATGAAATTTCGTTCATAGTACGCTTATATTATAGAGTTAATTAATCGACTTCATCCAGAAACGTTTTCACGAATTCCCTGATTTTATCGATGAAGGCACCCTATACAAAGATCTCTTATAACGAGTCTTTCTTAAAGGGCTGGGTGGTCTCGATTATGGCCGCGACAGGGCGGGGATGCCACGTTTGAGGAGTTCGGCGTCGATGACGTTGGCGATGGTGGCATCGAGGTAGATAGTTTTTGGATTACCATCTTCAAATTCGATAGTGTGGAGTCCATCGCTGTGAGGTGTCTGAAAGGCTTGTATGAGTGAGGGGATATCGGCGATGACTTGGCCGTTTACCTTGCTGATGATTAGGTTGTTCAATGATTCGTAACCTGTGGTTGCAGGGGTGGGGATGGTAGCGGTGAGTAGTACGACTCTGTTGCGATCAGTTTCAAATTCCTCTGGAGTGGAGAGCACATTAAGAAGGCTGAGTGGCGCTTTACTTTGCCATTCATTACCAAAGGCTTTGAGGTATGTTTCTGTGAGCTCTTGAAAAATAAAGCCGCCTTTGAGGAGGTAGCGCGGTTCTTGGTCGTAAGTTAACGAAGGCACGAGGTTTTCAGGAGCGCGCTGAAGTTCTGCGGTGAGTTGTTTTTCTTCAGCATCTCTGAGCACGGTAATATCGATACTTTGATCGACTTTGCCTAGTCCGCGAATGAGGTGGCTCCAGTAAAGTTTGCCATAGTTTTCATCGGAGTAATAACCACGGCGATCAATCTCGTGCTCATTGATTTTGATAATGACATCGCCTTTGAGTAGACCTGCTTTTTCAGCGGCACTAGATTGCGCGATTTTGGTGATGTAAATGCCGCCCATGTCATCTGGAAGTTTGAGCCACTGGCGGAAATTGGGATCGACAGTGTTGTCTATACCGACGCCGAGAGAGGGAAAACCTGTGTACTGACTATCTTCAGCGTCAGCTAAGAAAGCGGTGATGACCTCTGGAGCCATGATGTCGATAATTTGGTCTTTGGTGTTATAGGCAGTGAGTAGCCCGATGAGTTGGCCGTTATGAATAGCGGGTAGAGTGAAGCTATTTGAGGCACTCTGCATCGAGCCTTTAGCAAGATAGGTTAGGAAATAATGCCCTGCGGAAAAGCTCGCTAGAATGTCGACGCTTTGAATGAAGGTTGGCGTTACAATGGGCATGCCATTCGTGTCCAATTGCCAAATTTCAATAGCCTCGCCGATGTTCGCAGGTTCGCTTATTGTGAGTGGCTGCATCCCTTTGAAAAAAGTTTCAGCATTTGAGCTCAGCGATGCGTCGGCCTCGAGAAGTGCGAGATTGACCTCATAGTCGATAGCTACAACCTTGGCAGGAATGCTGATGGTTTTGTCTGCATTTTGAAATTCTATGTAGGTGGCGTTGGCCGCCATATCAGCGGTGGTGAGAACTTGATTGCTGTTAATCAGTGCGCCTAGGGCGTTTCTCTTGCTTGATGGAGTTTTATCCCATGGCTGCGATGGACTCCAACCTTGAAGCGTGGAACTTACGCGAACAACGGACTTTTCTATCTCGGTAGATGATATTTGAAGAGCTGAATTGGCTGACGTTTGGGCTGTATTGGCTTGCGCCGTATTGGATTGGGCTAAGCTTTTTTCATTGCAGCTAGTGAAGAGGGGAAGAGCGAGTGAAACAAGGAAGAGAGGAGTAAGAAATTTCATAGATAAAAGATGTCGTAGAGGTCTGAAAAGTTTGAGACTGATAGTAATAGGTCGTGGCTTTATTCTCCGAGGTGAAATGGAGCGCTGATGCCGTAGCTGGCCTCTGTGCGGGAGCTTGCTACTTGAGCTTTATCACCAGGAATGATGATAGGACGCTCGATCCCTTCACATTTAATGACAAAGAATTCTGGTGTTTCAGTAGGGTGAAGCAGTTCATGGACCTGCTCGAGTGAAGTAACTTTTTCTCCATTGATCGATTCAATGGCCGTGCCTGCATAGTTGCGAATGTAGGTGTTGATAGGATCTGCAAGTACACGGGTGAGAATGACGATATCTTCGCGCTCTTTAAAGAGAGCTTTATCAATGTAATGGGTGAAGAGGCTTCTAACTTGCATATTGCTAAACTCGTGGGCGGCGTAGAGGTTTCTATCGAGTGGTTGAAATACGAGGCCTGCGAAAGTGGTGTACTGAGGCTTTTCATCATATTCGACGGTATAAATACTGATGTGAGGGAAGGGCTTGAGAACGCATGATTTCTCCATGGCGACACCGTCGCGGATGATGCTGAGCTGAATGGTGTCACCCGAGAATTTTCGCTCGACAATTTCGTTCATATTCACCACCTCGTTATCGATGCGGATGTTGCCAGCAGCGTCAACTGGATTACCATTGATGGCGGTGAGGATGTCGTTTTCTTGGAGAATACCATCGCACGCACCACCCGGTGTCACTCTGGAGACAAGCACGCCGGGAGCGTCCTCGCTGAGACCAAATTTTCTCCTCATCGCTGGATTAAACATAGGGAACTCTGACATGCCGATGTCGACATATTTGTCGTAGTTGCCGTCTTGAATGTCGGTCAGGAAGCGGTTGATGACTGGTGGGGGAATCATGTAGCCTGTGTTATCGGCTGAGCGAAGGCCTTGGAATGCTACACCAACTACCTTTCCGTCCTGCAGGACAGGTCCTCCAGAGTTTCCGGGGTTGATCGCTGCATCAATCTGGACAACGAGGTGCTGATCTGCGCGGGAGTGGCTGTAGGTGCTGAAGTCAATGCGTGAGACCACTCCTCGCGTGACGGAAATACGGTCACCCCCGACAGGGTAGCCGATGACGCGAACCTGAGTCTCAAGCTTAGGAACTTCGCCTATTTGTAAATGCTGTAACCCCTCAAATGAAGATGGGTCATCGACCTGTAGCAGCGCGAGGTCGCAGTCGTGTGCGATATGAAGGATTCTCGCGGGGTGTTTTCTAGGAGAGCCATGTTTTGTGATCAGTAAGCGCTGAGCGTGGGAAACAACGTGGGCATTAGTGAGAAATAGATTGGGTCCGATGAGGAAACCTGTGCCGATGCCGCCGCTGAAACCACCAGCTTTCCATGGCTCCTTGTAGTCGGGCACTTGGGTGGCGGCTTCGACCCTAACAATGGACTCGTAGATATTTTGAATATGAGGTGTTTTATCTATAGGACTTGTCTCGATGTCTGAGACAGCGGTGAGTGAATCTGGTGCGGCATTGATATTCAGAGGTGTAAACAGCAAGGCAAAAGTAGAAGATGCGATCAGAGCGTAAAATGTCGACTTAATCATAAGTGGCAATCTACGTTGCTTTAATGGTAATGAAAGCGGGAAAAAAGTATTCGGCGTATTTTTTTATATTCAGAGTTCAGTTTTTGAAATCTCGTGAATAAGCTCAGCAATGTCAGGGATTCTAGAATCTGAAGTGAACGTTAAGGATGATCTGTGTCATGAAGTTTCTGTTAGTCCCTCCTTGCATCTCGAAGTGGGTGCCCTTTGTGTAGCATCGCCTCTAGATATTGCAGAAGCCTGCTTCTCTGTGCCAGCGCTGAGAGCTTTAAAGAATTTTCGGCCTGACTCAGCGATAGTGGTGCTATGTCCTGAATCCCAATCTGGCATTTGGCAGTGTATGCCAGAGCTTGATGGCGTGATATGTTATCCCGATAAAGCATCGGCGCGGCAGATTTCTGCATTGGTCGATGCTTATGAACTCGTTTTCAAATCAAGTATTTTATGGGAGTTGAGCGAATCTGCAAAGGCATTGAAACTTTCGGCAATTGGCCAAAGGCTGGGCTATCCCGCCACGAAGCTGGTGAAATATTTGACCGACAGGGTAAACGTGGTGGTAGCTCCCGAAGCGGTATCCCACCGAGTTCGGTATTATTTGAATTTGGTAGAAAGTCTAGGTGCTGATGCTTATAAACCCCAAAATTTCATCACCCCGATACAGCCAGTTTCTCCGCCTAGTGGCGTCTTAAGAATCGCATTAGCACCTGAGTCCTCATACGGTGAAGCTTATCAATGGTCGGTGGATCGCTACGTGAAAGTGGTGAATAGTATGAGTAGCAGTGAGCGTGAGATAGAGTGGGTGATTATGCATGAGCCTATTGAAGTGATTCAGAAACGTGGCAAAGCTCAGAGCCCTTGCGCAGTGCTGCACCGTGAATGCTCTGATCAAGCAGTAGAATACACCGAGTCTGCTATGGGCGTCAGTGCAGCGCTTGATTTGCTCAAAGGCTGCAGCGCATTGTTAGCCAGTGATGGTGAGTTAGCTCATTTGGCAGCCTATCTAGGCCTGCCTGCGGTGGTGATTTTTGGCCCTAATGAATCCGACTGGAAGCGCCCTCTCGGTAAACAGAGCCAAGTAGTTCGGGATCACGTAGCCTGCAGTCCATGTTTTCTCCAGACATGCCCGATAGACCATCGCTGCCAGAATGAGGTGCAGGTAGGTGATGTTATTGAATCGTTAGAAAAGGTGCTCAGTTAATTCCATAAAAATGCCGCTCAGGATATCTGAACGGCATGCTGGGGACGAGAGAGGGGTCTCAACTTAGAACTTGTATGTAACGGCTGTTACAAAACGAGTGTCGTTTTTTTCGAAACCAGCAGCTGGTTCTGCTTCGTAAGTATCTTGGAAATAGACCTTGAGAGCGAGAGAGTCAGAGAGAAATGTTTCTATGCCAATCTCACCAATCAGTGAAAAATCGGCAGCGTCATCAAGTGGGGCGGTAATGGTGAGCGTTTGGTAAATGCGTGTTTTTTCGTTAAACTTGTACTCGTAACGATCGCCAAAATAGGCATTGATGTAGTCGTCTGAGATACTTGCAGTTTCTTCAGAAGTAAAACCGATACCACCTTCGATCGCGAATGTGGTCGTGTCGTTTTTGATCAGATATGTGCCTATGACCGCAGTAATGCCAGCGCGGTATTTGATGTCAGCTAGTTCGTCATGACGGAGGTCAAAACGAGCACCGTAGTAAAACGTATCTGTAGCGAGGTGGTTCCATGACGCTGAAGCGATCAGTTCATCCGAGTTAACGTCACCTTCATTTTCGCCATAGGTATAAGAAATATCAGCGAAATATTCATTGGTAGATTCGAGTTTTGAGGTGTTGAAACCAAGCGTGAAAAGGCTGGTGTCTTTGTTGCCACTGGTGATGGTTACTCCCAAATCAAAGCTGCTATTCCAGTTTGAGTCTTCAGCCTGAGCGTTAGCTACGAGTGCAGCGCAAGTGCTGAGGCATAGTAATGTTTTGTTTTTCATAGTCAATTTATGAGCAGTTCATTTTTCCTGAAGCTGCTACGGATCCTGTGATAGCTTTTCGATGAGTTTTGGTCACACACAATGAGCTTTTGGAAACTAATTAATGCAGAAATGAAAGATGCCTAACTAGAAAGATGAGAAATTTTTATAATGGTGTATTTGTTGAGAGTATCTAAATTCTTGTCTTAGTTTCTTATTTATAAAACCAAATTACGTAAAAGTACGTAGTCAATTAACTCAATCATCTATCATGTTTATATTACTTATTATCGCAGGTGTCATTGCCGTAATCGCCATCATCGCAGCTCTCTGGGTCATGGGATCCTACAATGGTCTCGTCAAGTTACGCAATCGCTACCGCAACGCTTTTGCTCAAATTGATGTACAGCTAAAGCGCCGTCATGATCTTATTCCCAACCTCGTGGAGACAGCGAAAGGTTTTATGAGTCATGAGCGCGAAACATTGGAAGCGGTGATCCAAGCACGGAATTCTGCGAGCTCGGCTCGTCAAGATGCTAGTGCTGAAGATGAGGCCTCTATGACGGCGCTGATGGCCGCTGAAGGTGGTTTGGGCAACTCCCTCGGTAGGCTTTTTGCTCTTTCTGAAGCTTATCCTGACTTAAAGAGTAATACGAATATGATGCAGCTAAGTGAGGAACTGACCTCGACTGAAAATAAGGTGGGCTTCTCTCGCCAAGCTTACAACGATGCTGTAACCGATTACAACACGCAGACTGAAGTTTTTCCTGCGAGTATCATAGCTGGGATGTTTAACTTCAGCCAAGCTACACTCTTCGAAGTATCAGAAGCTAGTGAGCGAGATGCTATTAAGGTTGAGTTTTAATACGTTCGACTCTCACTAGAATGAATTTCTTTTCTGCACAAGAAGATGCGCGTCGCCGTACGAAGTGGCTAGTCGTGTATTTTATTCTAGCGATGGTGGGGATCATCATTTCCGTATATGGAATTGTTTATTTATTGATGCTTTATACAGGCATCGGCAGCGAATCAAGCGATGTTGTTAGTCTATGGATGCCGAGTGTTTTTACAACGACGGCCCTTGCAACGGGGGGCTTGATAGGCATGGGGAGTTTGTTTAAAACAATGCAGCTTCATGGTGGTGGAGCGGTAGTAGCTCGTGACATGGGCGCGCGTGAGGTCGATCTGGATTCGCGTGATACGGATGAGCGCCGACTCATCAATGTGGTCGAGGAAATGGCGATCGCTTCTGGTGTGCCTGTACCACAAATTTGGATTATGGATCAAGAGCTGGGTATCAATGCCTTTGCGGCGGGTACTGAACCTGGAAATGCCGTGGTTGCTGTGACGCGGGGCTGCATTCAGCGTTTAACGAGGTCTGAACTGCAGGGAGTCATCGCGCACGAATTTAGCCATATTCTTAATGGTGACATGCGTTTGAACATGCGTCTGATGGGCCTGCTGTATGGCATTTTGATGATTTCGATGATCGGGCGCACGATGTTTCAAGCACTGCGTTTTGTGAATGTTAGAGGTTCTCGTAATGATCGAGGTGGCGGAGCAGGGATCGTGATTGCTATCATACTAGCAGGTGTTGGTTTAATGATTGTGGGAAGTGTGGGAGTTTTTTTTGGTAGATTGATACAGGCGGCTATTTCACGTCAGAGAGAGTATCTGGCTGACGCTTCCGCAGTTCAGTTTACTCGTGACCCCGATGGCATCGCAGGTGCTTTGAAAAAAATAGGTGGTCAGCAGTATGGTTCTAAAATCAGCGCGGCTAAGTCAGCGGAAGCCAGCCATTTGTTTTTTGCTGACGGCGGTATCTTTGGATATGGCATGGCCACTCACCCACCACTTGATGTTCGTATTAAAGCAATATCTCAAAGCTGGGACGGTGAGTTTATCACGACGGAACTTCCTGACGTGGCGAAGGGAAGAGGGCAAGGAAGACAAAGTGACTCGCGGATAAGTGGCTTGAGCGGTCTGAGTGGCGGTGAGGAGAGCTTACGCGCTCATTCAGTGATTCCCTCAAATATGGATCGCATGGGGGAGCCTTCCGAGCTGGATGTCGATATGGGTGTGATATTGCACGGCCGCCTCAAACCAGAGTGGCTGCGTGCTTGCCATAATCGTGAAGAGGCGCAGGCGCTGATATTTGGTTTGCTGCTGGCAGAAGATCAAAAGCTGCGCAGGGACGAAGTGATGTTTGTGAGAAAAGGAGCCGGCGAGGATGCAGGGGATTTGGCTCTCGATTGGAGTCAGCGACTTTCTAAAATCCATTCAGCTGAGAAAATTGCCCTGATAGACCTTTCTATCCCTACGCTTCGTCGTCTCACATTACCTGAGTACGAGCGTTTTATAAAGATTACCCAGTGGCTTATTGCTAGCGATGGACAGGTGGATTTATTTGAGTTTATGCTGCAGTACGTGGTTCAGCGTCACTTGGACTCACATTTTCGCAACAGAGTCTATCCATCTATCAAGTATCGTAAAATAGACGGCCTCAATCATGAACTCAACGTGATACTCTCGACACTTGCTGCTATTGGTGGCGAGGCTCAAATGCAAGAAGCATACATGGCTGCGATTTCAGAAACAGAGGGCGAACTGCAGATGTTACCCGCCTCATCATGCGGGCTGAAGAGTATCGGCGATGCACTCGAGAAGTTTAACAAGGCAACACCCCTTGTGAAAAAGCAATTACTCTACCTTTGCTCTCAAGTAATTCTAGCAGATGAAGATATCAAGAGCCGAGAAATAGAATTGCTGAGAGCCATAGCTGACTCAATAGGCTGCTCGGTGCCCCCTTTAATCAAGAATAGCTTTAATAACTGAATCTTACTGGAATTCACCAAAGTAACGGAAGCTTTTCTACGGGGGATAAGTAAGCTATTTTACTTTATATGCTTGTAGGAACTTAGAAAGTGATCTGTTCTCAATGACACATTTGATTATCTAAGCTAGTGAGTGAAAAACCTGATCATAACAAAAGCATGAACGCTCATGAGGTTTCAAAAAATCCTCAGACAGCAGCGGAGGTGGATGTTTCCAATAAGAAAGGAGAAATCAAAGATTTTGCCGAGTACAGGGAGGCGACAAAAGAATTGCCAGTTCACGTATCCGGAAGAATCGACCCTTCAACTATCGAAGAGAATAAATGGGGTGGCGAGACCACTGGTAACCTTTCCCTGAAATGGTTATGGCGTGGAGCATTACTCACACTTGTAATGATAATCTTAGGGCTCGTTTTTCATTCCTTAAAGATGAAGTCGGATGAGCAAGGTGCTGTGAAATCCAACACAAATCAGAAGGCTTTACCTGAAGTTGAAGATCCTGAGAAATGGTTTCATGATAATCTCGGAGTTTCGCGTAAAAAGGGTGTTGAAATTCTCGATTCATTTTTAAGTCTTGAAGATTCAGAGGCTCAAAGCCTTTTAGTGAGAGATAAAACTTTTTTTAAAAATCATCGGTCTGAATCGTGGACTATCAACAAGCCTCGAGTAAATTCCAACAATTTCCAACTATGGTCTGTGGGACATAATGAGCAAACGGCTTTCCTTAAGCTCTCTTGCCGTGACCAGTTAGGTATGCCTTTTAGTGCTTATTTTACGCGAAGTGGTGAAACTATTCAGTTGGACTGGGCGTCTAGTGTGCGCTGGTCAGAAGTGAGCCTTGAGCCTGATGAACTTAAAAAACTTGGTAATGAACCGAAGTTAATTAGGTGTTTGATCAAACGGAAGGAAGAGTTTTATGTGGGAGCGTATAATGATCAGCAGCATGCTTCTTACACCCTGAGCAGCTTTGATAAAGTCAATACAGTATGGGCGTATGTAGATCGAGGTTCTGAACTAGATGAGAAATTAAAAAGTTTACTCGATTACGGTAGTTTTGTTGTTTCTCTTAAAAAAGATATTCGCGTGACTTTGAAAATAGCACGGCTTGAAGCGGATGCCTTGAATTCACAAGTGGATATTGTGGAGTTAGTTCACGAAGATTGGGTTAGCCCCTAGTATTATGCCGAAGATGCCGAAGCAAAAAAAAGAAATATTACGAGGCTACTATCACTGTATTCGATGCGATTCAATTTTTGCAGCAGATATAGAAAACAAAAGCTCGCAAAAATGCGCTCAATGCCATGGGCTTTCCTCTGTAAAACTCGATGTGGATTCAGACGGTTATGTGGAGAATCACAAACTCAGTAGAGAAGGAGAAGTAAAACGACATCAGAAGACAAAGCCCGCGAGATCTGGTTCTATCAAGAAAAAGCTGGTTTTTGTTTACAAGGTGTTTGCCGTGATAGCAGTTCTTTTAGTGGTTTTAGCAGGACTTAAGATGATGCTTAAGATGCAGGCGGATACGCAAAAAGTCTACGTTTCTGGAGCTTATGAAATAGCGAACAAAGAGATGAAACTGGCTAGTAATAGTTTCTTGCAGATTGCCATACCCGAGCTTGAACAAGTTTTACAGCAGTTTGAATTCTCTAAGTCAACTGAAGCCAAACTGCCATACATTCACGATCGATCTAAGGTTTCTTATGAGTTTAGACAATACTATAAGAAGAATTTCACAATGCTGTTTAGCGAAAATGAGTGGAGTATTGATGATGCCTTTCTACTTTCTAAGGTAAGACCTATGGTCATTGGAGCTATAATATCTGATGAATTAGGGAATCGCTCCGAATTACAGTTTGTGAAGGAATATGATACGTGGAGGATTGATTGGGAAAGCTATGTCTGTTTCAATCGCATATCGTGGGATGAAATTAATGAGTTACCGGATAAGTCTGAGGAGGTTTTTAGATTTTACATGAGAGTGATGAAAATGGATGAAACTGCCAGTGATGAGGAGACCACGTTACTCTTCTATCCTGCAGTCAAAAATTCCGATGAAGGTTTTTCTGGTTACGTACCTATTTCGATTCGTATCCCAAACGATGGTCTAGTGGCTCAGCAAGTTGAAGACGCGCTGAAGGTGAATGAAGACGACGATGATTTTGAATACAGACAGATGATTAGTGAGATAGACCCTGAAGGTTACCACCGTGTGAGAGTGAAGCTCCGCGTTCGTAAGGGAGATCTGATAAAGCCCTCGTTTGAGCTAGTCGATATCATTGCGGATGACTGGTATGGCTTTAAATACGATGGTAAACGAGCGCAGCCTCTAGAGCGTTGAGAGCAGTCCACTTCTCATGTTATCGAGAGGCTGAGTCTCTGGGAACCAGAACTGGAAAGCTAAAACACCCTGGTGGAGGAGCATGGAAAGCCCGTTTGCCGTTTTAGCATTTTTACTAGCCGCTTGTTTGAGAAATTCAGTCTCAGCCGGTTTATAGATCATGTCGTAAACCAAATGATGTTTTTGTAATAAACTCGTATCGATAGGAGTTGAGTCATTGCTTTTAAGACCCAATGAGGTGGCGTTGATGATGACTTCGGCATTTTTGAATGCAATGTTCAGCAATGGATCGGAGGGGGATAAGCTCGTGTAAAAAGTCTGAGGGTAGGAACTTTTAAGTGACTCACTCAGCTCAGTGGCCTTTTCCACGGTGCGGTTGACCAAGTAAAGCTCAGGGCAACCCATGCGAGCGCACTGTGTAGCCACAGCACTTCCAGCACCACCACCGACCCCGATGATCATGACGGATTTGTCTGCTAGATTAATATTAAAGTCTTCTTTCAGCGCTGAGACCAAACCGGGTGCATCGGTATTGTGGCCGATCGTTTTTTCTCCAAAAAGAAGCGTGTTAACAGCCCCCAAAGCCTTGGCGTCGTCAGTGAGTTCATCACAGCATGCCATGACCTCAAATTTATGCGGTACGGTCACATTGCAGCCAATGAAGCCAAGCTGGCGCATCATTTTTATGGCTTCAGCTACTTCACTCGCCGCCACTTCCAGACGGATATAGCGTGCATTAATTTCCAAAGCGTCAAGTGCTGCCTGATGCATGTTTGGTGAGGCGGAGTGCGCTACAGGCTTACCAATGACGGCAAGTTTGGCTGGTTTGTCTGCACCAGCGTCGAGCAGATCTCTCGAGCTAAGATCAGAGAGTTGGTAAACTTGTTTCATTGTAAAAGAGGTAATTAAAGATCCTAGCAATTAGAGGATGGAAATGGTGCGGTTGATACGGCGGATCGACTCTTCTTTTCCAAATATCTCAAGGATGGCACCGAGATCGGGTCCACCTCCTTGACCGCTGAGAGCAACGCGTGTGGGGAACATGAGTTGCCCCGGTTTGGCTGCGTTTGCTTTGGCAGTGGTGCCGATAGTTTCTTTCGCCTGTGACCAATCGCCTAATGCTGAGAATGCCTCGCTTAGTTTTTGAAGTAAGCCTTTTGCCGCAGCATTGGCGCGTACTTTTTCAAGCACCGCTTCATCATAAGCAAAGTCAGGATCGAGATAGAACGCAATAGCGGTTGGGACCTCAGTGAGAAGTCGAACCTTCTCTTGGATAGAAGCTGCGATTGCTGCAAAGTTTTCTGGTAGTTCTACTCCAGCTTCGATCACGTAGGGAGCGGCAGCCTTGGTGAAATCTTCTGCGGAGAGCTGCATAAGGTGCTGCTGATTAAGCCAGGCGCATTTCTCCGTATCAAATTTGGATGGCGAGCGGTTGACGCCCTCAAGAGAAAAGCGTTCGACGATTTCACAGATGGGCATGATCTCTGATTCATCTTTGGGCGACCAGCCGAGAAGCGTGAGGAAATTGAACACGGCTTCAGGTAAGTAGCCGTTTTGGCTGTATTCACCGAGTGCAGCACCTGTATCGCGCTTACTCATCTTAGATCCATCCATGTTTAAGATTAGAGGAATGTGACCATAGAGCGGTGGTTCCACGCCAAAGGCTTCAAAAAGCTGAAGATGCTTTGGAGTGTTCATGAGGTGGTCTTCCCCTCGAATGACGTGAGAAATTTGCATCTCAAGATCGTCCACGACGTTGACGAAATGAAACACATATGAGCCGTCTGATCTCTTAACCACCATGTCGGGCGTGTTGGAGACATTGGTGTAGTCGATCTTTACCTCGCCGCAAATCAGATCATTCATGATGATTTCTTTGCGAGCAAACTTAAAGCGCCATGCGCCCTCGTCCTCGTAGACTCGACCGTCGCTCTGCAGTTTAGCGAACCACTTATCGTAAATTGAATCGCGCTGACTTTGGAAATAGGGTCCGTATGCTCCTGCGCTACTACCATCGGCTTGCGGCCCTTCCTGCCAGTCGAGACCGAGCCAGTCCATACCACTGAAGATCGCCTGACAGGCTTCATCGGTGTTGCGCTCTTTATCGGTGTCTTCGACTCTGAGGACGAAGGTGCCGCCGTATTTACGTGCCAAGAGCCAGTTAAAGAGAGCCGTTCTAGCACCACCTACGTGAAGGTAGCCAGTGGGCGAAGGGGCGAAGCGGGTGCGCACTTGAGAAGATTCATTCATGCCGTTGGTTTATCCCGAGAAAGATATTTTCGCAAGCTATGCATGATCAAAAAATCATTCAGGCTAGGACGCGAGAAATCTGAGAGAGACGATAGCAATAGTCACCAAATAGATAAAAAGAATGACGGCGACCATAATGCCCGCTTGTTTCCAAAAAGCTCCTTGATGGGCAGTGGCGATTTCTAAATCCTCAAGATTCTTAGTAATGGATAGCTTGGTAATAGCCCGTTCAAATTGAGAGAGGCGTATTGAAGGGATAATGAAGAGGATAGCAAGAATGAGGTAAAAAAGACCAAAGAGATAGCTGTGTGGAGCCTGTAGCCTATTAGGTGATAGCATCAGAGAGATCACAGCAATAATGATAAGAAAAAACGAAGTGATATAGCCCATGATGCTGCAGAAATTCACCCAAGGTCGCATTTTTCGAAGATGTTCGATGACTAGTTCAGGCGCTAGATCATCGGTATGGGAGTCAATGACGGGGTCGACAATAGGAGTTTCATAAGGATCTTCATTCTCCATAACTAAGAGGAAGATGAAGTAATCGTTGAGAAGTGGCAAGATTAAGTCAGTAGGCGTTTTACGGTTTCATCTGCTGAAGTATTAGCCTATGCACGCAGCCAGCCATGGGTGATCAATCTGTAAAAAACCAGCCACCATTAGGCGAATTAAGTGGTAGGCTCTCAGGCAAGTCTTTACCCCGACAGATCTTAGCTCTAGCACTTTGGCCTTTTTTACAAAACCTCATGAGCGTGGCTGTCGGCTTTGCCGATATGATGATAGCGGGGCGCATGGAGCTGGGGGATGATGCGGGTGCAGCGATCATGGATATGATGGGGGCATCGCTTTATTTGCTGTGGTTATTGATGATTATCCAAGGGGCCATGGCAACGGGAGCGGTTGCCTTGGTGGCGCGCTTCACAGGTGCTCGTGATATGAAATCGGCAAACTTAGCTCTCGGGCAGTCCGTGCTTTTAGGCATAGGAACGGGGTTTATGAGCGGTGTGCTTATTTGGGTGATTACGCCGCCGATGTCGCAGTTTTTTAATTTGAGTGCTGCTGCTGATTCGCTCCTGATAAGCTACATGCATATTGCAGCTCTGTCGGCACCGTTCTCAGCTGTTCTACTGGTCTCGAGTAGTTGTTTGCGAGGTTATGGCGATACCCTCAAGCCATTTATGGCGATGTTTTTGGTGAATCTTATCAATGTACTGATGAGTCTGCTCTTTGTCTATGTGCTTGATTGGGGTGTGCCGGGACTAGCCGCAGGGACGGTGCTAGGGTGGATCGCTGGTGCGTTTTACATCCTCTGGTTTATTCGTCCTCAGAATGGAGCTGGAGAAGACCAGTTTGCCCTTTGCCTACAAAACCTCCGCTTTAATGCTTTGATGCTGCTGCGCATTTGGAAAATCAGCTGGCCTTCAATGATTGAGATTCTGGTGATGTGGTCGGTTCAGGTAGTGGGGATCTATTTTATCGGTCGATTAAGTGAAGGCGCTCTCGGTGCCCATGCGATGGTAGTTCGGTTGGAGTCGATTAGTTTTATGCCAGGTTTTGCTATCGGAATGGCGTCGAGTACTTTGGTAGGTCAGTATTTAGGAGCGGGGAATAAACCAATGGCGATCAAAGCGGTGCGTTATTGCTGGCTGCTCGCTCTGGTTACGATGGGTGGCTCAGGCTTGGCTATCTCGTATTTTAACACAGAGTTCTTAGCGCTTTTTGGGAATGTCCCTCCAGAGCAGTTGCGGGACGCTGCGAGCGTGATTCGCTTCGTGGGATGTACTCAGGTTTTAACCGCCACGATGATGGTGATGAAAATGTCCCTGCGCGGTGCAGGTGCTACGAAGATTGTTACGATCTATGCTTTTAGCTCTCAAGTAATCGTTCGCTTGCTTGCCTTATGGCTTGCTGTGAAGTTTTTGGACATGCAGCTGATTAGTGTCTGGCAACTTCTCACAGTAGACGTACTTATTCAGGCTGCGATGTTTAGCTATCTCCACTTTAAAGGAGATTGGCTAGAGACGAAGGTGTAACTATGGAGTACTGAGCTTACTTTTCTGAGTTCACCTTTTCTTCATGAACACCTCGAAGTAAGCTGGGATCTCAGTTTTAAAGGTCATTTTCTCCTGCGAGTAGGGATGCGTGATGCTTAAAGTAGCGGAATGGAGGGTGAGACGTTTGACGCCCTTTTCACCATTACCATATTTTTTATCACCGACGATTGGGTGACCTTCATCGGCTAAATGGACGCGGATCTGGTGTTTTCTGCCAGTGAGGAGATTGATATCGAGTAAGCTGTAATCACCAGATTCTTTGACGACCTTGTACTCCGTTTCTGCGAACTTGCCTTTTATTTTATCTTTCGTAGCAAACATTTTATGAATGCCGTTCTCTGCGAGGAATGAGCTGATCTTGCCCTCTGGCTTCTCTGGCGTGCCATGAACAACGGCGTAGTAGCTTTTGGAGAAATTAGCCCACTCTTCTTGAAGGTAGCCTTTAGCTTGCTCTGTTTTTGCGAAAATGATGAGACCCGACGTTTCGCGATCCAGACGATGCACAATGAAAACGCGGTTACGTGATTTTACTTGGCCTTTGCGGACGTATTCATTCAGAAATGCATAAGCCGTTCTGTCGCGCTCGCGCTCGTTACTCATTGTCAGCAGCCCAGTTGGCTTATCGATAACGATGATGTCGTGATCTTCATAAATGATTTTAAAGCTTTTGGGCTGGAATCTTTGCGGGACGGGCTTAAATGCCTTAGCTTTTTTATTCATAAGATCGGAATCGTTAGGGGAGGGGAACGACAAGAAGATGTCACTGAGGGTTCTAGATGCAAGGTATTTTCCACTTCAACTATTTCATTCTTGCGCCTAGTTCGCCTTTGGGATGTTGTTTCGCGCATGGAATTCTCTAATGTAACAGCAAAGGCAGTGGCGAACGTGTATTTTGATGGCAAAGTTGTTTCACACGGGATTGTGATGCAAGATGGTACCACGAAAACTTTTGGTATTATTCTCTGCCCAGGAAGTTATCACTTCGGCACCGAGGCCGCTGAACGCATGGATATTACCGATGGCACATGCTACGTCGTTATCGATGGCACCGAAGAAACTTCTAGCTACAGCGCGGGTGAACATTTTGATGTAGCAGCAAACTCAGGCTTTACCATTGAGGTGAAGGAAGGGGTTTGTCAGTATGTTTGTTCATACATCCCATCGTAAGGTTTTGTAATCTTCTTGGACAAGCGGTCGACTTGTTTGTAGCTTAGACTTCGTGGGTCAAATAATTCTTAATGAAGCGAAGTGAAATGATGATGACGGGAATCGTTCGGGACGTGATGCAGAGAGTCATGCGTCGAGCGAAGGTGCCTTGCCTTGCAGGGCTTGGACTCCTTTTGTCTCAGAGCAATCTGGCGGCAGGCGAGATCCAGTTTGAGCTGCAGCATCATTTTGACTCGAAGCGGCTCGCTCTGAGTTCGCTGAGCTATCAAACAGGGGAGGCGGGCGAGACTTTTTCCGTAAGTCGCCTCAGTTATTTGCTGAGTAATTTTGCGTTCGCCAAGCCAGATGGTCAATGGCTGGAGTTAAAGGATCAGTTTGCATACATCGATCTGGAAACGAGGCAAACGAAGTTTGTTCTTCGCGACGTGCCCGATGGCGAGTTTACGGCGGTTCGTTTTTCCATAGGTCTCGACAAAGAAACGAATCACTCAGACCCCGCAATTTACGCGGCGGGACACGCTCTAAACCCTAATCAAAATAGGCTTCACTGGACGTGGCAGGATGGCTACATCTTTCTCGCGCTCGAGGGACGCTACCGCAAGACGGATCAAGGGCTCGGAGGGTTCAGCTATCATTTTGCCAACGATTGGAATCTCCGACAGATTGAGCTTCCTGTGAAACTGACTCTTCAGGGCTCTTCGGCTATCGGTCTACGCTTCGACCTCCAATCTCTGTTTCAAGGACCTGAGCCGATCAGTATGCGTGCGCTTGGCGATTCCACTCACTCGGCTGAAGGAGACGCCATCGCTAAGGCGATGAAAGCTAATCTCGCCAAGGTGTTTTCCCTTATCGGAGTCACCGATGCGACACCACTTCCAAAGGTAGAAAAGATTACCCCTCTTTTCCTTCCCAAAAACCCTAAGGGCTATCCCTTTAAAATGTCGGCTAAATTTCCTAAACCCACACTGCCGCTAGATAATCCCTTGCTCGTAGGTCGTGTTCAGTTAGGCGAGAAATTGTTTCACGATAAGGAGCTTTCCGCTGATGGCACGATTTCCTGTGCATCGTGTCACGATCAAGCCCACGCGTTTTCCGATCCCAGAAAGCTGAGTATTGGGATCGATGGCGCATTGGGCGAGAGGCATTCCATGCCCTTGTTTAATCTTGCGTGGAAAGAAAAGTTTTTCTGGGACGGCAGAGCTGGTTCGCTCCGTGACCAGATAGTAAGCCCTATTCTCTCACCCATCGAAATGGGGGCGACAAGAAGTTCGGTAAGGAAATTACTGACCAGTAAGTATGAGGCGGAGCTAGAAGCTGCATTTGGCACTCGCTATGGTAACTCCCAGATGGGGCATTTAGAAATAGCCGCCCTTGCGCTTGAGAGTTTTGTCCTGACCCTAACATCCTATGATTCACATTTTGATCAGGCTATGCAGGGTAAGGCGAAACTTACGGATCAAGAACGCCGTGGATTCGAGCTGTTTTTCACCGAATATGAACCCCGCAGCGGTAGCTATGGCGCAGACTGCTTCCACTGCCACGGTGGAGCATTGTTTACAGATAACCGTTTTCATAACAACGGCCTAGCTCCCACCAAGGATTATGGAAGAGGAGACGCCACGAGCAAGCCGAGTGATCGCTACAAATTCAGCACTCCATCACTGCGCAATGTTGCACTCACCGCACCCTACATGCACGATGGAAGATTCGAGACCCTAGAGGAAGTGATGGCTCACTACAACTCAGGCATCAACCGCACTGAAAATCTCGATCCCAACATCGCTAAGCACCCCGAGGTGGGACTCAATCTCTCACCAGAAGATATCGACGCCCTTGTCGCTTTCTTGAAATCCTTGAGCGACCCGAAATACAGATAGTAAATAATCGGGTACTCATACGTGATCATTTCAAGACGGTGCAGAAGTTGAGTAGGAGTTGAGTAGAAAGTTAAACTTCTCCTCTAAAGTAGGTTCAGCCCTGTAATTCTGAGAGTATTTGATCTTTTTGCTCCTCGAAATCTTCGTCATCAATGAGGCTTTTTTGTCTGACTTGCTCTAGTCTTGTGATGCTGTTTACTTCATACTCAGTCGAGACACAAAAATAGCTCAAGTTAAAATAACTCTGCATTTTAACTTGAGCCTAATATTTAGCGCTCGAATAGAAACTATATTCTAGCGCTTGAAACTATTTTCTATCGCTTGCGGCGCGCAATGAGAGCAAGTCCAGCAAGTCCCAAGAGAGCTGCTGATGAGGGCTCAGGGACGGCACGTAGCTGGAGAGCAGTAACTCGAATACCTTGAGCACTTGATGTCCATGTCAGATCTTGTGTCGTAGCGTCTGCTGTAAATGTACCTGTCGCGTATGAGTCAGCGGTAATAACGCTATCACCTGTGCCATCTAGTGTCATTGTACGACCAGCAGTAACACCTGCATCATCTGCGTACCAGAACTGTACTTGGTATACATTGCCTAGTGTTAAGGATGTAAAAGTATATGTGGCTGATGACTGGGCGTTGGGGCCAAAGTCAATAGTATTTAATAAGGTATTGTAATCAGTATTTCCTGTATTAAGTGCAAAAAAGCCCGTATTGTTAGTGTTGTTATTACCAATTGCGTTATTTTCAACAAATGTAATTGACGAACCTCCAACAGTGACAGTGACATCTTCTCCTGGTAGAGTACCCGCAGTATTGATTGCCTCTACAAGGGTGCCATCAAAGCTAATATCATTTTCATCAGTGATGAAGGAATTTGTCCAAGCAATAGTTGCTGCTTGGCTCGTTACGGAGAGTCCTGCTACTAAAAAAGCGGATCTCATAATGTGTTGTAGTTTCATATTTTCTATTGTGTTTTTAGCTTAAAGTCATTCTATATTAAATAGATTATAATTAATAATCCGTTAGGCTACAGTTAGTTATAGTTAGATTGCATTGGTATTGTCAAGCATGAAACTAACAGTATAACGATAGATTAACAAGCTGTGGCGAGTAACTACGCGTGATATTTTAAATTTTTAAAAATCTGCATTCTTATCATGAGGTAATGAATTCTTTATCAAACCTGATTTACCTTCAGAAGATTGAGAGCTATCCTACACGAGCACCTAAATTCTGAGCCTTTCTGTTCGTATTGGTTTGATTATGATTCTCTCGAAAAAGCATTTATTCAGCAAAGTATCGTAGTAGCATTGATAAAGGAACGTTACTAAAATGGTATTTTCTATGGTTTAAGCTCATCTTATAATAGAAGTTGACTAACAGAAGTAGAGTTCGTAAAATCTAACATGGTAAAAGATGATCGCTATTGTGATTTTTTGAAATTGCAGGTTCTCTCAAGTGTTTTTTTGAAGTCAGTTTCATGGTTCAGCAGAGTGGTGTTTTCTACGTTCCTGGTCATGAGCAGTACATCGGTAAAAGCTCAGACAATAGCGGATGCTGCAGCTGATTATGTAAGCCCAACAACACTTCCTGCGGGCTGGGAATATTTCTTATCCAGTGAAGCCAATGGATCTACACTGACCGCATTGGCCTCAAATCAAGCAGTCGGAAATTTAGGGAGGATTGGGTTTGGAGGTACAGGGAATCTTAATTCTGCTTGTATCATGGGGAGTGGTTCACCTTATGAACTATACTCCACTGCGGCTCATAATGGTGTAGCGGGCGAGGATCTACTCATACAGCCTGGAAATGGAACTGATGATGATTATATTATTGCGCGTTACGAATTCTCCTCAGCGGATTTAATCGTTAGTGACACGGTGAAAATATTCGGAAGCTTTCGGGATTTGCAAAGTAACACAAGTACTGCGGCTCAAGACTCCGTAATAGTTTTCATCTACCACAACTCAACTCTTCTCTTTTCAGCAGAAGGTGCGGATAGCGTGTTGACGGAGGCTAATGGTACCTTTGAGCTTAGCGGTGTTGTGGTATCTGTTGGTGATACAATTAGCTTTGTGGTCGGGAATAATGGAATATACAATGGGGACGAGACAGCACTGAAGGCTCAAATTGAACATGATAATTCGGCTAGCTCGCTAACATTTTCGGATACAGCTCCAAGTGGAGGGTGGCAATTCCCCGATGCCTTTCCTGGTCTTACATTCACTCAGCCTACTTGTCTTGAAAAAATACCAGGGAACACGGAGAGTCTGTTTGTCACCGAGCGATCTGGGAATATTTATGTGATTCCTGATGTCACCGCCACAACACCTACAAAGAGTCTTTTTCTAGATATTTCTAATGTTCGGACACAAACCTTCTGTGGATTAAGAGGTTTAGCATTTCATCCAGACTTCGAAAATAACCGTTATTTCTATGTGGGTTATGACAGCACTGCGAATTTTGATGGAGAGAATAATTCGGTACGCGTTTCCCGTTTTACGGCTAATGCAGACTTGAGCACAGTGAATAGTTCAACAGAAGTGGTTCTTTTTCAACAGGGGACTAATCAGAATATTCACCGGATTAACCAGATGGTATTTGGCCCTGATGGTTATCTCTATATTGCTGTAGGCGATGATGGCAATTCCACTGGCCCAGCGCATTCACAGCGTATCGATGATGATTTTTGGTCCTCAGTGCTGCGTATTGATGTAGATAAAAAGTCAGGTAACTATGAGCCGATCAATACTGATGGAGTAACACTAGATGGAAGCGGGTTAGCCTATTATTCCATACCTGCGGATAATCCATACATTGATCAAAATTTTTCAGATGGCCGTGGAGTGACAACGTTTAATGGCCAGCCCACGGTGACTGGTGACGCTACTGCTGTCAGAACGGAAATGTATTGTGTGGGATTTAGAAATCCATGGAAGATCGGGTTTGTTCCTGTTACCGGCGAGTTATGGGTGGCGGATGCCGCAGCCGCAGGATATGAAAAAATTTGCGTGATGCCTGCTGGTGGAAATGCTGGCTGGGGGCATCTTGAGGGAACAGGTGCAGGACCCTTGCAAGTGGGGAGTGGCAGTTACAGTAGCCCGCTATCAGATCCTCCTTCCACAGGGAGCTATATTCAGCCTGTTTTAGAATACACGGTGCCCGGTAACACAGCCACAGGGGGAGTGAAGTCTATCGTAGGTGGCACTTACTATACTGCGACAGATATCCCAGACCTGACAGGAGCTTTTGTTTTTGCCGATTACACGAAGGGAGATATCTGGTACATGAAGCGTCCTAATAATAGTGCCTACCAGACAGTGGGTAGAGTGGCTATCGATGCTGATGGTGATGGAAATGCTAATGAATGGGGAATGGATGAGACGGGGATGGTAACTGAAGTGATTTCTGCTAGCAGTGGTTTCGAGGCGAAGTCTTATGAGGTGAGCGAGATTGAGCGAATAGGTTCTGAGGCTGCCATTACAGCGATGTTGACGGACCCTTCTGATGGTAGTGTTCTGATGTTGGATTATCAGGGGATTATTCGGAGAATAGAGTACAATGTAGATGATGGAAGCCTACCTGCGATATTATCTGAGACTGGAGCTTTCGATAACCTGAGTAATTTAACTCCTTCAGAAGGAGTGAAGCCTTATAGTCTTAACTTAAGGTTTTGGTCAGATCATGCGGATAAATCCAGATTCTTTGCCCTGAAAACGATCAATGATACTTTCACCTATTCAGAAGATGGGCTATGGGGGGCTCCTGAGGGTGCTGTCTTTGTGAAACACTTTGATATGGATCTCGACCTGCAAAATCCAGGTACCAATGTTCAACGCTTGGAGACCCGATTTCTTGTTAAGACAGCAGATGACTTTTACGGGGTTTCCTATCGCTGGAACACGGCTCAGACTGATGCTGATCTAGTAGATACGGGTGGAGACGTCATTCCCCTTGTGGTGACGGAAGCTGATGGAAGCACGCGGACTCAAGACTGGAAGATCCCCAGCCGTGGTGATTGCCGCACGTGCCACACGAATGACAATGGAGTAATGCTTGGATTCAACACACGTCAGCTGAACCGTCAGGGCACTCTTAATGGGATTGTAGGGAACTACCTAGAACGTTTGTATGATGAAGGCTATCTTGATATCGGCACGGAGGCGGCTCCTGTGGGAGCAAATCTTTCTAAGTACCATACGCCAGATGACACAAGTGTGAATCTAGAAGTGCGTGCAAGATCCTATATTGCGGTGAATTGTTCCTACTGCCATTATGAAGGTACCAATTCTATTTCTGTGGGAGATGCATGGAAGGGCGATCCATTCCTAAGTATCGAGGATACCAATCTATTTCATGGAGAAGGCATTGGCTTTGCTGTGGTAGACCCTACAGATAGATACGTGATTCCAGGTGATGCGGATAATTCTATGATCTACAATTTAGCGGCAGAGGATAACAGCTATGGCCGAATGCCTCCACTCGCTACAGACATTGTAGATGATGAAGGAGTGGCTCTTCTCAGAGATTGGATCAACAACTTTGCGAATACCAAGCCTACTCTTGATGCTGCTGCAGGTCCATACTCTGTGCTTGAAAATTCTTCCTCTAGTACTGTGGTGGGCATAGGGCCACAGGCAACGGATCTCGATGACCCAGATCCAGATCGTGGGATTTTAACCTATTCAATCATTGATGGAAATGATGATGGTTACTATGAAGTAGATTTTAATACAGGAGAGCTAAGCCTAGTGGATGGTGGAGCTGACTTTGAAAAAACACCTGTGAGTAATTTGTCGATCTTAGTGAGTGATAACTTTGCTCCTAATCCAGGTGAGTTGACCACATCGGTAACGGTGAATCTAATTGATGTTGTAAACGATGACAGTCAGGGTGATGGCATCATCGATGAGTATGCAGTGGCAGAATATGGAACCTCTGATGTGGATCCTACTTTAGATCTGGATGACGATGGCTTTTCGGCACTCTTAGAGTTCTGGGCAAATAGTGATCCTAGCGATCCACACAGTCGCGGCTTAATACTATTGCCATACCAGCCTACAGCTGATGGATATTCCTTTGAGTGGACAATCCGTGCAGACGTGACCCTGGGGACAGACTATTTTGTGCAAGGGTCTTCTGACATGAATTTCACCCAGCTGACTCAAGACACTGATTTCACGATTGTTTCTAACACTACAATTCCAGGATCTCCAACGATGTCTAAAGTACTTATTAATGTCCTGACAACTGACAAGTTTTACTTCCTGCGCCTCTCCAACAAGGCACAATCAGAATAGAAAAGAGGAGAGTAATAAGTAAATGACAGCATTCAAT
This sequence comes from Akkermansiaceae bacterium, assembly GCA_051252195.1. Classification (GTDB taxonomy): domain Bacteria; phylum Verrucomicrobiota; class Verrucomicrobiia; order Verrucomicrobiales; family Akkermansiaceae; genus Oceaniferula. The sequence goes on along the minus strand of JBPOGD010000012.1, from coordinate 8,271 downwards.
TTGGAACATCTTTGAGAAAATAAAATTTTTCTGACTAAGAACAGAAGCAGATTTGAAGTCCACTATGAAAGGAGGATCGTTCTGCCAAGGTGCCCGAAGCGATTAAGGGAGGAGATTCATTTCGTTTTCCATCGTATAGTCGAGTCGGTAGAACGTTGCAGTAGCACTAGGCAATTGCTCAATAGTAATATCGCCTTCGCTGGCCTGCCAGTCAGGGTCTGGATTCCAGCTGCTTAGAGTGGCGGATGTTTCCATGCGCCAGCTGCGCCCTGCGTTAGGTTTTGCGATGATTTTTATCTGAGATCCTTGTTTGGAAATGAGCATTTCAGTGTGACCGTCAGTTTGCTGAGGATCTGAGTTGGCTTGGTATTCCGCAAGGTTTTTTCTGTGGTCCTTATCTGGATTGCCTTGAGCACCATGATCACCCTCGTCAGAGTTTGGATCGAGGCCGTGACGCTGCTCCCAGTCGTCTGGTAGTTCATCGCCATCGGTGTCAGTAGTACCATTGCCACGCAGACCGATGCCGAGCTGGTGATAGAGGCTACCTTCTACGAGCCGCGCATCGTCGGGCGGGCAGTATTGCAGGTGACCTTCAGGGCTCGTCCAAGTGAGTAGCTCCCAGAACTGATTGCCATTGAGAGGCGGCTCTTGGTTGAAGTGATCCTGAAGGCAGCGGTAGAAACGAGAGTGCCCCTCGTGGTAGTATTGCACGATGTCGCCGACGTTGTAGTTAATCCAGTTTCCTTTATTGTTGTTTCCTGAGCTGTTACCGAAGCTCGCGTCTTCTCCTATTTTTGCACTCCATCGGTTCCAGCGCAGAACGTCGAGTGTCGCATCTTCGCCGAGTAGATTAATGAAGCGAGGCGGGAGGACTGTCTTCTGTAGGTTGTTAGTCTCGGTCATGACGGCCTGACCGCTGGACCAGCGAATGAGCATACGGTCACGAGACGAGTCATAGATGTTGTTGCTCGCATTGACTGTGATGGCTTGATTGGTCGGCACCATGATGCAGCTGCCGTTATCGTAGGCATTTGGCCATACTAAGTCGTAGGTGTAGACAAAGCCACCGAAGAAGTTGTTGTGCCACTCCCAGCCAGTTGAACCGTCGGATTGTTGGAATTGATAAGCCGCGGCGATACCACGGCAGCCCCAAGCTACATTATTGAGAAACTCAATATTTCGACCATTCGGAGTGATGCTGGCTTTAGGTATGTTTGAAACATTGAAAAACTTTTCTGCTGCGCCCAGTAGGATGTTATTTCTAAAGATCACACCACCTTGGCGCGTGTTGAGTTGAACGCAGTTATCTTGGTAAGCTTGAAATGGCGACATCCAGTCCATGGCTCCCCAGAGGACATTGTTTTGGATGATGGAATCAGCACCGAGTTGACCCGTTTGTAGGGCTTCCGTGCCAGTTCGTAGAATGACGCACTTCTCGACCGTAAGTTGGTTAAACTGGTGTTGCGGGTCAGTCTGCGTGCTTCCGAGGTAGATCCCTTCGGAGCCGGTATCGTGAATGTAGAGGTGGTGGAGGTGAACTTCGTCCATGTCGACAGTGCCGCTGTCTTTTTTGAGTATCATGCCTGCGAAACCGCCGTCGGAGATTTCGATATGATCGATTTCGCAGCCATTAGCTGTGCCACTGACATAGATCATACTGCTGCTTTCATTAACCCATTCGTTACTTGCCCAAATGCCATAGCTGCCTGTTGAGTAAGCAAAGTTGGCTGTCTCATTTGGACCAGTACACCCAGGGAAGTCTTCATCGCCCAAGCCCAGTGCAGGATCGTATTTTCCGGTCAAACGCCAGTAGTTTCCGTCCGTGATACCGATCTGATTGGCGTAGACTTGACCTCGGAAGTTGGTGATGGGTACGCGTCTATCTGCGTCGAGACCGTTGACTCCGCTTAGATCGAGAATGATCTGACTGTATTTCCCGCCTTTGATAAGTATTTTATTCGGATAGCTGAGATTAAATGATCCGTCATTATAGCTGATTTCAGGTCCTGCACTGTTGGTTGCGTTCCAGATAACGAAATCGCCTTGGTTTATTTCCGGATATGCTGCGGCGACTGCAGCGCTAGCGGGGCCATTAGTATCAAAATCACCAGTGAGGTCGGTGATGCTGATTTCCAACTCCAGGCTTGTGCGGGAGTTGTCTGATTCTGCTATGGCATCGATATACAGGATGTATGCGGATTGACTCTCGTAGTCGAAAGATTGAGTCGTCCATAGCGTCTGCCCTATGAGCTTAAAAGAGGCGTTGTCGCCTACGTAGCTATCATAAGAGAGCGTATAGTTTTCATTTTCAGTACCACCTCTTAGGGAAAGTTCACCCACTGCTTGCTGCCAATCTCCGTTTTCTGCGATGGTGTTCGAATCGATGTCGAAGAACAATGCATCTGCATACTCTGGTGGTACGAGGCCATCATAGATATAACCAGTCATGGCGTATTCTTGAGCGCGATCCGCATAGGTGGAGCTGGATTTGATAATTAGGTATCGGTTTTTAGGAATCACGCCTCCTAGCTCATTGACGCGCTTGTCCCTAAACCACAATTCTGTGCTGAGGTGCGGAATGCCTTGGCCACTGTTAAAATTGAGGCGAGTTTCGAGAACGCCGTCATCGTTGATGTTGTCTTTGTCGCCGTCCCACCACATTTCGACATACCCAGGCTTTGAACCACCTGAGTAGCTGCGATAACGCGTCCAAGTTTCCATGATGTGGACTTGGTCGTAGTCAGCCCCGAAATCGATGTAGCCGTGGCGACTCGCATACGGAGGAGCTACATTTGCACCAGCAGTGCCTGTCATTTCTGCGTTTATGCTGTCCCAGCTAGCAACGCCATCGAAGGCATGGTTGAGAGGGAAATAGTTACTTCCTGTCGCTTCTCCCGTATCTGCGGGTTCGATGATTTGCCACTCAGAGGGTGGAGGATTAGCAATAAGCGCAAGTGACGATAATAGGAGTAACGCGAATAGCGAAAAGGGTAGTAGGAAATATTGTTTTTCAGGCATCTGGATTTGTTAATTAAGCAGCTTAATGGACTGATTTAAATGCGAAGAATATCTGATTTTCATTAAAGGCACCTTCAAAATTGACTTCAGTGAACTCTAAAATAGTCCGCGAAGTGCCTGTAGTTTATTGTTCCTAAGGTATGTTGGGCTCACTGAGTCAGGCATCGTGTTTTTGATACTGTGATGGCGTTTTCCCCGTTATTTTCTTAAAGACTGTCGAGAAATAATTGGAGTTGTTATAGCCAACTTCAAAAGCAGTTTGAGTGACAGACTTGGTTTTTAATAAAACAATGGCCCGCTTGACTCTTAACTGTGTTAAATACTGATTGATGGTCTTACCTTCAGACTCCTTGAATGCCGCCATGAGATAAGAGCGGCTAACCTTCAGATCATTGCAGAGGTCTTCAATGCTAAGGTCAGCGTCAAAGTTTTCATGAAGATATGCCTTGGCTCTCTTGATGAAAATAGAATTTCGTGTCTCAGGGATTGCGGTAATAATTTCAGACAGTTCAGACACTTCATTGCTGACGATTTCAGAGATCAGCTTGAGATCTTTTGCCGAGTCTACCTTACGGTTTTTTTCTAAGTGGCGCTCAACTAATGAATCAACGTCGCCGCCAGCGTCAATAGTTGCATTCGTCAGCATAGCGAGTATTTCACGAACACTCATTTTGTAGGTATCTAAATTTCCAGCAGAGAGAGATTCGAGATCTTTAACCAAGTTGGCTAGCTCGGGTGCTACAGCTGCTTGATCTGAGTTGACGATGAGGCGTAACTCTTCCTTGAGTAGAGTAGATTGACTCTTAATATCGTGTAAATCTTGATAAACTACCGTACCCCAAATCAAAGCACTAAGGAGAGAACCACTGTAATAAATCCACCACTGCTTTGTCAGCGTTCCTACAATCATAAAAAAGCCAAAGAGCAAAATACCGTAGATAAAGGTGCGCCCATTCGAGGAACGACCCCACACGCGCTTTAGCTGTAACAGTGCTGGTAGCATTAAGAGCAGGATGACTGCCACGATTTGAATGACGTGTGAGTAAATGAAATGAATCCCATATTTTCTAAAATAGACGCCTAGCAGCATGTTATTGTCGCCAAATACCGTGCTCCAAGCGATATCAGAGAAAACGATGTAGACGCTAGCTAGAAATAGTCCACTGCCATAGGTTAAGGTAATACGACCTGTTGATAAGCTCTGTCCTGAGTGCTGACTCATAGCGACTATCAGTGAGGGGAAACCAAGCGCAAAAAGCACCCCCATTCGGATATAAAGGATGACCGCGGGATGTATATTCAAAGGTAAAAGGGCAAACGAATTGCCTCCTAAAAAGACAATCATGGCAACGAGGAAAATACTGTAATAACGGTACTGACGCTGAATACGCCGCCGCATGATGGTTAAGTAGATGAGAAATACGAAAAAAAATTGTGCCGTGATCAACGGTACGATTAAAGCGAGAAATGAAATCCAATTAAGTGTGGGAGTGTTCATCATTAATTTTTTGAAGAACTTAGCGTGCCAATCTGGCTTGATACACTGAATTCTAAATAAGAAGTTAGATGATGTGTTAGCACAACAGCTTTCTATTGAAAATTAATATGATTCATTCACTTGCTAAATCTTAGCTAGATGATGAAGACTCAAAGCTGGGAGCAGCGATAACCGTTGATGAGAGGGGAGATGTTATCATGGCAGTAATCGTTTACCATTGAGGAACAGTGCTACTCAATCTGCCTTCTCATCTTATCTTGTTCTGCTGTTGGTTGTTTTGCGGTCATTGCAGGCTCGGAATGCCACTCATGGGGAATGTCGCGCATTAGTAAGGCATGGTCGAACTCAATACTGTCCTGCGGAAAAAGTGAACGATCATCGAAGTAGGCTGACCGCACGCAATTGACGACTAGAGGTGATACTCGCCAATCCGTGACCTCGAGCAACAGGCCATCCAGTCTAGAGGAGTTAGGGCATGAAGAATACCCCACGCATCCGCTTTCGAAGAATTGAGACGACTCTTGAAGCGTGCTGAAAATGGAATCCGTTGGGAAATCGTTCGTCTCACTGATCTCAATATCTACCAGAGGAGACTCAGTGTCACCCGCATCGACTCGGAGCGAAATCCGACCGTCTCGATCATTCACTGTGAATTTTGAGAGATGATGGACGCCTGGAAAGATCCGCCCACCTGCCATAGCATTCAGCCGTGAGTCGGTGTCACGCCGCGGGACGAAAACTCCTTCGCGAGCCCCGCTTTCGCCATCCCATTGAACCGCGAAGCGATGAGCAGTGTTCTCGCTCGATATGCCTACGATCCTCGGCAGTGCTTTCGGGCGTATCTCCTCTAGGCGGATTAGACAAATTCCAGCAACTGCGTATCCGTCGACCAATTTGGGGCGGAAGTTGTCTGGAAGGAGCTTCTGAACAACCTCAGGTGTAACTCGGTAGTTGAGTAATATACGCCGCCGAATGATTCCTGTGATTGCGGGTATCTTCATTTTCTTAAGCGAATGTTAAGGTCACCTATCCACTACCGGAAGGCGAGCTTTGATTTCAGGTTAAGGTTCATAATGATTATTTAAATTGCGACTCAAGGCGCGGTGGTTGATTGGTTTGCGCTGTTAGCCCTCTCCGTGTTCGCCATTGATTATCGCTGTCACGGAGAGAGGAGATCGCCTTAATCTGACGATAGAATAGAACCTGATCGGTTGTAGCGTTGGATCTCGTGATACAAAGCAACCGCTACGAGAACCATAAAACTCAATTGCTACAAGGTCGTTCTTGCTGTTGATGTGCGCATAAGCTGCGCCCCAAACGCCTCGAGAGGTTCCCCACCCAACGCCAAAGTTATCGCCTATCCACTGGTCGGGAATCACTGCTATTCTATATGAGATCGGTTTTGGCGACGGTGATTTAAAGCCATCAGTCATTTCGAGCTCATCAAGCTTCGCTTCCACCGTAGAATAAAATATTTCAAGTTCTTCGTGAGCGTGGGGTGAATCAAAACTGGAGCGAATACTATCTAGATATGACGGCGTAATTTTCTCTACAATGACTGCGAAAATTATGGCGCACACGAAACCAGCTAAAAATGTGAATATACTTTTAATGTTCACTGAAATCTTTCGGACTAATTTTATAGGAATGGATCGGCGGTGAAAAGTTTCAATTTGATCAGTCAACTTGCTCGCCGTCGCCTACTCAGACTTCCATGAGAAGGCAGTCAATACTTATTGGCAAAAATTCATTTTTGCAAGGTTTGAGTTAATAGGGCTTGGGGGTTATTTTATGGTAAATTGAAACAGGGATTCGGGCTTCCATTCGCACTCGCTGACCTGAGGGCAGTGCACGATTTGATCTAGTTGTTTTTAAGCGAACACTTGAGCGTCACGACGATCTGACTATCGAGATCCAGAATACAGATGGCGTGTTTAAGGTCTCCTTAATGGACACCAATAGTGGCACTGGTGACAGCAGTTGATGGGGTGATAGATGTTTTCATGGCGGTAGTAGTTTACCATTGAGGAGCTATGCTACTCAATCTACCTTCTTATCTTGTTTTGTCTTGTTTGGCAGGCGTCGATTTCAATTCAGTGGCTTCATCGCCAATCGTTTTTCGCATCACCTTCTCAGCTTCAGATACAAAGGGCTTGTATGGCTTATCACGATCCTTCCTGTAGCTCCATACTGTGCTTTTCTGGAGCGCTATCGTTTCAGAGTGCGGACACATCGAGTACAACTGATCCCTCCAGTTTAGTGAGAATTTAGATCCCTTCTTTAAATCTCCCTTAAACACTCTCGTCACTTTAAACTTAGCCGAAAACTCAACTCTTGCTGCGACGAGCCGCTTCGTTTCAGGAGTCGGACGGACGAGTTTCTCGTATTCTTTCTCGGTCACTTCCTCACCATCGACGAATATTCTTCTGGTCAGGTTCTTCACCTCGGCCTCAAAAACCGCATCCGCTGTTGAGATCTCCTCCTCGGCAGCTTCGGGCTTCATCTCGATAACGCTTCCGCTTAGGTCAGATTGACCGGACACGAAAACCAGACATGCAGCTACCATCAATGGACGGACAGAAATTGCGTCGCGGAATCGTGCAAGCAGAGGTGGTTTCATTTTCTTAGCCGAACGTTATAGGAATGGCGTGCCGGGGGAAAGCCTGAATTTAATCAGACGGCTTCCTCGGCCTCGCCATCTCTGACTTGTTCTGCTTCTTGGTTTTATTGATAGTTGGAAATAACTCGTTCTAGATCGCTTGAATAAAATCGGACTTCTCTTGAATTGCCTTGCGCAAAATAACCTTCACCTTCGCTATCGACAACGAAACGTAACTTCTGTGATTCCAAAGAACTTCCCTTGTAAAATGTGATCGTATGAGTGTGATCAAAGATTTCAGTTCTAGGCTCACTCATATTCTCTAACGCCGAAAATATCTTATTTATCTCTTGTTGATTAAGTGAAGTCCTATCACCAGTCTTCTGATTGATGATTGATCCGCCGATTACATTGTCGGCTGTGAAGTCTGCGCGGGTAAGTAATCTAGCAGGTGAGACCGAACAAGCTGCCAGCACCAACGAGAGGAATATCATTAACAGAGGTTTCATTTTTTGGCACAGACCCTATGGCTGCCAGCTAGGTGCGGACGAACTTTAGGGTCATGGATTGTTTGATTGAAAAGTGGCGCACTTGGTTCAAATGGTGGGCTATCTCGCTAATGCTAGACCTATCCAATATCCATAGATTAAGAATTATGAAAACGAACTCAAGCGCGCCTCGTGCACTCTACATCGGACTCGACGTCCATAAAGCAGAAACTGTTATCGCCATCCTTGAATCTGACCGCGACGCCGAAGCTCGGCACTACGACAGTATCGCCACTACCCAGCATGCCTTAGAGCGAGCCACAACAAAACATCCAGCTCAGCAACCTCCATGTTTACTACGAGGCCAGAGGGTGTGGATTCTGGATCGCGCGGCGCCTCCGGCAAATAGTTATGATACATGGTTTAATCTGGATGTTTTAAGCGTCAAGACGATCTGATTTGCGGTCACTTTGATAAATCGCGCGTAGTTTACGTGCATTGGCGACGATGACGCGATGTTCAAGACTTTTCAAATAACGGCTAATCCACGGGCTATGTATGCCCACCTCCATCGCTATTTTAGCAGCAGAGTACTTCTTTGAGAGTCGATGCAGGCTTTCTTTACTATTGGAGATCATACGCTCTTCGATGATCTGGCCATTAGGGTC
>JBPOGD010000011.1:0-91821 GCA_051252195.1 Akkermansiaceae bacterium | reverse complement strand
CGTCACCCCAAGCACCTTTAAGCTGGACGAATTTTGCGAAGCACAGTCAGGTCAGCGACTCAGCAAAGCTATGTGGATGGTTGAAATAGTTGAAATCTTAGTAGAATCAAATCTAACATTCTCATTAGTCGTTCTATCTCTCGATAGCTACGACCCAGACCACTGAATTCACCCATGACAAAGTAGGCAACCGCCTCCGCAGAACATCCAGCCTAGCGGCTGTTTCAACCCAGAATCATAGCTACACAGACAATGATCACCTCACAGGTGACGCTGGCCCACCTCCATTTCTTGGACCACTTAAAGTGAGAGGATCTGAACCTATTGATAGACGACACCAACGCTCTGTCAACATGCTTCCGGAGCGTAGGCCCCAGCTTAGGATGCATGTTGAGTGCGATAGCTCTCCCCGGGTCTCCAGCCAAAGGCGAACTCTTCTGGAGTCTTCATACTCAGACTTCGGTGTGGGCGGATCTGGTTGAACTTCTTTCTCCACGCCGCGATTACCACCTGAGCTTCACTCAGTGTAAAGAACAGCTTCCCATGACAAACATTCCCTGCGAAACTTGTCGTGGAAGCTTACCACGTATCCGTTTTGCCACGGGCAGCCAAGATCAATGTAGAGAGTTTTTATGTTCTCATATGCTAGCCACGCTTGAAGTGACTTTGCGACAAACCCGGGCCCGTTATTACTGCGAATGGGCAAGACCAACGTGCAGACTAGGCAAATTATGATTCGTTAATCTCCAGAAGGTGTCTTTCACTACCTTTCTTTTTGCGTTTATGAGAGGCTGATTTAATATGAAAGTCGTATGGCGATTTTTAATTTTGTTTCTCGTTTTTTAGGGCTTAGTGATCCTGTTATCGTATACCCATATGATGGATATATGAATAATGAGAGGGTGTTTGCTCAGGCCAGAGTGTTGGAGGATGAGCGGATCACGCACTCTGAGGATGACTCGGTATTTAAGAATATTTATAATTCTTATAAACGATTTGAGTCAGATGAGCGAAAAAATGCTCAGGTCAAACTGAGCTGGGGGAGACACGAAACGGAATTAATTTCTGATAAGGAAGGTTACATTTATCTAGATTCAGAGCATAGCCAGCCAGACAATCATCATGAGACACTTTGGGTTCCTATGATGTATGAGCTAATAGTTGATGGAGAGGTAGAGTACTCGGTGACTTCCCCCGTGATGAAGCCATCTCCCAAAGCTGAATTGGGGGTGATTAGCGACTTAGATGATACAGTGATCCACACAGGGGTTTCTTCAAAATTTAAGTGGCGAATGATCGTGAACTCAATAATGAAACACAGCGATAAGAGATTGCCTCTAGAAGGTGCCGCAGAGCTTTATCAGTCATTGCACCGAGGTAGACAGGGGCAGTGTGAGAATCCTTTTTTCTATCTATCCAACAGCCCTTGGAATATTCACGATTATCTGACTTCATTTCTGAAATTTCAAGGGTTTCCTAAGGGGCCAATTTTGCTCAGAGACGTCGGTATAGAGAACGAGAAGCCATTATCATTTAAAGACGAAAACAAGTATCTTAGGATCACTGAGATTTTCACGGCTTTCCCTAAGATGAAATTCATTCTTATTGGAGACGCTGCAGATATTGATCCCGAGATTTATAGTGAAATTGCTATAAATTTCCCAGATCAAGTGGCCGCGATCTACATTCGGACAGTGACGAACAAGAAGAAAATGGCGGCGTTGAAGACTATTGTTGAGGCGACTACCCACGTGGAGCTTATAGTGATAGAGCATAGCCAACAAGCGATAGATCATGCTCAGCAAAACGGGTTTATTGAGGGGATAGCACAAAGTGCCTAATTCAAGATGGGGAACGATAAGGGCGATCACTCTCATTCCTTCCACCCTTTATTCAGAGTTATCAATGCTAGGTGGTAAGGCACAATGAATCTCACGTCTGATCAAACATCGCTGGAACTACTTTTGTCGATCTAGCTCTAAAATTTGATCGACTACCTCATCCATGGTCGTGCCACTGACGTCGGGTTTTTCATACTGAGGATAGTAGGGCGTACCTGAGCGATCTATGTAAGCCGCCTTCATTCCAGCTGCCAACGCACCATGCGTGTCCCAATCGTGAGTGGCGACAAGGCGTAAGTTGCCGATTGGCTTATCAAGATGCCGCGCTACAAAATTGTATGCAGCTCTATCAGGTTTAAATGTGCCGCTCTTCTCAACTGAGACTATATCGTCAAAATGGTTCGAAAGCTCTGAATTCTGAATTTGACGTTCAATTAAGTCGTCCGAAGAATTTGAGAAAGCGACTGTTCGGTATCCTTCGGAACGAAGCCTTGAGAGAGCTGATTTCACGTCGGAATGCGCGGACATATGTGTAAAAGAGTCAAGAATCTCATCGCGCACTTCATCTGAAAGTGATTTTCCTGCCTTTGCACAGACTCTATCCAAGGTCGCCGATGCTAGACTACCGAAATCAGTTTGCACTCCTGTTAAAGCGCAGACGGTCGACGCGTGGAGCAGCATGGAGAACCAAATATCCGATTGTTTATCATCATCAAAAGCGGATTTGAATTTCGCTCGTAGTGAAGTGAGATCTAAGATGGTTTCGTTAATATCGAAAAGTATGGTGTCTGATTTCATGGTGTTCTTTTATCTAACTCTATGTTCTAGCTTCGCAACCTTTGATTATGAATGAAAGAGCGAAGACTGAATTGAATTTCTTAAAGTCCACGAAGTAAAAATTTCGGATGGATTAGAAATTGGCTAATGTGCCTTATTCTGAAGTGCCTTAAGGAAGATATGCTTGGCATTTATCTTTAAGAAGTTGGACCAAATCACTATCCATATATGCATAGTTATCTGGGATGTTGAGAATAGTAATTCTCTTTCCTGAGAGAACATGCCTGAACTTAGTGTTGAGTCTTGTTCTATGAACCTTTTCCATCACCAGTATTACATCAGCCCATTCTACTTGCTCATCTGAAAGGGGAACTACAGCATCATTATTAAGACCGGCGGAGTCGACTTCAATACCAGCGTAGTTCGAGAAGATAACTTCAGCCGTTGGGCTTCTTAATCTGTTTTGAGAGCAAAGGAATAGAAGACGTTTCATTTTTCAGCAGAAGACTATAGAAATAGGGCTCTGTCGAAAAGCCCCGATTCAGATCGCTTACTCAGTGTTTTTACCCATGCATTTTATTCGCATTCGCTGGCTTGGGGGGCAGTGCATGATTTATCTGTTTGCGGCAACAGGTGGTCTCTATATTTAAGAGTCTCTGCACATTTTTTTATTAAAAGTCATGCGCTCTAAGATGATCTGACTATCAGGGTCATGATACAGATGGCGTGTTTGAGGTCTCCTCAATCTGCCTTCTCATCTAATCTTGTGCTCTCTTTTTGAGTTCCACTGAGTCCAGTGTGCTTCTAAAATAATCATCTAAGCGTTCCCAAGGTTTAGTGAAAATGGTGCCTTTTACTATGGATTCAAAACTATTCATCTTACTGTTAATGAATGAAGATAGCTGAGGAATAGTTGGAGCTTCGCCAAGTTCAACCCCTGATCTTTTACGAACAATGAGTTGGTCAATAATTTCTCGAGTTTGTCCTTCGGGTAAAAGCTCATCTAGAAGGTTATCAAATCGCATAGGAGCAATTCCTTCACGTTCTTGAAGCCACTGACATGCTAGTAAAGGACGTAGCATATAAAAGTATCTTTTAAGTCTTATTGTGTCTGTCTCTAAATATGATCTGCGGTTCCTATCAGCCATACTCATGTAGTGATACATGCAAGATCTAGGGCAAAAATAGTCTTGGGCAAGGTTCCAGAAGCTCTCTTTAAAGCCAGGAAACGACTGATATACTATAGATGATTGAAGCCATTCTAGTAGAGGAGGGTTAGATTTACGCAACAATTCTAGACTTTTAGTTAAATCCCACCCTGAAATATCTAACTCATCAGAGATCGGAACCTCAATAACATCCCTAAGAGAAGAGACTCGCAAATAGTCATTCTTGTTTCGAATGTAGATAAACCTAACATCATAGTCACTATCTGTTGATTCGAACCCCCAAGCTCTACTACCGGACTCACAAGCCCAAAGTATTGTGACACTCTCTTTAGCTTCTATGTGCCTTAATTCGCTCTGGATGAGTTTTATTTGAGATTGGCTGACTGACATTTTTTAGAGGACGTTAAATATTACCGATCCTCTATCTGGCGACGAGCTCTATTTTCAGGTTAAGTGTTATAATTGTCATTAAAAGTTAAAATCTAGGAGGATAGTGGATTGGTGTTCATCTACTTGTTCTCTCATTTGGTTAGTGAGTATGATTTCACGTCTCTTGGCTCCTCACTAATATTAGGATGTATAATATATCTCCTCAATATTCCCTCGTAACTCATGCCACTCTTCTTCATCACTTTAGCAGAAGCAGAATTTTCCAGATCACACACAGCTGATACCCTATAAATCCCATCAATAGAAAGAAGTAACTTCACAAAAGCAGATACAGCTTCAGTCATCAGACCTTTGCCCCACTCATCCTTTGACAAGGCATACCCAATCTCAGCTTTGAAAGATTCAACTCTTGCATCAACCATTCCCACTACTTTTGATGGGTGCTTGATATCACAAATCACAAATGTAACGGCGGTCTTGCCTATGCTGTTGATCTTCTCTGAGAGCCATGCTTCATAAGTCTCTTGTTCAGTATATGGCGACCATGTCATATATCGACAAACCTCTGCGTCTTGAGCATATGAATCAAATATACTTTGAGCATCACGTAACTGAGGAACCCTAAGGTGTAATCTATCAGTATTTAAACTGTCGATAATTTGCATTTTTAAGAGAACGTATATTCCACCATTCCCTAACAAGGGAGCGAACTCTGATACTGGATTGCGGTTGTTTTTTTCATGAAAATCTATCCTAAAAGGACGTGTCATGGATTAGGTGCGACGTCTTCCATGAGAAGGCAGTCAATACTTATTGACAGAAATTCATTTTTGCAAGGTTTGAGTTGATAGGATTCAAGGGTAGGGGGGAGTTAGGTAAGACAGGGACTAGGTCTTCCACTCGCAGGATCCAGCGCCCTGCTACTACCGTCTCATCTAATCTTATTCTTTCCGGTGGAAACGGGAAAGTTCCTACTCGGTAACTACTCGTAGTCGGTAGAACCTTTGAGTCTCAGATGCGTTCATATTAGGAAGGTCAATTTCCAGTAGTGATCCGTTTCCTGAAATAGGTGATCCTACATTAAACCAGTTATCTTGCGCCAAAGTTGTCGTAGTCTGAACTTGGTAAGTTAAGCCTAGCTCTGAAGTGAAGCTGAAATTTTGGGACTCTAATGAGATTGAGACATCCTTAGGTAATACGGCTGTATAAGAAAATACAAGTGAGGCTAGTTGCGGTCTATCAGTAGGGTTATTACTACTGATGTCGAGAGGTTCTAGGCTTGAAAAATATTCACCCCACCATGGTCCCGCAGCCCAATATGACCAACCAATCCATACATCGGGACGATCATTCATGTAGCTAGTAATATCTCTAATGGCCTCTAAGCATGTGCTCCCTCTACCTCCGCCAAATTCTCCTAAAAATGCTTGTTGATTATGTTGTATCATCCATGCCGTAACCTCTTCCAAGCTTTCAGAGCCTATGGTGGCACTTACACAGCTGTCTCTTGTTCCTGAAAAATCAGAATCAAGATATTGATGAATATCAAAGGCGTAATTATTAAGAGGGTCTACGATGTTAAGCATCTCCTCTGCGTTTGAGCCTACTCTGTATCCATTGGGGCCTATTGCAGAGCTGTTTGGGCTTTCATCTGCATAGAAGTTTTTTAACCAGCTGTGGCCACCAGTGAAACCATTGCCGGGCACGAGGATTAAGTTTCCAGCATCCCGCTCTCTGATTTCAGCGATGGCTATATTTGCTGCCATTCTCCATTGATCCGTGCGCATTCGGCTTGGCTCGTTCATGAGGCCAAAGATGACACGAGGGTTGTCTTTAAAAAGGTCAGCTAGTCGACCCCAAAAATCTGCAAAGGCTGTGAATGGCACGTCATCAGTGCCGATGACATCGCCATAGTAGCGTGCGTAATTATGTGGATCTAGTAGGACAAATACGCCCTTCGCAGTGGTGTCATCTACAAAACTCTGTAGGCGGCTTAGCTCTGCAGAGTTAAATGAGCTGTTAAGTGACTGCTGTAGCCTCTCCCACCTAAACGGCAGTCTAACGATATTCATTCGCTTAGAGCTGAAGTAATCAACTTCATCCTGATTGGGGTAAATGTAATGTGTGCCGAAGATGCCTGGGAGGTTGTCTCCACCATCCTGAGTAGCCCCAAAATCAGCTCCTGCTAAATTGACGCCAAAATATCTCTGCTGAGCATGAGTAAAGGGTATCAGCCAGAAACTGAAAAATGCGCAGAGTAGGAAGTATATGGCTAAATTTTTACCCAATTTCATGAATAAAGACTTAATAGCCAAATAGGGATTCTAAAGAAAGCAAAATGACAGGATCTACATTCAGCTTACCCCGAGTAGCTCAACTCGATAAGTGGATAGTTCCCTTTTGAAGGGTATTTATATGATGGCTACCCAACACGCACTTCTTTCAGTTTAAGATAAATCAGGACTCGTTGACTTCGACGGGAAAACCGCACGCCACGCCCGTAACCTCCCTGGCTCCACTCCGCCTCCACTCCCCAAAGAACTCTACCAACAACATGTTAGAAATAATCCCGAACACCCACTTGACAATTCATCAGCTATATCAACGTCAAAAGCCACGCCATCCACTACTGGAGGGCGCGCTTTGATTTCAGGTTGAATTTTATAATTATCATTAAAATTTCGACTCAATACGAGTAGAGGGTGAGCGTGTGCTGACTTGTTATGTATTGGATTGGTTGATTAAATCTGGTCGATTACGAATGTTTTTCCAATATTCTTCTCTGCAATCTTCATCAATTAAAACAGGAACACGTTCGCTATATAACCTGTCATTACCATCTTTTTTGGGGCCTGATATCCAATAATCATCTCCAGTAAACACCTCACAATAATTTGACTTAAATCCAGCACCTTTGAGACTTTGAAATTTCTTATCACCATAATATAAAGTCTTACTCGTTTTCGAAAACGTAACTCGTCCTATGATAGCATCACCAGATAACTCACCTGCTTTGCACTCAATATACATAATGCGAGATACTTTACCTGCTGTAAATGGAAGTTCTTCATTAATTCCGATAGATACTATCGAATCACAGGCTTCTTCAAGTGAGACTATTTTACGAGATTGCGACATATTTTAAAATAACGTAAAGGCTATCTACCCGCTACTGGAGGTGAGCTTCTTTCCACGAGAAGACAGTTAATGCCTATTAGCTAAAATTCATTTTGCAAGGCTTGAGTTAATGAGGCGTAAGGGTAGGGGAGTTAGCTGAGACAGGGATTAGGGCTTTCATGCGCACTTCGCTGACTTGCGGTCACTTTGGTACATTACGCTTAATTTGCCTGTATTTGCGACGATGACATGATGCTTAAGGATCTTCAAATAACAGCTAATCCACGGGCTATAAATACCCACCTTCATCGCTATTTTTGCAGCAGGATACTTCTTTGAGAGTCGATGCAGGCTTTCTTTACTATTGGAGATCATACGCTCTTCGATGATCTGACCATTAGGGGCAAAAACACAGATGGCGTGCTTAAGGTCTCCTAGATCGATACCAATAGTGGCACCGGTGACAGCAGTTGATGGGATGATAGATGTTTTCATGGCAGTAGTAGTTTACCATTGAGGAGCTGTGCTACTCAATCTGCCTTCTCATCTTATCTTGTTAGCCGTTTCTTAGGTTCATTCTATGTTAGCCATTCGATTTCCAGTTCGGTGAGCTTATCCTTTAAGGGCTCTTCTCTCACGATCTGGAAATTTTTTCCGGCTAACGTCAAAATCTTCCCATCCATGACCAGAATTGCCTGATGATGTGGAAACGGGAGTTCCTCATAAATTACAGAAAGCGCTGGCAAACTCAAGCGCGGGTCATGGATTGGAAACGATGTCTTGTTCTCCTCCTTGAAATGATGAGGGCAATGCCTCCACAAGTGAACAGCAGTCCAGTTGTAGGCTCCGGAATAACTAACGAACCAGATTGATTGATAGTGTAAGTGTCGACCGATCCGTTGTAAGAGAAATCAGTTAGTATCAAATTATTCTCAAAGCTTGAGAATGCAGGCAACTCATTAGAAATCTGGAACGCGTCAAAAACTAAATTATCAAAATCAATAAATACAATATCAACAATTTCTCCTCCTGGAAAGGTTTCGGATGAGATTACAAAAAGATCATTGCCGCCGGCAGAGACATCGGTTGAATCTAAAATACTAACACTAGACACACTACCACTCGCAATAGTTGGAGTAGACGTTGCAAATTCTTGGAAATTGATGTCAAAAGTTGAGCCGCTGAATGAGAACGAAGTAGCTGTGGGAGTTGAAGCCGAAGCATTAATAAAAAGATCTTCGAAAGTTACACTCAAAGGTGTAGACGGTCCAAGATCAGTATTTGTTCCAGAAATCGCAACAGTAGCCGCACGTAGAGGCAAGACTGTTAATGGAATTAGAACAACGCATGTGTATTGAAATGCTTTCATTTTATGGAGAACGTTTGAGTTCATGTTCAACCCCCTTGGTCAAACTTAGATACTATGTTAAGTATATCTACAACCAATAATCGTCAATGACAATGCGGGGGGGAGAACGATGCAACGATTTTGTTATCCATGACGGTGGCTTTAAGCTTCTCTAAAGAGCCTAATTTGAATACTCCATTTTTCGTCAAATTTGCTTTAAGCTTGCCTACCGATTGGAATTGAATGTCTCGGAGAAAATGATTATTTGCAACGAATGTTCATGTGTTATTTTCTCAGTTCAATTCCTGTTTAGCCTAGCTTTGCTAGATAAACTTTCTTCTATCGGCGTTTGAATCACACTTACGCTATATTTTTCAGCTTTCTTTGTAGGTAGGATAGATCACTTATTGTTTAAGCTACGTTGGAAAATTGGCGAATTCCTTTATAGCCGTACAGGAGTTAAATCCTATCGGGAAAATTACTATTGGAAAATAAAGACATCTTGAGCGAAGGAGTGTGTAAATGAATGATAGGCATGCAGTAAATATACTTACGGCGTCGCATGAGCAAGGACATACCTGCTCAGCTTCCCCGTGAGATTGAGGACAATTGCCGGCAGGGACGAGTATCCCTACTCGTCAGTTCTGCAGGATATTTTGATTTGGTGGGTGCGATGAATCATTCAGGTATTCCGCGTCCAGCTTTTGGGATGGGGGAATGTATTGTTGATGAGGCGCAACCATCTGAGCGGACGACTAAGGATAGTCGTTCCCCGCCTGCAAACAAAAATACCCCCAAGCTTTCACCTGGAGGCATTTTGAAAAATCCTAATTGGAATGATTAGCTGTTACGCTTTCTACGAAGCAGAAGACCGGCAAAACCAAGTCCGAGAAGAGCACTGGAAGACGGCTCGGGAACAACAGTGATAGTACCGCTGAGGATAAGGTTGTCATAATCTACGCGAGTAGGGGGGTTGTTTCCATCACGGGCACCCCACCCCACGAGCAGTGAATCACCATTTTGAAGTTCGGTATAATTAGAAGTATTTTGATCGAAAACAAAAACGTCGGTGCTACCTGTATTAACTACTGGATCCACTCCGAGTGAAGCTGCTGCTCCAGCAGCATACGCCTGTATACGGAAACTGTTAGCACCTCCAGTTTGTGCTGTAGTGAGAGTTATCGAATCCAAAGTGAGTCTCTCATTGCCAACGAGACCAGAAACAGTATAGAGAAAAAGGGCTTGTTGGTCCGCGACGGCGGTATTAGTTCCAAAGCCTGCAGATGTGTTGAAAACAGTACCGGCAACAGCGTCTGCGGTATAATCAGCGCCAAGCGTTATGTCGCCCGAGGTGCCGAAGTCTTGGGTAGTAGCGACGAGAGAGCCACCGGTGAAATCGAAGGTGGCGAGTGTTGCCGCTTGAGCAGCACCTGCCAGTAACGTGCAAGCACCTAGAGTGTAGAGTAGTGTTTTCTTCATTTTTTATTGGGTTTTATTATTGGGTTGCATCGCCAGAGAAAAATATAAGTTCCAACGAATCTAGGAATAATTGTAAATCAATCCACCTAGCTTGTCTACACTTTTTTAAGGGGGTAGAGAACGCCTAGCGTCTAAAATGGGAAACTAGCTCAATTACCATCTACTGGCCTGATCCACATGCAGTGCTCACCCCCTAACTCTGATGCTGAGCATACAAAGCTAGATTCAATACATAGATATGGTCTGCCTCCAGACGATTCTGTATATAGCCAAGAAGTTCATCCTCGGCATGAATGACTTCGGTAACAACCTCCTCCCATTGCTTCTTAAAATTGGCAACCTGCCACTCGCCATCCCATCCCCAGATTCCCTCGATGTGCTCCCGAAAGAGCTCAACATGCATATCAAAAAAGAGTCGCTTGATCAGAATATGTTGCAGGCCTGAGAGTCATCTTTAATTTCTTGGAGAACGTTTCAGCTCACCCAATCCGACCGTCTCAGCGCGCATTCACCGCTCCTTTTTCCAGTCAAGCCTCCGACCCACCAGCGCCGTGTGAGATTGGCTACTGCGCCTTCCATGAGAAGGCAGTCAATACTTATGGGCAAAAATTCATTTTTGCAAGGTTTGAGTTAGTAGGGGGTGGGGGTTGTTTTGTGGTAAGTTGAAACAGGGGTTCGGGCTTCCATTCGCACTCGCTGGCTTGTGACGCGGTGTATGATTTGATCCGTTTGTTCCTAGAGATGAAGGGTAGAATGCTACTATCTTGTTCCCGCACTTGGAGTGGTTCTCTTGTGCTGGCGCTGCAGCGTAGTCATTCTAAATCTTCGAAGTTGTTTCATGATTGTTTATTTCCTTGTGGCTTAGTCTTTGCGTTTAGGCAGCTTCTGTAATGGGGGGTCGTTGTGGCTGGTAGTCACTTTGGTTTTTAAGCATGCTGAGCATCATTACGGCGAGTTTTCTTGCGATGGCTATCACAGCTTTTTTCTTCGCTCGTTGACCTCCGCGCTCTATCAGGGCGAGTCCTTGGGTTCTTAGGTCGCAGTCTTTTCCGAAGGGGCCAAGGATGTATTGCGCGGCACTTACGAGGAGTTTTCTTAAGTAGGCGTCTCCTGCTTTGCTGATGCGAAGTTCTTTATCGCTATTGCCCGATTGATCTTTTTTGGGCACGAGCCCTAGATAGGCTCCGATGTCTCGTGATTTTCGAAAACGATCTGGGTGCCCGACGGTGAGGATGAAACTGAGGGCGGTAATGGGGCCTACACCAACGATTTGGCGTAAACGCTCGGTCTCAGGGTAGCGGGTGGAGCTGAGTTCGGCGATGCAGGTTTCGAGCTCTTTGATTTGAGTATTGATGACATCTACGAGAAACGTCCTTTTAGATCGATGGCTTGAGAGTCTCTCTGGTGAATGAAGATTCATGCGTTTGTCTCTGCTAGTCAGAGATTAAAATAAGAGATTCAAGTGATCTGAGGGTGCTCAGATTCCTCTAAAAACTCAACACTTCTCAAATTAACTGGTTGTAAAAACCCACCACCTTTTTTGGAGGGATAACCATAAGCAATTCCGCAAGTTGTTATTTTACTTGGATGTTCTTTCAAAAGTGCGGGTTGACCTAAATAAATGATTCTCCAGACTTCACCATCGGGGTGTTTAGCGTAGATTTTATCTGGGTAAACGTAATTTAGTTTTGAGGGGATATTTAGCCCTATGTGTCTAGACTCTTTAAGGTGGTAGCCTGCTTGTAGAAGTTTGATACGATCTTCGTGCGACAAACTAATTCCGCATGATGTGCTATTGAGATTTTGTTGTTCCATATTTTTCAGAGTAAACTTTAGATCTGAGTTACACTGGCAGCGATAATGGCTTACTCGTATTCATGTAATACGTATAGATACCATGAAACATATTTAAGTAAATATATTAAATAGTTGAAGGCGGGTGTTGCTGCATAGCTAAAGTTTTGGCAAATACCTCTTGTTGAGGTTCAGTACTACTATGCAGCCTATCGGGGAAAAAACTAAGATGAGATGTGAGATTTCATTAAGCTTAAGTATTTCTAGCGCGGCTTAAAACTCGCAGTTTCCAGGTGTTCTCGCAAAAGGAATGACGTCTCTGATATTTTTCATGCCTGTGGCAAACATGAGCATACGTTCAAAACCCATACCAAAACCAGCGTGGGGGCAGGTACCGTATTTGCGTAAGTCGAGATACCACCAGTAATCTTGCTCGCTGAGATTGTGCTGCACCATGTTGGCTTTGAGGATATCCATGCGTTCTTCGCGTTGAGCACCGCCGATGATTTCGCCTAGACCAGGGACGAGTACGTCCATGGCGGTGACGGTTTTTCCATCGTCGTTAAGCCGCATGTAGAAGGGTTTTACTTCTTTCGGGTAATTATAAACGGTGGTGGGGCACTTGAAGTGGACTTCGGTGAGATAGCGCTCGTGCTCAGACTGGAGGTTGACACCGTAGGTGACGGGGTATTCAAACTTCTGGCCGCTCTTGATGAGGATTGCTACTGCTTCGGTGTAGGAAACGCGCTGAAAGGGTTTTTCGGCTACGAAGTGGAGTCGATCATAGAGCCCTTTATCGACGAACTTGTTAAAAATATCGAGATCACCTTCGTTATTATTCAAGGCGTCGGTGACGAGGTATTTGACAAATTCTTCGGCGAGATCCATGTCGCCTTCGAGGTCGCAGAATGCCATTTCTGGCTCGATCATCCAAAACTCGCTGGCGTGACGTGTAGTGTTGGAATTCTCCGCGCGAAAAGTGGGACCGAAGGTGTAGACATTTGAAAGGGCGGTAGCGAAAGCTTCGCCCTCGAGCTGACCGCTGACGGTGAGATAGGCAGCTTTGTCAAAGAAATCTTTGTCGTACGACTGCGCCTCGGCTTTGCCTGCATCGAGAGTGCTTACGCGGAACATTTCGCCCGCGCCCTCGCAATCAGATGAAGTGATAATAGGGGTATGAACGTAGGTGAAATCGCGCTCTTCAAAGAAACGGTGCACTGCCTGTGCCATGCGCGAACGCATCCGGAAGGTTGCGCCGTAGAGGTTTGCGCGTGGTCGCAGGTGCGCGATTGAGCGAAGAAATTCTGGTGTGTGGCCCTTTTTCTGCAGTGGATAATCGGTGGGGGACTCGCCGATGAGCTCGATGCTAGTAGCATGTATTTCCCACTTCTGACCTTTCCCTGGAGATTCAACGAGTTTTCCAGTGATACCTACTGCAGCGCCAGTGGTCATTTTGGAAACATACTCGTAGCCAGGGATGCCAGCATCTGCGATGCACTGAATATTTCCTATGCAAGTACCGTCATTGATTTCGAGGAAGTTAAATTGCTTCGAGTCGCGGCGAGTTCTGACCCAACCTTTCACCGTGATTTCATCAAGAGGGGTTTCGCTCAGAAGCGCGTGTTTGATCAATGTCCGCATGGTGTGACGATTTGTAATCTGAGATTAGTTTTCGTCAAGGCTAGGGGTGTGATGCATGATTTTTAGACAGAGTTAACGTGATTACTGAATGTTTGAACAAAGAATAGTTTCTTATTTCAGTTTTTGGTTTGCTGCTTTCTCTAGCTGATCACTGAGATTCTTTGGTAATCCATAGCTTGGGAGTTCTTTGAGAAAAATCTCGAAGTCTCGGTTCATGCCACTACCGAGGTAAGCATTCAATCGGGTAGCCACCGTGGAATCGGCAAGGGCTTTACCAGTGGGGTAGGTTTCATTGAGAAAATCACGAATATCGGAGTAGCGTGTGAGATAGTACTTTTGATGATAAGCCTCGGCATAGGTAAAGGTTCCGACGGAGAGAATCTTAGTTTTGACATTATCGATAGAAATGCCGAGTCGTTTTGCCTCAGCCTTCGCGGATGTTTCAGCCAGCTGACGTTGTTCATCATTTTGATAAAAGACCGCATTCATATACTGGCGGCTTGAGTTGGTACGATCACAGCGATGCGATCTCCAGAAATAGCCTAGAAGATCATCATAGCTGAGCTTCGTGGGATCAAAATCAATGGAAATGGCCTCTGTCTGATCGCCAAGATGATAGTAGCTGGGATTTTCTTTGCTGCCGCCACAGTAGCCAACACGAGTGCGAAGCACGCCAGGGAGACTCCCAAACTGGGAATCAGGACCCCAAAATCATCCCATGCCAAAGGTGGCGGTTTGATAAGGCGTTTGAGAAATTTCCAAATCAAGCGGGAGCACAGTCGCCGACACCTGAGAATCTTCCTTCACGAGAACTTCATCTGAGCCTCTAGTAAATACGCTGAATCCGAACATAATGGTAAGGCAAACTACGCCTGAGAATAATATAGCTTTCATAATGGAACTTACAATCGTTGTTATGGCTAAGAGTTACAGTATGGGTGTTTTATTCCCGAGAAAAGCTCTGAGTTTCAATAGAGAGATGCTTGATCAATGAGGGCGGGGTACTTATGTTTTGAATACTAGTATTATCAAATGTGAGAAATGAAAAACGAAAGAGCAATAACATGCTTCAAAGCTCAATTTTCTTACTCATTGAATAGGCGGCTCCGCCTGACTTTTACGAATCCTTTTGCAAGAGGGGCTGTGATGAAGCGAGACGATTTGATCGAATCCTTTCAGGCCTGCGTACGAAAAAATAAATCAAGGCACCTAACCAATTAAAAAAGACAATAACTAATAACCAAACAACCTTGTCATTACCTTCAGAACTTTCATTTTTTAAACAATCGATAAGCATCCATATGCAAAAAGCTAAGCCAATTAGGGCAAGTATACCAAAGCCCAACATGAGAAATATAATAAAAATAGGAAAAGATTCAGCTACTGGTTGAGGATACATACTCTATATAAATAATATTCTAACACATTAATCAAGGGCAAAAAGAATGAGGCGCACAAGCATTTCAGCTTCTTCAAAGTAATCTGAAATATCGATTGCAAGTAAAAAAGCCTTAGGTACAGAATCATAGATTACAGCGACAATATTATATAAATGCTTAAGAGGTTTATTGTCTTTCTGAGAAGGCAGCCCTTGGATTTCTCGCGTTACACACTCAAGGACTAAAACCTGACGAAGAGACGCACCTCATAGACTGGAAAATATGGCCATACACGATTATTAGATAAGAAATAAGAAGTAGTAACCTTGAGAGACAAGTAGACCTTCTTAAAAACTACAGTCGTCTCCAACGGTTCCTTGATTAATGATTAAACCACGTATTACATTTATTGTGCGAAGTTGTAAATGATGATTGTTTGAGATGTAAATTGAATATTTGATATTATTTGAATTTACGAATGCGAACACTCTCCTTCATCACGTTTGGTGGTGTTTCGTGTAATTGTCAGAAAGTACCATTGACACTGCTGCTCAGTAAGTAAGCAGGTCGCTGCGTGAGCTGAAGCAATCGTTTTTTCATTACCGAGTATGGATGGATACCTGATGTCTGTAACATGCTGTCGACAACGTCATGGAGAGAAATATCGCTAAAGGATTTTCATGAGGTAATTTTCGTGAGGTAAATACGCAAAACAGCCATGTTCGTGGTGAACATGGCTGTTGAATATTTTTAGTCACTGAAGATGAAGCGCTTTTTCAAGCTCTTTTAGGATGCCTGTATTTAAGTTTAAAATCTGTGTATATCAGAGATTGTATAACTTACTTGGAGGTTTCCTAAAGAGCTTGCAAAACGCTTCTACAACTAGATGTTATTTCACGAGCTTCTCGATGAGCTGATTCATGCGAGTGGACATCTGGTGGGCATTTTCTAGAAGTCCTGCTGAAAGCAATGCGTTATCAGCAAGCTGCTGAGCGACGAGTTTTGCGGTGTCCGCATCTGACTCCACGAGCTTCGCTAAACCTTTGATCACATTGTGACGTAGGTTGATTTCCAGGGTCGCTTTCACGGCTGGAATCTCTTGCCCCATTGCTTGCATCATTGCGCGCATCTGAGCATTGGGAGTTTCCTTAGGTGTCAGTGCTGCCACTGGGCTGTCGACGAGACGGCCTGATGATTCAACGTCTTCAATACGGTCTTCAAGCTCTGCTTTGAGAAACTCGATGAGCTTCTTTGTGTCCTTTTTACTGAGCTCTTTGCCCTTGGACTCAATGTCATCGAGTTCGATTTCGGCGCGATCCGCTGAGACGAGCTTTTTGCCCTTAAACTCAGGAAATGACTCCATAACGTACTGGTCGACAGGCTCAGTGAAGAAACAAACTTCAAGACCGCGTGCCTTGAATGCTTCGAGGTAAGGACCGCTCTCAATGGCTTCACGTGATGGCCCAATGAGATAGTAGATATTTTCCTGATCGTCTTTCGCGCGATCCATGTACTCAGCAAATGACGTCACCTTACCTTTTTCTTCCATGGAGCTTTCAAAGCGGAATAAGCCAGCGAGCTGCTCGGCGTACTCATAGCTTGTCACGATACCCTCCTTGAGGAAGCGGCTGAATTTGCTGTAAAACTCGAGGTATGACTCAGGGTTCTTCTTGGACTCAGAATCGAGGAACTTGAGGTAACGCTTGGTGATGAGCTTATTGAGTTTCTGCACGAGTGCGCTGTCCTGCATAGTTTCGCGAGAAATATTGAGCGGTAGATCCGAACTATCGATGACACCACGAAGGAAGCGCAGCCACTCAGGGAGAAGCTTCGCTGGCTTGGCATCGATAAGTACGCGCTTGCAGTATAGAGCGACTCCTGCCTCCATCTGGCCCATACCGAACTGCTCGGTGTTTTCTGTTGGAGTGAAAAGAAGCGCATTGATTGCCAATGGTGCATCGGCACTGAAGTGCATCGTGTGACGTGGCTTATCGAAGGACTTGGAAGTGAACTTGTAGAACTCCTCATACTGCTCCTCGGTGATCTCAGA
The DNA here is from genome assembly GCA_051252195.1 of Akkermansiaceae bacterium. Taxonomy (GTDB): domain Bacteria; phylum Verrucomicrobiota; class Verrucomicrobiia; order Verrucomicrobiales; family Akkermansiaceae; genus Oceaniferula. Next base: position 74,836 of record JBPOGD010000011.1, on the reverse strand, counting down.
TTTACTCTTCAACCAGAGGGCTTCCACCTTATTAATGTGTTCGCCGTTGAGTGTGATCGGGAATGTGACGAAGTTGGAGTATTTCTCGAGAATTGACTTGATTCGAACCTCCTGTGAAAACTCTTCCATACCTTCTTTGAGGTGGATAACGATGCTACAACCGCGTTTGGCATCGGCGTTTTCTTCAATCGTGTAGCCAGTCTTGCCATCGCTGCTCCATGTTTTACCTAGTGCCTCTTTTTCCCAAGAATGCGTGGAAACCTCGACTTTATCTCCAGCCATGAAAGCGGAGTAAAAACCGACACCGAACTGGCCGATGACATCTGCGTTTGAGCCCCCCTCTTTCATTTTCTCGAGAAAGGCCTTGGTTCCTGAATGAGCGATGGTTCCTAAGTTTTCATTTAGCTCAGCCTCGGTCATACCGATTCCGCTGTCTGAGATGGTCAAAGTTTTTGCCTCTTCATCGACGGTGATATCAATAGCTAGCTCGCGGTCAGCCTCATAGACATCGCTCTCGGTAAGCTGCTTCAAGCGCATCTTCTCCAAGGCATCTGATGCATTAGAAACAAGCTCACGCACGAAGATTTCTTTATCGGTGTAGAGTGAGTGGATTACAATATCGAGGAGCTGAGAGACCTCGGCCTGGAATGTATGAGTGTGTTCTTCTGTAGCAGTAGACATAGTTAAATATATGATGGTTCTTACAAGAAACCCTTGTAGGACGCGCAAAATAGCCAAGCTCCCCCGCCCTGCAAGTGAAAAGGGTGATGTAGAGTAATCCGTTTATGATGATCAGTTAGCAACGAATGGGGTTATGAAAGGAATATTTCCTTATACCCTTATGTTTTTTGGGCTGAGAAGGACCTCTTCTCTTATTTTGGCTTGGGCATCATAAGCACCCTAGAGAACAGCTTTCCAAACAAGCTAACATGTTTCCTAAACATCCTCAGATCTGAACGCTATTTAAGGAAAGGGGATTTTACAGCTTCTAACTTATCTAGTGTCATAAAATAACAGTAGTACGCTTGAAGCAGAGTACCCTTCGAGGTATTTCAAGAAGTAAATTGAATAACTGGCATCTATTAGGCTTTTCCCTATCACACTGCAAACTATGGAATGATGACATCTTCAATCATGTATCCGCTATTCGGACTGACCGTTATCGGGTTTATTCCTGTGATTTGCGCTCAACAGTCTACGATTAGTTCCACGGATCGCTCGGTTTATTTCCGCGAACGCCGGCTGGATCGATTTCATACCAAGCTCAGTTGAGGGTGTTCAAATGGCTCGTAGAACCACTCGTTATCAGAGTCAAACCAGAGTCTGAACAAAAAGATTCGTAAAATTTGTGCGATTCGTGGTTTAAAAAACTACAAATATCGCAACACCTGTGCCCAAGTTTCAGTGAGGCGATTCACCCCCTCCATGACATGCACGGAGGAGAGTGTTGCCCCTGAGATATTGCGAATTTCGCGATCGATCTTTAAGTTCGCTCCTGATTTTTTGCCGCGGAATTGAGCCAACCACTTCGGGTTGATGACCTCGTGACCGTAAGATTCACGGTAGGTAAGGATATCGACACCCTTCACCGTGCCCGATGAGCTGAGGGCGACTGCGATGTCGATAAACTCATGTTTTCCAATCACCTGGTCGACTATGAACCAGCCCCCGTCTGAAGTTTTCCACGCGTGAACCTTCGCGTTTCTGACACGGACTTTGCTCGCACTTTTGATCGACTTCATCTGCTCCTTTGTCAGTTCAACACTGACTGGTTTCAACGAAGTACTGCCGCAGAGGGATCTTTTTGCCTGATCCACGGTGAGGTACACCTTGGCATGGACATAGTTACTGGAAGCGCAGACGCAACCTGCTGCGAGCAGAAACTTCTTGAGATACGTGCGGCGGTTCATACGAGATATTGGGGCTTATTGGTAAAAAGTAAAATTAGAAGTTCCAGCCAACGGTGACACCGTAGTGCACACGCTCGTGTTCGTCATAGCTTTTGCCACCACTGATACTTGCGTTGCGCCCTTCATTACCACCACCCTGCACTTGGAAAAGAACACTACCAGTGATCCACCACTTTTCATCGCCGTAGTGAATACTTGGCCCAAGGTAGGTACCATACTGATACTGACTCCCCCATGTGAAGTCGGTGAGGTCAAAGCTGGAAGGCTGTGCTCCTTCTTCAAATTCACCATCTTCCTGAGGGCTTAGATAATCTGACTGATAGCGAGCTTCTAAACCTACAAACCAGTTTGGAGCAAAGCGGTATGCAATTCCTGCGCTGAGATCTAGGGCGATTTCCTCTTCCAGAACATTACCTGCTTTGCGGCGCTCAAATTCAACTTTAGCATTAATCGTGGTGATCAATGTGTCGTCGAGAAAGTTTTTCTGCAGATAAAGTTTGGGGACAAAGGAGTCCTGATCAATCGCAGCTCCATCTAGACGGTAGTAATCTCTGTGCTCAAAGGCAAAACCGACAGACAAGCCAAAGGCATCCTTGTATGGACTAAGAATATTGTACTTCAGCCCAAACTCGAATCCCCCTAAATTGGTTTCAGAAAATTTGCCATCTGCTCCACCCTGTGTCTCGAAGGTCGGATCCACAGTATCGTCATCCACTGAGTATTTATGATTGAATAGCAAGATTGCAGCTCCAAAGGTCAACTTATCAGTAATGCCATATTCTAGCTCAGGACGGAAATCATTGAACGTGTACTGGCCTGAGCCCTTGTCTGAGCGTGTAATATTTGAGAGCTTTAGTTCCCAAGTGCCCTGAGGGCGCGTGTCAGTACCTCGGGAATACATCCAGAGATTTTCGTCTGCTTGTGCTAAACCAGATACAGCAATGGTGCTGAGTACTAAGGCTTTGTTTAAATTCGTTTTCAAACGGCGATTAGGTAAATATTGTTTCATAAATAGTATCAAGCTGTGCTCGTCACGGCGGTACTATGCTATTGAGACTCATTGTCAATAAGGTTTTGACAAAATGTTAGTTTTGGCGTTAGAAGGCTCACATGATCAGCCGCCTACGCATCTTTAACTATTCGATGAGTTTGATTTTACTCTTTTTCAGCCAAACTATTAGTTTGTGGGCGCAGTTTGAACTCGATCCTAGTCTCTATGACGGAAATGATGAGTCGGTTAACTTTTCAGGAGAAGAACTACCCGAGCTCATTATCACAGCATCGAGGCAAGAGCTGAGCATTCTCGAAGCTCCTTTTACCGTACATACGATCAGCTCAAACATGATCAATGAGAAACTGCCTCGTAGTCTTCCGGAAACCTTATCGCAAACACCTGGAGTTTCGGTTCAGAAAACCTCGAACGGTCAGGGATCCCCTTACATCCGTGGTTTTACGGGATATCGGACCTTGGCCGTAGTAGATGGTGTTCGTTATAATAACTCGACGTATCGTGATGGTCCCAATGAATACTTTGCACTGCTTGATCAGCATACGCTGGATCACATCGAGCTTCTCGCCGGCCCCGCCTCAGTACTGTATGGTAGTGATGCCATCGGCGGCACTCTCCTTTTATCGACCAAGGACTCAGGCTACCTTGATGAAGCTGCAGGAGAGGCATTTATGCACGGCTCTCAATCTTATCGGTTTTCTTCAGCAGAAAGTAGCCATGTAGGGCGTACAGAGGTTGAATTTGGCCAAGGCGCAGAATGGGGAGTGCGCTTAGGATACAGTTACGCCGATTTTGGCAATGTGGACGCAGCAAAAATTGGTGAACAAAAGAGAACGGGGTATTCACAAGATGGCTTCGACCTGCGTTTTGACCTCCAGCTTTCAGACCAATGGGTCCTCACTTTTAATCATCAAAACGCGGCACAAGACGACGTTTGGCGAACACACTCAACCATTTACGGAGTAAGCTACTCAGGCTCTTCAGTGGGAACCGACCTAAAACGCGTGAAGGATCTGCAGCGTTCCTTAAACTACCTCAAGCTTTCGGGGCGAAATCTCGAAGGGTTTATCCATGAGGCTGACCTGACTATTTCCTATCAAACCCTTAGCGAGGAAAGCGATCGAGTGAGATCATCAGGTACTCGTGAACTGGCTTCTTTCGATTCTAGAATGATCGGTCTCGATCTACAGCTCAGCACTGAGACAGCGATAGGTGACTTTGTGTATGGAGTGGATGCTTATCAAGACCGAGTGGACTCTGCTCAAACAGACTACAATGCCGATGGCACCATCGATCAAGTACGCATCCAAGGTCCCGTAGGTGATGATTCTAAATACCTCTGGCTAGGTGCCTATGCGCAGGGAGTTTTTCAGCTAGGAGACCGCTATAAGTTGACAGCTAGCACTCGTTTTACACGTAATGAGGCAAAAATTGGCCGTTATGAAGATCCCGCCACAGGCGACGCCGCTTCGTATGAAGATAGCTGGAATAGCAGCGTTTCCTCCCTACGCTTGAGCTATGATCTTGATGAAGCAAAAACGTGGCTGCTTTGGGGCGGAGTTAGCCAGTCATTTAGAGCACCTAACATTGCCGACCTCAGCCGTTACGGCGGGAGCCGATCTACGGAAACGGAGGTAGCTGCGACCAATCTTAGCCCTGAACATTTTCTCACCTACGAGCTCGGTATCAAAGGCGAAAAGGATGCATTGGACACCAGTATAACGGTTTATTACACGCAAATCGATGATTACATCAGCACGGCTCCCACGGGTAATATCGTCGGAGGCCTAACAGAGGTCACCAAGCGCAACAGCGGCAGTGGTAGCGTCTTTGGCGTTGAACTTACCGCAGCCTATGATTTGTTAGATCAATGGAGCCTGCGGGGAAACCTCACCTACCTGGAGGGCGAATTAGAAACCTTTGTCGACGCCTCAAGTTTTGATACTGTTAATGAGCCACTTAGTCGCGTTCAGCCACTTACGGTGAACGGCGCCCTGCGTTACGATGATCCTTACGGCAAATGGTGGGCAGAACTTGCCTGTACATTGGTAGATCGCGCCGATAAACTCAGCAGCGGTGACGAATCCGATACGCAGCGCATTCCACCGAGCGGCACACCTGGATACGCACTTTTTTCCCTTTATGGCGGTTATGAGTTTAATGAAAACCTTAGCATCACCCTTGGCATCGAAAACATCCTTGACCAAGCCTACCGTGTCCACGGTTCAGGATCGAACGAGCCTGGCTTTGGCATCAATGCTGGCCTAACGGCAAAATTCTAGACCCCTTCTTCCCTCGACCTTACCTTCTGCTTCCTACTGCGCTTCACCAGTAAAGGTTTCACAAACAAATATATCCCCGTAATCCACAGAAGAAGCAGCACGATCGCCGAGGGCAGAAACACCCCGAGCTTCGCATAATCATGAAAAAAGCTGCCATCGTGCAGAGACTCAATGACATCGGACCGACGATAAGCTACTTGCAACACTGTGCCACTCTGATGATCCAGCTGAATTTCCCAATGATTCTTCGCCATCACCTTGATCAGTCCTTTGCCCGGTCGAATATCCAAACGTGAAACATCATCCCACGAAGCGATTTCCGCCTCAGGTACTGCCACCGCGGTCGCTAAAATACTCTCGTAACTCAGCGTTGGCGCCCCCGTACTCCCTTTCTGACTAGGCGGCTGAATCCAAGCACTCTCTTTTTTTAACAGCAGTAAGATCCCCGTGATAATCACGATCAATACTGGCACTGCACAAATAATCGCACTCCAGTAATGAACTTTACGGTTTAAACGCGGCCATTGAATTCTCATACGGCAATCGTTAGGGAAGCAAAGAAAGATGAACAGTATTATTTGAGTGTTTATTTTTACAATCAGAACTGAACATTTAGTAGACTCACCTTCTCGGGCTTAAAATGTTATAATCGTGATTAAGTTTACTGCTGGCAACTTGCTTTAGTTGCTCTTGTATGACATATGGAAGTCGCTATCAGTTTCGTTGGCTGGTCAAATATTGACTGAGTATAAGAAAGTGATAGATGAGATGACAGCACTCTGAATCATTCAGATTTAAGGGGCAAAACATTTGTTAATGAACCTTCAAAACTCGAATACGCGTCTAGCGATCCTAACCTCTTTGGCGATGATTGCTTTCGCGGGCAATTCTTTGCTCTGTCGCCTTGCTTTAAAACAGACGAGTATTGATCCGACTAGCTTTACTAGCATCCGCATCATTTCTGGTGCCATAACGCTTGGGGTGATTGTGCTGGTAAGCCGTCGCTCCGCTGTAGGGCGTGGTAACTGGTTATCGGCAGTGATGCTCGTGGTGTATGCCGCAGCCTTCTCTCATGCCTACGTAAGCTTACCTTCTGCAACAGGTGCGCTCATTCTTTTTGGAGCTGTTCAGGCGACGATGATTACACATGGTATACGATCTGGTGAACGATTAAAGAAACCGCAGCTCGCAGGTCTCGTTGGCGCGTTTGTGGGCTTGGTAGTTCTCTTGCTACCCGGACTCACGGCGCCCCCACTACTAGGATCACTCGTGATGTTTACCTCGGGATTGGCTTGGGGAGTGTATTCCTTGCTTGGAAAAGGTGAGGGTGACTCCACGAGGGTAACAGCAGGAAACTTTCTCCGAGCTGTCCCCATAGCGGTAGTTTTGAGTTTAGTGATGCATGAAAGCTTCAGTATCGATAGCAGCGGTCTCTGGTATGCTATTGCCTCTGGTTCTTTGACTTCGGGTGTGGGCTATGCTCTTTGGTATATGGTAATACCTTTGATGAAGTCAACTAACGCGTCGATCGTTCAACTGAGTGTTCCAGTTATAACCGCCATTGGAGGCGTCGCTATATTGAATGAACCTTTAACGTTACGCCTAGTGATAGCGACGATCGCTATTCTTGGTGGTATTGTCTTAGTGATAAGAGAGAAATGATTTAGCCTTAGATATAATCGTATTGAAGAGCCATCGGAACTCATCAATGTGGGATAATTGAGCATTCATGACATTTTCGAAAATTTGTAAAACTGACTTTTATAAATTGCCGATTCGACCTTCGAATGACATCATGAAAATGTTTAATTATGAATTAAATATTTAACACAAAACAACAAACACGATGCACATATTCCACCAAAATCTTCTCAACTATAATGCTAATACTCAAGACCCTGCTGGAGGAGTTCCAACTCCCAAGCAAGGATTAATTACTGCTGAGCTAGGGCTTTACCAAGCCAATTACGGCAATGTCGACATCGCTGGTTTCACTGAAGTTTTCGTTGCCAATGGTGCCACCCAAGCAAACATTGAAAGTGCTCTTAATAACTTAGGGGCGAGTTTAGGGATACCGACTGATGGTGCCGGAAATAGAAACCTTGCTGTCATCCGCTGCGGGCGCAGTGCTCTTCAAAATAGCAACGAGGTAGTAGGAATTGTGTTAGATGGGAATGCGACCAATATAACTTACTATGTTGACTCCTTCGAAACAAATGGTGGTCCGCCTACTTGGAGCAAAACGACTATTCCTTCTGCGGGCAACTTCACTTCGTACCTTCAGCTACCAGCGGACTGGATGCCCGACTACCGCTACCCTGTCGTTGTCGACTACGACTTAGGCGGAAATAGCTACAGTATCGGATTTATTCATAACCGTCGCCCAAGCAGTCTCGAATCTGCGATTACCTTAGGTTATTTGAGAACCTATATTGAAGGCTTTGCCCCAGAAAATGGAGGCGAGTATATCGATCCTTGCACACTATTGGGCGGAGACTTCAATACTACTCCTGATTGTTTAACGGCGAACCCATGCACGACAGGAGGCCATCACCCCCTCACTTTCTATAGTATTCTTGCTAACACCACTATCGCCAATAACTACGATTGGTGGATGTCTAACGGTCAACCACTTCAATCTGGAGGCGCCAACGCCACCTGTAATGCCACACCAACGGTACCTCCTACCTTAGCAGGAACGGGCAGTGATCATCGAGGTGTGGGCATCGACATCGACTAAATAGCTGCATTAATTGAGCTGATCTGATTCAGCCCTGTAGATAGAATGGAGAGATTCTTGCAAAGATAAGCGAGTGCATGTTAATCCATAGAAGCTTTCATGACTTCAAACAACCATCACTCCACTGGGTTCCATGCTTTTAAAGAATGGCAGGTCGTCTGCGACTCCCTTGCTTCGGGGAAACAGCACCTCATTTTCCGTAAAGGAGGCATTCACGAAGGACGTAATGGCTTTTCCTTTAAGCATAATGTTTTTGCACTGTTTCCGACGCGCTTTCACACAAAGAAGGAGCATGTGGTAGTCGATGAATATCATGAACCACTGCCTGAGCTTGTTCTCGGCGAGGAAATTTCTATCACTCACGTTGCCGTAGCTCAGTGGGCGAAAACGTTGACGAGCTGGGAAAAGGTGGCAGCACTCTCTGACTTCCACATTTACAGCGAGAAGACACTTTCTGATAGATTTCATTGGCAGGGAAAGGGAAGAACAGGAACGGCTGTTGAAGGAATGGCTGCGGGTAGCATTCACGTGGCATTAGTCAGGGTTTATAAACTGGCAAGCCCCCTACTCTTTTCATATGAAAAGCAGTATGCGGGTTGCCGAAGTTGGATCGAAATTCCTGAATACTCGACTCATGTATTAGAGCCTGTGATAGCGGATAGCGAATTTGAGATAATTAAGCATCGCATTGACGACATTCATTCATCATAGACCAAAAACGTTATTTATCGTAAAAAGCAAGCACTCTTGCTCTTGACTCTTTATCTAATCCTCATAAACCGATCCAATGCCTGCTGATACTCTGCTCACTGCAGTTCGAAACTACTTGGAACTTAGCCCCTCACACTCCTGTATCATGGAGCCTATCACCAAGGGGGCTTCAGGGCGCACGATTATTCGTCTCAAGCCAGAAGGTTACCCCACTTACATTGGCATCCATTACACGATGGAGAGAAAGGATAATGCCAATTACCTGCCAGTATCCCAGTTTCTCACCGAAGCTGGATTTAATGTTCCAGAAGTGATTTATGATCACCCGGGAAGACGTGTTGCTTTGGTGGAAGATCTAGGAGATGTGGATCTTCTGAGTATGAAGGATGAGCCGTGGGAAGTACGTGAGCCAATTTACCGCTCTGCCTTCGAGCAGTTGGATAAGCTTTTCTACACACGTGCGCCGAAAGACTTGGAGTTTCAGACACCTTTCGACGATGCGATGTATCGCTGGGAGCAGGATTATTTCTTTGATCAGTTGGCTGACGAATATCTTGATATGAACCCAGCTATCGTTGATGAACTTTCGGAGCACCCGGCATTAGCTCAGATGGCAAAGGATCTCGGTGCCTCTGCTAAAAACTTGGTGCATCGTGATTTCCAGAGTCAGAATATTATTGCCTACGATGGAGCGGCTTGGCTTATCGATTTTCAGGGGATGCGCCGTGGTCGTCAAGAGTATGATCTCGCATCGCTGATCTATGACCCCTATATGAATCACTCAGATGAGGACATTCAGAAGCTTCTTAAACTTTGGGAAGATGTTTCTGACGAGGAGCCTATCTCCTCTATTCTTCAGAAGTGCGCAGCTCAGCGTTTGATGCAGGCCATGGGTGCTTATGCCAAAATTGGTAATCAGCTTCACCATGAGTGGTACCTTCAGCATATTCCAACAGCTGCGAAAATTTTGCGTAAAGTGATCGCAGGCTCCGATATCGAAGAAGCGATCATTCCAGTGCTCGATGCCGTAGACGCGAAATCGTCATTTGAGCCTAAGTAAACTCCTATGAAGTCGAGGATATCCATCAGCATCACAGCGGTGGCTCTTGGGCTTCTTGTCTTTTTCTTGGCACATCTGGTTCCTCAATTTGAAGCTTTTGATTTAGCCTGTATCCGTCTTTTTAGTGCAGGTGATGACATGGTTTATCGTCAAGAGCGTCCTACGGGGCTGATTAGTATCAATTCCCTAGAGCAAGCGTCGCAGACAGAGCACAGCTTCTATGTGGTGGGGCTGACTGATGATCCCGATCGTATTTTCGAAAGTTCGCCACCATCGCCTCTCGATTACGCAGTAATTCTCGATTCACTGATCAAACGACATCAAAAGAGAGTGATTATGACGACTCAACTCGTCTGGGATGATAGTAGTGACATGGAAATAATGGCATTGAATAGCAAGCTGGCGCAATTTGAGCAGGCTATTGTAGCGCTACCAGTTACTCGCGGTGCTATCGATAAAGTAGCCCCTTCAGCTCTTCAGCGAGCTACGATTCCCCTTTCCCGTGTTCGGGGAAACATCAAGCTACTCCCCATCGTTAATCAAGTGACTACGCCAGACCTTGTCAATGGAGGAGAACAAACACTCGCCGGCTTCCACCGTATCGAAAGTATGGAAACAGTCGACGATCCAGCATCTGTCCAGCTACTTGCGCTCTGGCAAGATAAAGGCGTCATCCCGTCCTTAGAATTGCTGACTCTTATGGCTCAGTACGCCGTGTTACCGCAAGATATCATCATCCACTGTGGCCGTGAGATACAACTGGGCACTGACGGACCTCTTATTCCTATCGATGAATTTGGTAGAGCGGAGCTGCCAGCCACTGATGAAAATACCAGTTTACAAACCATTTATGCTGAAGATCTGTTAAGTCGTGAAACTCAAAGTGCAGAGCAAGAAACAGTACAAGAAAAAATTCTCAAACAGTCAGATATACCTATTATTCAAGCTACTGGAGAGCAGGTGAAATCAATCAATGGCATCTCGCGTGTGCGCCTTGAGTCCACACTCCAGGCCTCGTCGCAGCTTTATGTTGAAGAAAATGTCTACCAACTCAGCAGAATTCCCACGTGGGCGGAGATCGCCATTCTGTTTGACCTTACCATTATACTCTATCTCATCATGAGCTTGAGAGCACCTGCAGTTTATTTCAGCTTTGTGATCATACTAATCACCATATTTGTGTGTCTGATGCTTTTCATACATAGCCTGCAATATTGGTTTGCACTCAAATCACCTCTTATCATATTAGCATTCTGCTGGATATTTTCCCTACAAAGAAACAGATTGAAAAAAGTCTGATTTCTTAGGATGAATTCCTTCAATTCCTACTTCAAAACACATGTCACTGGACGCAACCATCAATAAAGCCTCGGTACTCATCGAAGCCCTGCCCTACCTACAAGCTTTCCGCGGAGAAACTTTTCTTATCAAAATGGGGGGCTCAGCCATGGAAGATGCCTCGCTCGTGAGAAAAGTCATGCGTGATATCGTCTTTATGGAAGTCGCAGGTATTAATCCCGTCATCGTTCACGGGGGTGGCAAAGCAATATCAGCTGCCATGAAAGAGGCTGGCTTAGAGGCCCAATTTATCGGTGGATACCGAGTCACAACCCCTGAAGCGATCAGTATCGTAGAAAAAACGCTGCATGGTAAAATCAACAAAGGGCTTGTCGAAACGATCAACGGGTATGGTGGGAAAGCAACCTCTGTGCACGGATCCCAAATCTTTGAAGCAGAGAAACTCCCCGCTAAAGATGAAGATGGTAATGAGGTTGATATCGGGCAAGTGGGACAAGTCACCCAATGTCACCCTGAAGATATTCAGTATGCGATGAGCACCGGGGTGGTTCCCGTCGTGTCTCCACTCGGTCAAGAAATAGCTACAGGCAATTTCCTCAATATCAATGCCGATCTCGCTGCTGCAGCTCTCGCCTGCTCGATCAAACCCGCGAAGCTCGTCTACTTATCTGATGTCCCAGGTTTACTTTCTGATCCATCAGACCCTACAACGCTCATTCCATCGATTAATCGCGCTGAAGCACTCAATCTAATTAACGATGGCACCATTTCAGGAGGGATGCTGCCGAAAATCAATTCTGCGCTCGACGCCTTATCAGCGGGCGTAGGTAAAGTTCACTTCATTGACGGGCGAACACCGCACTCCCTACTTCTCGAAATATTTACTAAGTCAGGAATCGGTACAGAGATTGTTAACTAGTTCGAATTCTCAATTGAGATCATTACTGAGACTTAAATTATCCATAGATTTCTTTCGCTCTCTTTGCCATTTCCTCAGGAGACACCTCTTCGATGAATTGATTGAAATTCCAGCGATAACCGAAAGGATCAAGGATCAAAGCTGATCGGGCACCCCAGAATTGATCGCTTGGAGGATTCAGTTCCTTCATACCCGCTTGGATTGCTCGCTCAAAAGCTTTGTCACAGTCTTCTACTGAGATGGCGAACAAGCAGGATGCAACCTGCCCTTCTTTTAGAGCATTTGCATGCCACTCTGGCGCTTCACCAGAAATGTATACAAGGCTAGTGCCAATCATGAACTCTGCGTGTGCCACAGCACCCGAAGGATCTGGCATACGGTATAATTCCACCGCACCTAATGCTTTCGTATAAAAATCAAGTGCCTCAGCTGCGTCTCTTACTGTTAATGAAACCGATAATGTAGGTTGGGTAGAATCACTCATCACGTTTATCCTTATACCATTAGAAATCATGAGTGTGAACCAATTTCATCGAGAAAGCTCGGCCAAGTGAAATTGGGATAGCTAGTTTATGGCTATGACTCGTTTTGTCGGACTTATACACTGTCACCACAAGTTATCTCGCACGCGCAGTATCAATGAATATGATCAACTGTGAAAACTACAGATTCGTAAGCTGCAAATCGTTTAAATTGAAGAGATCTGTTGAGAGGTCAAGGAGGAGGCTTATTGATAATGACCTAATTTCATATTGCTTACAAAAGCTCTGGCTTTTGCAATAATTCAGAAATTCGATTCAGCAGCATCCCTGCACCTCCACCATCAACGACGCGGTGATCAAAGGTGAGATCCATTTCCGCCTCAGTCACAGGAATGAATGTCCCCGTCTGGTCACTCCATACAGGTCGTTTGACGCCTGCGCTAAGTCCTAAAATAAGGGTTTCGTTCGGCAAAGGAATCGGTGTTCCCCATGTGAGTCCAAAGGTGCCGAAGTTTGTTACAGTTGCGATACCGTGTTTGGTGGCGTCTTCCGGTAACTTCCTCGTGCGAGCAAGATCCACAAGGTTGTTGTATTCGGCGACAAGCTCGTGAAGGCGCTTCGAGTCAGCATTTCGAATGATCGGTACAAGTACGCCATCGGCAACCTGCACAGCCACTCCGATATCGAATGCCTTTGGGTGAACGACGTTTTCACCAATCAAATAACCCGCAGTCGTGGGGTTTTCAGCCAAAGCTAAAGCCAAGGCCCGTAGAATGTAGAGGGCTGGGCCAGGCTTAAGGGGATGGTTACGGCGATGGTCGAGGATCTTGTCCATAACCAGAGGTCTCGCCACAGTAGCCAAGGGGCGGGTCCAGCTGCGACGCATAGCATCAGCCACTGCTAATCTCATAGGAGAAGCTTTTGTGCGTGGCCATGTGTCGATGTATTCGAGGAACGATTCTAAATCCTCTACCGTAACCCGTCCGCCAGCGCCACTTCCTGGAATAGCTGAAATATCTGCAGCTCGGAGACCAAGCTCAGTCATGCGAGCTCGCATACGCGGCGAAATGTAGTGAGCGCCTCCTTTCCCTGTCGGCACAGGCAAACCTTTAATATTAGGCTCTACGAGGACTGGCTCGTGGTAGCCTGCGTCCTCCGTTTTGAAATGTAAATTATCATCGTCCCCAATGGCTTGAGTAGATAACTGGTCGTTACCAGCCTTCGCTGCGATGTCATCCATCGAGCTTTCACCAGTGCGGTCTAGTTCCTCCTGTGTAACTTCTAGAACACCCAGCACGCTGCCTACTGCATAGCTCACACCTTCCTGAGCGACCACTTGAATGACCTTGCCGGCGCAGAGAGAGTTTACTCCCATAGTCGCTTTATTGGTCTCGACCTCGATTACTTCTTGATCGGGAGAAACTGTTTCACCAAGGGCGATATTGAGCCGAATAATCGTTGCCTCAGCAATGGATTCACCAAGTTGAGGCATGAGAATGGGAACTTTTGGCATGATGTTTTTTTAGTGAAAATTATATTCAACCTTTAGTAATTCAATAGCTTACGCAAAGCGACAGCTATGGATTCTGGGGTCGGGCGATGAGTTGCCCAGAGTTTAGGGTGATAAGGTATTGGCGTATCGCGGGCATTAAGCCTTACTGGTGGAGCGTCGAGTAAATGGAAGCCATCCGCACAGACGCGAGAGACGACTTCAGCGGTCACCCCACCCCAAGGGAACGCTTCACCAACAGCGAGCAGTCTACCAGTTCTTGCCACGGAAGCAATGATCGTATCGGTATCCAACGGCTTAACTGAGCGGAGATCTACAACCTCTATTTCCCAGCCGCCTTCTTCCTGAAGAATTTCAGCAGCACGCACGGCCTCATGAACCATCGCACTGTAAGTCACTACCGTGGCATGTTTCCCTGGGCGAGTGATTCTAGCTGTTCCGATGGGGAGATGGTCTCCTTCGTAGGTATTTGATTTAAGCCAGCGATAGAGAAACTTGTGTTCGCAGTAGATGACGGGATCGTCCATCGCGATAGAGTCAATCAACATCGAGTAAGCATCTGCGACGGTCGCTGGTGTCACGACGACCAGCCCAGGGTAGTGCGCATATAGCGCCTCCATGCTTTGACTGTGGAATGGTCCAGATCCAGGAGTTCCCCCTGATGGAAGGCGAACTGTCATAGGTACAGGAACGCCTGTTCGATAGTAGTGCGTGGCAGCGTGGTTGACGATTTGATTGAAAGCTACCGATGAGAAATCAGCAAACTGCATTTCCAAAACTGGGCGAGCTCCCTCGATAGCGGCTCCTATCGCCATACCAGCCATTGCATCCTCACTGATGGGAGCGTCTAAAACACGTCCTGGGTAAAGGTCTTGTAAGCCTTTGGTGGCTTTAAAAGCTCCACCGAACTTTCCAATGTCCTGACCGTAGAGAAAAACGGACGGATCGTCAGCGAGAGATTTGTTGAGTGCTGCGTGAATAGCATCGATGTAGGTGACCTCGCTCATGTTATCCGTTTTGTAAGCTGGGGTTTGAATATGCCATCCAATCGTCTAAATAAGGGTCAGGTGAGTTTTCTTTCTGCGCAACTGCGACAGCCGCCTGTACAACATCAGCACATTCTTTTTCCCACTGTGCAATTTCGGCTTCATCCGAGAAGCCGTATTCGATCATTTGTGCCCGCCCTACCTCGACGCTATCGCGACCAAGTTGAGACGATTTTAAATCTGAATTCACGTAAGAAGCGTCGTCATGTTCACCGTGCCCATTGAGACGCAGCATGGATGCCACCACAAGCTGCGGTCCCTCACCCTCGCGTGCGCGGCTAATCGCCTCCTGCATGACGGCAATACACGCAAGCATGTCGGTACCATCAACACTGTGACCACGGACTCCGTAACCAACAGCTTTATCGACCAAATCCTTACAGACGAACTGTCTATCATTGGGCGTGGAATAGGCGTATTGATTATTTGCTACCGTAAGGACGAGCGGTAAATTCTCCACCGCTGCCGTATTTAAACCTTCATGGAAAGCGCCCGTAGATGTACAGCCGTCACCTACACAGGTGGCTCCTACGACCCCCTCCATTTGCCCACGAAGTCTCTTGGCAAGCAGCATGCCACCGATCGCTGCGATCGCCGACCCGAGGTGCGAAATCATCGCCAGCATACCCTCTCTGGGCCTTCCACGGTGAATGTTACCATCACGCCCCTTCATAGGGCCTTCTACCGATCCTAAATAGGTACGTGTGCAGTCGAGTAAATCTTCACCGAAGGCAATGCGGCCCGCCTGATCGCGGATCAGCGGCGCGTAAACGTCGTGACCTTTATTTAAGCCCGCCGCCAGTGAAGCACTGACAGCCTCCTGTCCTTTACCAAGGTAAACTCCGCCAACAATTTTCCCCGCTTTATAGAGACTGCTGAGCTTATTTTCCAAGATGCGAGAAGTCATCATGGCTTTGAAAACATTGCGCACGTGCTCGCGGTCTAAGCTCTCGATAATATTATCCATGTAGAAATTGATACGGGCAGTTGATGTCTTCGCTTTTCACAGCCTTTGTTTTCAATAAAGCGAACTAGGGAGCTGCAAAACACTACAGCAATAAAGACAGTCGAATCTCAAACTGGCAATAGCATTCTTTGGTATTCTTTACTAATTAGGCCTTACACTGTGTATCTACTGTAAAAAGAAACTATTGCTAACTTAGCAGAGACAACCCATGGTTTGGCTTTCAATTTTTAACCAATAATCATGGAATTAACACTTCTCGTTCTCGCCGCAGGTATGGGTAGCCGCTACGGTGGACTCAAACAAATGGATCCTATGGGCCCTAACGCAGAAACCGTACTCGATTACTCGGTCTATGACGCTATCCGAGCTGGCTTCACTCGAGTGGTATTTATCATTCGCGAAGATTTCGCAGAGGCATTCCAAAAAGGTGTAGGAGCGCGGTTTCAAGATGAAATCAAGGTTGATTATGTGTTTCAGAAGCTGGAAGACTTACCTGTGGGCTTCACCATACCTGAAGGTAGACAGAAACCTTGGGGCACAGCTCATGCTGTATTAGCGGCACGCGACTGCATTAACGAACCCTTTGCTGTGATTAATGCCGATGACTTTTACGGAGCGGACTCTTATCAGCAGATGGCTCAGTATTTTAGAGAAACGACTTCTAGCATAGACTCAAAATCTCACTACTGCATGGTAGGCTATCACATTGATCGCACGCTTTCAGACCACGGTGATGTTAATCGCGGCATCTGCACGATTGAGGATACCTTTCTGACTGACGTTGAAGAGTACATGGCAATCAAACGTGAGGATAGCGGCGTCATCTACGGGAATGCACTTGATGCTTCACGGCGTGAACTTGCTGAGAGCACCATCGTTTCTATGAACTTCTGGGGCTTCACCCCCGAGTTTTTCACGCAGTTGCAAGAGCATTTCACCGATTTCCTATCCGAGCGTGGTAGTGAAATGAAATCAGAGAGTTACCTCCCTTCTGCTGTTGATGAATTCATTAAAAAAGGTCAAGCCGACTGCAAAGTCCTCGAAACTACCAGTTCATGGTTCGGCGTTACCTACCCCGATGATAAAGCTATTGTGGTGGAGAGTATCCAACAGCTAATCGAAGCAGGTGTTTATCCAAGTCCACTTCATTAGTGAATCATGAGTTTTTCTTAACTTGTGAGAGAATGGCTTGGTAAACATCTTCCGCACACAAAATATCTGGATGTGTCTGGCTTATAAAAACGGGCTGTTCATTTACTGGCACGCGATCACGCCCGTGTGAACCTTTGACCAGTGAGGCATCTAGGGGAATGACGTCCATGAGACCGCGCAGGCCGAGTTTTTTCTTCGCCAAAAAAGAGGCAATTTTCAACTTCGGAAATTTGATGCTGGGATCGAGAAATAACTCCACGGGATCGTATCCAGGTTTGCGGTGGATATCGATACACCGTGCGTAGTCAGGCGCTAAGGTGTCATCCTCCCAAAAATAATAGCTTAACCAAGTGTCCGCTTCTGCCACAGCGATGAGATCCCCCGCTCTCTGCTGGGCTAGGTTTCCTCCTTCACCGTTCGACCACAATTGCTGAGCCTCTCTTACCTCCTCAATCCCATCAAGCTGATGAAGTAATTCAGTCAGCTCTGCACGGATTGACTCGTCATTGATATAAATATGGGCGACTTGGTGATCCGCAACCGCGAACGCTTTGCAGCCGCCGCAGTCGAGCGTTTCCTTACCAAGCTCATCCTTGACCTGGATCCAACCACGTTTCCGGAATTCACGGTTGAGATGAACTACGCGTCCGACCTTGGAAATTCCATATTCGGAAAGGAGAACCACCTCGACCCCCCTTTCTTGATAGAAACGAAGCATTTCACCAACAATGCTATCGATGGCACGTAACTCAGGAATCACCTCGTCCGCGTCTGGACCGTACTTCTGCATGCAGTAGTCGAGATGCGGCAGGTAAACGAAATTCAGTGTCGGCTGCGCTTTCTGCTCAATCCACATCGCCGCATCAGCGATCCAGCGCGATGAAGCAATACCCGCTGCGGGTCCCCAAAATGATGGAAATGGAAAATCGCCAAGCGCAGACTTCATCTCCTCTCGCAGGTTCATCGGCTGGGTATGAATGTCAAAGACCTTTCGACCATCGGCTGGATAGAGTGGTCGTGGTGTCGCCGACCAATCAACTGTGGAATACATGTTATACCACCAGAACATCTGTGCGCAGCTGAAGGAGGAATCTTCAGCTTGGAGCGTGTCCCAGATTTTTTCTCCGTGAACAAGGTGGTTACTCTGTTTCCAGAAGTTCACCTCGGCTGCCTCGCGATCATACCAGCCATTCCCCACAATGCCGTGAGATTCTGGGTTTGTACCTGTGAGATAAGTCGACTGTGCCGTACACGTTACTGCCGGAAAAGCAGGTGGAAATGACGACCCCTTTCCTTTCTCAGAGAAAGCAGCAATTGCTGGCATATTCTCACCAATGACGCCTTTAGTAAGACCGACAACATTGATGACAACGACTCGATTCACGGTTTCTAAATAGAGACTTTGAAAAATTAGCGTCTCGTAGGGAAACGTAATGAACTAGCTTGTGCTTCATCCTCTTCTACGACGATAGCAGGTTTTTTAGGGAGAACATCATTTGCAAATTCGAGCGCTTCTTTAGATACCTCATAACTTCTTTCTAGCTCTGACTGTGCTTTGCGCTGAGATTCTGGGTTGTTAAGAATAGTAGGTCTGATGAAAACGAGAAGCTCATCTCTACTAACATCTTTTGTATCTCTTCTGAAAAGTCTTCCTATTCCAGGAATACTACTAAGGATAGGAACCCCTACACGAGAATCCTCTTCTCTCTCTGTTATTAAGCCTCCCAAAACAACCGTAGCGTCATTGGGGATGGTAACAATTGTCTCTATTGATTCCGTTACAATGGTATCAATTTGATTTTCACCAACAATTGTGAAACCATCAATACCTTCATTTAACAAAGAAATGTTCAACGTCACTTCATCATCCGAGTTGATCAGTGGTACAACTTCTAGCTGAAGTAATACATCAATATACTCAATACTGGTACTTGATACACCATTAGTTGTTGTTGTGTTAGATGGGACAGCGATTCTACTTCCAGATGATATGATACCTCTTCGATTATTTGCTGTGAAAATGGTAGGTCTAGCTAAGGTTTTAAAGTTACTCGTATTTTGCAAAGCTACTAATGTCGCGGCAAAGTCTTTGTAGGCACCGTAAACATTCAAACCACCAGATGAAGCCACTAAACTTGTTGAAAGTGTAGAAACATCAGTCAAGGTTGTTAGATCTAATATACTTGTGCCTGTACCATTAAAGGCACCTCCAGCCACATCGCTACCTGTACGGCCAAAGCCAACACCAGTATCCTTTCCTTCATCCAAACCTATCGAACCAAATACAGCAGAAATCATCACCTGCTGAGGTCTACCATCAAGCTTGTCCATGAGCTCAGAAATCACGCGCACACTTTCAGGTGGGCCTTGAACAAGAATGCTATTGGCTAAATTATCAGCAACAATGAAAGTCTTACCGATAACGATAGCTTCCGGTTTGTCACTTACATCAAATTCACTCACACCGTTACCTGTTCCAGTGTTGCCGTTAGTATTATTGGTGGTTTGGTTACGGTTCTGGGTACCGTTGGTAGAAGTCCCTCCAGTAGAGGAAGAACCGTTCAATGATTCAAGAGCCTTTGATGCCACATCAAGAAAGTCGCTCGCAATCATGAACCGCAACTTGCGCTTTAAATAATTACTTTTCGATGGAGGTGCGTCAAATTCACGTGCTAGGCTTTCTACAAAGATAATATCCACTGGGCGCCCCATGATGAATATTTTATTGAGCCGTGTATTAGCGACGATTTGCACTGGAATGTCCTCACCTGCAGCTGTGGAGTTGCCTCCCGTATTCGTATTTACCAAGCCTCCGCTGTTAGGAACTCCTGGGATGGGTGAGGCATTGTTTTGATTATTGTTACCCGAATTGTTTGTCACGGAAGCTGTGGTCTTCGTCGTTTGTTTTGAATTAATAATTTCATTCAAGGTGGTCGCGACCTCCTCCGCATCTGCATAGTTAAGCTGCACCCAAGATGTGCTAACGTTTCCTGTAGGGACATCGATGTAGACTTTCTGATTGAGTAGTTTCCTTACAAAGCCCGCCTTACCTGTGATTAATACAGCTGAGGCATTCGCTACGGGCGCTATTTTGGCACCAGCGTCAAGGCCGTGAAGACTCTGTGTAAAAGTACGTACCGCTTCATCTGGTTTGATGAAATTAAGCTTCATAAAGTAAGAAATGTAATCATCCCCAGTCGGAATATCATACTCGTTATCGATGATGCCTTCAAGTTCCCCTGGTCCATTCGAGCCAGCGCCTGGGGATTTAGGGAGCAGTTTAACCTCATTTCTTCCACTTGGGACGAAAACAAAACCTTCCATGTCGAGTACTTTGACAAGAAGCGTTGCAGCTTCACGATTAGTCAGTGGTCCACGTTGATAAAATCGAATTTCTAAATCTTGTGTCGCAGAACTCAGAAGCACGCGGTTTCCCGTGTACTTGGAGTACTCGTCTGCAATGTTTTGATCATCCCAGTTACTACCATCGATAACTTGTCCGTTTTTAGCAGCCATCCCGTCTGGATCGACGATATTTTTGTTAGCAAAGTCGGGCATCTCGGCTTGCACAGGATTATTGTCTGGGACTTCCAAAGGTAGAACTTCGGGGATATCCTGAGCTCGCAGAATTCCTGTTAAGCAGATAAGAAAAAAGGTGTGAATGAGTAATTTCATAAAAAATGAGTAAAAGAGAAAATGGGGCAATAAATGAGTCGTTATTTGTTAACCGTCGGTACACGGCGAACTCTTCGTACAGGTTCAGTTTTTTTGTCTGACTGAGAATTTGATGTGTTTCCGTTCAGTGAAGGAATGGGAGGCTTAGCATTGCTGTTTTGAGCCGTTGTCGACGAAGTTTTTACAGGTTTAGGTCTGCCTGCAGAGGCAGTCTTTAATTTAAGCACAGAATCATCATAAGTGATCCATGCCTTCTGGCTGCCTTTTTGAATGTAGACTTTTGAATTACTTTTCGAATCGGCATCCTGCTTGACTTCTAACAATTTATAGTCGCCAGATGAAAACCCTGGAATGAATCGGATACGGTCTTTCCTGTTTTTCTTGTTAATTAAAGTAACGGAAAATTCATCGCCACTAGGACTGATACTACCAAGTGACCAATCGCGCTCTAACGGCGACTCTGCCACCGCACTTTTGACCTCAGGCTTGATT
This sequence comes from Akkermansiaceae bacterium, assembly GCA_051252195.1. Lineage (GTDB taxonomy): Bacteria > Verrucomicrobiota > Verrucomicrobiia > Verrucomicrobiales > Akkermansiaceae > Oceaniferula. The sequence continues at coordinate 53,582 of JBPOGD010000011.1, read as the reverse complement.
GTAAACGGCGAGTTATTGATGAGTTTACTAAAAACTCCAATATTGAGCTTTCTGGGTGGATTAGCTTGCAGGCTGGTAGCGCAGAGGTTGATGCAGAAGCAAAAGAGCAAAGTTGCATAGAGTGGAGTTAAGCGCATGGGAAAAAGTGAGTTATACATTGATTAATGCCAGGTAGTTTTATTTTCGTCTATGAGAGATTCAATTCCTTAGTTGGCACTCAGCGAGTTTTCTTCAGCTGGAATAAACCATTGCGTTATTTCCACCTCACAATCGATGCGTGTAGGATCATCGCGCTGGGGTTCAATGTGTAAAAAAGTAATTGAACGGTGATCGTTTGGCGATTGCAGATCGACAAGCCATTGATAGAGATTTTTATCCATGGCGTTGCCTTTGACGCTTACTCGCGCGGTGCGGTAGGTGCCCTGTTCCTCAAGATCTTCATTAATAGGGCTGGGACGTTTTTTGATCGTAATGCCGTACCTTAGCGCACTTTTCTCCGTTAAAGTTGCCAAGCTTGCACCTATCTGGCCATGAATCCCCTCTGCTGGTGGGTTTGCATTGAGCCATTCAATGTCCTCCTGTTGAGATTCCGCAGTGATGAGCGCCGTGCGCATGCGCTCTATCTCGGTATTATTTCTCTTCAGGGCTGCTTTATTAAGCAGCATTGCACTGTCATAGCTCAGGTATAAAAATACGTTGAGAATCAAAAATGCGGCGCCAAAGAGTAAGATAATCAGCTTTTTTTCACGTTCATTCATTATTCTGATAATCCTTTCAAGGTTCCTTCATAGTTAAACTTCCAGCGATTTGTCTTCGCATCTGCAGTAGCTGGAGGCATGGACCAACTGTATTCAGAGAGGCTATTTTTAAGCTTCTCAGCGTAGCTACTCGTGATGCCGATATCGTCGGATTCACCGCGAATAGTGATGCGCTCTGGAGTCGCATCGAAAAGCTTGAATCGCAGATCTTGCCCCGCTGGGATCAGTGAGGCGCAGCGTTTGAGCAAGGTCAAGACCCAACGCTCGTTGTCAACAACGGCGGAAAGCTGGTCCCAATCATCATTAAAAAACTGAATACCCGTATGTTCTATTTTAATCGCTTCAAGTTCCTCGCTCTGAGCTGCAAGGTCTGATTTTATTCCAAAGTAGCCATAAGCTAAGTATCCCGCAATACCGAGATAAACGCAAAGTGCCGCAGCAATTAAAATATTGCGCTTCATGGTTTCTGCCTTCCTCTTCTGCTCTGCGCGAACATCGGCTGGCACGAGTTTACTGAGCTCTGAAGGTACGATGGGGGCAGGTTTGGAAACTACGGAGACGGAAGCACCGAGTCCAATTTCGATAGCCCGTATTTCGTCATCACTTGGATCCATTGCATCTCCCGACACCCAGACAATAGGATACTCCAGTTTGAGCTGAACTCCCTGCGTGTTTAACTGCATCAGCGCTAGACGAATGTCACGAACGACCTCATTACCTAGCTTTTTACACGATAAAGCTTGGAAATAAGAAAGTTTATCTCCGCTAGTAATGGCAAAACCCCATCTGCCTAATTCACACCACAGTGTGACTGAGTTTTCCTTCAGAGGAAAAAAGCGTGCCGAGATATCAAAGCTATTTGGTGAAGTAACTGGCATTGAGTCAGCTGCAGGAGCTGAAAGTACAACACTCAGCAGCTGAGCTGAGCCGTTCCCCTTTTCAGCTACAAAGACATCCGTAAGAACACCTGCGTCCTCTTCTGGACGAATGCCCGACTTTTCCAAATGCATCTCTGCCAAATCTGCAAACATTTCAGCATCTTCAGTTTGTACATGGAAGGGTACGCACAAGACCTCTCTGATGGGAAATCCCATGATGAGACGTTGGGCGGAAATCTTGTCTAAGTCGTATGCCTTAGCCGAGTCACTTTTCAGAGTACACTCGTAGCCTGATTCTGGATTGCCTCGCCAGACATTCCAGCCCTCTGTACCTGGTAGAAGTAAGGTGTTATCTAATTTACTGCTCAATGGATTGTTTTATCAGTTAGTAGTTTCTAGGTGAAATAATTGGGTCGTTAGAATGCTAAGGAAGAATCTCTTCTTTTCTATCCAAAATTGCAAGCTGCCCTTCCCGACTTCTTAAGATGAGTGTAATTCGTCGCTTCACTGTCCCGGCGCGACCGTCGCTGATGATACGGACGACATCATCCTCGTGACTAAGCCGCTGCATAGCGACTTCACTTTCGATGTCTGAAATACTAACCACAGACAATGCTTCTTCAACGCTCTGAAAGGGCACATCATCCTCGGTATTACGCAAGCCATCTGCTCCTAAGATTTGATTAAGGAGTAGTTCGGCGTCATTGATGGATATCTCTTCACTGGCTGCCGCAATCAGTTCAGCACTGGCTTCATTAATATTGAGCTTGCCGCTGCTCCAGATAGTAAACCAGTCTTTCCAACTAGGTTTCACTTCTTCTAGCAGCTCCATGTCTTTAACCAGATGAACTTCATCTAAATTGTAGAAAGGTCGATTAAACGGATGGTTTGTGCGTCCTTGCGATTCATACCAAGGCCTCTCCACACCATTGAGTTCAACGCTGTCGTCGGGATCTACCCAGTCAACAAGATTATCCACAAGATTTCGCGCATCGGCACCGTCCATGCCCCAGTCTTCAAACAAATTCGTCAGAAAGATTTTGTCTTTCCGCGCTAAAATGACATTGATGTTATACTTGGCCCCTTCTGAAACAAATTTGGCACTATACGATAAGTCCAATTCATCGTCCTGCCATTGAAGAAGAGGATCGGTGATTTCAATGTTTGGGTTAACAGCGACTGCAATGCCTTTTTCCGCTACCTGTAATGCTTCAAAACCATTGAGCTGAGCTGCAGCCACGTCCGCATCATAATAGACAACCCTTACTGCTGAGAAAACGGCGAGAGAAAGAATAGCCATGATCCAGAACACCGCAATGAGCGCGCTACCACTTTTCATGGTGATTGCTCTGCTAGGTAGATGATAGATGTTGTTCTGTTTCATCATTTCATTGAGCCTGTTCGATTAAATTGCGGATATAAACGGCGGTGTTTTCCTTCGGAGTTACCCAGAACGTATGTTGCACGATGTCCGCAGTGGGGTCAAAGCGGCAGTAGAGCTTTACTTGTAGAGGTAAACTTGAATCATCATCCCACAGCTGTGAGCTTTCCATCGTTTCACCAGCGACAACATCACAGTCACACAGCCACAGATCCTCGAGTAAGATTATCTCTGCCACCGGTTCAGCATCGGGTTCTGTGACATCATTGATAGACTCATTTGCATTAGCATCCTCTAAGATTTTCACATCGTAAAATCTGAGCACCACATCGACAAAGCCGTCCCTTTGCTGCACGGTTGCGAGCTGAATGGCTTCAGCAGTCATCGGCGTTTCACCCCAGTTGAAAGACATAGGGACATTTTGAAAAGTAAGATTGAATAACTGCCTTGTGTGGATTCCTTCGCGCCCCTCGTAAGTTTCTAAGCGCATGACGGCATTACCAGGAATTTGCTCAAAGTGATTCTTTAGAAGGTTGAAAAAAGCATTTCTCTCCATAGTATCGGCCTGCGCTTCGATGACGGTTTGGCTTAGCTGCACAGATGAGCTTGCTACACGGAAAATCATCCCAACCAGCATCCCCATCATGCCAAGCGCAATAACGATCTCTAGCAGGGTAAATCCTGCTCGGGTCGAAGCTTGTTTTTGCTGGTGATTCGAGTTTTTCATCGTTTAAGTTGCGCAGATTAGGGGACGTAAAGTCTGGCATAACGCCACGTTTCAGCACTTTGTTCACGCCACTCGTTATCAATTTGATAGTGGAAAACAACTTTCACGTTCAGCATTTCTGGCAAGAGAATGCCGTCTTCATTTTCTAATTCTAAAGGTTCAATGATGGTCTCAACTTGACCGGAGAAATAGGAATCATCGTCCCCGGTGAGCTCTGTTAAATCAACAGAAGTTTCCCCTTCTTCGATGAAAGGATTACTCAGAGCATCTGTCAGAGCACTGTGTAAAATTTGCTCGATCATCATTTCATCTTGGATCAAGGACGCCGTACGGCTCGTCATATGGAGAGCTTTTACTAAGGAAACAGCTACCGCAGAAAACAGCCCTAGTGCAATGACGATTTCTACCATCACGTAACCAGCGCGTTTTCTGTTTGTTTGATAACCTTTTTTCATGAACATCTATTCCTTTTGAATACTTGTCTGCTCGTCTCTTACTCCACCTGTTAGCGGGTGAAGTTCTTGAATGATCCAGCTCTGCCCGATGGTACAGCGAATCGAGATCGGTTCCACCAAACCCGAAGGCTCAATGACCAAAAATACTTTCTTGTCTTTCTCCAGAGAAATCCAGTCATCGGCTCTCCAGCGAAGTATTTCATAAGTGACGTCCCCATCCTGTTTACTGCTCGATTTCACATCCTCGTGAACCACAAGGTCACTATTGGTCACTTCGTCCTCATCACGACCAGATGTTTCTTGATCGATCTCATATTGCGGAGAGAGAGACACATTTTCTTTGCTAATCGACACTTCATAAGGACGCTGCTGCCGCACGGCGATGTTACGTGCTTGTACTACCACCGAAACGATTTCGCCCGATGCTCGACGAAGTTTTTCCTCCGTTTCCACCGTTCCTACACTCACGGTGATCCAAGTCACTATGACGGCTACCAGACCAAGCACGAAAACGATCTCTAATAAACTGAAGCCACTAGAATGCTTTGACCTAGGAGAATGGCTTCGAAGATTCATAATTATTTACCGTCCTGACTAGACATGTCGTCTTCCGTTCCCTCAAGGCCATCGCTGCCAAAAGTGAGAATTTCTGGACGTGATGGGTCCTGTGTCCCTGGATATTTGTACATGTACTCTTTGCCCCATGGATCAAGAGGCACGCTATCCATGATTTGTGTCCAGCGTCTTGGACGTGGAGATGAAGTAGGCTTTACGACCAATGCCTCTAAGCCCTGAGACTCTGAAGGATAATGACCCGCATTTGTCTTGTAAGCTTGCAGCGCATTATTCATCGCTGAGAAGTCACCATCAGCAACGGTAATAGCACCACTGTTTGAAATTTTCTGCATGGTGAAAATGGCTCCCCCCATGATCATTGCGATAATCCCTAACACAATAACCATCTCAAGAAGAGTGAAGCCAGAGCGTGACATACGTGTGAACTTACGGCGATGATGGAGTTCTTGATTGGACAGGTGAGAATAGAGTGACTGAGTTTTCATAGTGAGATTGAGAATAAAAAGAATAGAATCCTGACTCAGGATAATGAGCAGGTTCGTAAACACTTCTACAAGCTTGAAAACGCCAGATCCACAAAAATTTGTCTCTAGAAAGGATCTATTTTTAGAAAAAAGACACATTCTCACGGAGATCGGTCATTTCAATCACTTTAGGATTTATGATTGCATCAGCTAGTATTAGATATCGGATATGCGACTGCTGCTAGTAATGCTCAAAGAACCTCTTGATGGTCAGGTGAAAACACGGCTGGGTGCCACAGTGGGTAGTGATACCGCAACACTGTATTACAAATCTCTCGTTGAAGTTCTTCTCAAGCAGCTACAGGGACTCAATCAATGCCGTATCCGTTTTTGCTATGCACCAGATGATGCTGAGGATGCGATCCGCTTCTGGATACTGCCGCTGATGAAAGCGTCAGGCAATCCTGATGAACCAGCTCTCTACCGTGCTCCAGTTTCCTACGGTAGAGACGACTCTACTCAAGAATTGGACTTTCGCCCTCAGGGGGATGGAGAATTCAATGTGCGTCTACATCGTGCCTTTCAGCAAGGATTTGCAGATGGTTTTACCGAAATAGCCGCCGTAGGTAGCGATTGCCCCGAGTGCGGTGCCCGCTGGATCAATGCTGCATTTTCACGCTTATCCCCTTCTAAAAACAAAGTGGTATTAGGTCCCACAGCTCAAAAAAACCACTATCTGACGATTATGAACAAACTTCATGAATCTATCTTCTATAAGGAAACATCTCATATCTCCGAAGTAGAAATCGAGTACCTTCCTCCCTTGTGCCCCGTCGTGATAGAAAGCGATTGGAATAGACTCAGGAAAACACCACTCAATGCTGCCTTGAAAAAAGTACTAGGCGAGCAACCTGATGATATGATTATTTGATTTAAAGACTACGCCTCGTCCTGACCCACATTAATTAAAATCTGTCTTGGCTTCGCCCCGTCACCAGGTCCGATAATACCGCGCTGCTCGAGGATGTCCATCATTCTGGCAGCACGAGTGTAGCCGAGCCTTAGGCGACGCTGAAGAAGAGAGGTGCTGGCTTTCTTCTCTTGGCGAATCACTTCCATACATTTCTCAAAGACCTCTTCATCAGCATCAGAAACATCATTGTCTCCATCACCTCCGCCTCCGCCTTTTTCGATCGATTCTTGCACAGACTTCTCAAATTTTTGCTCAACCTGTGTCGAACAAAACTTCACGATGTTTTCTACCTCTTCATCAGAAATAAACGCTCCTTGTGAACGCTCTAGTTTGGCTGACCCTGGGGCAAGGTAGAGCATGTCTCCTTTACCCACCAGCTTGTCAGCTCCTGAAACGTCAAGAATCACTCGGCTATCAAGTTTTGAGGACACTTGGAAAGCGATTCGACTAGGAATATTTGCTTTAATAATGCCCGTAACTACGTCAGCTCGCGGAGTTTGCGTAGCTACAATTAGATGAATACCAGCAGCACGCGCCTTCTGTGCGATTCGTGCAATGTTCATTTCCATATCGGCAGGTGCCGTCTGCATGAGGTCAGCAAGCTCGTCGATAATAACGACGATATAGGGAATCCGATCAGGGATTTCGCCATCCTCATCTTCATCCTCGTCATCAGAGCCATACATAGATGGTGGCCCGAGTTCTCCATCGGTTAGAGCTTTCGCGATGGAATCTAAATGCTCTGCATCATAGAACTCTTCTTCCTCATCGGTCGGTGCATCCGGATCTACTTCAGTATTTTCCTCTTCAGGAACTTCTTTTTCAGGAAGTTCACGAGCATTAAAGCCATCGAAATTTCTTACTCCAACTTCAGCAAAAATGCGGTAACGGCGTTCCATCTCGTTGACGACCCAACGAAGGGCCGCGACGACTTTATTCGGATCAGTTACAACAGGGACAGCTAAGTGAGGCAGTGAGTTGTACATCTGCATCTCGACAACCTTGGGGTCGACCATGATGAAGCGGAGTTCATTAGGTGAAAACTTGAAGAGGATACTCGAAATGATCGAGTTAATACACACAGACTTACCTGAACCAGTTGCACCAGCGACGAGTAAGTGTGGCATAGCTGCAAGATCGCCAATAACAGCGTTGCCATAAACATCTTTTCCAAGAGCGAGAGGTATCTTCTTCTTCGCACTCACAAAGGCGGGATCCTGGAGTAGTTCATGAAGCGGTACTGCCACTTTATCGAGATTGGCAATTTCAATACCTACAGTATCGGAACCAGGTACGGGCGCTAAGATGTTGATTTGCTCAGCCTTCGTTGCACGTGCCAGATCTGCTTCAAGCTGAGTAATACGACTGACCCGAAGTCCCGCACTGGGATAGACCTCATAGCGGGTAATGGTCGGCCCTTTAGTAATATTCCCTGCTGTGACGTCGACGCCAAATGCCTTGAGCGTATCGACGATGACAGTTTGTGTCGCAATCAGTTCAGATTTGTCAGCGGCTGTCTCTTGCTCCACTTCTTCTGGGATATTTAAAAGGTCGAAGCCAGGTAGCTCGTAGTGATCGTACTCGCCTGCACTGAGTCCCAAAGTGGGCTCTTTTTTCTTACCGAACGGCTTATCACCAAGCTCGCCAGTATGTTTACGTCGCTGCGAGGCATCGATAACTTGCGGAGCAGGTATGATCTTAAGTGGCAGTTCTTCCTGAGGCCCTTTTTTCTCTTCAGCTTTGGGAGTAGCTTTCGCCTTACTCGCAGCCTTGGTAGGCTTAGGTTTTGTCTCATCCACAGTTTCTGTAGACATGGGGAAACCTGCCTCATTAGCTGTTTTAGCAAGTCGGTTATCGCGCTCAACACGGCGCTGCTCAATGGCGGCTTGTTTTTCGGCGAGTTTCTTTTTGTGCTCACTACGCGTGTTTATCCAGTTCTTAAGGTAGTCATACAAATCGCAGCTAAATTTCACTGGATGGAGTCCTGTCAGTAAGATCAAACTAACGCAATAAATGCAGAGTAAAACGAGAATGGCACCGACCTTATTGAGAAATGCTTCAAAGAATCTCGTTCCTAACCAGTAACCCACGCCACCGCCTGGACCTGAAATTGATATCTTATCAGCCCATGAGATCAAAAAAACATTTTGCACTCCCAGCAGCGCCGACGCACTGATAACAAATACAACACAGCCCGAAATAGTGCGCCAAGATGGCGTGGCATCTAATAGCAGTTTGGTGATAGCCAACCAAATAATCACAAGTGGAATCAGATAAGCGGCCGCACCAAAACCGGTTAGCAGCAAATGACCGAGGAAGGCTCCGACGATTCCTATCCAGTTAACACTCTTCTGCTCTACATCCCCTGTTCCCGCGTCAAAGTCCTGCGGAGAATACGAAATAAGTGATAATATGAGTAACAGCCCAAGCGCCGCAAAGATGATACCCGTCACCTCATTCGGCCACGCTTTCTTTACGCTTTCGCTTTTTTTCAACTTATTACTCGATGCTGCCATAATTCTGGAAGAAAGCATCTGTCAGCCACGAGCTGCTTGCAAGAGAAATTCTGTCAATCTGATATTCAAGTGAACTTAATTAAAACGAGCGCACCTGAGGTTTTTAAATGGCAAATGAGCGCTAGATCCGAAGTTCAAGTTCAGTTTAGGCAAACTGCTTTAGAAAACGTTCATCGTTTTCAATGAGTAATCTGATATCTTTAATCCCCCACTTAATCATAGCAAGCCGCTCAATGCCCATACCGAAAGCAAAGCCAGTAACCTTGTCTGGACTGAATAAATCATCACCCCTTGTATCGCTAATCGATGAAAAGATAGCTGGGTCCACCATACCACAACCGGCGATTTCCATCCACTTGGGCTCCTGCCCTTTTGCGTGGAGCTTAATATCGATCTCGAAACTAGGCTCGGTGAAAGGGAAAAAGTGAGGGCGAAAGCGAACTTCAGTGCTTTCACCAAACATTGCTCGCAAGAAATATTCCAGTGCTCCCTTAAGGTCACCTAGCTTAACATCTGTATCGACGTAAAGACCTTCTAATTGGTTGAAAACAGAAAGGTGTGTGGCATCAATCTCATCACGGCGATAAGCTGAACCAGGGGCGATAATGCGCACGGGAGGAGCCGCTTTTTCCATGGTGCGAATCTGCACACTGGATGTATGAGTGCGGAGAAGTTTCCCGCTGTCGAAATAAAAGGTATCTTTCTCGTTCCGCGCTGGATGATCTTCGGGAGTATTTAGAGCATCAAAACAATGATATTCTGTCTCGATTTCTGGTCCTTCAGCCAGTGCAAAACCCATACGACGGAGAATTTGAATCGCTTGATCCCTTACTTGAGTAATAGGGTGAAGTGCACCTACGGAAATCGAACGAGCAGGAAGAGTTAGATCAATGCCCTCAACAAGCTTTTTGTCTGCCTCAGCAGCCAGTGCGGCTAGTTTAGTATCTAATGCAGCATTTATCGCTTGGCGAGCCGCGTTTAAAGCCTGCCCCATGATAGGCTTTTCTGCCGGTGAAAGATCCTTCATGCCCGCTGAAGCAAGCGTCAACCGACCTTTTTTACCAAGAAATGCTACGCGAGCATTATCGAGAGATTTTTCATCAATTGCTGTAGTTATTGCGGCTACAGCATCGGTTTGAATAGTTTCTATTTCCTGCATAATGGCGGACTTTGTTTAGTATAATATCTGAAGATGTCGATACTAGAATCTAGCTGAGGTCATCGCGCGTTACCTTATAATGAGCACCACATCTTGGGCAATTTACTTTAATGCTGTCTTCGCCTTGAAAGAGCTCATCAGGCTTCTCTTTCCACGATGACAAGCTCGGGAGAATACGCTCAATACTGCAGCCGCAGTTGAAGTGGAACTTTCTTGTTTCCAAAACTTTTGTCTCTTCGGTATCAGTAATCTGAGCAACTACTTCGGCATTGAGTGACTCGAACCATTCTTCATCATAACCTGGCTGAGCAGCGATGAGCACGTAATTTTCATCCTCTAAGCGATAACACTTCGCTGGGCGTTGCTCGCTTTGTTCGTAATAATGCTCTACCCACTTCATGGGGTCTTTGGTATCGATCTCCACCATAGACATCCTCGGCTCACTGCCAGAAATCGATGTTTGGTTATACAGTAGGTTTCTATCTGTTTCCCGAACATCTTTTGTAAATAGGCGACCTGTAATTTGCTCAAAAGTACTATTCCCTGTTACAAAGTAATTAACGCGCGGCGCGCGGAGGTTTGCCGTCCACGCGATCGTTTCCGCCCACGGGCGGGCAGTAAGATGCAGAGTAAGTACTGCAAGCATGTCTTTTAATGATGCATCCAAGTCATTGTCGTATCGTATTCCATGCTCAAGGAGGTGAATGTAATATCCCGTGAATATGGGGGTGAACTGAGCACGAATGAATAAGCAATTACGGTGACGCACAAAGATGGACTCGACTGTGGTGTAGTCTTCTACGGGTTGCATGGTTTCCTCGCTCATAAGTTAAATAGTAGTAATTATTCGGTGGGTAAGTCTTCTGTTGAGCGACTTCTAAACACACTTGCCCCCTTTTGCCAAGTCAAGCGTGACAGCTATTTTCACTCACAAACCTCAAAAAATAGCACTAAGGCATTGAGACAAAGCAAATTAAAAGATTGACCTGCATGCCAAATTAGTGGAATTACGACTAACACTATGCAATTAGCTTTTTGCCAATCTAACACAAATAGCTGGCTGATAGCCTATCAACAGTCGAGCTAACAAATAGAATATACGATGAAAACTATTATATACATTTCTTTGATGTTGTTCTCCGTGATGCTTCTACAATCAAAAAGCATGCAGAATAAGTTTTTCACAGCGAGCAAATCGATTTTCCATAGTGTTTACCAAGCTATTAGTAGTGATGGAGCATTGGAAGTCAGGAAGTTAGATGAGAATAATTTCGACACTGTGACGATGCTTAAAAATCGCGTTATCGTAGTCACATACTGGGATGAGTTTTCTGCGGATTCTAAGAGTGAAATTCGCAGGCTGGAGAAAGCCATGAAAGACTTACCCTCCAAGGTGATGCTGTGTAAAGTCGCTGCAGGCAAGAATCAGGCACTATTAAAAAAACTAGATGTTACCAAACTACCTAGTATCATGATTTATGTCGAAGGATCTATGGTGAGAAGTTACAGTGGTCATATTGACTCAAAGCACCTAGTTTCCACAGTAAACACTTATGTGGGAGATGGCGCATATGGACCAGGCAGAGGCTCTATTGCCCCTATTAAGAAAGACTGGCTCCCAAAAAATATGAAGCAAACTGATTCACAATAGAATTCAGTTATTCTCAAGTGACCTATTTCTTCTTTTTGATTAACAAAACTACTCTACGGATAAATCGAGGGTAGAAAACATCTCTCGTAAAAATTGGTGTGATTCTAATCATGAATCAGTACTGTAATCAGAAGCATTCTCTGTACGTTAAGTTGTGAATTGGTAAAAAAGCGGTACACTTTAGTCATGAATTCGTCACTCAATGTACCCATTGCTCTCAGTATTGCTGGCTCTGACTGCTCGGGAGGCGCGGGGATACAAGCAGATACCAAGACATTTCAACATTTTAACGTTCACGGCCTAACTGCTGTTACAAGCATTGTCGCTGAAACTCCACACGAAGTTCGTCAATTGGAGCATGTTGCTATTCCCTTACTACAGGATCAGATTAATATTCTGCTAGAAACCTATCCCATTAATGCGATTAAAATAGGTTTACTGCCATCACGCCGATGTGTCATCGCCGTCATTGAATCTTTAAAGCGGAGTGAAATCCCTCTAATCGTCGACCCTGTAATGATAGCGTCCACTGGTACAGCTCTTTCGAGCCGAGATGCATCGACAACTTTTTGCGACAGACTCTTGCCTCTAGCTACGCTAGTTACACCGAATATCCCTGAAGCGGAATTTATTTTAAATAAGAAGATTCGCACAAAAAGCGATATGGAAATTGCTGCGCAGGAAATTGCGCTAAAATATAACATTGCATGCCTTATCAAGGGTGGACACCTCCAGACTGAGGAGACAATTATAGACATTTTGTGGCATAATGGCTTTTGTCACCAGTATAGCCACGTTAAGATACCTTTGTTGGACTGCACCAAAGGCATTCACGGTACTGGGTGCACACTTTCATCTGCTATCACAGCCGGCATTGCTTTGGGTCAACCTCTTGAAGCCGCGACTCAACACGGTATTGATTTCGTACAACAACTCATTGAAAGTTCACATACATGGAGCCACAATGGTCGGGACATTCAGTGTTTGGGGTGGTAACTTCATTAATCTATCTTAGGCTTCTGATTGCATTCCTGCGCTTCTCTGATGCTTATATTTGCTTATGTTACAAGTATGTCACAATTAATACTGTGCTGTTGAGGGAATTTTATATTTTATTTAGAAAGTCATGACTTGCATTTCTCTATTGAAAAGACAGAAAGCCCGAGCTTTTCAAATAAGCGTTGCTTTTTGCTGCATACTTATCAGCTCATGTAGCACCTTTAAAAAAACGAGTGATTTTGGCAAAAGCTCCCTTGCCAAGATTGTTCCCTCGCGTCTACCTATAGCAACCGTCAAAGAGAGCTCTCTTTTAAGCATTCCTACTGGCACAGAACGAGCTCTCGCTTATGAGAAAAAGATTGAGGCGAGACGCTTTGCGGCGCTCCGTTTATTCAAGCCTAGATCATACAATGCGCCCCAGCATCCGGAGAACATAGAATCACTTAATGACAGCGGCTTACTACCATCTCTCGGTGAGTAGAAATACCGCAGGGCTGAGCACCTTCCATTCTTCCATGGTTTGATGATGACGCTCTAGATTAAGGAATAACATTGACCACGACGAAGGTTAAATTTACACACCGCGTCATCGAAACTATTTCTTAACGAAAGTTATTATGAGCAAAGAAACGATCTATTACACACAGACAGACGAGGCACCTGCACTCGCAACTTATTCTTTCCTACCCATTGTCCAAGCTTTCACGAAGTCATGCGGTGTAGACGTACAAACCAAAGATATTTCATTAGCAGGACGCATCATCGCTAATTTTCCAGAAAACCTTAGCGAAGATCAGAAAATCCCCGATGCGCTTGCAGAGCTTGGAGCTTTAGCTAAGACACCTGAGGCAAATATCATCAAACTACCCAACATTTCTGCTTCTGTCCCTCAAATGGAGGCTGCTATCAGTGAACTCCAGACAAAAGGATATGATATTCCTAATTACGCCGACGCAGAAGATCGTTATTCAAAAATCAAAGGCTCTGCTGTTAACCCTGTCTTGCGTGAAGGAAACTCAGATCGCCGAGCTCCCAGGGCCGTTAAAGAATATGCGAAGGCAAATCCTCACCGCATGGGTAAGTGGTCAGCAGAATCCAAGTCTCACGTTTCATGCATGACGGGTGGTGACTTCTTCTCCAATGAAAAATCGATTACTGTCGATGAAGCGACAGAGGTGAAAATAACTTACACTTCGAATGATGGCTCTGTCACAGTCCTCAAAGAAAGCGTACCTCTACTCGCTGGTGAAATCCTTGATGCAACTCGCATGAGCAAGGCTGCTCTCGTGAAATTTCTCGACGAGCAAATTGCTGACGCCAAAGCAAAAGGCATCCTCTTCTCTCTTCATATGAAGGCGACGATGATGAAAGTCTCAGACCCGATTATCTTCGGTCACTGCGTAGAAGTGTTTTTTAAAGATGTTTTCACCAAACACGCTTCCATTCTCGAGAGTCTTCAGATTGACCTCAAAAATGGTTTTGGCGATCTTCTCGCTAAAATTGAAACCTTACCTGACGATCAGAAGTCAGCGATTCTTACCGATATAGATGCCGCCTATGCCAATGGTCCAGCCCTTGCGATGGTCAATTCTGACAAAGGCATCACCAATCTCCACGTTCCAAGTGATGTAATCGTCGATGCTTCTATGCCTGCTATGATTCGTACTTCTGGCCAAATGTGGAACGCCGCTGGTGAGCAGCAGGATACCAAAGCTGTTATTCCTGACGCCTCATACGCTGGAATCTACCAAGCGACGATCGATTTCTGTAAGGCGAATGGCGCATTTGACCCCACAACCATGGGGACAGTTCCCAATGTTGGTCTTATGGCTCAAAAGGCTGAAGAATATGGGTCTCACGACAAGACATTTGAAATACCAGCAAATGGCACCGTTCGCATTGTAGACAAAGATGGTAACGTCCTCATCGAACACGAAGTAGAAGCTGGTGATATTTGGCGCGCCTGTCAGGTGAAAGATGCTCCAATCCAAGACTGGGTGAAGCTAGCCGTTAGTCGTGCTCGCGCCACAGACACACCAGCTGTTTTCTGGCTCGATGAAAATCGTGCACATGACTCACAGCTGATTCAAAAAGTAGGTCAGTATCTCGGTGATCATCAAACTGATGGTCTTGAAATTCACATCATGTCTCCCATCGAAGCTACGGAGTTTACCTTAGCACGCGTGAAAAAAGGTGAAGACACCATTTCAGTAACAGGAAACGTTCTCCGTGACTACCTCACCGACCTCTTTCCCATCCTTGAGTTAGGTACTTCTGCGAAAATGCTCTCTGTCGTTCCACTCATGAATGGTGGCGGACTTTTTGAAACGGGTGCAGGCGGATCAGCTCCTAAACATGTCGAGCAGTTTGTTAAAGAAAACTACCTCCGCTGGGACTCACTTGGCGAGTTCTTAGCTTTGGCTGTGTCTCTTGAGCATCTCTCAGACACCTTCGGAAATGCAGGAGCTAAAATCCTAGGAATCACACTAGATGCAGCAACGAGTAAGTTTCTTCTTACCGACAAATCACCAACGCGCAAGCTCGGCGGAATCGACAACCGAGGCTCTCACTTCTACCTCGCTCTCTACTGGGCACAGGAGCTAGCTGCACAGACAACAAATCCTGAGCTCGCAGCTCGTTTCACGCCTATTGCTGAAGCAATGGAGGCCAAAGAAGATGTTATTGTAGCTGAACTCATTGCAGTCCAAGGATCTCCTGTAGAAATCGGCGGTTACTTCCAGACCGATGATGCATTAGCAGGTGAGGCCATGCGCCCCAGTGATACACTTAATGCTATCCTTACTACGATTTAAGGTCGTTTAGATGGTTTCACAAACGGAGTCCAGGCAGCCACTGTCTTGACTCCGTTTTTTATTGATAAATTATCAATTAAAAAAGACCACCGTCTTTATCTACATAGGGTAGGATACGCCCCATATCGGCGCTATCTGACAGCCACCTAACTAGTTTATCGACTTCCGTGCTGTCACCTCTAATCGCCTCTAAGCCGGACCAGTCAATGTGTGAGCGCGATTTCACTGCGGAAACACGATTGATATCCAATTTCTCCATGAGAGCCTCAGTCTCGCGAGGGTGAGCATTTAAAATATTTTCGGGGCGTGGCAATTCATCCAGAATCTCAGCAGTAAGACCAAACGTCGTCACGCCGACACCAAAGGTGGCACTCAGCTTACGAATCGCCTCTGCCAAAGCTTCATCTTCTATAGGCGCAGCGTAGAAAAGTTCTCCACCCTGAGTCCAAGCTGAAGAACTCAGCGCTTGAAAAAAATCTTCTCTAAAGCTGTGTAAGGCAGGTAAAATTCTCAACCTCGCTGCATGAAGGCGAAATGACGGTAAACCTAGCTGTGATTTTAGCTTAAGCAGCGGACGAGCATACTCGTCTCCGTCGCCGCTTTCCCAATCCACTAATAACATTTCAGGGAATTTCCATAAATTACCAATCGGCGCGTTCGCGCTAAAAGCATCACGAAAAGCAAAAGGGAATCGTGCATTCACCTCACACCACTTGTTAACGATAGCACGGAACTTGTGAATTCGCATCATAGCGTAGTCCACCTCATCCTGATCGCCATACATATCATCAAGTCGACCTTGATACTGTGAGAAAATTTCCTGCGCACTTGAGAGCGCTGGCACGGACTCCGTTCTGCGATAATATCCCTGCCCTTTTTCCACCTTTGCAATCGGGGAGGTTGGGTCACACGACATGATCGAGAAGTGATACCGTAAAGAGGCATCTGAGTAATTCCCATCAATCTTCATACGCAGCATGCGGATCAATTCCGTGCCTTTGATGGCCTCCTTAGGGTTCAACGGCAAATATTCTAGAAGGACTTCGGTAAGCTGCTTACGTAAACTCATTATTGATGATATCAGAAAATTTTAAAGTGAAGCTACCTGTGATAGAAATTCACCTTCGAGCTATTAGCCCTACACTTAGGCTTAGTCTCAAGCATCATTTTAAAAAAACAGGATAAAAACGTCATTTTGTGAATAACTTACTAAAAATTGTCGTCTACAGAGGTATGAACTGTTACTTCCATCACATGAATCAAACTATGAAAAACTCTTTGCTCACACTATTAACAATTATCGGATTGATCAGTTCGGGCACGATGGTGATGGCAGACGAAGCCGCAGAGAGAATCCTCGAAGGAGTGCGCTTAGGTACTACTCTGCAAAATGGTAAACTCGAAGGGCACATGCGTAAAAATGGTAATCGCACACCTTTGACTCTCACGATGGAAGGCGAGAACATTTCATTCCAATTTTTCAAAGATCAAAAATGGCAAGGCTTCGGTATGCAGCTTAAAGAAGGAAAAGCCAGGCTCTTTGAAACCAACAACGGCGTCGCCAAGCCCTTGCCTTCAAAAAAAATTGGGGAACACATTTTTGACAGCGATCTCACCTATGAGGACCTCTCGCTTCGCTTTCTTTACTGGCAAGACGCTACTATCCAAGGTCGCGAAAAAGTAAAAACTCAAGATGCGATCAAACTCCGTCTTAATAATCCAGGTAATGATGGTCGTTATCAAATCGTCTACATCTGGGTGCATGAGAAATCAGGTGCTCTCATGCAAGTCGCTGGCTATAGTCGCGAAGGAAAACTGCTGAAACGCTTCCATGTTACTGACCTGATGACAGTTAAAGGAGTGCAAACTCTTAAAAAGATGAATGTGGAAACATACAAAGTGGGCACCAGCAAGGTTAGTGGAATCACTTACCTCGAGTTTAAGGACGCTACCGCACTCAAGCCCAAGGGGCTGTAATAATTGTAAGGCATCTCG
Source organism: Akkermansiaceae bacterium (assembly GCA_051252195.1). Classification (GTDB taxonomy): domain Bacteria; phylum Verrucomicrobiota; class Verrucomicrobiia; order Verrucomicrobiales; family Akkermansiaceae; genus Oceaniferula. Next base: position 36,237 of record JBPOGD010000011.1, on the reverse strand, counting down.
GCAATCTCTCAATCATTATAATTTAGCTAGTAGGCTTAAACAGCCTATAGAGCTTAATCGAGTAGAAGACTGATTTCACCTTGCGCAGGAAAAGCCCCCCCCCTTTCCTTCTTCCATATTACCACTCCATCGCGGCGAATTTCAAAAACACCACCTCCTCCTCCAACTAGCTCTACCTCTAAACCAGTGGATTTAAGAATTTCCGCTGACACACGGTCAGCTTCTGGAAGATAATTTCACTGCTCGCAATATTCAATTTGAATTTTCATAGATCTACAGTGATAAAAACAGCTTGTTTTGTCACGAAGAAGGCGAAGAAAAAAGTATTCTCGAATTCATATCACTTTTAACTTGAACAAAAGTGGTTCTTCATAGAGATTCCGCCCGCCGTCCAATTAGCCACCAAGCTGGACAGCAAATAACAATTAGTCGGGGAGTAGCTCAGCTTGGTAGAGCGCTGCGTTTGGGACGCAGAAGTCGCAGGTTCGAATCCTGTCTCCCCGACCATATTAACCCTTGTTTTTACAAGGGTTTTTTGTTGTCTGCTTATCTGAGGTAGTGAGCTTATTACTTGGTAAATATCTACTTACGAGACTATTGTAGTCTACGAGAATCCCTAGGATTTATTCATGTCGTAATTAGTTAGGCGACTGATCCAAGCTATGCCTTAAACATTTTAAAGCTTTTGGTGTGACGATGCGATTTGAACAAAAAAAGGGAAACTCCTCGTGAAGAGCTCCCTTTTAATAAGACCCGGATGTAAAGTTTAGAACCCAACACTCGCCCGCATAGCATACGCTGTTCTTTACCTTTATTTGTCTGCAGCCAAGAGGCTTTCAACTGTAAAATGGAGCTTGTTCTCCTCGCCCTCATAAAAGGCTTCGCCCTTCTGACTGGCATTAAAGAGGTCGTGACGTTTGATTAACGATAAATTGCGATCATAAATAGCGATAGACATATCGTGCTCGTAGGCACCTAAACGGGCCGCTGCCTCGGGGTCCTCCCGCTTAACAATGGCTTGATACTTCATTTCCTCGATCATGTATTGCTTGAGCTCTTCAGGCTCACCTGTAAGAAACCACCAATTCGAAGTGTCAGCACCTAAGCCTTCCGCATAGCCTTTTAAATTTTCGACCGTATCTGTTTCTGGATCGACGGTGATACAAACAACTCTGAAGTCGGGCTGGTCCTTGAATTTCTCATAAAGATCTTTTAAACCCTGACCATTACGCTGAGCACACATCGGACATACGGCGTAGAACTGAGCAAATGCCCATACTTTTCCTTTAAGGTCTGAAATCTGGACTTGTTCACCATCTTGGTTCACCAAGCTAATGTCTTTTTGCAAAGTAAACTTGGGATCAAAATCCGTTTCTTGCCTGTACTGAGGTATCTGATCATCAATCCTCTCAGCGATATCTTGGTTTTCCCCGCGGATGGCGAAAGATACCCCCATAATTAGGACGGATACGAGAGCCACGGTGGCGTAGATGGTAACTATTTTAGCTTTATCGGTCATTTAATACTTCCTGTTGTTATTTCGTCTAAAACAAACTTCGTATTACTATAAAGCGTGTTTTTCAAATTTTCCACTGCGTAAAGCACATTTTCGAAACCTTCTACCTCTTTTAACTCGGGACGCTTCGCTAATTCCCGCTCAGCGCGCACTTGGTGCTCATAAACTTCCTTAAAATCATAACGCTGACGGAGGTGCATCCCGCGATCAATTAGGGCAATCTGCGACGGAAACTGCCATTTGCCGCCAGTCTCTCCATCCTTCAGCTTACGTTCGGAAATAATCCCCAGACGCAGCTGGTCTTTGATAAATCCGCGCTGCTTTTTTGTTTCCCCTGTTGTTAGGAACCAGACTTTCGAACTCTCATCGAAGCCTAAAGCCTTTGCAGTTTCGGCAAGTTGCTCTGGCCCTACGCCTTGATCTACGCCTTCGATGGACAGAAACGCAAACCGCACATTCTCGTTTTCGCGGTAGTGCTCTTCTAATTCCTGAATCATCGCAATTGCGTGTTTGTTTTCATCTAACTGACTCACACAGATCGGTGCTACAAACCAAACAGCCCCCTCGAATTCAGCCAAGCTAACCAGTGTGTTGTATTGGTTTTTAGCGGCTAAATTTTTTGTAATTTTCGCTGATATGGGCGGCCGATTCGGATCTTGCTTTCCTTCATGACGCTTATAGGCGAGCAAAACGAAAGTCGCACCGACAATCATGATAACGACGAGGATGATCGCCGTGCGTCTAAGCTGTACGGGATCTTTTTCTACAGGTTGTAATTCCATTGAGATATAATAAATTGAAAACTAATTGCTAATTATGTGCTTCTGTTTTTGCCGAAAATAGACAGTAACACTCTAGAGCGGACGGTATTCAGATATCACTCACTGCGTCGAGTTTATTAACTCCTGAAGCAAGGGTACCGATTCATTAGTAAAAGCTATTTATACTGAACTCTCAGATTCAGCCTGACGGGCAGCCAACTTATCGTTTAAATAAAGGAGTCCAGCAGTGTCATCTCCGATTCTATTGAGTAACGCGATAATATCCTCAACACTTTTTTCTTCCTCGACTTGTTCATCGATGAACCACTGCAGATGACTCTTTGTAGCGTGATCGTTAAGCTTAGTAGCTAGCTCATAAAGTTCATTGATTGATGCCGTATTGCTTTGCTCTTGAGTGAGAGAAACATTAAAAATTTCCAAGATACTACTAAACTCACTGCGGGGGCTTTCGATAGTATCTAGCTGAACATTGCCTCCGCGGTCTTGCAGATAACGTAGTAACTTCATGGCGTGAGCCTGCTCTTCAGCAAATTGTTTATTCATCCAATTAGCAAAACCATCGAGATTATGTTTATCGAAATAAGTCGACATTCCCAGATAGTTAAAAGCTGCCGTAAATTCTTGATTGATCTGGCTGTTAATTGCTGCTTCGAGCTCCGTACTTATCATGGATAAAATTATGACTTAGCATCCTCCAACTGTCAAATTTTCACGCGCTTTTCACATAGAGTTCATCAAGCTTTCACAGAGACGGTACATATTTCGCATCGTTATGAACAAACAAATTAACATAAACGTCAAACAGTACAGCAGCATCGCACTTATTGCTCTTGGTTACATCACCACCATCGGTTTTACCATGATCGGAATAGGGCTATTCCTCTTCAGCTTTATAAGTTGGTCTCTCCTGGACCGAGAAGGACTGGCTGTAATTACAATGATCTTAGGCACAGGCATTCTATCTTTGGGAACTATCCTGTTCATTTGTAAAGTAAGTAAGGATGGCGATGCACTGCTGAGGGATTACCCGAGAAAAAAGACAGTCCATTAATCACGCTTATTTAAAAACTCATCGCGAAGTTACAAAAGATTCTTGCAATCCAGCGGCGGCTCAATAATAAGCGCGCTGTCAGAGCTGTGAAGTGCCGGCAGATGAAATTGGTCAGGACCGAAAGGTAGCAGCCACAGTTTGTCCGTCATTGTCGCAGTCTCTGGCATTTTTTTGCTTCCATGTTTCGCCTACAAACTGAGTTAGCTCAATCTGGTAAATAACCCCAAATAATAACACGTAAAATTTCAACTTTATGTTGACACGAAGTCATCTCTAGAATACTTCCCATCCCGTGCCACGCAAGTGGGTTTGTGATCATGACCAATCACAGATAAGAAATTCACAAAACCCTGTGGAGGGGTGGCAGAGTGGTCGAATGCGTCGGTCTTGAAAACCGAAGTAGTGCAAGCTACCGTGGGTTCGAATCCCACCCCCTCTGCCATTTCCAGTCTCTCTCATTCCCCACAGTTGCAGGACTAAGCCGATCTTCAGGCTCTATTAAACTTCGTTTCAAGCCCTCAGTTTGGCTTTATTATCATGAAATGAACCCAATCCTCTCAAACTGATTTAGGTGCAAAGTTCACTCTAGCGTTTTTGAGAATACTGAGCGGAAATTTCGAATACCCCCGACGGATATCTTACCAACAGTGAGGTCGGTCTGGTGCACTGCTATCTTGTATTAATGCCTTCTTTAGGCATAATTCTTAGCCTGAACTCATTTATCTTGTGAAAAATTTAATAACCCTCGCCTTTTTTCTCTCTACTTTCCCCATCTTTGGACAGGAGCTCGCACCAGAAACATTTAATCATGATGTTACTTATGACGGGCAGACGCTTACTGTGAATTTTACCAAATACTCGGTTCGCGGGCCTTTATTTGATGTTGTTCTTCAAACTACAGTGGATGAAGATTTTGTGGATCATATGCATGATACTGTAGTCCGCACTTATATTGGCTCAGTAGTAGGTCAGCCAGGGGCTATGGCTGCGGGGATGATTCGTGCTGATGGTGAAGTTCTAGCACGTGTTACCTTTGCCGATGGCACGGAGTGGCAGGATATTAATGGCACAGTGAGCCTGCGAGGCTCAGCGTTTACTAGTCTGCCATCTACGGTGACTATTACTGATGGAGGGGCTGGCTCTGATCTGATAGCTGCTGATGTCCTATTTGATATCCCTTTCCCGCAAGTGACTTCTTCTGGTGGGACTGCCGCTGCGGCTCTGGAAATGACTGAATACAGTATGGTGTGTATTAATGCCTCTTACATTCGAGATGCAGCTATTCTAAATCGTGTGGGACTCGTTATCATCCGTATGGATGCCGCTAAAGACCCTTATGCGGGACAGACGACCACCGCTGAAATGCTCGCTGAAGTGAAGGTTCAGAATCAGCTATTTGTTAATAATTCTGCCTCGCCGCGAGGTAACCATGATCTGGGACTGACTGCGTCTAGCCAAGTGGGTGGTGGGCTAGCAAACGTGGGAGTAGTAGGGAATGGATTCTCCTCGAATGGATCTGATGGTAATGGCGACTTCGCTGTAGTAGGTCGCCATGAACTGGGGCATAACTGGGGTAGCAGCCACTTCGAGGGGGGTGGTGCTCCTGAGGGAGCGACGATCATGTCTGGCAATGGTCTAGGCTATTTCTCAAGCGGAGAGCTCGCGAAGATTCTTAGCCATCGTGATAGCCGGATGGGTTATCTTGATAATTTAGGAAACGTTGCCCCTGCTGTTCCTCCTAGGGCTGCTAATGATGTCATTCTCGCCGAGGTGGGATCATTGCCTGTGACGTTTGCACCTTTAGCCAATGATAATGATTCCAATGGCGATGCAATCAGCCTTTTATCCTTTGATGCCAGCAGTGCTTTAGGAAATAACGTGGCGGATACGGGTGATGAATTAACGGTTACAGTGAGTGCAGACTTCAACTCACAAGCAGACAGAGTCGGCTACGTTGTTCAGGATGCCACACTCAAAACGGGTGAAGCGGATATTCTTATTAAAAACTACATGGAGGGTGACATTCTGGGTCACTGGACATTTGAAAACAGTAGCAGCCAAGCCCTGGATTCATCTTCGTTTATTAACCACGCCAGCCTCGTAGACGGAGCCTTTATTGAAGACGGAGTCCTTGTGCTGGATGGTGCTAGTGATCAGGGTTACTCAGTATTACGGAAGAGTGTTGAGTCTAATGCGATTACCTACAGTGCCATGATCTACAGAGATGGCACGCAGAACTCCTTCGCGGGGATTGTTTTCCAGAATGATGGAGGAACATCCACGGGGCTTAATGTAGGCGATAATAATGAACTTCGCTATCACTGGGATAGTAGCACGCACTGGGCTTACAATAGTGGGCTGATCATACCAGACCAGACATGGACTTTCGTAGCTCTTGTCATCGAGCCAGGCACTGCCACGTTTTATATGAACGATGGTGTTAACGGGATGCAGACTGTGGCTCGCAGCTCTACACACGTGATTAAGCTCCACCGTAGCTACGGTATAGGGCGTAACCCTGGAAGCAGTAGCCGCGTGATCAACGGTATGATGGATGATGTCCGGATTATTAACCGCGCACTGACAGCCTCGGAGATAGCGGATCTTGCTGTGGATGGACTGGAAGCGTCAGACCCTCAGCCTTCTAATGGTGAGCTGACATCAGATACAGAAGCGCGCCTCAAGTGGACTAGCAGTGATTGGAGTAGCCAGGAAAGACTCTATTTCTCAGATAGCTATACCGCTCTGCGTGATGCGACCAGTGGCTCAGTGGAGGATCTAGGTATCGTTTCTGAGAGAACCCATGATGTGACGGGCTTATCCGTAGGTCACTATTATTGGAGGGTGGATACCATCATGGTGGATGGCACGGTAAAAAAAGGAAGTCTATGGACTTTTGAGATTATGCCAGAAGACCTCATCGTCAGTCTTTCCCTCGATATGGAAGCAGAGTTCACCGATGGTGATTTAACCAAAACTCAGGACACCTCTGGGAATGATAATCACGGTATCCTTATTAATGCTCCTGACTATTACTCAGGGAACTGTGGCGACTGCTGTGGCTTCAATGTAGGAACAACGTCTAATCAGGCCATTAGCCTAGGCACACCAGATGATTTAAACTTTGGCGAAGGCACAGATTTCACATTAGCTCTCTGGGTGATGCCTACCAGTTATGGTAGTGACCAAGTTTTTATTTCCAATAAAGATTGGGATAGCGGATCTAATCCAGGCTACATCCTTGGGACAAACAGTAACCTCCGCATCGAGTGGAACATCGGTGATGGTACGAACCGTAATGACTACGATGGCTCAGCTGATCAGCTAGCTATTAATGATTGGAATCACGTTGCTGTCAGTCATGATCGTAGTGCCGAGGCTAGGATCTATCTCAATGGCGAATTCGTGGATTCTAAAACGATAAGTTCCATAGCCGATATTGACAGTGGGCTGCCCACTCAGCTGGCGACAGATGGAGAGAGCGACTATGACTTCGAAGGCTATCTGGATGAGATCAAGATATTCTCTAGGGCACTCAGTGATGCTGAAATCAAAACCCTGCACCGAGAATCAACGACTTACTATAAGTGGGCGAGCAACTATTACAGTGGTCTCGACCTCGCCGATACTACCATTTCAGCTCCAGAGTCTGACCCTGATGCAGATGGCGTGCCTAACCTGCTCAACTTCGCCTTTCAAACAAACCCTCAGTCTCCAGATATAAGCCAATTTCCATCCATCGCCGCAGGAGGCAAGGCCTTTTCCTTCTATCGTATGAAAGACGGTAGCGGAGGTGAATCAAATAACTATCAAGTAGGTGGAATCAACTACACGGTAGAAGCTTCCACGACTCTCGAAGCCAATAGTTGGTCACAAGACAGCACCCTATGGGAGGAGGACACCGCACCAGTAGACGGCGCTAATAACACAGAGCTTATTAGCATACGCCCCGTGGATGAATCAGCCGATAAGATGTTTTTCCGTATTAAGGTAAGCAGCGATTAATGCTTACTATTGAATTTCCCACCTGTTCAATTATTATGAATTAGTAATGCGTTTATTTATGTTAGCCACGCTAATTTACTGTCCTACTATGAATACTCAAGTGAGCATCGACTCTACTGCATTAGATGTGCCTTCTGCAGGAAGCTTCACTGAAAGTGATATAATAGTGACCTGACTCCAAAAAAGTGGACATGTCAAAAGTGTGCGGTAAGCCATCTGAGCTTCATAGGTCATCATGCAGTAAAACGATTGAGTTCATAGCCGAGAAGCTCTTCAAACTTCATTAGAAAAATAGGTTGGCACGTTCAACGTTATTGGTTGGCGCGTGGGTTCATTTCTACAAGGCATGGAGATCAAAAGGCGTTAAAATCCACTTCGAATAAACATTTATTTAGAAGGCGCTCAACAACCTCGTCACCAATAGCCAAGCTGCGTACAACGCGATGATACAAGAACTTACCTTTTGAATCGTTGGATAATACTCACGCTGGCATAACCAGATCGTTGTGATCCATGCTAGTACTAGGACGGAAATCTGTGCCAGCTCTACTCCAATATTCGCCATCGCTAAGGGGAATAACCAATGGTCTCCTTGCTGAAGTGCTGAGCCTAAACTACCTGCAAAACCTAAGCCGTGGATGAGTCCGAAAAGAAAAATAACTACCAAACGCTTAGTTGAAGCTCCCACTTTTGATTGAGCCATTACCATATTTTCTATTGCAAGATACAATATACTAAGTGCTATCACTGGCTCTATGAGTTGTGAAAAAATAGAGCCCTGTTGCAAAGGCATAATATTGGCTACAGCTAACCCTAATGTAATACAGTGTGCAATGGTAAAAACTAACGATTGAGCTAGCAATGGCCGCCACTGTCTAGCCATCAGAAAAAGTAGTAAAATAAAGAGCACATGATCTAACCCTGAAGGTATGACATGCTCATACCCTAACAAAATTAGTGAGATTGCACTTAACCCTCTAGACCTATTTGGTAAATGAGAGACTCCCATGGAGTCTACTATAAACAAGACTTCTGTACCACCAGGCTCCATAGTGATGTATTGGAAATCCTCCTCGTTAGCATCAGGCCCAACTAACTCGATAATCACATCAGGCGCATCATCCTTAGTTACATGAATTTTAAATCCGCCTGATTGTTGAGCCTCGAGAGGGCCTTTGACCTCAGCACTTAAATATGCTCCCCCACTGAAGAGGACGGGAAAGCTAGGTGGCTCTTCTAAAAAATCAGGGAAATACACATCATAGACAATAGGCTCTCCAGCAAAACTAAGTAAAATAGACTCATTTAAAAGTTCCTCAGCACTCGCTCTAAGCGTTTGGTAATTATCTTCACTTAAGGTATAAAGCCACTGCCTCGGCAGATATTGAGAATCATCTTCTAGTAATTCAGGAGCAAGCTTCCCAGCATCAATCACAATCTCGAATTTCCACTCAGTATCACTTTTACTAAAAGATAATAGCAAACTATTGACCTCATGAGCGGATATGCTATTCGACAAAAGCAACCATGATACAAAAATTAATAATCGATAAAACCTCATAGTATAAATGCTCTCATGGGAATAAGGTTATCGCACAAAACAAACTATTGCAAGTAAATTGCATTAACGCGAGTCTGAGCCTGTTGCCTCGTTGAAGAGCCCCCCCTGAGCTAGCTGTCAATAGCTCCCGTTGCCTCATCAATGAGGATAACCCCCCTTCCATTTTTTATGACCCACTTAGAGTGAGAGGTCTGAAGCTATTAATAGACGACTCCAACGCTACTGGTTGGCACATGGGTTTATTTTTTAAGAATCAAGAGTGACATCTTTCTCTCTCAAAAACTCTATCTCATCCGGCTTCAAGAGCATTTTTGTAATAATATAGTCCTTAGCTGCCTGAGGTTCACCTTGGTCATTGAAAGAAATTTTTACATTACAGAGACTAAGAAAACTAACTATTTCGCAAGAGTTACAGCTGAATATTTCTAGTAAAAGATATTCATTACTACCATCCTCAGCAGTAGTCAAAGAGTTGAGCTTTAATACATCTCCTGCAAGTGCGCCCTTTATCACCGAGTCTAAAAACTTCTCATCGTCACCGTAAGCAAATCTACGAGTCGACAGCTCTTCGTCTTCACCAACCCATCGATCACAGACTTCACAGAAAATCCCATCAGAAATACTTGTAGCGGTTAGCGTCGATATAATAACAATCGCTACAGCTTCAATTAACCATATAAGATAAAGCATGATACCTGTAGGAGCCATTCCGAAAATCTCCCAAGCACCTTCTTCAGCAATCATTTGAATCACATACAAAATATCTTGAGGTAAAATAGGTAGAACCGTGAAACCTGTAGCAATAAAGATCCAAACAGACCATTGTGCATAGACAGCAAACAATCCGCTCAATATACCCATAATGCCTGCAACTTTAGGGTTCCGCATTTTCCCAATATATACGCCCTTTCCAACAGCTCCTCCTACAACAAAGCCCAACCCCAAAGTAAGAAAGAAATTAATGTAAATAAAGGGGCAGTAAAAAATTGCTAATGCATAGAGACCTGCCGCAATAGGACTGACTACCAAAACCGCCAATATTCCAAGCAGAGTAGATCTAGGAGGACATTTTTGAGAAGGTTTGTAAAAAACAGGTGGTTGCATCGCCATCAAGATATTCTGGTAAAAGATAACCGTAGACGCCAGCTTTTCTTCTTAATCAGCTAAGTAATCTAACTTCAAACAGTGAACAGCTCTATAATGGAATCTGAGACAGATTCACCGTTCTTCTTTTACTCTTTATTGGCAAGGGCTATATCCATGACCATTTTAGTCAGAAGGCAACGTTGAGTTAACGACTACATTACGAGCCGCCTCGTTCGAAATTTCTAAGTTCCACACCGACTATTGTCAGTGCGCCGTGTAATTCCTGTAGAGGAAGAAGATAAATACAATAAGTAAGCTTAAGGCCTTAAATTAAACTCCATGCGCAGGAACGCATGGTTTGCATTATTAGGTAAGCTTCCGATCGGTAATCTCGCTTCGAAGCTGCCGTTGTTTAAATCAACGAACCACTCGTTGGGTAAATCTTGCCAATTTGTCAGAGTTGTTGAGTATTTGATGACACCATTGGCTAGGCGCAAGGCATCAGCATCTGGGGTGTAGCCCAGCGTTAGGTAATCTGTGTTGCTGATCGTTTTAATCTCAGCAACATGATCTGCATTCACGGTTAGAGGGTCTAGCCCTAGCAAAAATTCGCCTAAATTAGGCATCCCATCTCCATCTGCGTCTGCAGTCATCGCGTTGTTCGTTAGGTTGTTTGTTGCGACCCAGTCCAAGTATGGTTGATCTGGATCTATGGAGAGAAGGTCGGTGAGGATCTCTCTGCTTTCGAGTAGGGCGATGTTGCTGGCAGTGGCGGAGTTAATAGCCATGAGTAGGATATTGGCCATCATGGCTTGCCCATTGGTAGATGGGTGGAGTCCTTGCCAGCAGAATAAATATAGGGGGCCGTTGTTTTCAGTAGGATCAGTGCTTTTAATCATCTCGTGAGCACCAATGTAGATGGGATCGGTTGAGAGTAACTGGTCCGTGAGGTCCGATAGAGGAGCTAAAGTGAGGCCTCTATTTGCAGCCATGGCTGCCACTGCTACGTTTAAGTCATTGATGATGGCAGATGCGTTTGCTCGTAGTGCTGCGTTAGGATGGTCTACGATGATATCAGGGCTGGCTCCGAGATCGGGGACATTAGCGAGAACGATAGGGACTGTTGTGTAATCTCTCACTTCATCCACCATCTCCTCTAGGTTATCTACAACCTGTGCGATGAAATTTGTGGCAAATGTGTCTCCGGGGAGCGCATCATAGAGGTCACCGTATTGGAAATTTACATCGTTTCCACCAAGCATAATGACGACTACATCCATGTCTACATAGGTATCACGCATGACGGTTCTGGTGAGTAAAGCTGGCAGATCAAAATCTTCGTCAAAATCTGGATCAAATGGATTGCTAATCGGATCTAAGAGATCCACCCAGAACAAGGTGTCGGTACCGGGAATACCAAAGTTATACTCGTACCCAGCTTGTCTGAAATCTGTATATCCAAATGGCCACTGGTTTTCGTAGGAGCCAAAATTCAAATCACTTGGGCGTTGTTCAGCAAGAATTTCAACCCAGTTTTTCGTATTAGCAAAACCGATGATGGGAGTTAATGAGGGGGCGGAGAAAGGAAATTCAAAGTAGTATTCCTCTGTGAGGCTATCTCCGATGGTCATCACCTTCAGCTGCGCATGGATAGAGGCTGGTAGAATAAAAAAAGCCACGCCACAGATTAGCTGCGTGAATGGCTTGATATTAAACTTCATGAAAAAGATTACTCCTGAATACTAGCAGTGCAAGTCAGATTACAGACAGTAACGGTGAACCATCTACACCTACAAGGTGGCTAAAAGAGAAGGCTTTGATAAAATGGCTTAAAGTTTCACATTTTGGCACCGTGTTAAAGTTAGACTAACAAGACTTCGTGATAAACTCTCTCCTACTTACAGATCCCTATCAGCTCACGATTAAGTATGGTTATCGGCAACAAGGCACTGCAGAAAAACATGCTGTATTCCATTTATTTTATCGCAAGGCTCCGTTTACTCAAACTCTGAGATCTTTTCTCTGACTACTCCCTAGCCTCCCATATTCGAGCAGCTAGGAAATACTGTGGAAACTAGGAGAGCTGTCAACACAGCACGACACGACTTCTTGATAATTAGCAACGTTAAGTTAACGACTACGTTACAAGCCGCTTAGTCTGGAATTTCTAAGTTCCACACCGACTATTGCCAGTGTGCTAGCAGGGCCACATAATACCTAGCCAAAGGTCAATCAGTATTGAGTGAAATGATTGGGCTATTGGCTGGCGCGTGGGTTTGTTTGATATCAGCCATTTATTTTGCTGATTTAAGTTTCTCAATTTGATGTAAATACGGTATTCCCGTTTCTTTCAGTAATTTGAATGCATCTTCGAATACTCTAACCACCTTTTTCTCAGCATCTTCACATGATATTGGTTCATTTAATTTTTCAAAATACTCAATCGTGCACATTTCCTCTAATTCAAAAAAACGCCACTCCCCTGCATTTCCACTGCTTAACAACTTTAGACTAAAACAATGATCTGTTAAATTATATGCTTCTGTGTGGAATTCCAATGTTCTTGGATCTAAAAAATTCGGTATTGCTACTTTTCTTTCGATATTCCACCCAAGCTCAATTCCAAATGATTCATCATTGTGATCAATCCCGAATCGAATAAACTGCCAAAATCGTAAACTTTGACTCCTTCTCCAGATATGAACAGAATTGGCTTTTTTATCATTTTCAAGTAGTTCACTACCTTCCCAAATTTTGGGTATTCTATCCTTAATCAAAGGTATTAATATTTTTTAAAATTCTTTTCTCATCATTGTTTATTTCAACCTTGGCTACCCATAAAGTTAAGCCATTTAACCTTTAGTTAGAAATTTGGTCTTGTAACACTCCATCCAATACTTTTGCAGATCCGCAATTATACCACCTATTCACTCCAAGAGACATCACTTCATGAGAAACTTCAAAGAAGCCGCAATATTCCTTCCGACACTGAATAATTACCCCGAAATCAAAGCTCATATAGAACACATAAAACCAATGCTGGATCAGTGGGATGAAATTGTAGTAGTAGATAGCTTTTCTGATGACGGCACCTATGAGTATCTTCTAAAGGAACTAACTCCATACGGAGCCAAATTCTTTCAAAGAGAACGTGGACTTTATCAATGCTGGAATTTCGGACTTAACAAAATAGAAGCTCTCTATACCTACATATCAACTATAAGAGATTTACCTGATTTAGAGAAATTATCACGCATGTATGCAGAGATGCGTGAGTCCTCAGCCGATATGGCAATCTCACCACCAAACATAGTAAACACTAAATATGAATCACTTAGTGATACGTGGCCTATAGATAAAGTGATTTCTTTTCTAGAAATCACCACCCCTCGCTTCTTTACGTCTGAGCAAGCGTCACTGATCAACTATTACTCAAATTCCATGAATGGACTATCGAGTGTCTCTGGCAGCTTAGCTTCCGACATTGTAAAAACTGTTTATTTACAGAACCCTTTCTCTACTGAATATTCAGGAGCTGGTGACCTATTGTGGTTCCATGAAAATGTTAAGTCCATGAGTTTACTCATTTATCCAGAAAAAGTATCTTACTTTGTAAAGCACCCAAAAAGCCACAGAAGAATGAACCAAGCTTCAAAAGATAAGCTTTCAAAAATTATTACGACACCTCACCCTGATAATAAATATTCATCAGCTATTGATCTGATCAAAACTATGAATGAATCGACGCTTAGAATTAATGATATTCAAATGAAACAGCGTGAAATTACCAAAAATTTTGCTTTCTTGCGATTTTCACATCCTACATTCAGAAAGCTTAGATTAGAGAAAAAACGCCTATTTAAGACACTAATTAGGAAAGAAAGCTTAATCGAACAAGAGTTAAAACAAGTTCTTCAAGTTACTACTCTCTGATTCTTGTGAGTCGAATAGAAAGCTCGATATCCTCGAAGGCCATAGTCTCAGACTTTGACAGATATTGAGTCTCATCGGCGATCAGGTGCAACTGGTGGCTTCCGAGACAAACTTAAAGAAGAAACCGTAATTGAGCTTAATAAATTATTGAGAGACACTCTCTCTTTACGGATACAAAGAATAAACACGTGAAAACTCCCATATTATTTATAATTTTTAACCGCCCAGACTACACACTGGTTACATTTGGAGCAATTGCAAAAGCTCGTCCCAAAACGCTGTTCATAGCTGCTGATGGGCCTCGTTCTCACGTCACTGGTGAGGACGAAATCTGCCGTAATCTCAGAGAAAATATTTTAGCATTAATTGATTGGGAATGTGATGTGAAAACTCTTTTTAGAGAGGCCAACCTAGGTTGCGGACTAGGGGTTTCAGGGGCTATCAATTGGTTTTTTCAAAATGTAGAGGAAGGCATCATTTTAGAAGACGATTGCGTCCCCAGTGCTAGCTTCTTCACTTTTTGCACATTGATGCTTGAGCGCTATCGTGACGATAAACGGATATCAATGGTTACAGGAAGTAATTTATTATCAGATGAATTACAGGATCGTGATGCTTATTTCTATTCGAAATACTACCACATATGGGGCTGGGCAACTTGGCGCAGATCTTGGGAAAACTATGATATTTCCATGCCAAGTTGGCTGATTGAAAATGCCAAAGACCACCTTTTCTGGAATATAGGTGACGTGCAAATTCGAGACCGTCTGGTGGCACGTTTTAATGCCGCGAAAAATATCGATACTTGGGATTATCAATGGGCTCAAAATTGTATCTTTCAAAATACTCTATCAATAACTCCAGTTAAAAACTTAATTACAAATATCGGTGAGATAGGCGCACACATGACCAAATCTAACAAAAGCCCGCACGTAAACAAGAAGTCTCAAGAAATAGACTGCTCAAGCTTATCAGCTCCAGAATTTATGATTGCCGATGGCGTATTAGACCTCATACAATATCGACAGGTGATAAACCTAAATACTGTGACTGACGTTCCTAAGAAAAAAAAACTATCGAGACGAATCAGACACTGGATTTTTCAGCTGAGACTCAAAAAAGGAAAAAAAATATTAAAAATTCTAGGTGTTTACTTTATCAGAGAAGGCTCGTAGCTATCTACTTGTAAACATTTAAACTCCTCCAATCTTAATTCTAAGATAGTAGAAACAGCGCGTCCATAGAGAGACTCCGCTAGAGCTACTCATAGCAGCCTTAAGGTAACCTTTCTTAAGTGACCACGGAGGCTTTTCATGGCTCTTATATTCACGTATCAAGCCCAGATGTGCATCATCGGAGATATTGAATTCACGCCGAAAACACTCAAATAAGCGTTTAGTTGCTGAACGCTTCAGTGACTTAGCCCGTCGTTGCTTAGAGACAAGGTTCATATTTTGCTCATAAAAACGGTAAACGATGTTTCGAGATGGTTGACCTGACCCCG
This sequence comes from Akkermansiaceae bacterium, assembly GCA_051252195.1. Taxonomy (GTDB): domain Bacteria; phylum Verrucomicrobiota; class Verrucomicrobiia; order Verrucomicrobiales; family Akkermansiaceae; genus Oceaniferula. The sequence goes on along the minus strand of JBPOGD010000011.1, from coordinate 20,799 downwards.
AATAGTGGACAGCTCTAAACTGTAAAGCGCATTTCATATCACGTTGGCATGCGGTTTACGCAGTGCTTTGGTTGAGTATTGCCTAATCCTCATTTAAACCATAATTAAAAAAGAAAACTTTTATTGGGATTTTTTCGCAAACTTGAGTCCCCTTACCTAAATCATCCATCATATAAACGCTGTCAATATCATCATGTTTAATCACAGCGCTCTCTCCATGTGGGTATTCTCCAATCGTAATTGATTTAAAACCGTTAAGTTTAGTTGTCATAATACAATTCCCCTCATCTAGAGGCTGAACATATAGAGGACTTATTTTAGGGTTATAATAGTTTTGTAATTGGTGATCTTCACAATTATTCAATTTATCAAAATAAACTTCGGAGAGAAAAAACCCTAACTTATTTAAATTATTAATACTAGTTTCCGCCCACCTTTTTTCCCAATTTTCTTCCCCAGGTTTTCTAGAATGTTTTTGAGGGACAAATATCTTTTTTATCACATTTTTCATTTTATCTTAAAAAGTATGTCCTGACCTGATCCAAAAAAGTGGACGTGTTAAAAGCGTGCGGTAAGTCATCTGAATTTCATAGATCATCATGCAGTAAAACGATTGAGTTCATAGCCGAGAAGCTCTTCAAACTTCATTAGAAAAATAGGCTGGCACGCTCAACGCTATTGGCTGGCGCGTGGGTTTATTATAACATCAAGGGTGCATAGACTCTACCCACATATTTGGTAATCCATAAAAATGTGAATGAAGACGATCTTCAACATGTTCTGGTGACCAAACGGCAGCACACTCAAAGTTTTCACAATCTTCTTTAGTAGCATCGAACTCTTCGCATGTCGCTTCATTATATAAGGTCAGTTTACCTGATATCGAGTCTTTCTTAAAATAAATGATTGGTTCCCTTAATGGTAAAGGCACATCCATTGAGCTTATCACCTCCCAACGATTAGATGTAACAGCTCGATCCTCGACCCATATAACAAATGTAATTTCCAGACTTTCAATATCCAAATCATTTGCTGGCTCTTGATCACAAATATAGTCAAAAAAAGCAATCGACTGCTTAAGAACAAGTCCAAGGGTATACCTTTCATCAGGTAACTTTATCAGCAGGATTTGCCCTTCTTTTCGTTTTACTCGCTTACTCATTAGGCATCTCCAAATTCTTTTCCTGCTTCACGGATATGCTGCAGCGACGATTTAAGTGATATAGCTGTGATGTTACCATCAAAATATTCAGCTAATATACTCTCTTTCATTTTAATTATTTTCAACGTTTACAGCTCAATGTCCCCCCTTTTTCCTCTGCTTCTAAATTTTACCTGCCTCGTAGTCTCTTTTAATTTGATTTATAACTGAGTCATCTGAAATACTAGAGGGCAATATTGCCCCGCCTATGAAAACAATCCAGCAAACCCTTACAACGTCACTCCGACTGAAGACATCACGTTGGCATGCGGTTTACTTAGTGCTTTGGTTGAGTATTGCCTATAGCTGCTATGACTTTCGGTAAAGGCGTCATAGCTGGGGCATCCAAGCTTGTCTTGGACTCAATGACGTAAGACAAACAAAAATATTCATCTAACTAACTCAAATACGGTATTAATTCATCACGAAGTTCAGCCACTCGAACACTTTACTATGGCTCTTTTTAAACTCCTGAGAAAATAATTGTATATACTTTTCTATTCTTTCTCTCTGCTTTAGCCTCAAAGCTTCTGAAATTTCGTGATCCATAAACCCATGTAAAATGGTCTCAACGTCTGGCGAGTTTATATCTTCATGAATTACTTTGAAGCCAATTTCGACATGGTTCCAATAAGATTTCCGCTTAACTAAACAAATAAAAGCAAGATTCCCGTTTCCAGGAATTCTCAAATAACTAGCTTTTAAGGCTAGAATTTCATCTAGAGTTAATAATGACGCTAAATGAGGTGTTATAAGCTTACGAAAATAAGCTGATTGCTCCATTAAAGTTGCAATATCTAATGATAATAAGATCTCAGAATTTATTGCCATTATAGCTTTTAAACAAGTGTTTCGGACGTGCTTAAACTTACTAATCAAGCCTTGTTTAAATAAAGGTATATCTTCCTCTTTAGCGTAATCAGCTACATAAAAGCATGAAGGTGCATCCGTCTCCTTATACAACTGATAACAGTCAACTTCGTAAATTTGCTTTAGATAATACACTCCTGATAACCTGATACTATAACTTTTATCAAATGCTAGTCGCTCTAAATAATCACGCTGAGGGATTTGCTCAGCCTTTAAAATCGAGTAGAGAAGTGAGCGCCTTAACTGCGGAGATTTATCAAAAGATAAAACATTCCTCTCTTCTACAGTCATTTCATGAACTGTATAGCACTTAAGAAACAACCTTCTGTTATTGGGATCAGAGTCACTAAATATCCATTTTCTTAAATAACCATCTCTCTGAAAACTAAGTAAAAAAAGATAATAACGAAACGCCTGACTTAAAGAGAAAAAATCTTTTTCTGTTATCCTAGCAACTAGAAGCATGAGGCACATTTCAATGTGCTCCATAATATCGGTATTCTTAAGGCTCTCCTTACGGCTTAAATATAGCAAAAGCTTCGAGTTCTTACTAACTTGCTCAAAACCTAAGTTTTGAAAATGTTCATACGCCCACTCCTCTGCCAATATCGATACTTGAGGCACCCAATCACATAACCTAAGTAAAATACGATTCTCATCTCCGTCCTCAAAATGCTCAATGAGATATTTTAAACACCTCTCTCGAACATGGCCTGAATAATTGATAGATCCTAACCAATATATCTCATGAGGTAATAAATCTCGTCTCTTAATTAAAACCTCTATGGAATGACTGGAACGCTCTTCAAAATCATCCCATAGAGATTCTTTACTCTGGATCTTTGAGTTTAGAAGAGCGCCATTGCCCTCAGGCTCAACTATTAAAGATGAGGGCTCTCTAAACAATTTTTTGATAAAGTTAATCATATACGTCATTGATCTGCCCCTGCAAGTTGAACAGGTCTATACTGTAACCTGGGATCCAACCGCGCAATGACAATTCAGCAAATCCGTACAACGTCAATTCGACTGGTGACATCTTGTGGCATGCGGTTTACGTAGTGCTTTGGTTGAGTATTGGCTGTCCCCTTTACAACGTCAACTCGACTAGTGACAGGTAAAATTTAATAGTCAGTTACTGTGCCTTCACCATATTTACTGAGTTCATATTGCATATTATTTATAGCGATATCATGGTGAAACAAAGAGAGAACGTCTGACTTACCATGAGTAGCATTAATTACACTCAATTGCCTAACTATAGAGTCAGGTTCAGCATTACGAGACAATAAGTTGTAACCAGCTTTGAGGTGATCAATTTCATAAGTTAAATTAACATTAAATGCAAAAGATACAGTTTGAAGAGTGCTAAGCACAGTTTCATTAACTTTAACGAGGGTTCCATAAATAACCGAAGCTGATACATGTAAACCAAATTGAGAGAAAAATAATGCCCATGCTGATGAGGTATATCTAAAATCACTTTCAAATTGTTTCAATCCGTGAATTGCTTGGCTAACAGCAATAAACTTACTTGGATCATTTACAACACTTTGACGTAAAGAGTTTAATTCCATGTATAATTTAGGAAAATAATGATTTGAGTAAAGATTCTTTACAATAGCAAATACAGCTCCAACAACAATACGACTTCCTACCATACGCATAGTATAGCTTGGAGCAAATAATCTTAATGTTGCCATACCTATTGATGCACTCATACTAGATAATCCCGCATTCCCGCTCGGATCAATATAACTCACTGGGTTCGCGTGCCCATACAGATACTTATGCAGGGTCATCGGTTCACCGTTTCTCCCCTCATACGTATCCATGTTGTGGAATCTTCCTGTCTGCACGTTGTTGTAGCGTGCCCTTAGGAAATACATTCCTAGGTCAGCGTCCCATTGCTCGCCTGTGTAGCGGTATTGGTTGGCTGTTGTGCCTGTGGTATCGATGAGGATTCCAAATGCATCGTAGGTGTATTCGTCGGTTACGTCGCCATTGTCATCACTGAGGGCGCGGACACTGCCGAGTCCATCGTATTGATAATAACGCTGGTAGCCTTCGGTAATGAAGCTGGTGCTGACGAGGTCATGTCCGTAGTGGTTGACTCGTGTTAGGAAGCCTGAACCATCTCGCTCCTCTGCTACTTGAGCATAACCTGTGTGGTTATTGGTATCGACGAGGTAATGGTGCTCACGGATTTCTGATACGCCATCAAGCACGACTTTACTGACTCGATTGCCATCGGCATCATAGCTGAGCACGATGGTTTTCCCGCCTGTGTAAACTCGCTGGACGAGCTTATTACGGAAGTCATAGGTATCGGTAAACGTGCCTGTGTGATCGGCTCCGTGGCTGGATGGTAGTAGCGGTGAACTGAGTGTGTTCCCGTTATCATCCATGGTGTCACCTGTGAGGTGATCATTGGCTGTGTAGCTCTGGTTCTGTGATGGAACGGTGGCTACGCTGGATGTTCTGCTGAGGCGGTTTCCTACTTTGTCGTGGGTGTAGGAGATGGCGCCGTTGTTGGTGGTGGCTCCTGTGATGGTTTCGCTTTTGAGGCGATAGAGCTTGTCGAAGATCGGTGTATCTAGTGCATGCCTCGTATTGCCACGCTCATATTCCCTATGTGCCTGTAAGGACTGCCCATGCTTTGAGCTAGTAGGGTTAACCTCTAGCCATGAAAAATCGCTAGGCGCTTGATTTATTGAAACTGGTAGATTCGCTAAGCACGGGTTTACCAATAGACACAGTATAAGGAATACGCTGTATACTACTTGAACAATGCTGTCTCTGGCTAATGACATTGGTCTATTGACATCAAAGGGCGTAGTCTGCTCGGCGATTTACTAGGCTTATTTTGATAGATTTCTCACTATATCTTGTTCCTTCTTAGGAGTGGGTAAATCCCCTTGCTGCACAGCTCTTGCATAGACTATCAAACGAGGGGTCACGGTATGACTTGGCTCAAGTTGTTGAGCCAAGTGAAAATGTTCAATCGCTTCTATTGGGTTATCTGACAGGAGGAGCGATAATCCTAAATTTGAATGAAGTGCTGCGTCATCAGGTCTCGCACTGATAGCCTCACGCATTATCTCAATAGCCTTGTCATGCATGCCTAAATTAGATGCGGTTACTGCCGTCTCCTTTGCTAAACTAGGATGATCTGGAGCAAACTCTCTTGCTTTCAACATCCAGTTGTATGAAGTCTCAGTCTCACCGAATCGTTGGTAAATTTTCGCTATGCCAAACATGGCATTCCAATTCATTGAGTTTATCTCAATGACTTCTTCAAATATCTTGATTGCTTTGTTAAGTCTACGTTTAAGAAAAAAACCAAGACTACCGGACTCCGGAATACCATCTATAAGAAGCTCTCCCTCTACCATACTCCACGCTTTATCGTAAAGAGCGTTGTGACGCTCTATCGCTAGTTCATCTAAGGAAGGGGGCATTATTATTTAGGATATCGTATGAGTATAGGTTATACCTTTAGCTTGGGTAGACTTTGCTGAAATAATTAAAAAATGTGTTATTTGAACCCAAGGTCTTGTTCAGCCTTTTTTAAAATCTCCGTTGAGATTTCTGAGGTTCCAGCTCCGATTCAGGATCATCTTTCAGCTCTGTATTGCGCTGCTTGATCCATTCGTATAATGGGTGTGCCGAGTCATCAGGCATTATCTTAGTGCCAACCCAACTCATTGTGCTCTCTCTATCCTTAAGACATCTGGCCAGTTCATCTTGAAGTGCAGCTACTACCGAAAAATGTTCTTCTTGAAGTTTCGTTATAGCTTCAGGCTCCGTAAAATATTCTGGGGCTTTGATGATTGCTACAATGACCGTGGCGCATTGAGCTATCAGCAAGCCAAAAAGCCAGCGAACACCTTCATTTTGAATGTCGAACAAGCCAATCAAACCCGAAAGCCCAGTAATTGCAGAGAACACAAAGACGGCGAGAAAAGTGTAAACGATATGTTTTTTGAGTCTGGTCATAACAATGAAATATTTTAATTAGCTGTATCGGCATAGGTATCCCGTAAGCTTGAGCGTTCCTTACTGAAATGTTTAAAGGTTTGAGTTATCATAAAAGTTGGCAATGCAGCAGCAAAGAATCTGATCATAACATCTTGTTAGCCGATTTGGTTTAATTATGATTATGATTTGTATTCTTCAAAATCAATAATATCTAATGAAAAGTCGTCTGAAGATGATCGGATCTCAGAAAGTATTACTGTGTGCTTATAGGATGAGAGCCAACTCTTAACTAAGTCAATTTCCTCCTTGCCTGTTCTTAACCCAAAAATAATTCGCGTAAGTATTTGTTGAGGGAAATTCACTGTCCCACTCTCAATATTACGACGGAAAATACGATATTCTTCCTCGTGTTTCCAGCACTCAAATTTTGTAAATATTAGGCTTTTTATTAATTGTGGAGAATTGTAAATCTTGTGATAATTTAATTCTGGAACTGTTGAACGATACTCAACATCGTGAAACACAATTTTACTTTTGTATAATGAATCAATTGACATTCCACAGGAAATTCCACAAGGAATATTGAAATCATTAAACTTCAATTCTATAGCTATTCCGTAGTGATCATCTCCGTAATATGAAAACATTGGTATTGAGTCAGGACACTTTGAAAGACAAAGAACACTAGAATCCCCGTAAATTTTATTCGTTATCCGCTCTCCGAGAGCATCTAATTGATTCCATGCTTTTTGCTGTTTAATTTTCAAAAAAAAAACCTGTTGATCGGGATATTTTAACATCATATTGTCGATGTATTTCACCCATTCTGCATCTGTTGTGTCCTTAGCATTTAGCTTTAAATTGCAATCAAAGGGGTCGTTGAAAGTATTAGGTGTTGCATAATATAATTCTGAAGACTGAATTATAGCTTGCGTGAATTCATGAGGCGTTTTTTTGTGGCGATCTGAATACAGCGGACGATACTTATAATAGGGTGTTTCTTGTGATGACATTTTTTAATTTTAAGCTGAACTTATCAGCATGAGTTACCCCATAGCTTGGGCGATCTTCGCTGAAACGGTCAAGGGGTGAGTCAACGGCGAAGGGATATTCTATTGCCTATCATGGCGGCGAACTAATGATGAAAGTTTTTAGGCTGTGAAATTTAACTGCTTCCAACATAACAATACTAAGTCAAATGTGAAAACAAGGTAGATTACAAAATAATAAATCCAGTAAGGCCAAGCTAGTTTAAATGATAAAGAACATTCGCTCAAATCTGGTTGAATGTTATTAGCATAGATTTCAGCTTTATACGAGTCGAATAGTATTGCAGGGGATAACTGAACAAGCTGAAGAATACTACAAGGATTAAGCAGAACAATGCAGCCTTTTCAAGCTCATCAGTTCCCGTTGCATTTAATTGAGAGAAAAAGGCAAGAAGAACAGATGAAGTAACGCCCAAAAGGCGAATCGAGTTAAAAGGGATCTCAGCTAACGAGATTACGAGAACATTATATTTCGAGAAGTCTTTTGTCATGTTTATATTAGTTTAGACGAACAGGAGGTTGATTATCCTAAGGTGGATAATATAGAAACTAATTTTAAACTCAGGTTAGCCTTATCAGATTCAAACATATGCTTATACTCTGACTGCCCTGTCCGCAGCCTGTCAAGGTAGATGGTGAATAGCTCCGAAGGGATTGCCTACTGACAGCTCAAAGGATGACTCTTAGCATGAACCTCGATGAGTGAATCAATACTCACTTGTGTGTAGATCGCTGTCGTTTCTAGGCTCTCGTGTCCGAGCATTTGTTGTATATAGCGAATATCGGCTCCACCTTCGAGCAGGTGAGTCGCAAAGCTATGCCTCAGTAGGTGGCAGCCTCCTGCATAGTGAATGCCTGCTTGACCCATTAGCCGCTTCACACGGTTACCTAAGCTCCCCTGTGTTATTCCTTTGCCATAGCTGCTGAGGAATACTTCTTTAACATCGCGATTTAGCTCAAGAATACAGCGGGCTTCATCGAGGTAGCGTTGCAGCCAGTAACATGCTCTAGCTCCTAGCGGCACATAGCGGTCTTTCTGCCCCTTGCCTTGATTCACGAAGATGACTTGTTTACTAAAATCTATTTCATCCACACGTAAATGAGCGACTTCTCCTCTGCGCATCCCTGTGGAGTAAAACAGCTCTAATGCAGCTCTGTCTCTTAAACCTAGTGGGTCGCTAATATCAGGGGTGTTGAGCAGGCTTTTAATTTCTTCGTGCGATAGGGCTTTATGCAGTAGTTGCTTTTGAACTCTGCATTTTTCAAGGTCGCTCGCTGGATTAGCCTCTAGTTTATTATCTCTACATAGTCTTGAGAACAATTGTTGCAGAGCGTTGATACGCTGGTTCTGTGTGCTTACTCCGAGAGGTTTGCCATTCGCTTTTTTGTATCTCCACAGGTAACTCTGATAGCTTTCGAGTATGGGGCGTGTGACATCCACTGCTTGTTCAATCCCCCGCTCTTGTGCCCAAATGAGAAAGAAGCGGAACGAGCCTCGCAGTCGTTGAAGTGTTTCCTCTGAGTAGTTACGCGATTCCCTCCATGCTAGAAACTCTTCCATGTCTCTTGCTAATGGTGCGGTATCATTACCGTTGAGTGCTTCAGCTCGGTAACGAGGGTTGATGATTTTCTCTTCTCTCCCCTGCATGTATTTTGAAATATTGTATCCTTTGGCTCCCATGGTCTGTGTTTATGATGTGTTGATTGTTAGTTCCCCTGATGGGCTTCTGTAAATGTGGGCAAGGTGAGGTAAATCGAGCCTCTAAATCTTTTGTTCTATAGATTTTCAGCTGGCACAGTTACTTGGGCTAGCTCTGGGCTAGGTAACGGTGTTTTTGGGCAAGGTGGGCTTTGTAGTGCTATGAGGTCTTTCAACTTGCTCAAATCAATCAGCCCTACGTGATCATTGGAGTTATCAGTTTCGAGAGAGCTGAGGAGTTCATATTGGATCACCACACCGTTTCTGCCGCCTCGCTGCCTGATGTAATCTAGCTCTAGTAAGTGGCTTAGGTGCTTACGAATGAGCGTTTGGCTCCAACCTGTTTGCTCACGTAGCTCTCGGCGTGTGATGAACACAGATTGAGTGTCTAGTTCGGGGCTGTCTTTGAGCTTTGCGCTTACGATATTTTTCAAAGATTCGAGTAGTCGACGTGTCTGTGGTGCTAACTCATCTAAGCTTCTGCCTAAAACGATAGGAGCAATTTGATTCGCTAGCTCGATGTCTTCCAGTATTACAGATAGCATTGTTATTTCACGCTTTTGACTACCGTTATCTATGACGTGCTTGATCGGTTCTCGTTGGTATTGATGCAGCAAGGCGATGGAGTCGATCAGGGTTAGATATTTCTCATGGTCGCGTCTGGTGCGTGTGCTGCCGTTGGTAAATGTGAGATAGCGAGCATAGGGGTTCACAATACGTATAGGCTTAATGAGTCGTTGCACATTCTGCATGAGAGCTATGACTTCATTGCGTTGTTCTGCGGCAAGAATACCCTCTAGGGTTCGTGCCTCTCTTTGTAGCTGGTGAATGCGTTCTGTTTGCTGATTGGATTCGTCAACGGTAAGAACGAGACAGCGATTCATAAGCTCTTCGTCTATGTCGATACTCGTTGTTGTCAGTAAAAGAGCGACAGGGCCTTCGACGTGGTATTCTTGCGTTTCCATACGTCCGCTCTGTAAGTTTTTACCCGTAGAGGCTATAGTTAGTTCACCTTCGGATTGCAGGAGCTTGAGCGCGTAGCTTGCTTTCTCGGCTCCCTCCTCTTCCACAATGGCGAGTATCTTATGTTTGATATTTGATTCTCCCATGTAGTAGAGCGACTGCCCTGTCATAGCGGAGTATTTCATTTGTTCTTCCTGTGGAAAAAAGCTCAAAACGGCTTCCATGAGGGTTGATTTACCTGCGGCTGAGCTGCTTTGAATAATCACAGCGAGTGGCTTACGAAGCTTGCGAGACATACAGGCGAGGAAGGCGGCTAGTTTATTCGTCGTTTCACCGACTAAGCCTGCGGACTCGTAGGCAGTAGCAATGCGATCAAGCAGCTTTGGTTCTTTGAGAAAAGCTAGAGCTTCTTCTCCTTCAACATTCGTCATTTCATATTCTTCTACTTCTTGGATAGGCTTGGCTAATCGAGCTTCTAGCTCCTGCTCTAAGGCGAGCATCAGTTTTCCGAGGTCTCTTTTGATAAGAAGTTTTTCGAGCATGGTTTCTTCACTGGCTCGCTCAATGTATTTACGCCTGTCGGTGTCTTTGTAGAGATCTATACTGTCTACATGTAGTAGCCCTTGGTGACTGATGCGAAGGGTTATCTTCATGACTTCCATCGAGTTGTTTTTATGAAGTCCTCCGATGCGGTAGCTACGCTCGCTTTGTTCGTAGTGATAGTATTCGCCTTGCTGTGTAAAATTCGTGACTGGTTCAGGGACTGGGTCTACCAGAACTAGCTGTGGTGCGTCTGGCACTTGCTTGAACGAGGGCAGAGGCTGTGTATGTCCTTGTATTTGCTGAGCCGTATTCCCCTCTAGCCACGTTGCATTGCGTATTGCTTGGTGGAGGACTTCATTTCCCTGCTCTACAGCGTATGCGTTGGCGTCGCTTCCCCACGGGAATTTGACTTGGTAGCACTGGATGCCTATTGATTGGAGTTTATGGGAGACTTGGTGTGTGAATTGCTCCCCCTGCTTATTTGAATTAAAGGCTAGGTGAACGGTCTCGATTTTATGCTCTATGATTGCCTGATAGAGTTCTTCTGAGAAGTGTTCGGAGGTTAAGGTGCAAGTCACGTTCTCATAGCCGTTTGCATAAAATGTCAGAGCATCAATGATACCTTGAGTGAGGTAGATTTGTCGTTGCTTGAGTGCCGTAGCATTGAATATCCCTGTCTCTGTTTGAGATGTGTATTGGTGACGTTTATTCTTAGGTGCCCTGCTTTCAATGCGTCTGCCGTAGAGCTGCACAATGTCGCCTTGGCTGTTTCTGATAGGCACAGTGATACAGCCGTTAAGGTGTTCATGTCCGCTGGCTCGATAGACCCCTAGTTCAGTGAGCTTGTTGCGTAATTTCACGCCTAATACTCTGTCTTTAGGAGGAAGACGCAAACCCATGGAGCGATTAGCGAATCCTATTTGAAAAGTTTCAACAGCGGACTCAAGCCCCCTGCTTTTGAGGTAGTCTATTGCTGCTTCTGATTGCTGAAGGTTGTCAGCGTAGAACTCTGTGATTTGTTCAAGGAATGCAGACGATCCTAGCTCTGGGTCAAAGGGACAATCTAGACGTAGTTTAGAAGGACGTTTCGTTGACCCCTTAGGTGGTATGAATACCGCATCGCCTCCTATTTTGATTAAGTCAAAGGCGTGGCGAAAGCTTACTCCATCGAACTTCTCGACAAAATGAACAGCATTGCCATGTTCTCCACAGCTAGAGCATTGATAGGTTTTCTTGGCTGGTGTGATGACAAAGCTTTTTTGTTTATCTTTATGAAACGGACATCGCCCCTGCCATTTACGATCATTTTTAGTGAGTTCTACCCCTCTTGATTGGACAAGGGCAACTAAATCAAAGTCCTCTATCAGCTTATTTATTTCCTGCTCAGATATTCGCTTCATGAGTAGGTGTAACCCGAAGGCTTGTGTCAGGCTCGGCTTTTTGAGAGACTTTTTGTTAGTAACACTTAAACCATACGATACGAAAGCTTAGAAAATTATCTAATAATAATTTTTGACGGATGAGATTCCCATGATATAAATAACGATCTCCTCCAGTAAATACTGGTTTGCTCCATCTCTAGAGTTGTTTTTCAACTCATTTTCTTCACGATTTAGCAGTAAAGACGAAGACGACACCTAGGCATCGATCTGTCGTAAAATTATGAAAATGTGTAACTCAATTAAAAATTGATATGCACAATAAACAAAATACCAGCGAGTATATCTCGCAATTAAGAAAGAACATCCCTGCCGAGCTTCAAGCTTTAGCCTGTTGGATGTTATCGAATAATAAAGGGCAACCAATTAGTCCTAATACAGGCATTATGTCTGATGTCGGAAACCCTGAAAACTGGGGTGGTTTCGAGCAATGCCTAGGTGCTCTTGCAGAGGAGAATTGTTATGTAAGCTTTGTCTTACATGAAAGTAATCCTTACACGGTTATTGATCTAGACGACAAAGCTAGCAAGCCTGCTACGGACGAAGATCGTAATAGGCATCAGCAAGTCGTCACAGTTTTTAATTCTTATACTGAAGTCAGTAAAAGTGGCCGTGGCTATCACATCTTTGTCAAAGGCTCTATACCTCGAGGGTGTAGACGGGACAGTGTGGAGGTTTACTCCAATCAACGACACATGATATGCACAGGTGATATTTTATTGAACAATACTATCGAAGAGCGACAGAAAGAACTTGATAAGTTATTTGCTCAAATTCAAGACCTCCCAAACCAGCAACCTTTTTTTACTTACGACAACAAACCTGAGAAAAACTCGGATGAAAAAATTCTTCATATGGCTTCCAATGCGAATAACAGCGATAAGTTTAATTTACTCATGTATAGTGAGATCGAAGCTATTACTGAATCTGATATATGGGAGTCTACGAGTGAAGCTGATCTAGCTCTATTAGGTATTTTATGCTTTTACAGCCCTAACAACGAACAGGTTGAACGGATTTATAAAGTAAGCCACCTTGCCAGAAGGGAAAAAGTAATCAAGAGACCTAATTTAATAAGTTTCAACATCAACAAGATACGAAGCCAAGAATTACCTCAAATTGATTTAAGCCAGCTTAAATTCAATGGAAAGTTGTCGCCAATATCTCGTCCTAAAAACAAGCAAGATCAACCTTCTAACATCACATTCCCTGAAGGGCTGGTAGGTGAAATAGCAAATTACATCTACACCAGTTCTATTAGACCTGTAAAAGAGGTTGCTCTAGCGGCAGCGATTGCATTCATGGCTGGTATTTGTGGACGACCTTACAATATTTCTCACACAGGTTTAAATATCTATATCGTGCTTATTGCTGATACAGGCATTGGCAAAGAAGGTGCTCACACTGGTATCGATACATTATCTAGTTACATTGTAAATAATCATCCTGAAGCTGTAACTTTTTTTGGGCCTAGCGGTTTTGCTTCAGGGCAAGCCATTATTAGACACACTTCTGAACACAACTGTTATCTGACACTACAGGGTGAAATAGGGCACTTGTTTAAGCGGATTTGTAGCCCTAAAGCGAACGCTAATGACATTATGCTCCAAAAGGTGCTTCTTGATTTGTATGGCAAGTCAGGAAAAAGCAGTAAACTTAGACCCAATGCATACAGTGACAAAGAGAAAAACACAGCTTGCATTCAAGCTCCCTGTGTTAGCCTTCTAGGTGATACTACGAAAAGCGCATTTTTTGATGGGCTTGACGTGCTTAGTTTAACAAACGGCTTTATTCCTCGCCTCCTTTTCATCGAGTATAAAGGTAAGCGACCACCTAAAAACCCTGAGGCGTTTCATAAACCAAGCGACAACTTGATTAGCGCACTAAATAGTCTCGCTGTCGGTTGTTTAAACGCTAATAACGCTAACTTAACTCATAATGTGACAATCGAAGCAAAGGCGAATGATTTAATTCGTGCTTTTGGTGAAAAAGCAGATGACAAAATTAATGAATCTAGTTCATCCGAAGAGACCGTGCAGATATACAACAGAGCAGAACTCAAAGTTTTAAAGCTTTCTGGTATAGTTGCAGTTGGTGTAAATTCTCAAAACCCTATAGTCACTCAATCTATCGTACAATGGGCAATTAGCTTAGTCGAAACCGAAATCGCTTCTTGGCAAACTCATTTTGATAGCGGCGTTCTAGGTGGACTTGAAGAGCAACAGCATCATCTTGTTAGGGTACGTTTCGAAAAATATCTTAACTTAACACCAAGTAAGCGAATAAGCTCATATAAGGTAGCTAAATCTATTGCTGATTACAATATAGTTCCTTATAGGTATTTACAACGAAATCTTTGCAAATTGAAGAGTTTTACAAGTTCACCGAGGGGGGCTGAATTTGCTTTAGATGCAACTCTCAAAATGATGAAAAAGTGTGGTGAAATAAGTGAAGTCTCAAAGCAACAGCTTCTTGATTATGGAGTTACCACCCCATGCTATATTATTGAAGACCTCAATTAAAGAGAGAGGGAAGCACAGAGGGGAACAATGGACTCCCCCGCAAAAACCCTTATTCTATAAGGAGCTAACCTGCTAAGGGGAGGAAAGGAGGCTGTTTTATTATAATACACAGTAAAACAGTTAAATATTACTAATAATTAAAAACACTCTCCTACTCTCCCCTACATAACTTAAAGCTATATATAATAACACCTTAAAGGGTGGAGTTACATGTGCTCCACCCACATTTCACCCCTCCGCAACGATGTGGTAGAGCAACCTTCTTGAAATGCTGAACATCTGGGTTAGTTCAGCTATACTGTGTTTCTTCTCGCGGTATAGCTGGGCTAGCACCTTTCGCTGACTTGTGGACAGCTTAGGTTTCCTCCCGCCTTTACGACCCCTTGCTCGCGCTGCTACTAACCCTGCATGGGTGCGCTCTCGTATGAGGTCTCGCTCAAACTCTGCAATAGCTCCGAATAGATGAAACACTAGCTTCCCTGTAGGAGTTGCTGTGTCGATCTTCTCTTGCAAACTCTCAAAGTGAATCTCTTGCTCAACGAGTTCATTCATCCACGTAATGAGGTCTTTGAGCGAACGCCCTAAGCGGTCGAGTCGCCAGACTACTAATGTATCGCCTTTACGTAAGATCGACTTCAACTGTTCAAGTTCAGGTCTATCAGACTTCGCCCCGCTCACTGTGTCCACATAGATGCGTTCACATCCTGCCGACTTCAATGCGTCAATTTGTAGTTCAGGGCTTTGCTCATCGGTCGAAACTCTCGCGTATCCTATTTTCATGAATACGAGCATCACTGCAGAAAACGATAAGGCTCGGATAAAAGGCCATTGTTTGTGACATGCAATTTCTGCACAAACGCCTCTACAAATTACGTTCTATTCAAGTCATGTTCAGAATTGTGCAACAAACGAACGTTTACGGCACCCCTGCTCCAGTAGGCAACTGGTTATATTAGCGGCATGTGCCGCAGTGCTTTATTGGACGACATTCAACGCGCTAAGACATTTGAATGAAGTTTAAGCACCATAACGCTCTCATATTGAGCAAACGCTTATACAGCAATATGTCACGTTTCTGCTTATTCAAGAATGTGAATTTAAAAGAGCCACGTTTCAGCCATCTATTATGAACTATTCAGCTATGGGCTGAGCATGAAATTGCGCTGAAACGTGAATATACTCTACTCGCTTATTTCTCGCCCTGTTCAGGCAAAGCTTTCTTGATTTTTTTCTTCTTTATCCAAGTAGCTTGAACTCTAGAGCTTCCATCAACTACGACAAAATTAATAGCGTTTTCAAGCTGCTCATACCCCTCTTTCTGTAGATCATAATCTATTTTATTAAACTGCTCTTGATCTAAGTAAATCATACATTTCCAATCTTCTATCTCAGAAAGATCATATTTTTGCGGTGTTATTTTGAAAGCAGCTTGCCCGCCAGTTTGAACCCCGAGTTCTGCTATTGGTATTTGATTCGGTCTGCTCCAACCCTCTAATTGAAACTTACATTCTGTATGCGAGCGCCAACCAGAATCGTCTATCTTCTCTGCATCATATTTGATTCGATAAAGTTGGCCTATTGGTATTATGAAAAACGTGCTACCGCATATTAGTATTAACCATACGGAACTCAAAGTTTTTCCAGACTTTTTAAACCCGTAAAATAGAGCTCCTGCTATCAACAACAAAACCGATATCATTGCCGACCAAACCCCTCCTTTTCCATCTGCAATCTCTGCATATAGAGAATAATTAAATTTGGTATATATCCATGCATCCATGGCTATTATCATACATGACAACCAATAACATAAGGTCGAAAACCATATGTTCAGAGGTATGTAATCTTTTTTAGAAGAGCCTTTTTCAACTTTATCGAGACTTTCTCCTTCTGGCTGTTCATCGCCGCTTTCATCTGATGCAACAGAATGTTTGTGTAGCCCTCTTATATTGTTTAAAAAGCCTGAAAAAGCGAAAGCTAGTATAGCCAGTAGTGTTATTCCCATAGAGACTTTTCTATATACCTGCTGTAAATGCAGCTACTACAAAAAACTCCCTTCTCTATACCCACAAAAAAGCCCGCTCCCCTCATTTAGGAAACAGGCTTTTAGATTGTGGATAAATCAGTGACTCATCACATCTTCCAAAGCTGGTAATTGTCCTCATAGGTTTTGAACTCTAGTAGCCCTTTAGGTCTGAACTCAGCTGCTCCGTATGCGCCATAGTTAAAGTTTTCCATCTCTCCATAGATCATGAACACGGTGAACTCTTTCCATTCACGTTGTTGCGCTGACCAAATTTTCTTGGCTGTTTTAACCATGCGCTCTTTCGTCGGCTTCTCCTCTGTGTCTAATTGAATTCTTACAACAAGACGCGGAACGCCCTTGTAGGATATGTCCTCTACAGCCAGCTCTGTGTATTTGTAGGGAATAACCTTAGCGTCTTCTTTAGCTACGGCCTCTGAAACGAGCAACCAACCACCTAGGTATAGAGCTATGATTGCAATAAAGCTGCTTTTCTTATTCTTGAATATTTTCATCAGTTCTTTTGTGAATTTACTTAGCTGCTTCTACCTGCGCTAGGAATTTACGCATATGCGCCTTAGCCATCTTCACCCCTGCTATACTCTCTCGGGTAAAATCAAGCTCTGCACTTCCCTTATTCGTGCGAACTCGTAATACACAGCGATTAGCGCTCATCATGTTTCTCACCACACTGAGAGGCACGATTACTTGATTCGAACTACTTGTGTTTATGCCCGATACAGAGCTGTATCGGGCAGAGTTATGATCCGTAAAGCTGCGTGTATTATAACGGTGTAATTTGCCATCCGTATTAATATCAAGCCCCTTAATATTAACGTAGAGAGGTGAGTTGATGCCTGTGACACCTGTGCTACCTGTTTGCTCTAATACTAAACCTATATGGTTAGGCGATTGCGTATTCCATAGGGCACCTAGATTAGGATAGATACCTGTAGTGCTACCCTTTAATACTCTTACACCCGCTGACGACATGGTAATAGACTTAGCTCCGTCAAACTCTGAGATCTTCTCTCTGACTACTCCCTGCCCTCCCAAATTTGAGCAGCTAGGAAATACTGTGGAAACTAGGAGAGCTGTAATCACAGCACGGCACGACTTCTTGATAATGATTTTGTTCATATTGGCTTTTTTATAAGTTCAAAAACCACCCCATTTCTGAGGTGGCCAGAGGAACGTTAGAAAGTCATACCAAGATGACCGCTAAAGCCTTTATGCCGAAGCATGCTATAGCAATAGCCGCCCTCTGACCATTTTAGTCAGAAGGCAACGTTAAGTTAACGACTACGTTACAAGCCGCTTGGTTTGGAATTTCTAAGTTCCACACCGACTATTGCCAGTGCGCTAGCAGGGTCACATAATACCTAGCCAAAGGTCAACCAGTATTGAGTGAAATGATTGGGCTATTGGTTGGCTTGGTTTATTTACCGAATAATGTCTATCTTAGAAGAAACCATAAAATATTAGTATTCACTCAACATAATGAACGATAAGCTATATTAGCCCTTAGTGTGAAAATCTTAATTTAGAAAACACCAACGATGGAAAAAATAATTATTTATGAGGAAGACTTCTCAGATGAAGACCACAAACTTATTCGATCTATACTAGAAGAGCATGATGTTCTTCAACTGTTTAAAGAGAACCAGTCAATTAATAACGTGTGGTTATATCGAAAGGAGGACGTTTTACATAAAACACAATCTAGAGCTCTTATAGACCGTAATATACTTAAGGACATACTAAGCATTGCTCGAATTGATAAACATAGAGATCATAAATTTACACGCTTAGGGGCAGCATTAATTCTATTTTTTCAACTAGCTGATATTGATGTTGAACCATCTTTTGCTATTCATGAAAATCCAGAAGACGCTTTATCTATGCTTAGTCTATTCAGACAAATTGATTCTGCTAAACCAGAATGTTTATTGAAAATAATTAAAGGCGAATGGCTGATAATACCACCTGAGCACTTGCCTACTGTTTCCGAAGACACACTAGCTCCTGATGTATTTAAAAAAAATCTTACTGGGACTCTCATCATTAAAACGGCTCTTACCAAAATTGCTTGTATTGATCGCAAGCAAATTTCGCCATACGAAAAAGCAAAGGAGTTTATCGATTGGATACATCTTGAATACATACATGTAAGAGAAGCTACATATTTATGCTTCTACCACTTTGCACCAAATTCAATGAAGAGCATATTAAAACAAACCAAGAGTTCTAACTTTAATAACATAAAAAACGGAATTGATAATGCAATAGCAGACATCCTACTCATTCGAAGCTGGATAAGCCGATGTCATCAGCAGAACCATAATAATACACTCTGGCTTTTAAGCTCACGTGACAAACCTCTCATCAACTTGGCGCGTCGTATTCCACTAACTGGAGAATC
This sequence comes from Akkermansiaceae bacterium, assembly GCA_051252195.1. Classification (GTDB taxonomy): domain Bacteria; phylum Verrucomicrobiota; class Verrucomicrobiia; order Verrucomicrobiales; family Akkermansiaceae; genus Oceaniferula. The sequence goes on along the minus strand of JBPOGD010000011.1, from coordinate 2,087 downwards.
ACAGGAGGAAGTCTTAGACAAGCACCTATCAAAAATAAAAAAAGATTGGGGCTCTACGGATGGACAAAGAATCTTTGATTATTATATATATATTCAAAGCTTAGAAAGTGATGAACGAAGATGTTCCAAGAATGTAAATTTCGACCCTTATGCTCCTGACATACTAAACCTACTAGAGAAAGACTTAAAAGCTACATGTTCAACGTAAAACCAATACACTGCCATGGCCTAGCAAGATAGACAGGTCTAAACTGTAAAGTGTCTTTTACACATTCTTGGCATGCAGTTTACACAGTGCTTTGGTTGAGTATTGGCTATTTTACGATCATGTTTTACGCTATTGGTTGGCGCGTGGGTTCATTTCCTACGTGAAAATGCCAAAGGTTCTTACTTTAACAAAATAAATAAATCATCAGTGCTATTAATACTGATTACAAAAGTCTGCTCCCTTTCTAAATTAACTGTTCCGATATAGAAGAAAATTTGACTATCAAGCTCCTCATTATAAATGACAATATTCAGGCACGATTCACCACCAACATTAGCTTGTAACTTAAAGGCTTTATCAGCTACTTGAACTAAAGCTTCACATTTTCTTGTTATAGAGATGTTCCCCATAACATCCTTTTCTTCAAATCTCTGAAAATTAGCTGAGACTTCATTTATTAACTTTTTTTGATCGTTATCATCTGAGGTGATAATTTGAATAATTACTTCTTTCATTAGTCTGCGTCCATAAGGTTGGGTAGAATTGCAATTGGTTGAACTGTAGTATATCCGCCCAAAGCTCCTGGCTTATATCTAAAATCAGGATAGCCTCCAAAGACAGGTAAAAAACCATAATCACTTAACATGACTGACCAGCTTACATCTTTGCTCGTATTTCCACCATAAAAATGTGCTGAGAGCTGTGATTGGGTAAACACTACAGCATATGGAGGAATTAAGGAGGCATATGCGCCTTGAGGGTAAGTTACAGCACCTTTATAAGGAGGCGTTACTTTCATACTTGCTGAGCCCATTACCATTAATGCACTAGCTTTGTCGGTATAATGATAAACTACACCTCTACCTCTTCGAAGCCTTTCTGCTTTAATCCTTAGTTTCTCTCTCACTTGAGCCATAGCTTCAGCATTAGCTTTTAAATATAAATAGACACCAGTCCCAGCTAATGCCGTAGTTCCAAACACAGGAACCAAAGCTTTACCAAAAGACGTAAGATATGCCCCAGCTCTTGCAAAATCTGCCGTCTTAGTCCCAAAATCTGCTGTTAAAGCTCCACCAGCCAATGCAAACGATAAAATAAAGTGTCCACTAGGATCAATATTACTCACCGGATTTGCATGTGCATACAGATACTTATGCAGCGTCATCGGCTCACCACGCCTCCCCTCATAGGTATCCATCGAGTGGAATCGTCCTGTCTGCACGTTGTTGTAACGTGCTCTTAGGAAATACATGCCTAGGTCAGCGTCCCATTGTTCACCTGTGTAGAGGTAATCGTTAGGCGTGCTGCCTGTGGTATCGATGAGGATTCCAAATGCATCGTAGGTGTATTCATCGGTTACGTCGCCATTGCCATCACTGAGGGCGCGGACACTGCCTAGCCCATCGTATTGGTAGTAGCGTTGGTAGCCTTCGGTGATGAAGTCGGTGGCTACGAGATCGTGGCCGTAGTGGTTGACTCGTGTTAGGAAACCTGAACCGTCTCGTTCTTCGGCGACTTGGGCGTAGCCTGTGTGGTTGTTGGTATCGACGAGGTAATGATGCTCGCGCTCGCTGAAGGTGGCTGATGCGGTATCGAGTACTTGTTTGCTGACTCGGTTGCCATCGGCGTCATAGCTGAGTAGGATCGTTTTCCCTCCTACGAAGCTGCGGCGGATGAGCTTGTTACGGAAGTCATAGACATCGCTGATGGTTCCTGTGGCAGGGATGCCGTCGTGGATGATCGATGCGTAGTCGGTGGACGGTGATGATGTGGTGTTTCCGTTGTCATCGTAGGTATGATTTGTGAGTAAATCATTGGAAGAATAATTCTGAACCACGGAAGACACAGAAGACACGGAAGATGTTCTGCTGAGGCGGTT
>JBPOGD010000010.1:0-142444 GCA_051252195.1 Akkermansiaceae bacterium | reverse complement strand
GAAGAGTTTTCCGCCAAACGGAAGGTAGAAATCGGGGAATTCAGAGGTCGATTCTGCGTGTTTGTGATTGGCCATGTACAAGGGTTTTGGGGCTTCTTAAGCCGTGCCCTTGCACCTGTTAAGCATTTTTTACCGCGTTTTCCTTATCCTTATAGAACAAAGAAGGGTGACTTCTTCAGCATCCTCTACATAGAACTGATTTAAAAAACACGTATGATTCCTTAAGTAGCATTCATCGAATAATGGATGGAGATGTGAGTTGATAAGCCCCTATCCATCTTCAATAATTAAACTAATATGCTAACAGAAAAAGATTCATCTACTGCTTCCCCATCAATTGAATAGCTTCTAATCCTACGCCAAAGAGCTTGATCGATAAAGCCTCTAACTCAGCCTCAGTGCCATTAAAATGGTAAGTCTGCTGAATGTGCGTCATCGTTTCACCTGGATCTAAAGCGGCAGCTGGCGATGAGGTTTCTAACTCGTAAAATGGTCCTAGAGGTGCTGCGCCTGGTTCGGGTGAACCATCGTTATAGGAATTAATCACATCACCCACAAATGGCTCTTTCTGTATTTCCCACATGGAATTTACGAATCCGTTAGGTGCTGCTTGTTCGTTATAATTAACAAGTGTTAGCACCTGCCCGTCGGCATCATAGCTGCCAGCGACTCCTAGGGAGCGTTGCGGCGAAATACCAATTTTACCACGGCGAGTTCCATCACCTCGGAAATAGAGCACCTTATTTTTCACTTGAAGATATTCAGCGGGTACTTTGCCGAAATAAGTGTCGTTCACCTTGGGGCCAAGATCAGCATCGTCACCTGCTTTGAAGGGAATGACCACCATTGTGTTAGGCGAAGGATTATACATTCCCAATATCCAAATGGAAAGCAAACCTGTGTCCTGCGTCCAAGCGTTTTCTCCTAGGTTCTTGATACGATTATTCGTCTCATAGCCCACCATGCGCATAGTTTCAGGAAGCTCCATGCCCACAGCTTTTTCTGCTGCTGACTTATCGAGCACCCTTACTTTTCTTTCAATACCCACCTTAAATTGCGTCCCTGAAAAATTCTCTATCTCCGTAGTATGAGTAAACATAGCGCTGTCTTCTGTGAGAGACATCAGCTCGTAAGCGTCGGTATCAATCGCAGCTGGAGTACGCCAGTCTGAGAACTCAAACTTATCTCCTTCTTTAAAAAAGATCGCAAACTGTCCACCCTCTGGTCCGAGCCAGAAACGCTCCTCACCACCAAAAATATAGATCTGCTCTTCAAGTTTACCCTTTTTAGCCTCATCGGAGAGGAAACCATTCTCGATCACTTTACGATTGATCCAACCGAAGCTAGGTCCCGTTTTTTGATCAAAAGTACTCGTCATGACCCGGCCTTGATAAGATGGCACTACCGCCACTGCAGAGTTTCCTTTTTTGAGAATAATCACATCAGTGTGCTGCTTCAGAAAGGCTTCATCAGATTGAAAACTCACAGCTAAAGCGGCAGTTTCCGGTTTCTCGTGATGATCCGCATGGAGGCTAAATGGCAACAGAAAGAGCATAGACACTGCACCGCCCAATAGCGACGATACGTAATTGATAGATGTCGTTTTTTTCATAATTAGAATCCAAATTATCTCTCTTATAGAAAAACAATACAATCAGAAAATACATGATAAGGTCTTCTGTATTATAAGATCGTCTCCCAAGTACCAGTCTTCATTCAAGTGATTTCGTATTGGGTATTTGTTTATTCAAGTCTATGACTCTTATGTGCCCGCTGCCCGAGTATTGATTGATGGACCGTCCGAACTGGTCTTTGACTACGCCATCCCTGAGGGAATGGCCGCTCTGCCTGGCTGCCGCGTCACCGTTCCCTTGCGTAATAAACCATCCACGGGCACCATTCTTGATGTCACCAAGGTAATGCCGACAAAATTTTCGTTGCGGCCGATTGAGACGCTCATTGATCCCCAGCCGCTGGTCACACCAAAGTTACTCGAGCTAGGGAAATGGATGGCTGAGTACTACGGATCACCGATGGAAACGATCATGCGCGCTCTGATACCAGAGTCTGTCAGACAGGAAGTGAATTCTGAAAAAACGCGGAAGTTCATTCAAATCATCGCTCAACCCGATGAGGAAACCCTCGCCCGCATCACGAAACGCGCACCGCGCCAGCACCTCATCTACACCCTGCTCGAAGCCTCAGGTGGCAAGCTCTCACTCAAAGATCTTGGCGGTGGTTCGGCGGCGGCATCTATCAAGGCTTTAGTAAAGTTAGGCATCGTCAAAATTATCGAAGAAGCTGTGCGCCGCGATCCCGATGAGGGTGAAGAATTCCTTGAAGACACACCATTAAAGCTTAACCCTGGGCAGGCCGTCGCCATGGAGCAAGTATTAGCTCAGATCAACACACCTGAAAAACCGATGCTTATTCACGGCGTCACTGGCTCAGGAAAAACGGAAATTTACCTACAGGCAGCGCAGCACTGCATTGATATCGGGAAAAGCGTACTCGTCCTCCTGCCAGAAATTTCTTTAACACCACAAACTGTCCAGCGCTTCAAATCCCGCTTTGCATCTATGCAGGATGAGGTCGCTGTCCTTCACTCCCATCTTTCACAGGGAGAGAGATTCGATGAATGGCACCGCATTCGTGAAGGGAAAGCCCGCATCGTCATTGGTGCGCGCAGTGCGGTTTTTGCCCCACTTACCAACCTAGGTATCATCATCGTCGATGAGGAGCATGAAGGCTCTTACAAACAGGATAGCACACCGCGATATCATGGTCGTGATCTCGCAGTCCTACGTGCTCATTTGGAGAAATGCGCCATCATTCTCGGTTCCGCGACACCTTCACTGGAGTCGTTTCACAATACCGAGAAAGGAAAGTACCAGCTACTCAAGCTCGAAGAACGCGCCGATGGACAGTCGATGCCGATCATCCGCGTCATCGACATGCGTATCGAGGGGAAAAAACACAAAGGTGGCCCCGCGATTTTATCCGATCCCTTACGTGCTCATATGGAAAACAAACTGATGGAGGGCGAGCAGGTCATCCTGTTTCTCAACCGTCGTGGCTTCGCTCGCTCCATGCAGTGCCCCTCCTGTGGTCACGTCTGCGAGTGCCGCCACTGTGCCTTGCCTCTAACGTATCATCGCTCTGAAGAAAGACTCATCTGCCACATCTGCGGTCATCAGGCGATCACTCCGCACAAGTGTCCTGAATGCAATGACGAAGCGATCCGCTTCCAAGGCTACGGCACCGAGCAGGTAGAGTCCATCATTCAGAAAGTATTTCCTCAATCACGTATTGCCCGTATCGATACCGATACGATGCGGCGCAAAAATGTCCTGCGCGACACACTCCGCGCCTTTCACCAGAAGAAGATCGACATCATCATTGGCACTCAAATGATCGCCAAAGGACTCCATTTCCCCAATGTCACCCTCGTGGGTGTTCTTAATGCTGACCTCGGACTCCACGTGCCTGACTTCCGCGCAGGAGAGCGCACTTTCCAGCTTCTGACTCAGGTCGCAGGACGCGCGGGTCGAGGTGAGTTAAAAGGCGAAGTCATCATCCAGACTTTCACCCCACACTCTCCATCCATCCAGTTTGCCCGTCATCACGATTTCTACGGCTACGCCAATCACGAGCTTGAGTTTAGAAAACAGTTCGGCTACCCGCCGTACGCGAACTTTGCCCTTCTAGGCACTCGCTCGACTCATGAGCGCCGCGCCGAATTCACTTTGGAAAACCTCCATAAACGTCTCAAAGCTGAGCTCCCCATCGGAATGACTCTTGGCGAACCCATGCCTGCCGCCCTCACCAAAGCTCACGGCCAGTTCCGCTTCCAGCTTATCATTCTTGGAACCTCCGCCAGAGTCCTCTCCAGCCATATCCGCAAAATCCTCGATCAAACGCCTCCGCCAGAGGACGTAACAATTGTCTTTGATATGGATGCCATGAGTTTTTGATTCTTCTTTCTTATAGTAGAAGAGCTTGGAAACCTCTCCTCCAACTATGCCACAAAAAACTGGCTCTGAGCCTCACACCCAGAACCAGTTCGTATGTTATGTTTCCACAACTAATCACACATGAAGGATAAGTCTCTTATTAGGAAGAGACCATCCAGAAATTTTCTAGAAGGAGTACCCGATACCGAGGTTCCAGAGACCTTGATCATCTCTACCGCCTTTGCCGTCGCTATGGATATAATCGGCTTTAAGCACCGTGTGGCGCGTGGGCCAGTAGTTAACACCTACATGATATTCCGTTTCGCCGTCTGGGCGACTAGCATTGTTATAGTATAGGGCACGAGTAAAAACTCCGACCGCTGAATCATCGCCAAAGCTCCACTTGTAGGATGGCTCAATGTAGGCACCATACTGATTCGGAATCGATTCTCCATTCAGGTTGTCACCCCCAATCGTCCACTGGGAAAACTGACCGCGCAGACCGAAACCGCCATTATTATAGAGAAAATGCGTTGTAAAAAGAATGGCACTATTGTCTTCGCCATCGCGTGTAATATCATCCTGATACTGCAAACTCGCTGCCAGCTCTAAACCATTGATCCCCGTGTATTTCACGCGACCAGTAGCTGCTGTGAATAAGGCATCAAAGGTATTTGCCTTCTGACGGCCAGATCGGATCACCGGATTATTTCCTGAGTAACTCTCTGTTTGTAAGCCACGGTGCACCGCGAAATCCCACTGCAAACCGCTGTCATAACGCTTACGGAGTAGCACACCCACTTCCGTAAAAGTGGTAGGAATAATCTCGGAATCGATCTTATTTCGCTCAACACCATAGAAGGTCGTTGGTTCATGAATTTCATTGGTGAAGCCCACTGGGACGAGAAACGCACCGACTTCGAGCGTGTAGTTATTAGCCAAGTCAAACTGCACAAATGCTTGCTCCAGCTCATACTCAATCTCTTGTCCATCTCTTGACGAATACCAGTGCTCAAGCTCAAACTCAGAAACAAAACGTGCATTTTCAGAAAATTTAAACCCCGTAAATAAAACGAGACGGTGCAAGTCTAACACCTCTTCGACATCTTCACCTGCATTGTAGTGTAGTTCACCGTAGGAACCAAAAGAGAAGCGATCCCAAAGGGACTCACTACTAGGATTAGAAAGCATTTGCAGATCAGCGAGCGCATCGGCTTCGCCTGCATCAGCACTTGCGATAAATGCACTCGCTAGCGCACATGCGGTTAAGCTATGATAAATTTTTTTTGTCATCGTGGGGGTTTAAGATGGAGGTTTTAGAAATGAAAATTGCTATTCAAAAAAGTGATTTAGTAGCAACGCGCTTAACGTCTATTGAGAATGACTCTCAATAGCAACTGTTTTTTGAAAAAACTCAAAAAATCATTTACTATCGACGGCGCCATCATTCCTCGTTTAAGAATAAGCATGTCTTTTCTGGAACTTCAAGACGTGAGCACACACTTTAAACTCCGCAAAAAAAGCGGTGGAAGTCTCAAGCGTCGTGCTGTGGAGTTAGTGAAGGCCGTCGACGGCATTTCTCTAAAGATCGAAAAAGGCGAAATTCTTGGCCTAGTAGGAGAATCGGGTTGCGGCAAGTCGACGCTTTCCCGCACCATCATGCAGCTCATTTCTGCAACTTCTGGCAAGGTACTTCTCGAAGGTGACAACTTATCAGTACTGAGCCAGAACCAAGTGCGCGCGCGTCGGTTGGACTTCCAAATGATTTTTCAAGACCCCTACGCGTCACTCAATCCAAGGATGACAATCTTTTCTGCCCTCGCTGAAGCGATCAAGCAGCGCCATCCTCAGCTAAAGGGGGAGGACTTAAAAGAGAAGATTGCAGCCCTTATGAAACGCTGTGGGCTGGATCATCGCTACATGCAGAAATACCCCCATGAGTTTTCAGGTGGGCAGCGACAACGCATCGCCATCGCAAGGGCACTCGCCCCCGAACCGAAGCTCATCATTGCGGACGAGCCAGTCAGTGCGCTCGACGTTTCCATTCAGTCACAGATCCTCAACCTGCTACTCCAGCTACGCGACGATCTCGGGCTAACGATGATTTTTATCTCTCACGATCTTTCGGTCGTGCGTTATATTGCCGACAACATCGCTGTGATGCATCAGGGGAAAATCGTCGAATATGGTGAGGCGGAAGAGGTCTTCAACAATCCGCAACACAGCTACACGCAGAGATTACTCCACGCGATCCCTCATATTGTTTGATTTTCACTCATAGACACCTACATTGCGCCACGTGAGCTTCGTAGACACATTTAATGCTGGGGAAAAATCTCCGCTGCTTCAGAAATTTGAGCACCTCATCGCACCTAAATCTCGAGACGATTTAGAAGCGATGGCCGCCAAGAGTCGTGCCACCACGCAGCAGCATTTTGGCAAAACCATGCGCCTCTTCGCTCCGCTCTATGTTTCCAATGAGTGTGTTAACAACTGCACTTACTGCGGATTTTCGCGCGACAATCCGATCCTACGCACCACACTCACTATTCCTCAGGTCGTTGCCGAGGCGCATCACCTCCACGGCCTTGGCTTCAGAAATATTCTCCTGGTCGCTGGTGAACATCCCAAGTTTGTCTCTGAAGGATATCTGCAAAACTGCATCGACGCGATCAAGGACTTTATCCCCACCATTGCCATCGAAGTAGGCCCGATGAAAGACCACCAGTACGGCGAACTCGTGCAACACGGCGCTGAGGGGCTCATCGTCTACCAAGAAACTTACGATCGCGCTACCTACTCAACCCTTCACACAGCCGGGCCGAAGAAGAATTTCGACTGGCGTCTCGAGTGCCCCGAACGCGCCTATGCGGGAGGTTTCCGCCGGATAGGCATCGGCGCTCTCTTTGGCTTAGCCGATTGGAAAACGGAAGCTATGGCACTCGCTGCCCACCTCGAATACCTCTACAAGCACTGCTGGAAAGCCTCATACACCGTTGCCTTCCCCCGCATGCGACCCTATGCTGGTAACTATCAGTACCAACCGAACCCTGACTTTTTTCTCAACGACCGCCAATTCGTTCAGCTCACCTGCGCCTTCCGTCTTTGTTTCCCGCAAGTTGGAATCGTCTGCAGCACACGCGAACCAGCTGCCCTGCGCGATGCCATGGTACCACTAGGAATCACCCACATGTCCGCTGGTTCACAGACCGATCCCGGTGGCTACACAGGTGCGGGAACTGATGATCTCCACCTCACGATTAAGGGAAAACGCGTCGAAATTACTGAGGAGAAAAAAGCTACCTCTTCCTGCAGCCGCGCCACCGAGCAGTTCACCATCGATGACGAGCGCTCACCCGCTCAGGTTTCTACCATGCTGAAACAAAAAGGCTACGAGTCCGTCTGGAAAGATTGGGATCTAGAAATTCTCAACACCGTATCATGAACATCACACTCAACGGCAAAAAACACCCGCTCAGTGCCAGTACAAGTGTCGAAGCATTGCTATCATCGCTAGGATTAAACGGCAAACCTGTCATTGTGGAGTACAATAAGGAGGCTCTTTTTCCACGCGATTATGCAACGGTTATTTTAAATGATAATGATCAGCTAGAAATTATCACCATCGCTGCGGGTGGTTAGACGATGGATTCGCCAAATCAGCCTCCGATGTATGACATTTCAGGTTTGCTGACCTCGCCTGTTAGCGAAGTTCTCAACTCAGAATAGCGATCATCACGCTTCTGCCAAATGCTTGCAATCTTCTGATGCAACTCAGCATCACTAGCTCCGTCTCGCAGTATCGACTTAATATCGTGGCCTTTCTCAGCAAAAAGGCAGGTGAAGATTTGGCCATCCGCTGATAGGCGGGCGCGATTACAACCTTGGCAGAAAGGCTGGCTCACCGAAGAGATAAAGCCAACTTCCAGCTCTGGACGATCTTCATAGTAGAAACGCCGTGCCGTTTCTCCAGCTTTGGCGTGAGTGACAGGAAGCAGAGGATATTTTTCGCCTATCCGTTTTACCAGATCCTTCGATGGAACGACCTGCTCAAGCTGCCATTGGTTGGTATTCCCCGTATCCATGAACTCGATGAAGCGCAGCGTCACCCCTCTCTCGCGGGCGAATTCTATCAATGGAAGAATTTCGGTTTCGTTCACACCTTTTTGCACCACGGTGTTAATTTTTACACCTAATCCAGCAGAAAGAGCTGAATCAATTCCTTCCAAGACGCGATCAGACGATGCCCTTACACCGTTCATGCGACCAAAGATTTGATGGTCCAAGGCATCTAATGATACCGTCACTCTGTGCAAACCTGATTCTTTAAGCTGCTTCGAGTAGCGTTTCAGCAAGGTTCCATTGGTTGTCATCGCTAAATCGCGCTCACCAGGGATCTCAGCAAGCATCGCAACTAGATCGTGGATACCGCGGCGCAGCAGTGGCTCGCCACCTGTGAGACGGAGTTTATCGACACCATGGTCGCAGAACATCGATGCCAACTTAGCGATCTCCTCCAAACTAAGAATTTCAGGCTTGGGTAAGAAGTCGTAGTTTTCACCGAAAATCTCCGCCGGCATGCAGTAGCGGCAGCGAAAGTTACACCGATCCGTCACCGAGATCCTGAGATCACGTAAGGGTCGCTGTAAAATATCTATCGTTTCGCTCACGTGCAGACACTGGCATAGATGGACAAAAAACGCCAATCGTGTTTCTGTCAATATGTGCAAGCGCTCATCTCAGTCCCCCAAGCAGAATCGCTCATCCACTCATCGTTGGAAACAATGAACACGGAGTCGATACCTCTCGCACAGGCTCAGGGTCGATATTTGCGCGAGGATATCTTCGCCGACCGGGACTTACCTCCCTTTGACCGCGTGATGATGGATGGCATCGCTATCCGATTCTCCTCCTGGCAAGAGCTGAACCGCGCATTCGCCATCGAAGGAATTCAAGCCGCAGGAACGGCAGCGCTATCACTCAAAAACTCAGATCACTGTATCGAAGTCATGACTGGCTGCGTCCTACCAGAAGGCTGCGACTGCGTGGTGCCTATCGAGCAAATCACCATCACCGATCAAGTCGCCCACATCCAAGTCTGTGCCAGCCTACGTCATGGCCAACACATCCATTGCCAAGGAAGCGATACCGTTGAGGGTACAAACCTACTGCAAGCCGGCATTCAACTCCAAGCTCCCGAGCTTAGCATTGCCGCCTCATGTGGCATGACCACACTCCAAGTTTCCAAACTTCCCCGCATTTTAATCATCAGCACGGGCGACGAGGTCGTTGAACCCCACGAAACGCCACTCCCACATCAAATCCGCCGCAGTCACTCCACCGCGCTACATGCAAGCATCACAGGTATGAAACTGGGAATCGTCACCGATATTCATATCGCCGATGAGCAGAAAACATTGCAGGCAGCCATTGAAGACTCACTACTAAACTTCGATATCATCGTCATGACAGGAGGTGTTTCACGCGGGAAATACGACTACGTTGCACCTATCTTGGAACAAATCTGCGGCAGCCCACTTTTCCACGGAATTGCCCAACGGCCAGGCAAACCCTTTGCTTATTGGAGACAAACAGGAAAACAGGCAGGAGCAGCTTCTCCACCTATCTTTGCGCTACCAGGAAATCCTGTCTCGGTTTTGGCATGCGCTGCCCGCTACCTCATCCCCGCGCTGTACCAGATGGCAACGGGTCAAAAATTCACCCCGTCCCAGCTCCGTGCAAGCGGTAGCTTCAAATGCCCAAGTCACTTCACGGGACTGATCCCGAGCGAAATAATCAACGGCAAAATTAATCTCCAGCCGCCATCCAACTCAGGGAACTTTCTCGCTTTGGCAGGCACACAGGGTGTTGCGGAAATAAAAGGTGATCTTGCGGGAGAAGCATTGCTCAATGAGCTAGTCAACTTTTACCCATGGTAAGAGATCCTTTCGGAAAAAGATCTTTTTGGAAAAACCCTTCATTCACCAAGCAGTTTTTGCTGTGGCACATTCCGTAGCTCTTTCCTGCTTTGCTCGAATTTCTTTCCGTGCTTGGTAATCCTACCACTGACACGTTTTCTCCACAGGCGGAAGCTTGATGGCTTGAGGCATTTTCTCATCAGCTTAATCACATCAGCCTCGCTGAGACCTGTTTTTTTCTTAATGTCATCGAAGGTCGTTCTATCTTCCCAAGCCATTCGGATGACTCTGCTCTGCGCTTCCTCATTCATGGTTCCAATCTACAGGCAAAATGATATTACGCCTGCTAAAAATTTGCAGAATCCATCAGCTCGTTCATGATCCCTTTATGGTTCTTCGTTTAAAAGATATTGATGCTCTGGAGAAGCTCCAACGCGTTCAACTCGCCACATCGCTCCCAGGAGCAAAACCAATCTGCCTCGTAGGAACGGCTACTCCTTCAGGGGAAACAAATCTTGCTCCCTTTTCCAGTATCACCCACCTTGGCTCTAACCCTATTTTGATAGGTATGGTAACTCGCCCAGATACCGTAGAGCGCCATACTTTACGCAATATCATCGACACCCAATCGTGGACTTTGAATCACGTCAGTGCTGAAATTCTTCAGCAAGCGCACCAATGTTCCGCCCGCTACCCTGACGGACTATCCGAGTTTAAATCAACAGGTCTCACAGAGCATTTTCACCCTGACGTGGTGGCTCCCTTTGTTAAGGAAAGCAACATTCGCTACGCTCTCGATCTCGAAGACATCGTCGATATTAAGAGCAATGGTACCAAACTCATTATCGGAAAGGTGTCACTGATCGAGCTGGTCGATAGCCTTATGAGTGACGATGGCAGCATCGATCTCATTAAACACGGTTCTCTTGCCTCCACGGCTCTTGACACCTACTTCCAACTCACAAGTGCTACGCGTCTGCCGTACGCGAAATGCTAAGCCTCAAATGATGCCCATGTTTCCAGAACTTCCATCAGCTGCGGCACGCCTTGCCGCTCGCGAGCAGCCCGATTCTCCCGTGGTGATGAAGCAGGACTGGAGCCACCTCCTTTTTCTGCACTGGGAATTCTCCATCGATGAAATCCAAGCACGACTGCCCGAAGGTATCTATGTCGATACCTTTGAAGGCAAAGCCTACCTAGGAATTGTACCTTTTTTCATGGAGAAAATTCGCCCCTCCTACTGCCCAAGCGTCCCGGGTATATCCTACTTTCAAGAGCTCAATCTCCGCACCTACGTTTATGATCAGCACGGCAGACCAGGCGTCTGGTTCTTCACCCTTGATTGCAATCAATGGCTCGCTGTAAAAATTGCCCGCCAGCTCTTCCATCTGCCATACAACCACGCGCAGATGACATCATCAGAAAATGAGGGGCTGCTTACCTACTCCTCAAGGCGCAAGAATGATGAGGCCACTCAAACCTTCGTCTACCCCTTTGATCTAAAAGATAGACAGACTGCTGTTCCAGAAAGCTTAGAGTTCTTTTTACTCGAGCGCTACCGACTCTTCAGCCAGCGCAACAATGGCAGTATCTATCAAGGTTTAGTCCATCACAGACCTTATCAGTACCAATCCATTGATACTTCCGAGTTTCCCACAAGGCTCTTCAGTCTCTGCGGATTTAAAGAGCCCGATACACCGTGCGTATCTGCTATCATTGCGGACACGGTATCGGTGAAAATCCACCCGCTTTCTCAAGTTCTCTAAAAAACCTCTGATAACGCGATCTCTGAGAAAATTATTGGCTGATGTGCTCCAGCGCGAGCTTCTTCATCTGAGTGGCCATCAGATTGAGAGCATTGGCACGCGTGGGTGCAAGATGCTCTTTCAAACCGGTCTGATCAATAAAGCCCATGTCGGCTTGAAGAACCACATCGGGCGTTTCGCCATCGAGCACTTTCACGAAAAGTGCGATCATACCTTTAGTGATGAGTGAATCAGAGTCCGCCTCATAATGCATCAACCCATCCTTGTAGCTAGCGTCCAACCATACTTGTGACTGGCAGCCCTTAATGAGTTTATCTTCCGTTTGTTTTTCCTGAGGCATGGGAGCCAGTTTTTTTCCTAGACCAATGACGTACTCATAGCGTTCCGTCCAATCTTGGAAAAATCCTAGTTCCTCTAATAAATCCTGTGTTTTTGCCTCAATACTCATCCGATTATTTTCCTTGCTGAATAACGGGAAGAATGCGAGCCACTCTCTCCCTCATGCCCTTACCTACCTTGAATTTCACTACTGCGCGAGGTGGAATTTCTACCATCTGCTCAGGCTTCTTAGGATTTCTACCAATTTTCCCTTTCACCTCACGCACTGTGAATGATCCAAAATTACGAATCGCAACTGCATTTCCCTTAGCCAGTTCACTGATAACAGTGTCCAGCATAGAATCCATGATGGTAGTGACGTCAGCTTGGGTGAAACCTGTTTTATCACTGAGTTGGGTCACAAGATCGCGTTTGGTAATAGTATCCATTGGTATTTATAAAGAGTCGGTGTTGTTGTCTGAAATTTCGCAAAAAAGCGTTGCGGACTTGAAAACATAGTATCCTAAAGATGTCGCGAAAAAAATGTCTCTAATTAGCAATATCCGTCACCTTTTTTGAACCTATCTCATAGGGCAGCATAGCTCGAGCAAATAGAACAGGTCAAAACCTCATAGTAAGATCTATAATGTTTAGCAACTTCGCATAGGTAAAGACCACTGAATGAGGGCATTTTATAACAGTAAATAACCTAGCGAGTAGCTACTTTCACTTTCCATAGGATGCACATCTTCTCCGTATTCAATCTTGACTCTTGGCAGCGCATTCATGAATCTAAACATCAACTATGACAACACCGCAAGATGCTCGCACATTCAAACGCGTTATCCTTAAACTCAGTGGTGAAGCACTGAGAGAAAAAGGAAGCCAAGACAACATTTCTCCAGAGATTGTTGAACGAGTCGCTAAAGAAATTAAAAAGGCTCTAAGCACAGGTGTTGAAATCGGAGTAGTCTGTGGCGGTGGCAATTTCTGGCGTGGAGCCAGTGCCAGTGCCAGAGGTATGGACCGAGCCACGGCGGATTACGTCGGGATGCTTGCTACTGTGATGAATGCTCTTGCCTTGCAAAGTGCTCTTGAGGCAGAAGGTGTTAACTGCGTTGTCCAGTCTGCCATTGAAATGAAAAATGTCGCGGAACCCTTCATCCGCCGCAAGGCAGGACGCCAGCTCGGCCACAAAGTCGTTGTCATCTTCGCCGCCGGAACAGGCAGCCCGTTTTTCTCAACAGACACGACCGCCGCTCTACGCGCCAGCGAAATGAATGCTGACGCTATCATGAAAGCTACTATGGTCGACGGTGTCTATTGCTCTGATCCTAAGAAAAACCCTGATGCCGTTCGTTACGAAACTATCACTTTCCAAGAGTGCCTCACTCAGAAGCTGGAAGTCATGGACTCCACAGCCTTTACTCTCTGTATGGATAATGACATTCCCATCATCGTTTTTGATATCACTGGCGAGGGCAACATCACCAAAGCACTTGCAGGAGAAGATATCGGCACCATTGTTCACATGGGCTAAGACAACAACCGATTAATTTTTCAATACATAACAACATACTTACTATGGAACCAGATACTGCAATTTTAGAAACAGAGGATAAGATGAATAAAGCGGTGGAATACCTTGTGCACGAATTTGCAGGTGTTCGCACTGGTAAGGCAAGCCCTGGACTCGTCGAGAATCTCGATGTTCACGTAGCCAGCTACGGCAGCTCCATGAAGCTTAAAGGACTCGCCATCATCACGGTTCCTGAGCCACGTATGATCATGGTGCAACCATTTGATCCTTCAACAACGAGGGATATCGAAAAAGCCATTATCGATAGCAAAACTGGACTAAACCCCGCCAACGAGGGTAAGCACCTCCGCATCCCCGTTCCTGAGCTTTCAGAAGAACGCCGTAAGGACATGGTCAAACTAATTAAAGGCCAAGCCGAGGAAGCCCGCATCCGTATCCGCGCGGTCCGTAAAGACGGTATGGACGATGCCAAGAAAATGAAGGCCACCAACGCTCTCACTGAAGATGGGCAGAGAGGCTACGAGGAAAGTGTTCAAGAGCTGACCAATAAATTTATCAAAGAGGTCGACACCCATGTAGTAGCCAAAGAAAAAGAGCTCATGACCGTCTAAGACCCTTTTTACTCTCAAGAGCAAAAAAAGCCCACTATTGCAGTGGGCTTTTTTTGGTTGTTACTGCAGAAGATTTTACAATTCGCACAAATTAAAAAGCTGTGTTAGGCTATCGCTGCTTTAATTAATAATTTTGAACCTCACCAGAGCACATTTCTATGAAAAATTCCAATCTATCTCTCTTTCTCTGTATCGTCAGCTTCTTAGGTTCCATCACGCTCTTAAGCGCCAATCCTGAAAAATCACGGCTTAATGATGATCCTGATGTCATCTATTTAGAAGAGCACATTGATCATACCGTAGTCTTAACTACAGTGGAGCCTTCAAAGGTTTATGGTGATAAAAATGGAAATCGACGTTTAGGAGTTTTTCCTGCTGATACCAAACTTGAACTACTCGCTATCAGCGAAAAGTCCTACCGAGTGAAGGGCGACGCCAGCCACGCTAGAGTGAGTGGCTGGGTCGATCCGCTAACATTGAAGTCGCAAGACGAAAACTTCATTGTGAATTTAAAAAAACTCTATGAGCGACAAATGATCGTTAAGGAGCTGGTCGCCAATCACGATATTGCCATAGGAATGACACTTGATGAAGTCGTCAGATCCCTCGGCGACCCCACCGAAGTGGAGGTCACACAGACACGCAACGGCGAAACGGGCAAATGGGAGTACATCGTCACCGAGGAGCAGAAACATTTTAACTATGTTACCGACTCAAAAACAGGTCATCAGTACCGTCAACTATCACACGTCACTATCGAAGAAAAGTCACGTACGACCCTCAACTTCGAGGAAAATGTGATCAATTCCATCACCAAAAAGAAAACCAATGGTCGTGGCAAAGTGCGTATTAT
The DNA here is from genome assembly GCA_051252195.1 of Akkermansiaceae bacterium. Classification (GTDB taxonomy): domain Bacteria; phylum Verrucomicrobiota; class Verrucomicrobiia; order Verrucomicrobiales; family Akkermansiaceae; genus Oceaniferula. The sequence continues at coordinate 127,485 of JBPOGD010000010.1, read as the reverse complement.
CTCCACCCCGATCATCTTTAACTTTTAGTCCGCTACAGCCCTAAGTCGCTTAAACTCGCATGGTCTTCTGGTCTCGGACCATGATCCCATTGAAAGAGACGATCTTCTTCTTTGATCGCTAGATCATTGATACTGGCATGGCGTTTTGCCATGAGTCCCTTTTCATCAAACTCCCAGTTTTCATTGCCGTAGGAGCGAAACCAGTTGCCATCATCATCATGCCACTCGTAGGCAAAGCGCACGGCGATGCGGTTATTCGTGTAGGCCCACAGCTCTTTGATCAGGCGGTACTCATGCTCATGCGCCCATTTACCATTGAGAAATTCCTGAATCTCAGCACGTCCTTTGATAAATTCAGAGCGGTTACGCCACTGGCTGTCGGCTGTGTAAGCTAAGGATACTTTTTCAGCGTTGCGATTATTCCAGCCATTCTCCGCCATACGGACTTTTTGGGCAGCAGTTTCGGCATTAAAGGGAGGAAATGGTGGGCGGGCTTCGTCGGTCATAATGTTTTTGAGGCGTGAATTTGGAGTGGCAATATGTCGTTGCCGTGTTGAAGAGAGAATTGAGGGTCAGCAGTAAAAAATCCTATATCAGCAAGCGTAATACCATGAGGTGCAAAATGCTCAAAAACGAGCGGCATAGCAGAATCTGGCACCGCTATTAAGTAACCATAACTAGGAAATGAAGTGAGCCACTTGAACAGTTCGATATTTTCAGGGATAGGAAGAGCCTGAAGATCCAGAGTCACACCAACCTCCGAGCAATGGCAGAGCATCGCCAACGTACCTATGATACCACCATTAGAAATATCTTTGCAGGCTTTGACACAGCCTTTTTCCGCAAGTAATGGAAGCAGCTCCAAGTGATCTCTGAGTTTCTTCTCGGTAGCACAGGTGCTCGCATTCCAGAAAGGCTTTCCATCTTGATACGCTCCATCCATATCAATGACCATCACAAGACGATCTCCAGCTTGCGCATCAAAGCTCGTGAGTAGGTTTTTCCCCGCTCTACCGAGAACGGCGGCTCCTAAGCGGCTAATTTTGTCACTAATTTGCGTTGTGTGACCACCGACAATAGGCACGTCATATGCCTCAGAAGCGGCGCGCATACCTTGCCAAATAAGATCCGCCTGCTCAGTATTACCCGACCATAGAATATCTGTGATCGCGACAGCTCTTCCACCCATTGCAGCGATGTCACTCAGATTTACCATTACCGCGGAGTAGCCAGCAAACCACGGATCATCCTCTACGAAGGAATCTAGCATTCCTTCCGCTGCAAATAGCAAATACCCCCCCGTGCTCTCATCGGGGATCGCAGCGCAATCATCTCCCAGAGCGATTCCCTGACTCACCGCCTCCGCTGGCAAATAAGCTGAATCGATCAGAAATTTTTCCCTAACCGCAGGATGTTTTTCTAAATTTCTGACAAGTTCGGTGAGCATAGCTAAAATCAGGCAATCCTCTCTGCAGGCTGATAGTGTCTTAGGTCAGCTCGCATTTTGACATGTATCCTGCCGTGCAAAACCATCTTTTCCAAAGGCTTCCAGTGCAGTCTTTCAAAGAACCTTGCGTTCTGTTCCTGTACCGTGGCTAAGAAGTCATGGCATCCAGAAGCATGTGCGGTGGATACCGCCTTATAAATCAAGCTAGCACCTATCGCACCAAGTCCCGCGTGGCAGGGTTGTTTATTACGCACAGAAACGGCAGGGCTCATACGCCTAACACGTCTGTACTCAGGTGCTACTCCCAGCCGGCTTCCATACCAGACACCTGGCTCTCGTTCATCGATTCGGACAACTCCAATGACGTTTTCCTCCATCCCAGCAATCAGTGGTTTGCAGACAATCGCGGTCATTTTGTCATCGATCTCATCGCGATCATCTTCCTGAAAGACACCCTGCTCATCACAGAAAATCCGCCGTCTCAACGCATGGAAGCCAGCGATGTCATGAGGCGTCGTTGCAATTTTAAAAATAAAATCCTGCGGCTGAAAGTTGTTGAAGCGTTCGGTGAACATGACTTGGTGGGATACTTAAATGAGTAGAGCAAACGATAGACCATTTCCTTGGATAAGCTGAGTTGGACTAGGTGTGGCTGAGAGAGGGTTAAGATAAGAGCGCGGGTTCTGGCTGCCTTTTTTGCATCTTAATTTCGGCGTGTATTTGATCGGCTATGTGTTCCGCATCCTTCGCTATTCCCGAGAAACGAGCCGACCCCCAGGTGTGCAGCCACGGTAGACCGACGAAATAGAGCCCTTTCATCAAAGTCACTCCACGGTCATGGATCGGGAAACCCCGCATATCAAAGACTTCGGCTTCAATAAACCGAAAGTTCGGACGAAACCCGACACACCAAATGATCGAGCTCACTTTATCTGAACTGAAATCAATCTCCGTGCGTTCAATTTCTGGATGCCAGCAAGCCTCATAATCTGGTTCCGTGGGAGCATCAATGTCGTTCGCCTCAATGTATTCATCAATACGCCGACGAATCCCCAAGTAAGAGGCGTCTGCAATGTCGAGCTTTTCACCCGCGTTAGGTTGAGTTTTAAAACCATTGGCGTCAATACCATCGACAAATCCATAAAGCTTCATGCCATTGACAGCAAACTTTCGCAGGTCAATCTCGCGTCCGCCATCACGACCAGTAAGATAATGGTTAGTACCACTCAGTGCCTTTACCTGATCAGGATGTTCGGCAAAGGTGACATCATAGTATTTCATCTCTTCTAACCAAGCGACCGCATCCTTACCGCGATACTTCCGTGGTGAACGTGGTGCATTGCCAAGACAAAGATGAACCTTCCGTCCTACCAGATGTAAATCTTCCGCGATCTGGCAGCCCGACTGGCCAGAGCCTACAATGACGACCTCGCCCTCGGCAATCTGCTCGGGGTTTTTATAATCGGTGGCGTAGATCTGCTGAATGTGCTCGGGAATATCCTCTGCGCCCTTGGGTCTAAATGGAGTATGAAATGAACCAATCGCAGAAACGACATCGTCAGCGTGCCAGATGCCTGCTGATGTTTTGACCACAAAAACGCCCCCCTGTTTTTTCACGGAAAAGACCTCAACTCCCTCAACGACGGGCGGGGAAAACTTCTCGGCGAATCGCTCGACATAGTCGACAATCTCATCCTTCACCATAAAACCCTCTGGATCGTCACCATCGTAAGGGTGTCCAGGAAGCCGACACTGAAAGTTGGGCGTTACGAGGCAGAAACTATCCCAACGCTCTTCTCGCCAGCTATGCCCAATTCTATTTTTTTCAAGTACAACGTGATCGTCTAGACCACGTTGTTTTAGATAATACGAGACACTCAATCCCGCTTGACCGCCGCCTATGATAACGACTTGTGTGCGCTTGATCTTGTATGTCGATGTCATGATAGTTAAGAATAATTAGATTTTCAATATGGTAACGGTGTCACTTCCGCTAAGTGGCGCACAGAAAGACTTGATCTCATCCAGAGATGCCATGACCGATGATCATGTGAAACCCAGCTGCTGCTGCACACGGCGGGAAGCTTCATTGAGAGCCTCCGTGGCTTTGGCTTCAAACTCGGGTGCAGGCATAGAGTCGCCAGCGCTGAAATATTTTTTAACAGCACTCGATGGCGAATAGCATGAGCGCTCACTGCCATCGGGCAGTTCTACGGTGAAGGGTGTTTCGGGCATGATGGATAAAAAATTAGGCTGCTGAACATTTTGAAGACTTGGACGACGCTTTATTTTCAAAGCTAGAAAGCGATGAGCAGGCACCACACTTGGCGCAGCCTGCCTTCACGGTATCGGAGGTCATCCCTGCTTTGGTGAGCATTTCTCCAATCGGTGGTAAGATGCTACGCATAAAATCAGAAGTCGGCGCAGGGTGATCTTCTAGCTGGGTTCCTGTGACCGGCACGAAAGGTACAACGAAGGGATAAACACCAAGCTCGATAAGCTGCTCGCTGGCAGAAAGCAGACTCTCCTCGCTGTCGCCTAAACCCGCTAACAGATAAGTACTCACCTGACCTTTGCCAAAAACCTCTACCGCCGCTTTAAACGCCTTAATGTAGTAAGAAACTGGCACCTCGGCCTTGCCAGGCATTATTTCAGCTCTTACCGATTCATCCCATGCTTCTAAGTGCATACCTAACGAATCGACTCCAGCGTCTTTGAGTTTCTGGAACCATGCGAAATCATCAGGTGGCTCACACTGTGCTTGTATAGGCAAATTGGTAGCATCTTTGATCGCACGCGCTGACTCGACGAGAACAGCAGCGCCGCGGTCTGAAGTGACAGGTGTTCCCGTTGTCATCACGACGTTTTTCACCCCATCGAGTTTCTGGGCAGCGGCGGCCACCTCAGCGAGCTGAGCAGGTGTTTTGTGCGCAATAGTCGCTCCTGATTTAAGAGACTCACCAATGGCGCAGAACTGACATTTCGTCTTTTTATTCCCGTAGCGAATACAGGTTTGCAGGATTGTAGTAGCGAGGACATCCGTGGAATGCAGCGTCGCTATTTTGCGATACGGTACGCCCTCTGCCGTAGAAAGCTGATAGAACTTCGGCTCAGGCGGAAAGTTCACTTTAGCAATTTCATCCCCGCTGTGATACAGGCTCACATTTCCTAAGTCATCCGATTCACCAAGGCTAAACGGCGAAGCCGATGCAGTATGAGTGTGCACAGGCACCATGACAGTCGTACCCAGAATAGTAATCGCCTTGTGATCGGTAGGCCCTGCACCACCTGAGCGCGAGGGCGCGCCTGTATCCGATGTTAGCTGGACACCAAAGGACTGAAGCTCAGAGAGCAGCGACTGTTTCTTCGTAAACAGATCTTGCTTGTAGCTGCTCTTCGCGGAAGGAGATTGGGAGAGATTGATCATCAGATTAAATCTGTTAAAGAGTAGTTGCCGCAGTACGCGCTGTTTTATCGATGCTGAGTGAAAAAATATCAGGGCGAGAATAGTGCCCCACGGAGTCCATCATCCGCTTACGTTTAGTGATGAGACTGAAATCCAGCTCTGCAATTGCCATCCCTTCGCCTTCGGTGATTGGCTCACAGAGGTGTGAGCCATCGGGTGCGATGATCGCAGAGTAGCAGCCGCCGCGCAGGGTGTTCTGCATTTTTTCATTCGCTGAAATCGACTGAATCTGCTCGTCATGCAGCCAACCCGTCGAATTCACCACAAAGCAGCCAGACTCAAGCGCGTGGTGGCGAATAGTGACTTCAATCTGATCGGCAAAGATTTGCCCTACCATGGATCCAGGGAATTGAGCGCAGTGAATTTCTTCTCGATCCGCCATCAGCGCGTAGCGCGCGAGTGGATTATAATGCTCCCAGCATGCCAGAGCACCGACGCGACCCACTGCGGTGTCCACCGCCTTGAGTCCCGAGCCATCGCCGCTCCCCCAGATCATACGCTCGTGAAATGACGGTGTTATTTTGCGACGTTTAAGTAAAATTTCGCCAGTGGCATCGATGATGAGCTGGCTGTTGTAAAGCGTTGCTCCATCAAGTTCATTTACTCCCACACAGAGCACCATTTTGTGCTCGATCGCGGCACTGATGAGAGGATCGATTAGAGGTCCAGGCACCACAACGGCCTCACTGTAAAGACGGAGGTGTTCTTTTCCCGAGGCTACGGGCGGTTCAACAAATGAAAAATAAGGATAATAGGGAACGAAAGTTTCAGGAAATACTGCCAAATTGACACCCTGCTTTGCTGCATCGGCGAGGGCATCACACATCAGAGATACAGTACCTGCCCCACTAGTGAGATCAGGTGCTAGTTGGATGGCAGCGGCGGTAATTTTTTTCATGAAATCGGAAAATTTATAAAGAGAGAAGGAAGGATGCGGTAGTTACGGAGAGCGTGAAATAATAACCACCACATCCTATCCTGAGTCGTTGTTTTCTGGTCTGATTAGACCGTCCAAGAATCCATGATCACGGCATTCGCCTTCTTGTGGATCAAAATGCAGTCGAGTACATCAAGCGGGTTAATCGGAATGATTCCTGGAATAAATGCTTTCTCGGTCTGACCGTAGAGAGCTTGAGTAGAAAAACGGCAGGCGTAGACTTTTCCACCCTCTTCCATAAATTTACTGAGACGCTGATTCACGAAGAGATGACCAGGAAAGGCTTCTTCACCAAGGGTCGGAAAACCACGCTGGAAGCCCATCGTAACACCAGGTCCATAAAGAAGAATCGAAGTCTCGTAACCCTTGCGTAGCAAGCGAGTCGCAGAGAGCGTGTTTACTATGGAAATGGAGCCCTCAAAGGCTACAGTGTGGAAGGTGACGAGCGCTTTCTCACCAGGATCGGCTTGGATGTCTTCGAAGACTTTTTCTTCGTAATCGACGAGAAAATCCCCGTCTTTGTTCATGGGTTTATCAACTTTTGGCATAATCGTATTATTTTGAGGTTGGGTTTATTAATGGGTGGGAGAGAAGAATGATGTGTGAACGTTCTTTTCTTAATCACCTTTCGAGCACTTGGCATGCCACGGAGGTGTGGTAGGCTTGAAAACAAACTCGTAAAATATGCACATCGTTGCGCACGAATCTTGCTACCTATTTCCTATATGAAAAATCGCGTCAACATGGCTAGGGTTGCCAGCGAGGTAGGAGTCTCCACCTCCACGGTATCGCGCGCACTCAGGAATGATCCTCGCATTAGTACGGAAAAACGCAGCCTCATTAAAGCTGCTGCTGAGAAACTAGGCTACCGCCCCAATCCGATGATCAGCGCGCTGATGCTAAATCGAGGTAAACAGTCGCGACGATCCGCCATGAACACCATCGCTCTCCTTACTGATTACGGCGGCGGCGAAAGCTGGAAATCCAAAGACGTCTGCCGCTGGGAATACGCAGGGCTGATGAAGCGTGCCGATGAATTAGGCTTTCGCCTCGAGGAGTTTGCCGTCGCTGACTTCGGCGGCGATCTGGAGAAACTAGAGAACGTGCTTAGAAACCGTGGTATCCAAGGGATGATTCTTGGGTTCTCCCGCTCGCGAAAATTCCGCTACCCCGTACCCTCCGATGACTTTGTTGTGGCGGGCCTCAGCACCTATTTCCGTGAAACCATGGTGGACCGCACTAATTTCCACGGCCTTTACAATGTCCGTCTAGCACTAAACGAATTGAAAAAAGCAGGTTATATACGCACTGGCCTCGTTATCCCCGAGCTTAACAACCGCATGTCAGGTTATCAGTGGTCGGCAAGTGCGCTCGACTGGCAGCGAAACCTGACACCCGAGGAAACATGCCGCCCTTTCATCCCCGAATCAGATTCTGCAGAAAGAGCCTTCAAACTATGGATTAAAAAAGAAAAACCCGATTCCCTACTCGTTTATAAACTTCCTGTGAAAAGTTGGCTCGCACGCATGAGCCTCCGTATTCCCGAGGATATTGGTGTCGCTTACCTCTTTCGCTCAGAGTCCGAAATGAAGACCTCCGCTGGCATTGATGGTAATTTACAAATAGTGGGGGCCGCAGCGATTGATCTCGTCGTGGAAGGCTTAATCACAAACCGCATCGGCCTGCCCCAACACCCGAAAGAAATACTCATCAAGGGCACTTGGCAAAGTGGCGGAACGATTAAAAGTTAATGGCAGAAGAGCTTTTTAAGCTCTTTAAATTCACGGTGAAAAACACTGACTAATTCACGTTTCCACTATGATTCAAACGCTCTCATCGTACTCAGAGAGGTTAAAAACCTCTTCCACAATCAAATCATTCCAATTAAGTCCCACAAAATGTTTCCTTCACACGCTGATGAATTTCAGGAGCTAACTCGAGATCAGCATACTCCTCCTTCTCAGAGAAAGGAGCCGCCAAGGCATCATTCATCCGATGAAATGGCGCGTAGTCACCTTTCCGCGCCGCTTGAATGACTTCTTCGATACGGTGATTCCTCGGAATAAGAACTGGATTAGCGAACTTCATCTTTTCAAAACACGACTCATCCAGCGAGGCTCTCCACATTTTCAACCACGCACGGAACACAATTTGATCTGAAAACATCGCACTCAGTATTCCATCGCTAGCACCCGCTGCCACTGAGGTCAGATGACGGAAGAACAGCGTAAAGTCCACCTGCTGATTCGCGAGCATGGACAAACCATCCTGAATAATTTCGGCGGGAGCAGCATCTGAAATACCAAATTTAGCCCTGAAGCGTATCATATACTGATCGTTGAACCGTCCCGAGAATTCATTGAGTGCCTCCTCCGCCAGCACCTGTGCCCTTGCCTCATCATCGTGAAAAAGTGGTTGGATGCACTCCGCCAGTCGGCTCAGATTCCACAGTCCGATATTCGGCTGGTTACCCCAAGCGTAACGCGCATTCACATCAATGGAACTAAACACACACTGTGGGTGGAAATCGTCCATAAAGGCACAAGGTCCGTAATCGATCGTTTCACCCGAGACCGCCGTGTTATCGGTATTCATCACCCCATGGATAAAGCCTAGCGACATCCAGTGTGCGATCAAGTCCGCCTGAGCTTGGATCACTGCTTTAAAAAATTCTACGTACGGTGCGTGATCATCTGCCGTTCCAAGACATTGAGGAAAATGCCGCGCCATCGCATAATCAGCCAGTACGCGCACCGACTCCATATCGCGCTGCGCTGCAAAATACTGAAACGTCCCCACTCGAATATGACTCGATGCCACTCGCGTGAAAACTCCCCCAGGCTGAGGGCCATCGTGACGAACGATTACTTCTCCTGTGCTCACCGCACCAAGAGCTCTTGTGCTGGGAACGCCGAGTGCCGTCATCGCCTCACTCACGATATATTCACGGAGCACCGGACCAAGAGCTGATTTCCCGTCACCACCTCGGGAAAATGGCGTTCTTCCCGATCCTTTCAGCTGGATATCACGCCGCAATCCCTGTTGATCCAAAACCTCTCCTAGCAAAATGGCACGACCGTCACCCAGTCTCGGAGAAAAACCACCAAACTGATGCCCTGCATACGCCTGCGCCAGCGGTTCCGATCCCGCCACAACATCATTGCCAGCAAGCATTGCCAAGCCTTCCTCTGACTGCAGCCACTCGGCATCAATTCCCAGCTCTGCTGCTAGTCCCACATTGACTTTAATAAGCTGAGCCTCTGGTACTCCTGCTGGAGTAACTTTCTCAAAAAAACCTTGCGGCAAATTGGCGTATGTATTGTGAAACAACGGTGAAGACATCTTGCCTAGCCCATAAACTTGATCCTAGAGACTTACCAATGAAAACTGATTTTCTTGTATACTAGTTTGGCTTCCAAACAGGCATAAAACATCGAAGGATTAAGCTACTCTCGGCTTGCTCGTGCATGCTTATCGACTCGCTCAATAGAAAACAGTTACGAGAGAAGCTTTAAACACTATTCTTAAACCAAACCGCCTAAGAACCATCCAAAGTCTGCCCTTGCCACGATGCTTAAGATTGCTTAAATATCATTTAGCTTTATTGATATTGCCCTTCTAAGCCACATCCTACCATGGACGAGATAGACGACACTCCAGAAATCCCCGACGATTTACCCGCCGAATTAAACGATTCGGATCAGGATGAAATCGTTCATGATCAGGCAAGTCTACGCGGAATGTACTCGGACTATTTCCTCGAGTACGCCAGCTACGTCATCATGGAGCGCGCGGTGCCACACCTTGAAGACGGACTGAAGCCGGTGCAGCGAAGAATTCTCCACTCGATGAAGGAGCTAGAGGACGGTCGCTACAATAAGGTGGCAAACGTGGTGGGAAACACGATGAAGTACCACCCGCACGGTGACACCTCCATTGGTGACGCTATGGTGCAGCTGGGGCAAAAAGAACTACTTATCGATACCCAGGGAAACTGGGGAAACGTTCTCACTGGCGACAAGTCCGCCGCGCCGCGATATATCGAAGCGCGACTGACACCCTTCGCTCTTGAGGTTGCCTTTAATCCGAAAACGACCAACTGGACACGCAGCTATGATGGCAGAAACAAGGAACCCGTCACACTGCCGCTAAAGTTCCCCCTCCTGCTCGCGCAAGGTGTCGAAGGCATCGCCGTCGGTCTTGCTTGCAAGATGCTGCCGCATAATTTCATCGAACTTCTCGAAGCCTGTATCTGTGCACTGCGCAAAGAACCTTTCGAGCTCCTACCCGACTTCCCCACAGGCGGCATCATGGATGCCTCTGCCTACAACGATGGCCTGCGCGGTGGCAAGATCCGTGTCCGTGCTAAGATCGAAATTCAGAAAAAAAACATTCTCCGGATTCGCGAGGTTCCCTTTGGCGTCACCACAGGTAGCCTGATGGACAACATCGTGGCAGTGAACGAGAAAGGGAAAATTAAGATTTCAAAAATCGAGGATAACACCGCTGCCGAGGCCGACATCGTTATTCACCTTCCATCAGGCACCGATCCCGAGATGGCGCGCGATTCTCTCTTCGCCTTCACCGACTGCGAGGTCTCCATTTCACCGAACGGCTGCGTCATTTTTGATGGTAAACCCCGTTTCCTAGGCGTTACCGCTATCCTACAACAAAGCGCAGATCAAACTAAAGAGCTGCTTAAGCTCGAGCTAGAAATCAAACTCGGTGAACTCCAAGAAAAGTGGCACTTTAGCTCGCTAGAGAAAATATTTATCGAACACCGCATCTATCGCGACATCGAAGAATGTGAAACCTGGGAGGCGGTGCTCACTGCCATCGATACAGGTCTTGAGCCATATAAGAAAAAGCTTATCCGCGAAGTCACCGAAGATGACATTGTGCGCCTCACCGAGATCAAAATTAAGCGTATCTCGAAGTTCGATGCCTTTAAGGCAGATGAAATTATCCTTGGCCTCGAAAAAGAGATCGCAGAAGTCGAAAAACACCTCAACCAGCTCACCCGCTATGCCATCGCCTATTTCAAAAACCTGATTAAGAAATATGGAGAAGGTCGTGAACGTCGCACGGAAATCACCAGCTTCGGCGTGGTAAATCGCACGCAAGTTGTTATCGCCAACGAAACACTCTACGTCGATCGCAAGAACGGTTTTGCCGGCTACAGTCTCAAAAAAGAAGAAAGTATCGAGAAATGCTCACGCATGGACGATATCATTGTCATTAATACCGATGGCAAGATGATGATCACTAAAATTGCCGACAAAGCCTCCATTTATAAATCACCACAGCACGTTGCTGTCTTCCGCAAAGAGGATAAAAAAATCTACTCCATTATCTACCGCGATGGACGCCAAGGTGCCACCTACGCTAAACGCTTCCGCATCGGTGGCGTCACTCGCGACAAGGAATATGACCTCACACAAGGCAGCAGGGGCAGCCGAATCCTCCATTTCTCTATTCACGATACCGAGGAGGCGAGTAATAACAACCTGCTCGTTGTTCACATCAAGCCCGCGCTAAGACTACGCCAAATGGCCCGCCCCTACTCCTTCGGCGAACTAGCCATCAAAGGTCGCGCTGTGAAGGGCAACCTCGTAACCAAACATGCTATCGACCGCGTAGTGAGAGCACCGAAACCGGAGCCAGATCTTGGCCTTGAGCTTGAATAAACGAGCAAAACATAGACTGTTCAAAAAAACAGTACTGTTCACTTGACTTAACCTGCTTAATCTATCAACCTCCGTCTATGAATAGATTCATTCAAAGTTCACACTCCGTTTTCTACGCTCTCAAAGCCGCAGGACACCGCGCTACCGACATGATCATGCGTAGGAACAAACAGCGGGATCAGATTACCCACTGGCAGCAGCTCGAGTTACCACTCTCCAGAGTTCAAATCAAACGTTGGTCGAGATAAAGGTAGTGAAGGTGATCAGTGGGCAAATATCAGTGATCAGGATGTTGATTCACAATTTTAGAATATTTCATTAATTCGCCTTAATGCGAGTTCTTCCTAAAAACCAATAGCGGGCCACTTTCCTTAGAAAGGACACATCACCGATCACTTCATACTGCTCACTTTAAGCGTTTACTCCACATCCATGATAAGCACTTTTTCCCACCATGACTTAAAAGTGTCAACAAAGACATCGTGAGCGGGGTGCACTTGATACAGGTCGTGCTTTAAAACGGATTCAAACTGCAGAGAGATTGCGTAATCAAAGCTCTTTTCCGTCACAGGTCGCACAGGCGTCGGTGCTGATTTCCCCCAGATACCACTCGTGATTTCTTGGATCTTCAAAAGATCAACCATTCCTTGCTCGAACGCCGCTATATCGGTCTCGTTCTTACGCTCTTCCTTTAGCCAAAAATATACGTGATGTTCCATACGGAAGTTATTGGGCAAAGAAGGCCGACTTGCCAAGAAATAATCACAAGAAGGTGGTATATTTAGGCTAAATCTAAAACAGGCGGCTATTCATCCATTAGCTCTTCCTGCAGATCCTGATCGTTAAGTAGTTTGGTACGTTCAACACCAATTTTTGATACGGTCGATCTCCACTCTCGCATTAGTTGGTCGGTAAACCGAGATTTGTCACGATGACTCTTCAAAAAACTTGCCGTGTCTAAGTAAGTATCCAAAAAAGAAATCGTTCTCGGCTCTACCACTCGGCGAAGATCTTTCAACTCAGACAAACTTTCCCAAAGAGCATCATTGGAACCTGAATCAACAAACGATCCATCTTCTAAAATTGATGCAAGTAAGCTGGCTTTCCTATCAATAGCATCTAAAGAACCCGATAATGAAAGTACTTTAGGCCCCCTACCTCTTGCATGCAATGCCACCAGTTTGGCAGATTCATGCATGGGAAGTGCTTTGAGAATTGATTTCAACTTCTCAATCACTTTCGGATGACCTGCATTTTTTTCATTTTTGGATACCGCTAGTGATACCAATTTAAAATCCTCGATGGCCTGTGCAATGTCCTTCGATTTATCAGATCGGCTCAAAGCGAGTGCCTCATCTAAATTGGTGATCAGCACAATTTGAGTATCACAGACCGACTGTAGGCCTTCTAGCACGTAGATATCTAGTATCGCTTGCCGGTTCGCTTCAGGTACGGCAAATATCTCGCAATCTTTGCGTGCAGCACCACGAACTTTTGCCGCCACACCACCTACTGGCTGAACTTCGCCTGTAGCCGTCATGTCGCCAGTGACAGCGAATTTCTGATCTAATTCTATGCCGGTAATAATAGACTCCGCCATCAAGGCACAAGCAACAGCAGCCGAAGGCCCATCCTTTGGCGAGTGTTTATCCGCAAAGCCAAACTCGATCCGATGACCCGAGGGCAACGAATCTGGATGCCTCACCCGCATAAGCTTTTCAACTTCCTTTGTCGCAGACTCCATCATTTCCCCTACCTCCTGATTAAAGCTCAACTCAAAAGAAGTTTCATCACTAGCTGGAACCGCTGTCGCATTCATCTGAGACGCTCCGCCAGCGTGAGAACCATCAGCGAGAGCGATAACCAATAAACCCTTCACTTGAGACTGCAAGATAGGCGGGGGACCAGCTGTCGAAAACACAGATAGCGCGACAGTAAGTGCCATGAAAATGAAGGCCTTATGATTTTTCATGCTATTTGAGTATTCTAATTAAAATGATCAAGCAAGGATTAGCTTCGCTAAAGACTATAAATGGCACCGTAGGCAAGAGCTAGAGGTCTCAACAGACAGTACGATTTATTTAGCGGTAGCACATGATTTTTTGTGATAGCAGAAAAGAAAGCTGAGAGCTTTTGCTAACAAATCTCAGAAAGACTCCAACAGCCAGCTGATGAGCTTCTCGGGCTTTGCTGGCATGTGAATGGCAATTTTCTCTTCCTTCTCAAGACAAGCAAGGCGCTCGGGAACGTGAAGGGCTTCTGCTCCTAGCGTTTCTACCATGGTGTCTGAGAACTTCGCAGGATGCGCTGTTTCTAAGATCACAGTGATGTCGTCTGGGTGTGAGGCAAGCCAGTTATCGGCAGCGAGGCAACCGATGGCACCGTGTGGATCAATCACATACTGGTATTTTTCGTAGGTTTGCTGGACACCAGTGCGAGTTTGCTCATCGTCTGCTACAAAACCATGAATCACCGCCTTCATGCTTTCCCAGTCGTTCCCAAAGAGTTCCTGCATGCGGACAAAGTTACTTGGAGCCGCGACATCCATGGCATTGGAAATAGTGGGGACAGATGGACGTGGCTTATATTCAGATGTTTTTAAATACTCAGGTACGACATCGTTGATGTTAGTAGCCGCGACGATATTATCGATGGGTAAGCCCATGCGATTTGCCAGCAGCAGTGCCGTAAGGTTTCCAAAGTTTCCGCTAGGAATAACAAACACAGGTGTCTGATCGAGATTTCTCGCCGCTTCAAAGTAGTAAAGCATTTGAGGGATCAGGCGGGAAATATTGATCGAGTTCGCTGATGTCAGATTACAGGCTTTGGAAACTTCCTCATTCAAAAAGGCTGTTTTAACCATGCGTTGGCAATCGTCAAATGACCCATCGATCTCTAAAGCAGTAATATTACCACCGAGTGCGGTGAGCTGTTTTTCCTGAAGATCACTCACGCCACCAGACGGATAGAGAATGATCACTCTCGTGCCTGGTACATTGAGGAAAGCACTGGCTACTGCGCCACCTGTATCACCTGAAGTAGCGACAAGTACCGTGAGCACCTCGTCCTCGTCTCTCGTGAGATAAGCCATGACTCGTGCCATGAAACGAGCTCCGAAGTCTTTAAACGCGAGGGTCGGCCCGTGGAAAAGCTCAAGCACATAGCGTTGATCGTCTAACTTGTGCAGGGGTGCTGGGAAATTAAGTGCGTCGGCAATGATACCTTCAAGTGTCTCTTCAGGGATAGCACCTTGCAGTAATGTGGATACCACCTTACATGCCATGTCATGAAAACTCAGCGACTTCCACTCATCCCAGAAACTCTCATCAAGCGCAGGAATGTGCTCAGGCATGTATAAACCATTATCCGCGGGAAGTGATCGCAGGACTGCCTCACCAAAATCAACAAACTGGTCGGGGCTATTTGTGCTGTAAAGACGCATGCCAAGAAAGTTGCTCAAGATCATTTTTTTACGCAAGAGGATATATGTTTTTTTTACGCGACAAAAAAGCCCGCCACTCTCTGAGGAGTAGCAGGCTGGATAGATAGAAATCTGTTAAACGAACTAATCCAAAGGCACGAAGCGGATCGCTTTCAGAACCGCTGCGTCTAGATTGCCCTCGATGCATGATGCACTGACTTTGTAGCGGCCTGCTTCTGGAAACTCGAGCCAGCCCATGGGGAAGTACTGATAGTTGTGTGAGCTGTTTTGCTGGTTCTGAATCGTATCCCCACCCTCGACGCTAACTTTCCAGACAACGCGGTCGACCTCTCTACCGCCTTCTGGACGTTTCCCACCTTTGTAGGAAAGGTCAATGTGGTAGGTGCCAGGTTGAACGACATCGACTTCCCAAGTCGCCTTGCCTCCCTCTTTCCACTCACCGACACCGTGAACGACTTTCCACTCGCCGAATTTTTCCATCCAGCGGTCGCGAATTTCTTTCGCATTAGTAACCGTGGCAAACTGTGAAAGAATACTGGTTTCAAATTCTGGGTCGAGAGCATAGGTAGAGTCTACTTCTGGGGCAGACGCTAGCTCTATCTCGATGACAGAGGCGTATTTCTCTGGAGCCATGATGGGAAGGGACAACTTCGTCCAGCCTGATACTTTGGCAAACTCAATAGCTGCACCCCCTGCTCCGGAGAGCAGTTTGGCTGACTTGATCTCTGTTTTTAAACCTGGGAGCCATAGCTCACCCGATGTTGGCCAGTCAAATACGCTGAGGTGCAGTTTATTTCCCTGAACTGTAACATCACCCCAGGGGAGCGCATGTTCCCATGGCGATGGCTGCGCAGCGTAGATAACTTGTGGGTATTTTTTGATCCAAGCACCTGAGTCACGTAGCGACTCGATGGCATACTCAGGAACGGCACCCGTGGCATCTGGTCCAATGTTAAGCATGTAGGTTCCTCCACGTGCGGTGCACGATACGACACGATGAAGGATCTCCTTGGGTGTTTTCCAGTTTTGGTCATACCACGCATAGGCCCACGAGTCGTTAGTGGTATCAACCGCTTCCCAGAGGCCTTCCACATTCTCGTTTGGCACTTCCATATCGCCAAGTGACTGGTAGTCGCCTAGTCCGTGACCAGCACGACCTGAAACCATGGCGTTAGGCTGATTCTTACGTACGACGTCGACTAATTGCTGAACGTACTCCTTCGGCATTCCAGCAGGGGTATCAAACCACACAAGCTCGATAGGTCCATATTCGGAGGTGATCTCTTCCACCTGAGGAAGGCATTTCTCGGCAAAATAAGTATCAAAACTTGCGGGATTACCATCGGCGTCCGTTTGTGGTCCAGCGCCACCTCCTGGATAAGTCCAATCCTGATTATGTGAGTAGTAGAAACCGAAGCCAATACCGACATCGCGGCATGCCTGCGCCAGTTCTTTCATCGGGTCCTTGCCGTATGGTGTGGCATCTACAATGTTGAAATTATTCGACTTTGAGTGATACATCGCAAACCCGTCGTGATGCTTACTGGTAATAATGATATATTTCATGCCCGCGTCTTTAGCGAGCTGGGCGATTGCCTTGGCGTCGAAATCAACGGGATTAAAATCCTTGGCGAGATCCTTGTACTCTGGAATTGGAATGCCTGCCATACGCGAGTGCATGATCCACTCGCCTATACCGTAGTAGGTTTTATCTTTGTACTGATTTCCAATTGTTGAGTAGAGCCCCCAGTGAATGAACATGGCGTATTTGCCATCGATGAAAAGCTTTCCTCGGTCTGGATTCTCAGAGCGTAGCTTGGTCGCTCTTTCACCCCACATTTCATCCATGCTCTTTTCGGCGAGCAGAGGGCTAGCAATGCTTAAACTTGCTAGCAACGGCAACCATATTTTTGTCGATTTCATAATATTTTCTTATTGGAATAACTCACGATTTAATACGCGCTATATTTTGAGCATCTTACTGTTTATTGATTGAACAGCAATTTATTAATAAGTAATTGGGTTGAATCGGCCTTGATGTAAAGTGTTTGTCTTAAGAAAAAATTGTAGGTTTATTCGCCAAGATACGAGGCTGGATTGAAATCAGATTGCACGAACCATTATTCCCGTTATCCTCATTGCATACCTCTATGGAAGTTTGTCCTGCCGTTGAAATAAAACATCTTATTAAAGATTTCTCCTCACCATCCATTAAAGGAGCGCGGGGCACTAAAATGCGTGCCGTCGATGATGTTTCGCTAAGAATCATGCCAGGTGAAGTCTACGGATTGATCGGGCCGAATGGTTCGGGTAAATCAACAACGATGAAGGCTCTGCTGGGTCTGATCGCACCTACTTCTGGAAGCTGTTATGTCTTTGGAAAAAATTCACTCAAAAGCGACTCGAGGCAAGAGATCGGCTTCCTCCCCGAGAATCCATACTTCTATAAGCATCTCAGCGGTGAGGAAACACTACGGTTCTACGGCAAACTCTGCGGTATGCGCGGGAAGGAACTTACAATGCGCATTCAAGAAATGCTTGATCTCGTCTCACTCTCTGATGCCCGCAAAAAACGAATCGGAGCCTACTCTAAGGGTATGCTTCAGCGGATTGGCCTCGCGCAGGCACTAATTCATGACCCACGCTTAGTCATCCTTGATGAACCTACTGCAGGCGTCGACCCCCTGGGATCACGAGAAATCAGAGATATCATTGTGCGCCTGAAAGAAAGAGGCGTCACGGTTTTTTTGTGCTCCCATCTTTTGGAACAGGTACAGGAAGTCTGTGATCAGGTAGGTATTATTTTCAATGGCAAGATGGTGAAAGAAGGAAAGCTCGAGGACTTGATCGCAATCGAGGATCAAACTGAAATTGTTTTGAAAAGTGCCTCGGCATCAACCCTAGAAGAGATACGGGCAGTAATCGAAAAAAATGAAATATGCGAACTAGTGCATATGAAAAAGCCTAAAACGACCTTAGAAAGGCTCTTTTTAGAGGAAGCTAAAAAATCAAGTGCCGCTAAAAACCTCGGCCAGAAGAAAGGAGCGCCCCGTGCGTAAACAGAGATTTAATAACGGATTTTGCTCCCCTTCGCGCATCTGGGTGATCGCGAATCATACTTTCACTCAACTGATGAGAATGAAGGTTTTCTATTTCCTCGCCATCTTTGTCGTCCTGATGATCACAGCAAGTGTTTTTGAAATGCCTTGGAGCCGCTCCGCAGAGAATACGGCGGAGCAAGAGCTTATTATCCTGAAGAGTACTGCGATGGGTGCGATGTCGATGTTCTCTATTTTATTTGCCATTGCTGCAACGGCCTTGCTGATCCCCAAAGATATCGAAGATAGAACACTTTATACTATTCTCAGCAAACCCGTGCCGCGTTTCGACTACCTACTTGGCAAACTCTTCGGCGTATTACTCCTTATCTTCATCGCGCTACTGCTCATGGACGTGCTATTTTCAGCGGTGCTACATTTCCGAACCCAAGGGCTTATAACTTTAGAAATGAACAAGGGACAGTTAAAGGGTTGGCCACTGGAGTACATGAATGATCGTAAAGTGGACATTGCACAGCAGGGTGCCACATGGGATTTGCAGGCAGGTGTCGCCTCGATCTTTTTTAAAGCCTCAGTTATAGCTGCCACTGCTCTGCTCGTTTCAACCTTTTCTAGCTCGACTTTATTCACCATTGTCATAGCTGTGATGATCTATTTCATGGGCCACTTCACCGCTGACGCACGCGAATACTGGCTTAGTAGTCAAAAGCAGGGTGTCTCTACCAGCGCTAAAATCATCAGCCAAGCTGCCTCACTTCTCTTACCTGACTTCCAACTCTACAACATCGTAGATGCCACCATCGAAGGTAAAGAAGTGAGCCCGCGTATTTTCTCTCGACTCGCCATACTAACATTCTTTTACACAGGAATCTACAGCGTCTTGGCATGGTTCACATTTCGGAAAAAGGAGTTTTAGGATGCGGGCGTTATTAAATATTCTTATCATCCTCGGTGTTCTAATTACATTTGGCGTATCAAAATTGCGCTTTGAACATGATCTGAACCATTCAATGGTCGATTCGAGGTTGATTCAGCCAGCGCTCAAAGAAGACACTCATCTTCAGCTAGGACAAACTAGCGCTATCGTGGCACTTGGCGGGCTAAGATCACTGGTGGCCGCTGTCTGGAATCTGCGTGCGTTCAATCACTTTGAAAACCTTGACTGGATACGAATCGAAGACAGCTACAAGGTTATTACGACCCTGCAGCCACAAACCATTAGTTACTGGAAAACAGGAGCATGGCACCTTCACACCAATGCTTCCGTGTATTATAATGAAAATACAGATCTCAGTCCGCTGAGACGTTCCTCAATGAGGATGAAATATATTAATAAAGGATCAGCGCTTCTCGAAGAAGGTGTGCGTCAGAACCCCGATGACTGGGAGCTACTTTACACCTTGGCCAAGCTCTGGAGCGATTATTACAAAAAGCCCGATCTACCACGTGCTATTGATTACTATAAGGCAGCACTCCGCTCGAGTAGTTTGCCAGAGTATCAGCGCTACAAACTTGAACGCTTTACGTTCTACACCATGACCAAATCTTCCGAACATGAGGAAGAGGCTTACGTTTATGGAAAAAAGCTATTCGACAACCCTCAGAACACCCGTACTCCGAATCTCATCACCTGCTTATTCGCACTACAAAATTCGTTAGATATTCCTAAAGACCAGCGCATCCCCAACCATCTTTTATTCCCTGATAAGGAGACAGAGTTGAGGTGGCTCAAAAATTACTGGCTCCATCGTGAGCAAGGATATCCAATGAATGGTGTTCGTATTGCTATAGACTCCCTGGAAGATAGTTTTTAATTTATTTGCGTAAAATGTATTTGGTGCGTAATTACTTAAAACCCAATGCAGAATGTCTTTCTTTTTTTCTTTCAAAAAAGCTTTCGCGAGTGCATGCATAACGCGTACTCCATCGTTAATGAAAATAGCTATTTTAAGTGACATCCACGCGAACCTCGAAGCTTTAGAGGCTGTGATATCTGATGCAGAATCAAGGGGCTGCTCTAACTACGCCTGCCTAGGTGATGTGGTGGGATATAATGCCGATCCCGTCGCTTGTCTCAATATCATCAGAGACCTAGGTTGTCCCGTTGTAAAAGGTAATCACGATTTTGACTGTGGTAATGATACTTCGCTGGAGCTCATGAATCCAGTGGCTGCTGAAGCCCTTCTTTGGACGCGAGATCAGCTGAACCCTGAACAAAGAAAATGGTTATCGCGTCTCCGCATGGTACGCCAAGTTCAAGACTTCACCATCGTCCACGCCACACTTGATCAACCGACATCATGGAACTACGTCAATAATAAGTTTGATGCATTAGCAAACTTCTCATTCCAGATCTCTTCCGTCTGTTTCTACGGACACACCCACGTGCCTCGTGTCTATATGTGTAACGAGCACATGCAGGAGCTACCTGCGCAGACCATTTCTATTCAAGAAGGTAGCAAATACTTCATCAATGCCGGCTCGATAGGACAGCCGCGTGATGGCGACTGGCGCGCTTCTTATTGCATATACGACCTAGAAAGAAAAACCGTTGAGTTTCATCGTATTCAGTACGACATCGTCAAAACTCAGGAAAAAATCATTCAAGCCGGACTGCACCAATTCCTCGCCGAAAGGTTGGCAAAAGGAGACTAAGGAAAATCTAATATTTGTTGATCTAACGAGCTGTTCAAGCCAATCTCGCATTTATGAGTTTAGCGAGAATCACTTTGGAAGATGATATTTGCGACATCATTGGGAAAGCGATGCGGGGACAAGAGTATAGTCTTCATCAGCTAGCTCAGGACTCTAAAGTTCCTGAATCTTCCATAAAAGATATTTTAGCGGGAAAATTTAATTCGGCCCACATTCAATCACTTGCTGCAACACTCAGCCTGTCTACAGATGCTCTACTTAACTTAGACTGCTATAACAAAACCATCTCCCTACCCGATGGACTTCACGCTTTTACCACGGCATTCGGTTATCTCGGCGTTAATGCCTACCTCCTGCAAATAGGAAACAAGGCGATCGTTTTCGACACAGGCACTGACGCACGACCAATACTGGAGCACGTTCGCAAACATCAGTTGGAAATTTCCGCTGTTTACATTACGCACATGCACCCCGATCACATCGCCTGTGTGGATGCCTTTAAAGGCAGCCCCATTATTTACCCTGAAACTTTAGAGCATCACCAAGAACTAGAGTTTTCCAAAAATCCAATCAAAGTACTTGATGTACAAGGACACGCTTCACCCGCGTTTGCGTTTTACTATGATGGCTTAGCAACACCCATTTGCCTGTGTGGTGATAGCCTGTTCGCCGGCTCTATGGGAAAAACTTCCAACTTTGCAAACTATCAAAGAGCTTTAAAGACGATTTCAGACAATCTCTTAAGCCTTCCTGATGATACGATTTTATGTCCAGGCCATGGCCCCCTGACAACAATAGCTAAAGAAAAATCATGTAACCCTTTTGTAAGGGAAAATGGGGTCTCTAAAAAATAATCATCTCTTAACATGACTAATAAGAATACTTTGTGTATGGTCTATATCTTATGTATTTTTCACGCTTACTTATAATCTGCATCATAGCTTCAATAGTACTAATAAGCGGTACGTCTTCATTGTATGCATTGCAGATACGTGGTTACTCAGCGGCCTTACACGATCGATTCACTGGCTTTGCGAACTCTCCTGTAGAAAACCCGACTTTCATCCATCAAGCCTATGATTTTACTGGAGTCGGTTGGCACACAAATAATCTCAACCGCCAGCTTACACTCGTTTCACCTATTCATATCATTGGTGCTGATCACTTCAAGCCAGGTGTAGGAGCTACAATAAATTTTCTTTCTTCTGCAGGAGTAATTATATCCCGAACCGTAGCTAGCCAAGAAGTAATTACTAAAGATTCTGCGACCTCTGATATCTTTATCGCCACACTCAATGAACCTATTGAGGATGATGATCAAGTTGCTTTTGCCCAATCTATTTATGCTGAAACGACAAATGTCACCATACCTGGATTAGGAACTGTTCCCAATTATAATCCTGATTATCTCAATCAAGACTTAATCGTTTTGGGAAAGAGCGCACGTGGAGGAAGGGGATCTATCAGTACTATTTTCTACGACTCTGGTAATACGACTCAAGTCATTGGTTGGACTTATGCAACGAGCTCCGGGGACGCAGACGACTGCTATTTAGAGACAGGCGATTCTGGAAGTCCGCTATTCATTGACGATGGCTATAACAATGACAAATCAGGAATTGTAGCGGTCAATCTCAGTGTAAGTACAAGCACTGATCCTTACACCAGTTATGCAAGCTTCATCCCTCATTATTTTGAAGAAATCAATACTGTCTTAGAAGACGAAGGTTATCAACTCACCAGTCTCTACATGAGTCCTAATGTAAAACCCACTACCTCACTTGCGCTAACACACACAACACCATCTACTATTATTAGAGCAGGTTACGATTTCTCTATTGATCTCAATCTTGCTAACACAGGTGCGGAAACCGCTGAAAATATTAAGGTTGTCCATGCACTGCCCACTGGCTCCAGCGTCAGTGTTACATCTAGTAGCGAGTGGTTTGACGATCCCGATACCTCCGTGATCAGACAGCGTAAAGCCACGCTGGACGCTAGCGCCAATACAGATGTCAATGTCACCCTCAATATCCCTACTGCGGGTACAGCGACGCATGAAATCTCTTACTACTCGGATCAATCACCGAGTACGACAGAAAGTTTTAGCTATAATGTCATCGAATCCTTCATTAGCTGGGGGTCTGAACTCAGTGATGCCACGGATACCGGCGACGATGATGACGATGGTATCTTTAACTTACTCGAATACGCATTCGGCGGTGACCCGACAGAGCCCTCTCAGAACATGGAAAACTCATCTATTGCTTTACTCCCTACTTATGAGGGTGGGCAATTTTCTTACATTCGCCGCACTGATTACTCAGACAGGGCTCTTACTTACTTGGTAACGACCTCTACCTCACTAGAAAGCAATAGCTGGACTGATATTTCTGAGCTGACTTTTATCTCTTCACCTAGTGTTGAGGTCATCGATACTAACTATGAAAAAGTCGTCACTACCATTCCAGAATCTGAAACGATTCGTTTCTTCCGAGTTGAAGTCACCTTAAGTGAATAATCGACCTCCCAGTATCCCAGTACTGCTAGAGTTTCTCCATAGCAGCTGTCTTAAGTAATTGAGCCTTATCTCTCTCTGGAGCAGCACCTCGCGCTTGATCGGGCTTTCCTCCGCCTTTACCACCTGCCAGTGGCCCGAGGGTCTGGATGAGCTGACCTGCCATAATCCCCGAGGATTGTGCCTCCTGACCACAGAACGCACCAAGATGAAGCTTCTCACCATCATCCACAATTAGGAATGCAGCACCTGCAAACTGCTTCTTTTTTAAACCATTCATCAGCTCCTGTAAAAGAGCCGCTGTACCTTCAAAAATCTCCGCAAAGTTGCCACCACTCTCTAGTAAATGGAGAAGTGCTTCATCGGCCGCAGCCGCAGCAGCTCCTGCTTCGGCCTTCTTAAGTAGTTTTTCAGCCGTCACTCCTGCTTCACGGAGTTCGACAATGTGGCGATGATAATGTTTAAAAGTCGCATTAATTTGTTTAAAGTCACCACCTTCTGATAGCAGGGCTTCCATAATATGTGGGAAATCATGGTGCTTCACTGGCTCCTGACCAAGACGCTTAAGATCCTTGTTCGCTTTTTTGAGTT
This sequence comes from Akkermansiaceae bacterium, assembly GCA_051252195.1. Taxonomy (GTDB): domain Bacteria; phylum Verrucomicrobiota; class Verrucomicrobiia; order Verrucomicrobiales; family Akkermansiaceae; genus Oceaniferula. The sequence goes on along the minus strand of JBPOGD010000010.1, from coordinate 103,683 downwards.
TTGCCTCCAGAAGTTCGATCTCGGCATCGCCTTTTTCCACCTCTTCCGCCATCCAGTCCCAAGCTGCCTCGCCGCATACTGCCTCAATACGGCGTATTCCAGACGCGATAGCACCTTCAGATCTAATTTTAAATATTCCTATATCTTTGGTGTTGCGAACGTGCGCTCCACCACAAAGCTCCATCGAGTAACCATTGAGCTGACCTGCTTCGCCACCTATCTGAACGACGCGAACGAGATCTCCGTACTTATCACCAAAAAACTGCTGAATATCCTTCCTTCCCTGGATCTCTGTGTGTTCTACCTCGGTCCAAGAAACCTTATCCGCCGCACTGATCCACTCATTGACTTGCTCTTCGATCGACTCAAGTTTCCCAGCTGAAACAGCACCTGAGCTAAAGTCAAAACGCAGTCGAAGCCTGCTTACTAGAGAACCCTGCTGGGTAGCGTCGCTCGAAACAATACGATGCAGTGCCTCATGTAAAAGGTGGGTCGCGGTGTGATGAGCCTCCGATCTACGACGGCGAGCTACCTCTAGACGAAGCGTCACTTTATCACCCACAATGATATTGGCACTAAGGTCAATAGCATGCGCCTTAGCATTACCTAACTGCTGTACAGTACTCACTGAGAAAGTTTCGCCTTCATTCTCGAGAGTCCCCTTATCCCCCAACTGACCACCCATTTCAACGTAGAACGGTGTTTTATCGGTAATCACGAGCAAATGCTCAGGCTGCATGTGGATTTCCAACACAGTCGCCTCCGTCACATCTTCTTCAAATCCAGTAAACTCCGTCACTGCATCACTCGCAATGTCTGCCGCGCGTATTAGCTCACGCGTGTGCGCGGCTCTACCTAGCTCACGTTGCTGCTCCATCAGCTGTTGAAATTTTTCCATATCAACGCTTAATCCGCGCTCTTCACAGAGAAGCTCGGTCAAATCAATAGGAAAACCAAAGGTGTCATACAGCTGAAAAGCAAATTCGCCGCTCAGCTCTGTGATGTCGCCAGATGCGACCTTATCCTCAAACATTGCCAATCCACGATCAAGCGTCTCATTGAAACTCGCTTCCTCCCGATGGAGGTTGTCCTTGATCGCTTGCTGACGCGCCACGAGCTCAGGAAAAATCTCACCCAGCTGCTCTGCCAGGGTGTCCACCAATTCAGCCATAAAGGGTGTTTTACCGCTAAAACCAAGCGTTCTACCGTATCGCACAGCACGACGTAGAATCCGACGTAAAACGTAGTTCCTTCCCGTATTTCCAAGTAAAATTCCATCAGCAAGAGAGAAAGAAAGGGTGCGGATATGATCGGCAATAACGCGGAATGCGATCGCTTCTTTCATCTCTGTCGACAGCGTTGACTTATCGGATTCTACAGATTCAGGGTAAATATCTAGATATGCTTTACCGCTAAGCTGCTCCAGCTTGCTGAAAATCGGCTGGAAAACATCGGTGGAGTAGTTTGTCGGCTTTTTCGAGAAATCCTTAAATTGATCCGTTCCTTGCATGATCGAGGCTACGCGCTCAAAGCCCATACCTGTATCCACATGCTTCGCTGGAAGATCACGGAAAGACCCATCTGCCTCAGCATTGTACTGAATGAACACAAGGTTCCAGATTTCAATACAAAGATCCGAGTCCAAATTCACAAGTTTACCATCGGTATCGCCATTGGGAGTTAGATCCACATGAAGCTCAGAACACGGTCCACAAGGCCCTGTTTCACCCATCATCCAGAAGTTGTCTTTCACGTTTCCATTAACGATCTGACGCTTGGGATCGAGCCCTTTACTCTCAAAAAGAGCCGCCCAGAAGTCATAGGCCTCTTGATCGAAATGCCCTGGATCTCCCTCTGCAGGCATATAAACCGTGGCGTACAAACGATCAGCAGGAAACCCCCAGCGCTCGACCATCAGTTCCCACGACCACTCGATTGCTTCTTTTTTAAAGTAATCACCAAAAGACCAATTACCTAACATCTCAAACATCGTGTGGTGATAAGTATCATAGCCAACATCATCGAGATCGTTATGCTTTCCACCCGCACGAATACACTTCTGCGTGTCTGCTGCACGTGGCGGCGAGTAGGGAGCCTTTTCAGTTCCAAGGAAATAAGGAACAAACTGATTCATGCCAGCATTTGTAAATAACAATCCTGGGCTCTGCGGCATCAATGAGGCCGAAGGCACAATGGTGTGTTGCTTTTCTTGAAAGAAATCAAAGAAGCTTTGGCGGATTTCAGCAGCAGTCATAAATTTTAAGTGAGAAAATTACGCGCACCTGATTAATGCGCTCAGTGCTGGTAAAGGAAACAGTCGCATGAGTAAAGCGCAGAGGTAAAAAGCATCGTGCTGTGCAGCCTAGTTGCTAGAGGACTGTCTCGATCAAGCTCACCCACTGCTCCGTTTCGGCGGCATAGCTAAATAGCTTGGCTCTTGCAGCCACCTGCTTCTTAAGCCTTCGGTAAAAAAGAGTGTCCTCTGATACCTTCATTAATAAAGCGGCCAAAGCAGGCGCATCTTCCGATGGGAAAAACCCTGCGTAATCTTCACCCAGCATACCTTTATTCCCCCTAATATCACTCGCTACTACTGGCAGACCCATGCTAATAGCTTCACAAATTGCATTGGCTCCTCCCTCTCCAATGGAAGTATTGAGTAACAGATGTGCCGCCGCCATCGTTTGCAAAAGTGCCTCATGAGTCACCTCGCCGCACCACTGGTAGTGCATAAGTTCCTTACTAGCAGATGATACTGTTTCCCTGATCTTTCCCTCAGCACTACCATAAGAAGACAGAGTTAACAAGAGATCTGCTGGCAATAACTGACATGCTTCCACAGCCAACACTGGGTTCTTCACTGGGCGTAAATTACCAGCCATGACCACTTGAAAACCGCTTCCTGCTAAAGGCTGATGTAAGATCTTCTCAGGGAAATTAACACTAGGATAAATCACCTGGCATTTCTGCTGAAGATCAGTCGGTAATTTCTCAAATTCAATATCATGCAACATCACCAAGGCATCTGCCGCTGCCATCGTCATCCGTGTAGGCGACTGAGCATCATCCATTTCCTCGTTATTGATGTCTGAGCCTGTGATAATCACTACTACCTTGCCCTGCGGGTTTGCTTTCTGATACTGGCTCACCGCATCTGCACTGCGCCACGCGTTCAGCGCAATCATAGAGCGCGCAATCGCCCCCTGATAAATAACCTCCTCCATGATCACTTGCTTACCATCATCGAGCAATATCTGCTCTAAACGACGAGCTGTTATGGTGTTCCCCTGCGTCGTATCTAATGGATAAGGCGAGTGGATAATAATGGAGCTGCTCATTGTTTCAGTAGATCGGCTAAATAAACCTCCAGCGACTTAACCAGCTTTATAAGTAAATGCAACGGTAGGATCACATTTAGCCCTTCTTGACAACTTAGCTAATGATCTAGCTAAATGATCTTAAATACACTTCTACTAAACATAAAAGTGTCCATAGCCGCCCACTCAACATTGGGGCAACTATGGACAACGAACTAAATAGCTAACTCGCGAAAAAAATCGACGGCGCTGCGGCGATGAAGCCATTGTGCCTTACCTCGTTTTTTCGCTTGAGAGACCCAAGCTATCTGCTTTTGAGCTTTTGTAACCTTTTGATAGCATCACCTTTAGAATTAGGCTTAGTCTTTGGTGGAGTTTTAGTTTCTGAACTGTTGTTCTTTACATCAAACTCACGAATGGTGCGTTTGCCGTCACGAACAACGAATTTTCCATTTGACCCATTTGATGACTTGTTAGATGCAACCATCCAATTAACCCAATATTCACTAACGGCACATTTTTCGCTGTCGAAGAAATTAAGATCGTTGTTAAAATAAGTATCTGTAATAACCCGATACCAAGTATTTGGTTTCATAGGGTAACTCGGGGAAGTATTCCCTAGGTTGAGGTGCGGTGATACAGTACTGAATGTTGTGAAAAACTCTTCAACAACCGTCCCAAGACCATTGCTCGTAGGAACGGGCGAGCCAGGGCCACCAGCATCATTTTTTTCAAAGATCCTCCAGTTTGTAACAATCGCATTAATTTGCGGATTCATGCTATTTACATAGTCAACATATTGCAGCATCTGATTACTGAATGTTGATGTGGCGGAGAAATTCAGCCGATATTTAGAATTACTTCCCCCATTAGGTTGGAATACAGGAGTGAGCTGCTGCATGATGACCTCTTTGTTAATGGGCGGACAACAAGGATTAAGCTCAGGTGCCATTATATTTAATACGTCAGTATCTACATACAAAGAGTCAGTATTTACATATATAGGGTCATTCACCACAGAGTCATTCACCACTGAGACAGGGCCAGTATTTGCAGATAAAGAGCCTGCGTCTGCTAAAACTGGATCGCCGGGATTAGGAGGCAAACCTTCAAAACTAACAAAACCATTGTCAAAATTCATGAAATTATCCATATAGATAATCAGTGTGTATGTATCGCCAGCGGTAAGTTGTGTACTAGCACTAACTAACACCCATGAATCCGTAGCTGAATTACCAGATGGGAGATTGCCAGGCTGAGATGTCACGCTCTGACCCGCAGCATTTCTAATAGAGACTCTGGCTATACCTTCTCTGTTATCGCGCGTAGAGAAAAAACCACCATAAGACGCTAGACCTGAACCTTGGGCAATGAAAGTTTGAGAGAAACTATTAGACCCAACGATGTCGAGATAATGCCTAATTGCTCCTTGGGTACTTCCTGAGGCGTCAAATATTGGTCCGCCAGTCGAGTTGGCAACACCATTCACTTTAACTACGTTAGGGTAGTCTGATGCTCCGCTAGAACACTGCCATGGTGCTATCGAGTGGTTGAGGTGGTTACCAAGTGCACCTGAAGGTGGATTGGCTTCAAATCCAGAGTTTTGTAATTGATTTGTCCATGCAAATGCACTTGTTTCTAGTGCAAGGAGAGCAAACATGGCTGTTAGTTTTGTTGTTATTTTCACTTTGTTTTTTGTTAGAAACCTCGAAATTGAGGTCGTTGGGTCTAAGACTCTTTCTTCAGTAATTAAATTCAAAATTTAATATAAAATAAGTATCACTACTAATACTGAACTTAGTCGGAAGCTGAAGCAGCCTCAATGGCACAGCAAGGCTTTTGTTAGAAACTTTAAATTCTGTACTAGATATGATTTTCGTCGCTCGACGTGGCCTTTCTATTTTTAAATAGCTTATGGCATGAAAGGCTTCTGACCACTCTGTGAACACCCAAAATTCAGTTTATAAAGTTTGGCGAATGGTGTAAGTTTTCTTATGGAGCTTTGATGAAAGTTGATAAAATATTCAATGCTTGATGTCGTGCATTATCTAATGCCAGTGAATTTTTATGAAAAAACATAAAGCCTATTATACAGTCGCTATATACAGTCGCTATACTTACCTCTGTGGCAAACGCTCAGAAGCCTGAAAGCACAGAGCTATTACCATTTCGTCCACTGGACTGGTACCGACTAGTGGAGAATCCTGTTTTCACAACTGAGTTTGGCAATAATCACGACTCCGTTCTATTTGTGGAACCCGATCAAGAATACCCTTACTATCTGATCGTTAGCCACAATCGAAATAAGGCGCAACTATGGAGATCAAAGAAGTTTTCATGGAGTAGCGAACACTGGCAGCTTGTGGATTCAAAATACAAGATCGGAGCGCACTACGAGTATGATGATGGATAAAGATGGAAACCCTGGTGGAAATTTCCCCACACTCAAGGAAAATGAAAGCCGTGTAATAGGTGTCTTTTACCATGGGAAACCCTAGACTTGCTACTAATTACGATTAATGACAAAATATTAACTAGTTTTACGTACTTATACATATTCCATAAACTCTATGAACAAATTCATCATCACATTTCTAAGCTTATTAAGTATTGGCTTCATGCATGCCGCACCTGAAAAAGGATCTCTAGCAGAAATCGATAAAAATAGTGATTGGGGATTTGAGGCGGATCCCTCTTTGCCTAATGTGCTGATTATGGGGGATTCTATTTCCATTGGCTATACACTCCAAGTTCGACACATCCTATCGGGCAAGGCAAACGTCTTTCGTCCAATGAAAGGGACGAGACCTGCGAACTGCAGTGGTACGATCACTGCTACACCCAAGATAGAGGCTTGGCTCAAACAGCACGGTGTTAAGTGGTCTGTGATTCATTTCAACTGGGGGCTCCATGACCTTAAGCATGTTGAAAAGGCAGGTACTCACACTTTATCCAATGATCCCGAAGACCCAAGACAGGCATCGGTCGAGGTTTACAGTGACAATTTAGAAGCCATTGTTAAAAAGCTTAAAAAAACTAAAGCGAAGCTTATTTTTGCCACCACCACACCTATCGCTCCTGGAACTCTGAATCCTCTTAGAACGCCAGAAGCACCAAGTCTTTACAACGAAGCGGCAATGGAAATCATGGACCGTCACCAAATAGTCGTCAATGATCTCTACGCCTTCTGTGAGCCTCAACTCAAAGAAATTCAATTACCTAAAAATTGTCACTTTACTACTGAAGGCTCTACGGCGATGGCAAAAGAAGTTGCTGCCGCTATTTTAAGCCAGTTGGAACCAAGCAAGTAGATCTGCATTTATCGCAAACTTTTAAGCACTCTTCCAAGCTGCTTTTTAAGCACGGTGCGTCCTCCCATATTCCTGGGCACATCGCAGCCGAACCACAGACTGGTAGCGATACCGTCCGCAAGTTGAATCCCCCAAACATCTCTACAAGCACTCGTCGCGGTGATAAGTCCAGATTCCGTGAGCATTTCCGGATTCAGCTCTAGCGCTTCAGATGCTGAACTTTTAGCAATTACTAGAGAAACGTCAGGCTGATGACGGTAGAGCTCTCTGCCGTCGAGATCAGTGATCTTTTCTATAAAATAAGGGCTCATGCGTTGGCCTCCATTATCAAGTGCAGCAGTGGCTAAAGCCAACTCCATAGGTGTAGCAGCCAAGGCACCGCGATAAAGATCCTCTGTTTCTAAGAAGGGTCCAGCAAAGCCCAAACGCTTGCTCAGCCTAATGGTTTCCGCGGCACCAAGCTGACGACCTGTCTGAACTGGTTTACCCTTTAACGCTACCTTATGTCGTTCAATGGCTGCAGCTTGGAGGAAAGGCTCAAACATGGGACCAAGATCCCTCCTCGTAGAATACGCCCTGTTGAAGGATGATTTTTGAAAATCTCTCCCTCCACAGATAGCGAGAACTCCACCAGTCTGAGTATCTAATTTAACCAGAGCTGCTTGAATATCTTCTGAATTAGGCACCTCACTCATCGGCAACTTGAGCCGAGCTTCGCATGCAGTTTGCATTTTTTGATCGATACTTGTATGAATTCTTAATCCTCCATCTCGAATCTCGTGTTTTTCTAAGAGTACTGATAACTGACTACGTATGCATGAAAGAGCATACGAACGGGATGATTGCTGCTCCTGGTCAGTCACTAAGCGAACTGGCTGCTGCATCACTTCATGATATACTCCTTGGGTGAAATACCCACACGCCAGCATACGCTCTAGAACCTCATCCTTCTGATCCGTGGCTCGCTCAAAATTTCTTAAAGGAGAGAAAATGTGAGGCCCTCTTATAATGCCAACAAGCATGGCACACTCCGCATCATTCAGTGCTGCTGTTGATCTACCAAAGTAGGTCTGAGCAGCTTCTTCAACTCCATGACAACCAGAACCAAAATAAATACGATTGAGGTAATGAGTGAGGATTTCGTCCTTCGTGTACCTCTTCTCAGTACGTAGTGTAATGGCGATTTCGAGGAATTTCCGGTGCAACGATTTCGCCCTTAATTCGAAACTATTCCGTGTCAACTGCATCGTCAGAGTCGAAGCCCCTTGGGTAAAAGAGCGATCCTTAATGTTGCGAAGTGTCGCCCTTGCCAACCCTTTAATATCCACACCGTGGTGCTCCATAAACCTCGCATCCTCGCGAGCGAATAAAGCGAGCACCATGGTTTCGGGTATCTCATCACGTGCGATGAGACGTCTGCGCTCACCATGGATCGCCGCGAATTCGTCACCATTTCTATCTAAGATGAGTGATCTTTCAGGTAACTTTGAAACCTCACTAAGATCGTACTGTATCGCCAAATAGAAATAATACAGAGCAACGGCAATGAGGAGAAAACCAGCCAGCCCTCCGAATCGAATCAAAAACTTCAGTAAATTAACTAATCTTCGAGGCAGCCACCGAGGACGATACGATGACGACTCTGTTGTTTTCCAGCTCACAGGTATTGTTTTCTAAAATCACTCAGCAAGAATCGCACGGGGCGCTTCATCTATTGGGATAGCACGAGGCGCTGTTTTGGGCACTGAACCATTGCGGCTCTGATTAACAGGTACGGCACGTAAAGGGTGGATCGTGCAGTAATTATTCGCTGAAGGTAACATATCGATAGGTACTTGCGCTCTGTAAGCCGCTCCTTTTGCCGCACACCCACTTGTAGCGCGCTTACCCGACCATCTGCAGAGATCGACTTGTTTGACAGTAACAGACTTAAACGGAGGAGTCTTGTAGCTCAACCTTCCTGCTGTCTTCATCACATCGGTCCAGATAGGAGCCGCTAGAGTAGAGCCATAGCCACCATTAATAATTTTTTCTGGCTTATCGAGCCCAACCCAAACCGCACATGTAATGTTCGCAGTGTAGCCAGCAAACCACGCATCCTTGTAATTATCGGTTGTACCCGTCTTCCCCGCACAGGGTGCTGTAAATCCAAGGTTGCGCACATTTCTACCCGTACCGCGATCGACGACTTGTTCTAGAGTTTTGGAAACACTCCAACTGGCACCTGAATCAGCTGCAATGACGACTAATTTACCAGAGTCTCCCTTACCTGGGTAAAGTCGCTCACCTCTGGCGTTGCGAATTTCTTGAATAAGATAAGGTCGGTACCAGTCGCCATGATTAGGAAAAACAGTATAAGCACTCGCAACTTGCCATGGCGTAGCTTCCCATGAGCCTAGGTAGGACGAGGGGTTTTTCGTAAACAAGGGTTTACCTGAATAAGGTTCCACGAAACCTACGTCCAATGCCGTCTGCGCTACCGAATTTAGCCCTGCAAAATTGCCTACGCGCACTGATGAAGTATTTCGCGAACGTACCAAGGCATCTTCCGCCGTGATAAAACCACCATATTTTCCGTCCGAGTTCCCTGGCGACCAGGATCTCTCCGCACCCTTAATCTCACCTGGCTGAATACGGCTATCACGAACCCAAGTCTCTGGCATCATACCTTTACTAAACGCGCTTAAATAGACAAATGGCTTAAAGATTGAGCCAATTTGACGTTCTGCCTGAATCGCTCGATTGTACTTCGACTCATTCGCATTCCTGCCACCGACAACAGCTAGTACTTCACCAGTATCATTTTTTATCACAACACAGGCACCTTGCAAATAGGCTGGATCTCCACGTTTAGCCTCTGAGGTGTTGAGCCATTGCGAGCGTGTCTGGTGGCGGTAACCTGACTTTTTTTCAACTTTAGCGAGGTTCCGTTCCACTGAAAGCTCAGCTGCACGCTGAATCGTATGATCGACGGTTGTAATCACATTGAGCCCACCCGACTGGATATTTTCCTCCTCGAGAATTCTATCGAGCTCACGCCTCAAGGCATCCATCACATAGCTCGGCTGAACCACACGACGGTTTTTGGGCCTAACGTCTAGTGCTTGGCTTTTTGCCTCGTCTGCCTGCGCCTGAGTGATATGGCCATAGTGCACCATCCGCCCCAGTGTGACATCGCGCTCGCGCGTAGCTTTTTCAATACTTTTAAAAGGGGAAAAAGCATTCGGCCCACGGATAATTCCGGCCAACATAGCCGCTTCAGACAGGCTTAACTGACGAGCAGGCTTTTCAAAATAAGTTCTTGAGGCGGACTCAATCCCGCGAATCGAGTGACCCCAGAAGATCCGATTCATGTAATGCTCCAGAATCTCATTTTTTTCAAAATTTGCCTCGATGCGTAGCGCCAGTGCAATCTCCAAAAACTTTTGATCAAACAACCGAAGCTTCGATTTCTTAATCGTTGAGTCGGGTTGAAAGTAGGTATTTTCAGCCAGCTGAATGCTCAGTGTTGACCCACCCTGTGCAAAGCTTCTTCTTTTATAGTTCTCCACTGCAGCACGCAGCAGACTCCTTAGATCAACTCCCAAGTGGCTGTAAAAACGCGTATCCTCTCGAGAAATAAGCGCATTCTTAAAATCAGCTGCCACTTGATCATGCGTAACGATGTAGCGATTATCGCCGTGCAGCCTACCCAGCTCCGTTCTGCCATCACGCGCATAAACGATTGTTCTCGCCGGCATTTTGTCCACCATTGCCAAATCATAACGCAGCGAACGAGCACCGTAAAACAAGGCCCCCACCACACCGCAGAGAAAGAAGAAAATCCCTACTGCACCAACCATTCTAAATGGCCATTTTAAAATGGGGTGATGATCCCGCGTCAAATGACCGAGTAATAGAAAGGGCCAAAATAACAGCACTGTAAGCCAGCTTCTCTTTTTTTTCTTTCTGGCATTCGTGTTTTTTTTGCGCTGCGGACGTGCCGTTTTCTTTTTGGCGACTTTCTTTCTAGCCGCTTTCTTCTTGGCAGATTTTCTCGCAGGAACTTTCGCAGAAAGTTGAGTCTGCGGGACTTCGCCGGATTGAGAATTTAAATCTGCCATGGTATGTTTTTGCCAGTGAACGCTAGGTGATGGCCCTTTACAAAGCATTTTACACAAGTTCGCAGTAAAAAAATTCATTTAAAAATAAACACACAATTATATTTCCTCAGACCGCTTACTGAAGTGAAGTTATGCCTATTCATTTATTAGAAAGATCAGCTCGATCCGCCATTGCCGCAGCTACTGTTTTTTTCTTTTCTATCTATGCTGCCGCAGCCAACTCTGACATTAATGATCTTGGTGATTTAAAACAAATACAGACAAAAGTGAATGCGGTAGTTGATGATGCTCTTCCCGCAACCGTCTCACTTAACTCACCCAAAAATGGCGCCTCAGGCAGCGGCGTCATTATCAGTAAAGATGGTTTAATCCTTACTGCAGCTCACGTAGTTCAAGGCTCAGACGAAATGTTCGTCATTTTTCCAGATGGCACTCATGTACGTGCAAAAGTACTCGGTACGCACTTCACGCGAGATTCCGCCATGATGAAAATCATTGATAAGGCTCCTGCTGAAGGCTGGCCACATGTGGAGGTGGGAGATTCCAAACACCTGCAAACAGGCGACTTCGTCATCGCTCTCGGCCACCCCGGCGGATATGAGCCTACGCGCACTCCCCCGGTGCGCTTTGGCCGTGTCATTGGTCATTCCCTTGATCAGTTCTTTAGTACCGACTGCACTATTATCGGTGGCGATAGCGGTGGCCCTCTATTTGACCTAAGCGGCAAGTTAGTTGGCATTCACTCCTCTATTGGTCAATCGTTGAACTCCAACAACCACGCTGGCCTACAGGGCTTCCATCAAGACTGGGACAATCTTCTTGCAGGAAAAAGCTGGGGTCGCCTTGGTGATAGTAGTCTGCGTGCCCAAAACGCTCCAGCACTTGGCGTTGTCACTGAAGAAGTTAGCAGTGAGCACCTACTCATTGTTCAAGTCGTTCCCGAAAGCCCTGCCGACAAGGCAGGAATACTTCCAGGGGACATTCTTAGCAGCATTAACAACCAAGACATCAGCAACCTCGCTAAACTCCACATTGAAATCTCCAAACACAAATCAGGGGACAAAATTCAACTAACTGTTCTCAGAAATAAGAAATCCCTCCAACTCACGGCCACACTCAGCAGTCGCGATGAAGTATTTAGTCTCAAACAACGCTAAGCACTCACCAACCATGAACTTTTCATTTCCTCTTTCACTCTTATTGTTAGCATCCCTTTCTGCGAGCGCCTACGCCCAACGTAGCGTTAGGCTCTCAGACCCTTTTGCCAATCTCACTCAGGCCGAAAAAATAACGCTTCAAGAGCAAGCTGTAGATATTTTTTCCACCCTCAAGACAGCCATAGCAGACAGTTCACAAAGCTCTGTCTCCATCAGTAATATGCGGCGCAGAATAGCTTTCGGTACGATTGTCGCCAGCCCGAAAGATCAAAAACCTCTCATCGTTACAAAATGGAGTGAGATCGCTAGCTCTAGAAACAATCTGATCGTGACCACATCAACTAATAAAAGCTACATGGCACGTATCACTGGCGTCTACCCCGAACACGATCTTGCGCTTCTTTCCATTGCAGCTCCTGAAGAAAAGCTCTCAGCCCTCAATCTCACAGACGCCGTCAAACCTCAGCTTGGCGACTTCGTGACCCTAGTTCGCCACGATGCGCGAGCAGAAGGCTTTGGTGTGATTAGCGTCAATTCACGTAACATTCAAGAGAGCGGCAAAGGCTACCTCGGTGTACAAATGAACCCAAACCTCAACTCGACTCAAGGCATCGCACTCACCAGCGTCGTAAAAGACTCTCCTGCTTCTAAAGCTGGGCTCGTTGCAGGTGACACGGTGATTTCCATCGAGGGAAAACAGCTCAACAACTATGTCGAAATGCGACATTTCCTCCAAAAGCTCAATCCTGGATCTGAAATCAACCTTTCATTTAAACGTGGTGAAAAGTTACAGAAAACCACCGTTACACTCGGTTCTCGCGCCGATAATGACATGATACAATCTATTCCCACAAAGCGAATGAACCAAATGGAAGGCATGGGTAAAGAGCTTAGCGCAGTAAGGTCTGACTTCCCCAACGTGATTCAGACAGATATGCCTATCGAACCCAATGATGTCGGTTCCCCTGCTGTTAATCTAGACGGTGATATGATCGGTATCGCTATCGCTAGCGCGAGTCGCATCAAAACTTACATCATTCCCGCAAATGAAATCTATCAGGTTCTACAGACAAAACCTCAGTCCTTGAGGCAAGTTCTCTACAGCAGAAATTAACTCTCTGTGATTTAACACATCGCTAGCGCAAAATTATGAAATCTTTGATTGCCTAAAGCTTGTCCATAGGCAAAATGCATTAAAGTTATGGCTAATTCTACAAACGTCCTTGCAAGCGGCATCGAAATCACAGGCTCGATCAAATTCATCAACGACATGGTCATCGATGGTAAAATTGAGGGCGAAATCATCTCAGATAAAGGCAAAGTCACCATCGGTGAAAACGCTTACATCAAAGGCAATATCAAAGCTGGCGAAGTAAAACTCTTCGGTAAAGTAGACGGAACCATCACCTCTGAACGCTGTGAGCTTAAGACCAACTCAAAGCTCGACGGCGACATCAAAACTAAAATGCTCAGTATGGAAGAAGGCGCTAGCCTAACAGGCCGCACAGAGATCGGAGGTTAACCTCCCATTTTATGGGTTTAAATCCCCTTATTTTTTACAGTCGGTGTGCTCTCGATAGAGAACACCGGCTTTTTTGTGAACTTTCACCACGCATTTCACGGCTACACTTTCTGCTCATCAGCCCAAACCTTCACCGTTTGATAAGCCTCTAAGGAATCGAACGAAGCGCTGGGAATCCACGTGTACGTCTTTTTGCCATGATAAAGCAGCATCCCTTTTTGAGTGAAAACAACTTCAAACAACGAGCTCCACGACACCGTGGCACTTTTATCCACTCCTTCGATTTTAATATCCTGAGGCGTTAAACAGTAGGTCACCTTCTGACCATAACCTGAAATTTTGCGTAGATGCCGTGAGTGCATTATTTTCCAGATCATCGGGCGAACCAGCGCAAAGGTACCCACCATCAACATGAGTACCGGCATAGGGTTCGGCCCATGAACGAGCAGTAAGATAAATCCGACCAGCACCAAAAGAATACTAATAATAGTGCGCAGCATCAGCCAAATACGGTAACGGTGCCACATGTGGTAGCGAAAGGCGTCTAATTGAGAGCTTTCATCAAAGGTCAGTGTCGCTTTTACAGAGTCTGGCATACATTAATAGAGGTGATAAAACTGATACGAGCATGAGACCGCCAACGAGTCCAGCGATTCCCGATACATTTTAACATGCTCATGCAGAGCCAGTAGCTCGTCACTAGATAGATCCTTCAGCCACTGCGGGGCGTTAAATTTTACAAAAGCCAACATCAAGAGCCTCATCAGGATCACACTGACAATAGGGATGACGAGATCTAGAAAACCATCGACCTTAGCCACAACAGGCTCCGCTTCCTCAGCGGTCAGTAACCCCTTACCGATCAAGAAAGTGAAAAGGCCGACGATAAAAGTGCCCACGTGTCGAATTTGAGTAGAGATATATTGGTTCATAATAATGGAGTTGAGTTAGTATCAAGCAAGGCATCATTCCTTGCGGCGACACCACTATGCCTCCACCCATCACCCCCAAATCCCCCTAAAACCAACCCCCAAACACAAAAAACCACCCCGAAAGGTGGCTTGATAGAGTGATAAGTGAGCGGTGCACATCCTCACTGACATAACAGTCGAAATCACAAGAGGCTTGTCAGCCCTAGTGTTTCTTGGTGTTATCCTAAAAATATGAGTAAAAAAGCAAGAGCATACATTATAGACGGTCATAACGGAACTCGTTCAGGTCCTGTTCGTGACGCTTCAGACAAAGCTGCCTTGGAGAAAGACAAGGCTATACTAGAAAAGCACGCACAGAATGATTCAACCTCATCAGGTATTGCAACCGAGGGAGGAGACAACTGGACGAAATTACCTACAGATAAGGTCTACGAGGCTGATGTGGCACAAGCTAGAGAACGCGAGAAGACTATTCGTGAAGCGAAGGAGAAGCAGAAAGCAGAGCGTGCTCGAAAAGAGAAAGAAAAACGTGAAAAGGAAGAGAATGCAAGAAGGGTTCATGTCAGAAGACAACGCGATCGTGATCGAGCCGAAGCTAGGGATGCAGTAAGAAGAATGGGTCGTGCTGTAAGAGATCGTAGCGATAATGATCGTGACCGCGATGCACGTGATATAGACCGAGGAAATACAGCTTAACTATCTGGGATAACAAGACAGCGCACACCAATCCACTACCGCGCCTTGAGTCGTAAATTTAATGAAAATTATTAACCTTAACCTGAAATCAAAGCTCGCCCTCCGTTAGTGGATGGGTGGCTTTGGACGTTCTGCAAAGAAATGAAGACGAAAGGTAAATCGGCATGGATTGTCGAATGGCACCCGCACCGCGATGATATCGGCATTACCAACTTGACTCCATGTATTCTTCCACGGATGTGGAGCAAAAATAAAGTTCTAGATTTCATGCGGGTCTTTTACTGGAACTCCTCACTTCACTGCATTTTTGAGACGCAGTCGGAGATTCACAAACGAAAATCGGAGCGGGTATTGATTTCCGACAGTGGTGCCAGAATTGATTATTCCGAATATGGGGGTGCCGTGTTAATTGCGGGGCGTGTCAAAGATTTACGAATCACCTGGGATAAGGAAGTTGAGGTCATGGAGTGGACTTTCCCGCCCCACCAAGAAATTGACCCCGAATCTGGACGAACTATAGAATCAACAAAGCCGTATCCGAGAATATTTCGCTCAACGAACCAATAAAGAGAGGCAGAACAAATCGGATCTTTTCACCTCCGCGCCATTCCTATAAAATTACGAAAAAATATGAGCATCCAGCCCCCTAGAGTTTTCGTTTCGTACTCCCATGACTCTGCTGAACACAAGCAGTGGGTGCTGGAGTTTGCCACAACACTTCGCAACCGCGGAGTTGATGCGATTTTAGACCAATGGGATCTCAAGCCTGGAGATGATCTACCTGAGTTCATGGAGCAGAATCTGGCCGCATGCGACTACGCAGTAATGGTTTGTACCCAGCGATACGTGACAAAAGCAAATACTGGAGAAGGTGGTGTTGGATATGAGAAGATGATAATGACGTCCTCTTCTCTCACGAAGATATCTGATAGCAAAGTAATACCCATTCTACGCGAAAAAGGAACCCCGTCAGTACCAACGTTCTTACAGACTAAATTATACATCGACTTTTCTGACAATTCAGAAGTCGAATATGCATTAGATGAACTCCTACGAGCACTGCTCAATGCGCCTCTTTTTGAGAAGCCTTTACTCGGAGCTGATCCTTTCAAACCCCTCGAGGATGCCCGACCAAATAGATCTGCTGATGGAATACGCGAGGTTATGACCGCTTTCGTAGCAAGTTATGACGATACATGTCTTGACTACGTGAAGTCCTATAACATTCTAAAAAAGTCTAAGTTACGGAGGCTTACATTTGAAAAGTACCTTGAAGAAACTTTGGCGGCAAGCCTTTTGGTTAGGTACGGCGAGTATGAAATTAGCTTAACTGACAAGGGGGTTGCTTACCTGAACAGAGAGCACATCGTTGACGCATAACAAGGCATAAGAGCCGCCGTCTGAACAAATTGCAAGTTTTCACCAACGAGGCTCTACTATAACGTTAAAAAACCCGTCTTCATCCGCACTATCCGTGGTCAAAAATCAGCAGAGGATATGCTTCCGTGTCTTCGGTGTCTTCCGTGGTTTAAAACCTGATTCCCATAATACTCTGACCGATAACTCCAGACACTCAGCAGATCCACGCGGTAACTACAGTTCTTCGCCTCACCTTGCTTAAAGCCCACCAAATTCACCTACCACCCATCCCAAAGCACAAAAAACCACCCCGAAAGGTGGCTTGCTTCATAGCAGTCGAAATCACGAAAAGCTTGTCAGCCTTCGTGTTTCTTGGTTTTCGCTAAAAAATTATTAGCTTGGATAATGAGGTATCATATCTGTAATAACTTGGTTTGCTATAGTTTCATTAAACTTACAACCTACTTTCATTTTTGCTATTTCAGTATGTATTTGGTCGCAGCTATCAATTCGATTTTGAGTAACTCGTTTATTTGACTCTTCATCAGCCCATAGTAAATTAACCTGTTTTTCGAGATCGAGCCAACGACATCTGACTTCATTTACATTCTTAACCTTATTCTCCCACCCTATAGCAGGTAGTATTACAGTCGAAACTAATCCACTAAATGCTGATGTAATTGCTAAAGCCTTAAGATATTCTGTGTCGGCTATTAAGGCACCAATACTAACAAGTGAGCCAATTATTAATACTAGCCTTATCCTGATTTGGCATTGTTCAATTTTTGACTCGATTGCTGCCCAGTAGCGTGCATTGAACTCGACATCATATTTTAGGGTGTATATTCTTTTTCGCATGTCTGATAATAATAAATCAAAAACTAAAATACAACCCCAGCGCCCTAAAGAATTGCTTAGAGAGGCCACTGGTTATGCAAGACCACCAAAGCCAGCACCTAATCCTCCTGTCAAAAAAAATAAATAAAAGCGCACAAGTGAATGCACATCAATCTACTACCCGCTTTGTATCGGCATTTCATGACAATTCTAAGATTTACCTGAAATCAAAGCTCGCTCTATGGTAGTGGATGAGTGATCCTTGACGTTAAAAAATCCGTCTTCATCCGTGCTATCCGTGGTCAAAAATTAGCAAAGGATATGCTTCCGTGAATTCCGTGTCTTCCGTGGTTTAAATAACTCGAGTGATTCGTGGCTACAATCTACCTGCCATAGTGCTTCACCCGATAACTCCACACACTCAGCAGGTCCACCTTATAACTACAGTTCTTCGCTTTCCCGTCTCTAGATCCCTGCTTAAATCCCTCTACCTCACCGTCCTTAATGAGCATGTAGCATGCGTGCCGATCAAGATCATAGAGCATCTTACGCATCTCTGCCACAGACCCCCAGCGTTTCAATCTCTGACCGCTTGCCGTGCGGAGTGTGAGTCCCTCATCCCATGACGTCAGGGGAAGCTGCAGCTGGTGTGCAGAGATCCTGCCAACCACTTTATCAGTCCCTACTTCCACTTCTCTCAGCGCACTCATAGGGACAGTATAACACAGATTCTAAAAATCGACCACCCAGCCCCTCCGAGCTATACCAATCTCCTCTGTCCCTGTTTATCGTTGTGTCATAAGCTGATAAAAACGCCACTTTCTTATTGCAACAGAGTCTCAATTGCGCTCTATTTCTTTTGAAGATGATTGCGGAAATAACAAATGAGCTAAAAATAGACAGTGCAATGACGCTGAGTATGGCTAGTGCAGGTTGTCAGCTTCGCATTCGCCAGCTTGCAGGTGCTGCATGCCAGAAGCTTCGCGAAATCGGGCTTTGTGAAAACCTCGAAATTTCCAAGCTTTCTGATGGACGTAATATGATCTGCTCTATTTGTGGAACACGTCTAGCACTCAGTAAAAAACTTGGCGACCAGGTCCTTGTAGAGATAGTTTAATTATCTTTTCATTCTTACCACTCTTCTGCGTTTATGGAAATCATTGCACTCGTCGGCAACCCAAACAGCGGCAAGACGACCTTGTTTAACGCACTCACTGGATCCAATCAAAAAGTAGGAAACTACCCTGGCGTCACTGTTTCCAGAGTATCTGGCACGTTGAGAACGCCCCATGGGAACAAGTACGAACTACTCGATCTACCCGGCTGTTACTCACTCAGTCAGCTAGGGGAAAATGAGGCCTTGGACGAAAAAATAACTCGCGATGTTTTATTAGGGGATTTAAACGGCAGTGAACGACCTTCTGCCGTAGTTTGTGTCGTCGATGCATCGAACCTTGAACGCCACCTCTACTTAGCCCTTCAGGTCATCGATCTCGGGCTACCCGTCGTCCTCGCACTCAACAAGGTCGATTTGGCGGAAAAACAAGGCATCCGCATCAATATCGAGATGCTCTCAGAGGAACTTGGTTTACCCGTCATTCCCTGCCAGGCAAATACAGGTAAGGGAGTGCTCGATCTCAAACACGCTATCAGGCACCCTTTTCCAACACCCTCGAAACGAAGGTGGCGTGCAGATAAAGAAACAGAGCATGCTATTGAGGAGTTTGTTAAAAAACTGGAGAAGCAAGGAGTCAATAATGCGACTGCACACGCTGTCAATCTAGGAGGCAGCTCCAAACATACTTCAGATGGCAACCTTTCATTCGAAGAACAAATATCCCAAGCTCGGACACAGTGGGTGCAAGAAATCTGCCAACTTACGGCTCGCCGGCAAGAACTAGGCAGCTTGAGCAAAAGCGATAAGATTGACAGCGTATTACTTCATCCCTTTTGGGGCTGGGTTTTCTTTGCTGGAATCATGCTAACCGTTTTCTGGTCGATTTTCCGCCTTGCGGAGTACCCCATGGGCCTCGTTGAAACCGTCATCGGAGCTATCACTGATGGCGTCACCAACTTCATCCCACCAGGAGATGTTCATGATTTAATTATCGATGGCATCATTGGTGGCGTAGGCAGCGTGGTCATCTTTTTGCCACAAATTCTCTTGCTCATGTTTTTCATCGGTTTGATGGAAACGACAGGGTACATGGCGCGCGCTGCTTTCCTGATGGATGGCATCATGAGTAAAGTCGGTTTAAGCGGAAAAGCCTTCCTTCCGCTACTGAGTTCCTACGCCTGTGCCATTCCGGGTATCATGGCGACCCGGAGTATGGACAGTGCCAAGCAAAGGCTGCTAACCATCTTGATTGCCCCATGGATGAGCTGCACAGCGAGGTTACCCGTTTACTCACTTCTCATCGGCATGCTTTTAGCGACTTATGGTGCCGTAGTGCAAGCTCTCGTACTTGCAGGAATCTATGCCTTAGGTACTCTCAGCGCACTCATCGCAGCACTTATTTTAGCTCCCCGAGTCAAAGGAGAGAAGGAGGCGACGCACTTCATGATGGAGCTGCCTGCCTATAGCAAACCTGACCTATCCTATATCCTCAGACACCTTGCGGAACGCGGCTGGTCATTTTTAAGAAAAGCAGGCACCGTTATTCTAGGTCTTTGTATCCTCCTCTGGGCGATGGAAACCTACCCCAAACCTAAGGAAGGATCACCAGCTGCAAGTGACAAGGCACTCGCTCTGGAGCAAAGTTATATGGGACAAATAGGTCACGCTATCGAGCCTGTGGTCAAACCTCTGGGCTATGACTGGCGCACGGGCACTGCCCTCGTCGCCGCCTTCGCCGCACGTGAAGTCTTTAATGCTAATCTCGCCATTTCCTACTCAGTAGAAGAGTCGGACGATGAAGAGGAGTTCCTCGGTCAACTCAGAAGTAAACTAGGCAACGCTACTTGGCCAGACGGGCGCAAGGTCTATACACCGCTTACGACCTTGAGTTTATTGATTTTCTTCGTCTACGCCCTTCAATGTCTGCCTACTACCGCCGTGGTACGCCGAGAAACGGGATCGTGGGCTTGGGCAATAGGCCAGCTCGTAGGTATGACACTTGTTGCCTGGCTCGCCGCTTTTGCCGTTTACCAAATCGGGTCGCTTTTCACGTAACTTCGAATAGATTACCATAATGTACTTGGAAAATTGGCAAGATTACGCAGCACCCTTTATCGTGTTAGTCACCATCAGCGCCTTTATTTACCGCTGGAAAAAGGCAAGTGACGCGAAGTGCTGTGGCGGAAGGTGTGGTTGCTCAGTTTCCAAAAAAAAGAAAAAGAGCTAAGCGGCGCGAGTAATTTAGATCAGTAAAAATCTCGAGATTTTTATTATTTGAAGAAAGCTCACTGTCTTTAACTAAGATAAATCCCACTCCATGTGAAGAGCCTCAGTTTCTTCACTATCAGCGATGATAGACACGAGCTCGAAATCGACATCTTCTGTTTGTGGTGATTCGTCAGAGCTTATTTCAATATCGACAGCCATCTCACCAGACGGTCCATCGAATACATCAGCACCCTCATCGTCATTCACCGAATCTATTCGAGCACCTGTGTTAGATAAGTTGATGTATTCTTGATAACTCAAGGTTTCAGCCTTCACTTCCTCCACAGCACCTCGACATAAAAACGCTTCAATGATGAGCATGATCTCATCATGAGTAACCCCAAACCGAGTAGCTAAATCTCTACAGGATTTTTGGCTTTTCAGAGCCAGCAATACTTCCCAAAGAGACCGAGGCAACTCCAAGTCCAGTGACTCAATATCTGTCACAGCGCGGTACTCTATCATCGCGATGGGTAATGGTATCTGATTTCTAGACATAAACTTCTTCTAAGATATCTTCCATTTCAGCCGCTTCTTTCATATTTTCAAGTCCTACGATGAGGTGACTGCGGTGTCCGCACCATTCCACAGGAAAAACAATTCCCGTCACCTTCTTTGGTAGAATTAAACTCGTGTTGGCTGCCTTAACAACAACAGGCACACTAATGAGAAAGTCTTCTCCTAGATAATTACGCACATTGCCAGAAACTGTATTAGCCATTTCACCAGCAAAATCAGTACGTAGTTCTTCCTGGTCCACTTCAGCCAAGTTGTCATCTAGCCCTCTGCCGTAGTTCACGTTAATGATCTCATCTAGCATTTCCCCTTTCATGGTAAAATATACAGCCCCCTTTTGAGAACCTGACACTCCTATAATTCCCGTATACTCATTATGTTCAAACTCACGGAATAAGTACGGCGGGTCTATCTTTGGTTCAATAGACGACTGTTTCTGGAAGAAGTTCCATACTGCCCACATAAAAAAACGGACGATGTCCTCATCAATTTTACCTTCTTTGCTATTCATTTTTTAAAATTCTCGATTAGTTAATATACAGCTCTATTTCTTAAACATCTCATCTTTGTAGGCCGATAGACTGATAGATTTTTTAACTTCCTTCTTTCCGATTAATGGAGGAGCCACATAACCCGAAGGATAGTTGATCGGTGACAGCGCTGAGGTGGCTCCATCAAGTTCCGCTTCCTCACTTGATTTTTCAATAGGAGAATCTTTAGAATCTGTCGTACTCGACGACTTACCAAACATACCATAACTCGTATTGGAACTCTCTGTAGGCTTGCAAACTGTCTTCATTACCGTTTCATCTGGCATAAGATCATCCAAGGCTTCTCGCAGGTCTTCTGGTGTAAAAGGTTTGCAAATAAACTGCTCCGCTCCTCGCATCAGGGACTCAATGGCAGTATGGTGATCAGCCAGTGCTGAAATAACTAGTACCTTAGTTTCAGGATGTATTTTTAGCATCTGACTTAATGCTGCCAGCCCATCCATGTGAGGCATTGTAATGTCGAGTGTGACAACATCAGGGAGGAATTTCTTAAAAATAGTAACAGCTAGCAGACCATCTGCTGCTGTCTGAACTTCAGTAAAAGTAGAACCTTTATAAGCAGAAGCAATAGCCCGCCGGATCATTGCGGAGTCGTCTACAATTAGTAATTTCATAGTTTAGAGATTGTTAATAGTTAAGCTCCTATGACAGCACCCTAGCAAGTGGCACAAACCAAGTGAATTCAGTGTGGGCACCCTTCTTGTAGCTCATGCGCATTTTGCCACCGAGCTGTTTAACAATCTGGTCGTAGATAACATTCATTCCAACACCATGACCTGAATGCTCATCGACGGACTCAGCTGTAGAAAACCCAGACTTAAATATCTGCGAAACTATCTCACGCTCCGATAAAGAGCTGAGTGCCTCTGTCGTTAAAATTTCCTTAGCAATTAAGGTCTCAGCTATTGCTTTTACGTCGATCCCTTTACCGTCATCGCGATAGCTAAACATGTGGCACGGTTCACCAAAGGCATTGTTGGCTGTCGAATTTAAATGGTAACTGAGATAAATCGAGCCTGTATCCCATTTTCCAGCCTTTTTACGGACAGCAGGATCTTCAATACCATGAGCCATGGAATTTCGTATAAGCTGGATGAAAATATTCTTATTCAAGGATATTAACTCTTCCGACAAGTCATTCATAGGCAGCGCAGCTTTTAGGAAGGCTTTCTTATTAAGATCATGACCAAGCTGATCCGTAAATTGTTGTAATTCTTGGACTACTTTCTCCGATCTTGTTACAGGGGTAGCTGACTTGCTGGAGGTCGTGCGCTCGACACCTTTGAATAGCGATTGATTCAGCTCGTCGTAGCTTGTTAGCAGCTCACGTAAATAAGCTAGTTCTACCAAAGCACCTAAAAATTCATCACCACTAACAGAATCCCGCAATCGAAGCTCAGCGAGCTTTGTCTCAACAAGTTGGGTTGTTTCCACGATACTCCTTAAGTTCAGCATAGAGGCATTACCTTTGATGTTGTGCACTTTTCTAAAAATGGCTTCAATAAGTCCTTTGTCGTCCAAATCTTTTGGGTCATCTTCACTTGTGATACCATTATTTTGCAAGAGATCATTGATATCATCTAACGACTTGTCTGTTTGACCGAGGAAGATATCAAGCTCCTGTCGATCCACCGTGAGGATTTCCGTGATTAGCGAGGTGTTACGTTCTTGATCCTCACTGACCTGCTTAAGCTGGTTCTCAAGAATGATGGTTTCTGTAATGTTTGTGACCGTTACTAACACGGCTACAATTTGCTCTTTATCTAATATCCTTTCAAAGTTGAAACCGAGGTGTTTGTTACCAAAACTCTTACCATCCCAGTTGAGCGTGATCTCAATCTTCTTCAAGGGATTATACTTCAGCAGCTGCTTTTTGCTCGTTTTGGAATTAAACTGCAATTTCAGATAATTTTCCAACGTTCTAATATCTTTTTCTGTAATGAGAGGTCTTAGCAAATCGACTAATGATCGATCTACCAAATGATCTGTTTCAAAAATATCGTGCATTGTCGAACTTACCCTTTTTCCAATTACGAAGTTTTCATCAATGAGGCAAAGGCCGTGATCCACTGAATTAAAAATAGTATCTGACTCCTCTGTAAGACGACTGAGATCACGACTCAATACCTCAAGTTCATCCGCTCTGGCCTCGGCGACCTCACTGTATTCCTTTAGTGTTAGGTAGGCTTTATTCAGTTCAGCATTAGAAGTATTGAGCTCCTCCTGTGACTTTGCTAACTCATTGTTAGTTTTTGCTAGGTTCTGATTACTTATCTTCATCTGCTGCGTATTTAGAGCAACAACACCATCACTTCTACGCAATGAACCAAGTGCTGATACAACTACCCAAACGAAATTAATAAGGACGACCACTAGGGCACCACCTTGAATAGTTTTTAGAGCATCCGCTTTTTTGTTAGCTTGTTCTTCTAACCCTTGAGTCAAATTGTTCATCAGCTTCAATAATACGAGATTATACTGAACTGACATATCGGTCACGATATCCAAATCTTTCTTCGTCAAAGCAGATGCCTCGCCTTCCGCGAGCGCCTGAACAGCAGGCCCAAACTTTGCCCAAACTTCAAGAGCTTCATCAACGCTCTTTCTAAGATCAGGATCCGTGATCTGCTCTAACGACACCGCTGTCTTGCCGTCCGCACCGATGGTCTCCCCGCCATTGGCAAAGGCATTCAATGTCTTGTCAAAAAGGTTGTACGTCAAAGCGAGCTCCCTACGAACTTCGTGCATCGACTGCTGGTCAGATTTTGCGTATGATATTCCCATTAGCCCAACAAGTTTTGCTGTTCTCTGAGATAGCATTCGCTGTCTACCAGCAAGGTTAATTCCGGAAGATACTTTTTTGATAGATGTTGAAATAACGAAGGTGCTGATAACTACAAAAGCCATCACCAACAAAAAAATACCTATCCCAACAATGATTTTTTTATATCTGTTAGTATGAACACCATTGGGCTGATCTGTTGTTGTTTTGTTATAATTTGAGGAGACCATATTTATTATATTAACAGAAACAATCGAAGCACTCGCTATGCCAACAGATGATTTTTACGATCTAACAATGATGATGATTGTTAGGTTTTATTCATGGTAAGCATGACCTAGTTTCAACTCGCAAAGACGACATCTGATAACCACTTTCTGCCGTTTTCAATAGCCCTTCTCGCTCAAAGGCTACCGAACATTTTGACTTCAGCTCAAGATCAGCATGCAATCCCAAGCTCTAGTTATCACGTACTCACTATATTTAATCCCTTCACCGAAATTTGATAGCTTTGTGAAAAACATTCCCGATTTTACCTAGTTTTGTCCGAAACTTGATTTCAGGATTTCAATCCACAAAAAACAAGCTATCACTCCCAAGCAAATGACTGAAAACAATATCGCTGACCTCCTGGCGCTGGATACTGGGGCTTTAAATAGCCGCCTATCTGAACTCAGGAGGTATCTTTGACGTTCCTACTATCGAGGTAAAACTAGCCGAGTATGAAAGTATTATGTCGGCACCCGAGTTTTGGGAGAATTCTGACAAAGCACAGGCCACTGTTGCTGAGGCGAACTTATTAAAGGGCCGGCTCAATCCGTTTCTCGATATTGAGCAACGCGCTGTCAACTTAGGCGAAGTCATCTCGCTCGCTAAAGACGAGAATGATCTCGATTTTGCTCAAGAAGCGCACGCAGACTATCATATTCTCATTAAGGAACTCGACAGCTTTGAACTAATCACCCTCCTTGACCAACCAACGGACTCATCAAATGCTTATCTCAGTATTCAAGCTGGTGCTGGAGGTACAGAGGCCTGTGACTGGGCGGAAATGCTGCTCCGTATGTACACACGCTGGGCTGAGGAAAAAGGCTTCACCGTCACGAGTCTTGATTACCAAGATGGCGATGGCGCGGGCTGCCGTACGGCTTCACTAAAAATCGATGGTCCCTACGCCTACGGCTATCTTAAAAACGAACGTGGCGTTCACCGCCTAGTGAGAATTTCGCCTTTTGACTCGGCGGGAAAACGACACACCTCTTTCTCCGCTATCGATGTCTCACCTGAGATTTCCAAGGATATTGTCATCGATATTCCCGACAGCGACGTCGATATCCAAACTGCCCGTTCGGGTGGTGCTGGAGGACAGAATGTCAACAAGGTGGAAACAGCCGTTATCCTTAAACACAAGCCTACAGGCATTGTAATTCGTTCGACTCAGGAGCGTTCACAACTACGCAACCGCGAAAACGCTTGGTCGATTCTGCGCGCAAAGCTCTATCAGATAGAGGAAGATAAACAAAAAGCCGAGGCCGACCGCGCCTACTCTGCCAAAGGAGAAATCGGCTGGGGCAGCCAAATACGCTCATATGTTTTCCAACCCTATCAAATGGTCAAGGACTTGCGCACAGGTGAAGAAACGGGTAACATCTCCGCCACGATGGACGGCAAGATTGATCCTTTCATCGAGGCCATGCTCAAAGGAAAAACCCGTAACTAAACACCCACATGTCATCTCGCACTGGTATTCTCCTCCTCGTCTCAGGTCCCTCAGGATCTGGGAAAACAACACTTTGCCGTAAACTTGCCGATGAAAGTGAGGTCGTCTACGCCACCTCGTGCACCACACGCGCGCCCCGTGAAGGTGAACTGCATGGTCACGACTACTATTTCCTCAGCCGGGAAGAATTTAAAACTAAAATTACTCAGGGCGAGTTTCTCGAACATGCTGAAGTTCATGGAAATTTCTACGGTACTTTGAAGTCCGAAGTCATCGATCATATTATCGCTGGCAAAGATGTCGTCATGGATATCGATGTCCAAGGAGCCCATCTCATCCGTGCCTGTAGCGATCCCGATATTTGCAAAGCTCTCGTCACCCTCTTCGTCATGCCCCATAGTGAAGAAGATCTACTACTTAGGCTCACAGGGAGGGGGACCGACTCAGAAGAAGTTATCGCGCTACGCATGAAAAACGCTCTGGGAGAAATAGCCTCTTGGCAAAAGTATGATTACCGCCTCCTCTCCACCACCCGCGAGGCTGATTACTTCAAATTTAAATCGCTCATCATTGCTGAGCGACTCAATATTTCACGACTAACGGATTAAAATTTATGTCTACCATCATCCTCGGCATCACGGGCTCTATTGCAGCTTACAAAGCAGCGGGCATCACTTCTCAGCTGATTAAAAATGGTCACGACGTCCACTGCGTCATGACTAAATCTGCTACTGAATTTATCACCACCCTCACCCTGCAAGTCATCTCTCGTAATCCTGTACTCGTTTCACTTGAAGACGAAAAACAAGCGTGGAAGCCTGGACACATCGACCTCGCTGATCGTGCTGATCTTCTGCTCATCGCACCCGCATCGGCGAACTCGCTAGGCAACTTTGCCAATGGGCTTGCGCCCGACCCCCTATCCAGCATCTATCTCGCCACTCGCGCACCCGTGCTCATCGCACCCGCCATGAACGGTAAAATGTGGCAGCACACAGCGACGCTGCGTAATGTCGAGCAGCTCACTACCGACGGCTGCCAGTTCATCGGCCCCGAACAAGAAGGCATGCTCGCCTGTGGCTACACAGGTCCTGGGAGGCTCATCGAGGAAAGTATCATCATCGCTAAAGCAGAGGAAATTCTAACGCAGCCAGCCAAATAATGAAGATTCTCATCACCGCAGGTCCCACGCGTGAAGCCATCGATCCTGTACGCTACCTAACGAATAAATCATCGGGAAAAATGGGCTACTCAATCGCGGCTGCCGCTGCTCATGACAGCCATCGCGTAATTCTTATCTCAGGCCCCACCAATTTAGACATCCCCGATCACGTCGACTACATCCCCGTGGAAAGTGCGGAAGAAATGTATAATGCTGTCGAGCACTGGATAGCAGGCTGTGAGATCGCCATTTTTGCCGCTGCCGTCGCCGACTACCGACCTGCCATCGTTCCCGAGCAAAAGATCAAAAAATCAAGCGATAACATGACTCTAGAGCTCGTCAAAAACCGTGACATACTTGGCTCAGCTCGCAGTGAGTTTGGTTACCAAGGCGTCCTCGTTGGTTTTGCCGCAGAAACTGAGAATGTCGAGTCGAACGCACGCGGTAAGCTTGAGCGCAAAGGCTGTGACCTCGTTATCGCCAACGACGTTTCTAGAAAAGACATCGGCTTCGACAGCGGTGACAACGAAGTCACTCTCGTCTTCCCAGATCACTCCGAGCCACTCCCGAAGGACTCTAAAGATCACCTCGCCCACGTGATCCTTGAAAAAGCCATTGAGCTATCTACATCGTAAAAGAGCTTTCCAAGCTCTTTAGAGAACTCGCCCAGAAGCTTTCCACAATAAATTTTTAACCACGTAAGGTTCGCTCCTCCAAGAGCTTAAAAACCTCTTCTACAAACTAGAGTAAGCATTCACCTTCTGTACGATGAAATAAATATGAAGTTCTGGGTATTGATCATATTCTAAATGCCTGCAAACACATCCACACTCGGTGATAATTTCTAATAACTTAGGGATGCCTAGTGCTGCATGATAAAGCTCATGTCCCAAAAAAGGGTTCGATCCCTCTCCTGGCTCATCTACCCCACCACTAGTAAAAATCAGGACCCCATCATCGCTCAAGTGATCGCACAACTTTCTCAGAATCGCTTCATGACATTCGAGTGGAGCATGCCAAATACTATCCCACGCTGAGATAAAATCATATCGTTTCGGAAAGTTCCATGAAATGATATCGGCCAAATAAAACAGCCTTTCTGGATGCCTTCTTTTTGCCAATCGGATCATTTCAGGCGATATATCTAGCCCTTCTGTCTCGAAGCCCTCTGCCATTAGCAGATCAATAATTCTCCCACTACTACCACAGCCAATATCAATGGCACTCCCCTTAGTTTTAGTTTTCAAAAACTGAAAAGCCCTCTCGTGCTGCACAATGCCATTTGCTCGGTGAAACTTTTCGCCATCCCAATGTGAGGCGAGCTGGTCGTAGCTATGAGCAATTTCTTGAGCTGTCATTTTCATCATTGATTGTAGAAGAGTTTTTCAAGCTCTTTGAGGAGCCCTAACTAAAGTTTTTCTCATCGTATTTCTTATCGATAAGCTATTTCTATCTAAGCGAAGCTCCACACCAGCTTGTCAAAGAGGTTAGAAACCTCTTTGACAACTAGTGGCTCGAAACTCACCTCTTCGTAATACCAATATACGCTTTCAGCTTCTCACACTCAGCCTGCTCCGCTTCTGGCATATCTTCCAGTTTCCACGGTAGACGGTAGCGCCAGTTCGCTCCTCCAACAGTTCCTGGAATATTAATTCTTTCCTTACTATCGATCAAGTCCGTGATCATAAACGCAGCGTAGTTCGCCTTAGATTTCATGAGAGCTTCAAACAAAGCCCACTTCACCACAGGACCATAATCAGCATACGCATTAGCTTCTCCTTTCGGTAAACCTGCAAAGTCACTCAGCAGTGCTAAGCCTTCTAGCCCGCCCTCGTGCTGCTCGCCGTTCAGCATTCCTTTCAGTGTACTCCACATCGCAGGAATAGACTCGTGATCGTGAGTGGCATAGGTCGTGAATGCGCACTTGGGATACTCGCTACCCTTCACCGTCTCGCCTTTTCCTTTCACTTCCCAGTGTGGTATTTTAAAGCCCGCAACGCCAATTTTTTCCAAATGTGGTCTCACATAATCGGGTACACAGCCAAGGTCTTCACCCACAACTTCACTGTCGCCAGCCGCCTCCAGAACCATCTTGAGATACTTATCACCCAAAGCTAAATTTTCAGCTCGATGCTCCGCAGTATCATCATCATTTGGAAAAAACTTCGGTAGCGCACCACCAGTAATTTTCTTAGCCTCTTCTTCTGTAAGATCGATAAATTCGGCATTGCGCTCAGGCCTCCATGGGAAACTGAAAATACGGTAAAAGCCAAGAATATGATCAATTCTGAAAACATGAAATATATCCGTTAACTTATCGATACGACGACGCCACCATGAGTAATCATCCGCTTCTAAAGCATCCCAGTCGTAAACTGGCACGCCCCAATTTTGCCCCCACTGACAAGCAAAAACATCTTCCTTAAACACGGTCTCAGGAGGAGATCCACCTGAGAGTGTGAGGTCAAACCACTCGGGCTCAAAAAATACATCCGCGCTGCAGTAAGAAACCCCAATCGGAATATCTCCCATGAGCTTGACGTTGACCGATCCCGCATAGTCGTGCAGCCCACGCCACTGCGTAAAGGCGTGCCACTGTACCCAAGAGTAAAAGGCTATCTGCTTATTATAAACTTCTTGCGGAAAGTTCGCTAAATACTCCTCCGCCTTTTCTGGGGCATTGTATTCCTCTGGCCACAGGTTCCACGCCTCAGTACCTGAAAGCTCCATAAGCCAACGGAATTTACAGTAAGGCAGCAGCCATTCTGCTTCATCATCTGCAAACTTTTTAAGCTCGGCATCTTCACCTCCTGCCGCCCAGAACGCCTCAAAGCCTTTCGTGAGCAAATTCCATTTCGCAGCCAGTGATGTCTGATAGTGAACCAAGCCATCATCCGCGGGTAAGGCGGTCGCTTCTGCCCGAATTTCCTCAAGCGATATTTCTGGAATCAGCTCGACATCGATCAATAGTGGGTCGAGTGCCACTGAGCTAATCGCGTTATACGGGCTACTATCGGAGCCAGTCTCATTAATTGGTAACAGCTGAATCAATCCAACCCCATACTCTACAGCCCAATCGATCATTTCCCTGAGCGCGCGAGTATCGCCCACGCCCAGATCATCGTCGCGTCGGAGTGAAAAGACAGGGATTAAAAGGCCCAGTCTTCTGAGCTGCTGCATCGCTTTGTGATTTTTCATAAAAATTTATCGTTGAACTAGTACTACTGTGGCGGCGTAGGCAAATGCGGCGATCGTTAAAAATACACCCTCAAGCCTTGATAAGGACATTCTCGTCCACATCATCGGTAAAATAATCACCGCCAGACCGAACATCACCCAAAGATCGAGCCACTGAATTGCTCCGCCTGTAAGTGGCTTAATTGCTGCTGTAACCCCAATAACGGAGAGAATATTAAAGATGCAAGACCCTATCGCATTTCCTGTCACGATATCGCCCTGCTTCTTAATGGAAGCCACAATGGACGTCGCCAGCTCAGGCAGAGAAGTTCCCAACGCAAATAAAGTCAGCGAGATAATCACATCCGGCACGCCAAAGATTTTCGCTATTTTCTCGCCGTGATTCACGAGTAAATCAGCACCTGCCACCAAAGCAACAATACCTACGACGATCAGAAAAAGATTAAACAACATCCGCTTCAGTCCTGCTTTCCGCGCAGCTTCTATCTCCTCTGCTGAAAACTCTACCGCTTTCTCTTCAAGGACGTCACCCTTCGATGATTTAATACTCGTCACCACGTAAATCATAATCCCTACTGTGAGAACAATGCCCTCCCAGCGCTCAAGATGGAAGTCACGCATCATGAAAAGAAAAATCGCTGAACTAAGCACCAAGATTGGCAATTCACGCTTGATCAGCTGCGAATGAATCACGATCGGGCGAATCATCGCAGCCACGCCTAGCACCAGCGCAATATTAAAAATATTCGACCCCACAATATTGCCCAACGCCATGTCAGGACTGGTCGCAACCGTCTCCACCTCAATACCGAACCACCCTGCCATCGCCTCAATCAGCTCGGGCGAATTTGCCTTAATACACACCAGCAGCTCTGGCATACTGGTACCAAACGCCACCACCGTCAGCCCAACCACCAGTGGTGAAACCCCAAGCTTCAGCGCTATTTCAGAAGCTCCTTTCACCAGCCATTCTGCGCCGAAATAAAGTAAAACCAAGCCTCCTGTAAGCCAGAGAAAATGTATCAGTAATTCCACGTGCCGAACCATGCACGCTCTTCGCGAAGAATAAAACTTCAATATTCGCTAAAAACCGACTAAAGACCCCGCATGTCATCGACTCAATCACCTTGTCATAAGATCACCATTCTCGCCGGCGACGGCATCGGCCCTGAAGTCATGGACGCTTCACTTGCAGTGCTCGAGGCTGTTAAAGAAAAATTCTCAATTAAGATCGACTCCCATACCCAGCTCGTTGGAGGTGCTGCTATCGATGCCAAAGGCTGCCCGCTTCCTGCGGAAACCATTGCCTCGTGTGAGCAAGCTGATGCCATTCTCTTTGGCTCCGTCGGTGGACCAAAGTGGGTGAACCTCGCACCCGATGACCAGCCTGAGCGTGGTGCCCTTCTGCCACTGCGCAAGAAGTTCAACCTCTACGCCAACCTCCGCCCAGGAGTCTGCCTCCCCTCCCTCACCCACGCCTCACCGCTGAAACAAGAAATCATCGCCGAAGGTTTCGACGTTCTTTGCGTCCGCGAACTTACAGGAGGTATTTATTTTGGCCTACCCAAAGGCCGTGAGGAAATCGATGGAGAAATTGTCGCTCACGACACTATGGTTTATAAAAAATCAGAGATCGACCGCATCTGCCGCATCGCTTTCAAAGCCGCTATGGTCCGCGATAAGCGCGTCTGCTCCGTCGATAAAGCCAATGTCTTACAAACTTCCATTCTCTGGCGCGAAACGGTCGAAGAAATCGCCAAGGAATTCCCCGAAGTTGAGCTTTCCCACCTCTACGTCGATAATGCCGCCATGCAGCTTGTTAAGAACCCGGGCTCCTTTGATGTCATGGTCACCGAAAACCTTTTCGGCGATATCCTCTCCGATGAAATGGCAATGATCTCAGGCTCTCTCGGCATGCTGCCTAGCGCATCTCTTGGAAATCAAAATACCAACGGTCTCTACTTCGGAATGTATGAGCCATCAGGCGGTTCCGCCCCCGATATCGCAGGTCAAGGCATCGCCAACCCTATCGCCCAAATTCTTTCCATCGCTATGATGCTGCGCTACTCGCTTGGAGAAAACGACGCCGCCGCCGCAATCGAGGCCGCCGTCAATCAAGTCATTGACTCTGGACTCCGCACCGCCGACCTGTTCACTGGAAGAGATGGCGAGACCAAAGTAGGCACCATAGCCATGGCTGATGCTGTCGCAACAGCTCTGTGATCTATAGCAGCTTTTACAAATCAACATTTCTTTCAACGTTTACGCTACTGCCAACTAGCTAAAAACATGACTGTTCCAGATACGCGGGAGTCTAGAGAGAGCGCAGCGTTGATAGGCCTCCGTTCCTTCTGGTTCGGGTAAGAAATCCTTCCGTTTTGCACAGTAGTTGCAGAGCAGTTTTACAAAGATTTCGCCCTATCGGGACTGCACCTTTTGACCTTTAATACGGCGCATCAATCCGCTCGACGCTGACGTTCATGTTAAGCAAATCCACGGGATCGCCGAACTGCGTAAAAATCGCCACATCGGCAGCGTCGCGACCATAGGCGATCGCCACGCGCCCCCCTTGAAGGCTATTCTGCGTAGGATCAAAGGTATACCATCGACCCCCGACATAGGCCTCAAACCACGCGTGCAAATCCATCGGTTTGAGGTGTTCCAAATAACCTACCACCATCCGTGCAGGGATAGAAAGCGCCCGACAGCAAGCTATGCCGAGATGTGCCATATCACGGCAAACGGCCTCGACTTTCCCATTGATCTCACAGGCACTGACGATGTCCTGACCAGATCCAGGTGAATAGCGTATCGTGTTGCGAATGTAATCAACAATGGCTACACACTGGTCATACCCTGGTGCCCAGCCCGCGACAATATCTGCCGCCATCTGGCTGAAACGGTCCGATTCACAATACCGACTCGGCAGCAAAAACGGCAAGGTGTCATCTGGTAAATCCTGCACTTCTACAAAGGGCGCACCAGGAGCAATATCACAGGCGTCAGCGCACTCAACATCAACTGAGGTGTGCAGAGAAAACGATCCTTCAGGAGCGACCAAACGCTGGCAAAGGTTGCCAAACGGGTCAGTAAACTCCACCGCTCTCACACTAGGGCTAAGAACATACTCCTCACGTGCCACCCACTGGTTCCATCCACTGCGTGGTCGCAGCATAAATAGAAACGGGGTCGCTACCGGATTATAAAAGTCGAGATAACAGGTAGCACGTATCCACATACGGGAACTTAGTCAGATCCAGCAAATTTGGCGAACAGTATTATGAATATCATCTTATTTCAAAGCTTGCAAGACTCCCCCGCTTCACGCTTAGTTTCCCGTATGTCTGATTTAGCCTGCCCTATCTGCACCGTCGATGATGTTACCGAACACGCTGCCCTTTATGAATGTATGACTTGTGGCCATGAGTGGGAGAAAGACGTCGTGAAAACAGACGACGGTCACGAGCAGGAACGTGTGGTGAAAGATGCTTACGGCAATGTATTAGAGTCAGGTGATATTGTCGCTATGGTAAAAGACCTGAAGCTAAAGGGAACTTCCAAAGTTCTTAAAAGTGGCATGAAGTCGAAGCCTATTCGTATTGTCGAAGGTGATCATGAGATCGACTGCAAGATGGACGGGCTGTCTATTGCACTCAAAGCCTGCTTTGTAAAAAAGGTGCTGAGCTAAACGCGGGACTCATTAAAAAACTAAATGGGTCATACGTGCGCACTGCACAACTTAAGATAATACCTTAACTAAAAGACCTAATAACGCGGAAAGACGAGCCGATTTCTAGTGGTATTCTTATGGTGACAGCATTCTTCATGCTTTTCATAAGCCTTAAACAATACCAATGCGCTCAGTTCAACATCCAGCTTACACAGCTATCGTGTTTACGGCTTTCTCACTATGCCTAGTGATGACATGTCGTGGCAACCCTGAGACATCAACATCTTCCTTTGAGACATTTGCTAAACCCCTGCTAAAGCAATACTGCTACAGCTGTCACGGTGATGGGGAGAAAATAAAAGGTGACCTCGACCTTACAAGGCACGCTTCTGAGGACTCTCTTTTTAAAGACAGAAAGCTTTGGCTCGAGGTGCTGCACCAAATAGAGAGTGAAGAGATGCCCACAAAGGAGCCACTCCCTACCATGGAGGAACGCGCTGCTCTTGTTAAATGGCTCGATACGAAGCTCAACTCCATCGACTGGTCATCGATCAAACACGCTGGCCACGTGACAATTCCCCGGCTCAACAAGACAGAGTACAACAACACCATGCGTGATCTTCTGGGAGTGGACATCAAACCAGGCAATTTATTCAGTGATGATGGTGAAGGTCAGAGTGGGTTCACAACCGATCGAGATAATTTGTTTCTTTCTGCCGCCTTAATGGAAAAGTACTTTACCGCGGCTGAGAACGCGCTCGATGCACTGATGAAGGATGTCGAGCCCATCGATCTACAAATCGAAGCTGAAGATATGTTTGTGACGGAGTCTGGGATTAAACCAGAAAACTACGGTAGTTTCATCGGCCAGCATCTCAGGATTGGTCAAATCACCGTTTACGATTCGGTCGAATTTCCTATGGATGGCATGTATACACTTCAACTCAGGGGCATGTGTGTCGATGGTTCAGTTGCCAAAGCCGTGCTTCGTATTGACAATGAATTAAAAGGAGAATTTCTCTTTAATGGCAACACCCCAGAGGTTCAGCAAAAAAGCATTTTTATCACGCAGGGAACACATCAAGTCGCGTGGAACATGGGCAAAGTACCCACGCTAGAAAAAGTGAAAAATGTTAAGTTTGCGAGAACTCCTGCTATTGACTGGATGAAATTCACTGGTCCTGAACTTAAAGAGAAAAACAAAAAACTCGTCTTCCACACCCTTCCCAATGAAACAATAAGTGCTGATCGAGCCGCACACCGCATTATCTCCCGCTTTGTCCAGCGAGCAGCCCGCCGGCCGGTCAGTGGCACTATCGTAAACCGCTACTTCGATATTTATCAAAACGCTACTGATCAAGGGAGCAATTTTGATGATTCGATTAAATTGGCTCTCACCGCTGTACTTGTGTCTCCTCGTTTCCTCTACCGGCACGAATTCACCCCGACGGATAACCACGAGGGGGATTACGCACTTGATAGCTATCAGTTAGCATCGCGGCTATCCTATTTCCTCTGGATGTCCATGCCAGACGATGAACTCTTCACCCTTGCTGCCGAAGACAAACTTCGCGAACCAGATATTTTAAGAGCTCAGGTGCGGAGAATGATCATAGATCCCAAATTTCGTGCCTTTAGCTCCGCATTTCTCGGTCAGTGGTTGGGTATTGAATCGATCGGACGCGATGTTGTCCCAGACCACAAGATATTTCCCGAATTCAATGAAAGTCTCAACGAGGCAATGAAAACGGAGACGATCATGACTTTTGAGCATTTGATCAGAAAAGGTAACAGCCTACTCAGCTTGCTAGATACCAAGGGAACTTATCTCAATGAAGAACTTGCCACTCACTATGGCATTAGCGGCATCAAGGGAGACCATATGAGACCGACGACGCTAACAAATCAAAACCGCGGTGGCCTCTTAGGCATGGCGAGTGTTTTAACTGCGACGTCCAGCCCCACGAGAACAAGCCCCGTTCTCAGAGGGAAATGGGTCATGGAAACACTCTTAGGCGGACATATCCCCGAGCCACCTGCCGACATTCCTGACCTACCCGCCACAGCTGGTTTAGATCAAAAAATGACCCTGCGCCAAGAGCTAGAAGCCCACCGCAATAAAGAGGAATGTGCTAGCTGCCACGACGAGATCGATCCTATAGGCTTCGGTTTAGAAAACTTTGATGCCATCGGGAGGTACAGAACAAGCGAAGTTATGGGGCAGCCCATCGACAGTTCAGGAGAGCTCGATGGCTTTAAATTCTCAGGAGCCGCAGAGCTCAAGGCGTGGCTTATCAAGGAGCGCAAAGAGCCATTCATCAGAAACCTCACAGAACGTATGCTGGCATTTTCCCTTGGCAGAGAAATCCAAACCTTTGACGAAGCTGCAATCTTAAAAATTACCTCAGCACTGCAGCAAAATAATTATTCTGCAGCAACCTTAATTGAAGAAACGGTACTCAGCTATCCGTTCACGCATCAAAGCAACTCGAACGAAATTAAAGAACATGAATAAACCCTGGATGATATCACGCCGCACCGTCCTACGTGGCATAGGAGCTATGCTAGCACTTCCTAAACTGGAAATCATGGCACAAACCGTTGGGTCGTCCTCACCAGAAGATAGCCCCCTACGCTACGTCAGTGTATTTCAACCTAATGGAGTTTACCCAAAGGCTTGGGACGTTGAAGCTGAAGGAGCTAACTACGCCATGTCCCCGATCTTAAAACCTCTCGAGTCACTGCGGGATGACTTCATGGTGCTTTCCGGACTCAATAATTCGGGTGGAAGCGGGCATGTGCGTATGACGAGTTCTTTTCTCACAGGCACTAACTTGGGAAACAAGGGGATGGGAGGCTCGTCTATTGATCAAAAAATTGCTCAGCACATCGGTGCTGATACAGCTTTCAAATCTTTAGTTTTTGGTACCGAGCCGCCGCGTCAGGGTAATGTCGGTAAAAACCCGATATCCATTGCTAGCACCGTGAGCTGGAACTCTCCTACCACCCGCATCTCTCCTGAGATTAACCCTCGGATTGCCTTTGACCGTCTATTCCGAGGAAAAACAGGGAAAGAAGCCATCACCGAGGCTAGAATGCGACAGAGTGTAGTGGATTTGGTTTTAGACGAGGCCAAGTCCTTACGAAAAAAAGGCAGTATGGCAGACAGGCAAAAGATTGATGAATATCTTGAAAGCGTCCGCTCTGTCGAGATCCAGCTCGAGAGAACGCTCAATCCTCAAAAGCCGCAATGGGTACCTCCCACGAAGCCATCTGAGGCCGATTTAATCCGGCCAGCAGCGGGTATTCCGCGCGAAAGAGACGTGCACTTACGCCTGATGATGGATCTTATGGTGCTCAGTTTATGGACTGATAGCACGCGTGTTTGCACGCTGATGACAGCACATGGTTTCAGCAGGCAGAACTTTAGCTTCATTGATGGCGTGACAGGCGATCATCACGGAATATCTCACCACAAGGAACAAAAAAGCGCTGTCGATCAATACACTCTCGTCAGCCAGTGGTACACGGAGCAGTTTGCTTATTTTCTCAACCGTTTGAAAGCTATCGACGAAGGTGGCTCAAGCTTACTGGATAACTCGATTGTCTTCTACGGCTCAGGAATGAAAGATGGCAACGGCCACAAAAAAGATAACTTACCTATTTTAGTCGCAGGCAAAGGCAAGGGCACACTGAATCAAGGGCGTCACATTAAGCTGAAGAGCCAAGCCCTATCCAACCTCCACTTCACGATTGGACAAAAATTCGGCATCGAAGATTCAGATTTCAACAACACGGGTAGTCAAGTTATCCCAGAGCTCGGATAAGGGCGATCTTCTGCTCTCTGCGGTATCCCATGTGAAAAAGCCCCAGCAACTCACAGCTTTCTTGCCTCACGACCTTCATCGATGAGCTTCCAAAAGTGCTTTGAGTTTGCCAGCTCTTCATCTTCAGAAAGAGGCATCTTGGAGCGAAACAGGAAGTCGGAGAAAGTGTTTTTATTGAGTACACGGTGAACAATGATAGAGTCTTTTGTCGCCTCAAAATAGATGCGGTAGTCATTGGCGCGGAAGCGGTAGAGCGTTTTCCCCTCGCGCTCCATCTTACCAAACCTCTCATTGTCAAGCTCCGCTAAGTCTGACTCGGTAACTTTGAAAGAATCCAGAAGCTCGAGCTGTGAGAGCGTGTCTAAGTGCGAAATTTCTGCGGCACTGATTTCATTAAAAACTATTTGTAACACAGAAGAAAGAAAGCATTCTGAGGGTAAATGATCAAGCCCTCTTAATTTAGCCTTTTATTTGACCCTTCATTTTTTGAGATTTGGTTTTTTGCCGTTCCTGTCATGGTCATTGTGTGAAACGAAGGATTAAAGACACGCGGCAAAGGCTCATTCTTGCTATTTTTCTCTCTTCCGCATGCTGCATTTCCCTCTCTTGTACGCCCTCCCTTCCTTCTATTCCTGTTATCCCCAATACCATTCCTACCACTCAACATTCAGCCAAGGTGACACCTCAACTTGCAGAAACCCACTACACCTCCTACGACGATCATCATTTAGGATACAAGAAGTGGCTTCCCGACGCAGAAAAATGCGCCGCGCCTGAAGTCGTCATCATTGGAGTTCATGGCATTTCTGGTCATGCAGGTGATTATGAAAACTTGGCCAATCATTTTCTCGAGCATCATCATCATATCGCTCTCTACGCGGCAGAAACCCGCGGACAGGGAATGGATCCCAAGCTTGCGCAACGAGGTGATATTCACCGTGCCGATCAGTGGTTCCGTGATCTAGAAATTTTTACGGGCCTTATTAAAAAACTGCACCCTCAGGCTAAAATTCTTTGGTTTGGCGAGAGTATGGGCTCACTGATCATCACTCATGCCTACCAACGGAAAAATCATGGTGCTCTCCACCAAGATCATATTTCTCCCGACGGCATCGTCCTGTTTTCTCCGATACTCGATATCCAATCTAAGATATCGCCTTGGAAGCGGCGTATCGTTCAAACTACTGGCTTTCTCTTGCCAAAGCTGAGAATTTCTCTCGAAACTTTATCCAACGGAGAGAAAAAACCTGTCACCAAGCAAGATATCCATGAACAGCAGGCCGCGCTTAACCCTTGGTACATTCGCCGTTACACCCTGCGCCTTCTGCTGCAACTTGCTCATTTGGCAGACAACATGGACGGTGCCGCCACAAGTATCGATTGCCCCCTACTATTAATCCATGGAGGAAAAGACATTTTCACGGATGCAGACACAGTAGATCATTTCTACAAAAAACTTCCTGAAACAATGAACAAAACGAAGCTCTTCTATCCTGAGTCGTACCACTTGTTGATGTATGATCATGACAAAGAAAAAATATTCCACGACCTCTCAAAGTGGCTCACGGCACAGTTCTCTCTTTAATCTCGATGCTGGGTTTCATTTGAGATCAATATACGTGGGCTGATTCACAATCTATTTGCAATCTCATATGATCTCCACGAAAGTGCAACTTATGAGATGCAGCACAAAAAAAGCTCTACAACGCTACCGTACAATCACGGTATTTTTCAGTGCTCTGATCCTTACTCAGCTCTCCGCATCTGCCCAAAACAATGATACTACACAGCTAATCCAACAGCTAAATCACAAAGACTTCCAAACACGAGAAGCAGCGCTAGAGCAGCTCTGGCAACTTGGAACTCGTGCTCTCCCTGCTCTGCAAGAAGCTGCTGCAAGTAGTGACCCTGAAATCACTGCGCGCGCTGAAAACCTTGTGTTTTATATCTCTATTGGTCTCTTGCCTAACAGCCCTCAAGAAGTCATCGAGCTCGTCATTCAATATTCCAAAAATGACGTAGAATCTAAACTAACGATTTTGAGGCAACTCATAAAACTCGATCAGTGGGAACAGGCTCTGCGCATAACCAAAATAACAACTCCACAAGAAACCGATAAAAGCATCATCAAGTATATCAATAATATCGCCAAACATTATGCTCAGAAATCGATATTAGCTGATGATCTCAACAGGGCTGCAGAGATCCTTAACATGACGCCAGACAGCCCGAGCGCCATGATACAGCGAGCTTGGTTAGAGCGATTTCAGGGTAAAGAGCACTTTGAAAAAATTTATAGAAAAGCTCTAGCACAGCAGGGAGAAGAAAATGCACCTTGGAGAATAGCTTTGCATCGTGTCAATGGCGATAGTGCTAGTGCCCTCGCTGAAGTGGAAAAATACCAAGTTACAGAGTTCAAAAGCTTACTGCAGCTCTTCGAAGGCAATGCTGAGCCGTGGCTTACAGACCGATTTCACAACTTAAACCAAGACGAAATTGTTAGTACAGGCTGTAAGATTCAGCTTTCATCACTGCTCGGCGATCATCAGACCGTACAGCGCGAACTCGCATTTCTAAAAGAGCAATACCTCAATAAACCCGACGATACTTACACCAATGCATGGGTTATGTTTTGCCTCGCTGCCAATGGGATCAAGGAGCCTGCTCTGGATATCCTCCTTAAACATTATCCAGAAGATGCACTAGTCTACTATCAAAACCATGAGTCTCCCGAAAATGCCTTGTTAGCGATCGGCATTCCAGAGGATGCCAAGCTACCGTACACTGAATGGGTGACTAAAACCATTCAGCAGGCTATAGTTGAAGGTGAAGAATCCATATTATGGCAAAGGCTCATGGTTCTAGCGAGCTTCCTCCACGGTCAGGGCGAATTCCAGCACTCATTGAGCGTCCTCACGCCTCTCATGAAACATCTCAAAGATGGTGATCAACCTGACTCTTGGTATTTAATGCTCTCCGAGCTCACGAGATCAGGCCTCGGTCAACAGGCGATCGAATTTATTAAGAAAGACACGGTCACAGCTGAAGAACTTGATGGCGCTATCCAAGCCCTCATCATCGACAACTTCGAACTCGAAAGCAGGTTTACTCCTTGGCAAGCTGAAGTCTGGGAGTACCTCAAAAGCCGTAACGCGAACAACCTCCCTCAGGCTGTTGACGAGATAGGGCTACTTTCCGGCCATCTTCCTGACCCGACAGGTAGAGCTGATAAGCTCCATCAGGCACTCATTGATGAAGTTCTGCAGAATCCGCAGCTAGAGCCATTCGCCTTCAAGCAGCATTTATTTGAGTTCGCCAGAAAGCGCAATAATTACAAGCTCGCTGCACAAATGACGAACGAGTTCGTCACAGAAAATCAAGATTGGCAGACACTTAAAAATTACTTTGATCTATCACTCCACCATTGGGCAGAAGTAGAACCCCATCTCGCTCAACTCGCGGAAGAGAATCCCGAAAACTACGATCACCTCATCAACTGGTACCTCTGCCTACGCAAGTTAGAGGAACAAAGGACTACAGCTAAAAATGCTTCGGCTAAAGTCTTTAACCAAATCCTCCTCTTAACACTCAGCGATCAAAGAGTTCTCGTCGTGTTTGCCGACAGGCTCTACCACGCTGGCTATGATGCCGACGCCATCAAGCTCTGGAAATTATCAGCTATTACCCACTCACCAGAAAGCCCTCATATTGACAGAACCATCCAGCAGTTAGCAACACGCGGTCAACACCTCTACCATACCAACCAGTGGAAAATGGCCGCTGCACTCTCAGAAGCTTACATTCAATCACTCATGGCGAACAACCTGCGCCGATCTGCCAACTCATATAGTATTAGCAATTTCCTCAACGCACGCTTCAATGCAGACCTCGCCCATGGCATGGTGCTCTATAAAGAAGGGAACCGCGAACAGGCATTGGCCATGTTTGAGAAAAGCCACAAGCTGACACTCGGCAGCGGGCTCCAAGCTGATGAATTTTTCCCCGCGCTGCGTCGGCTCAATCTTGGTGCAGTCTATGATCGCTGGGTGGCGGAAAGCTATGCCGTTTCTGACAAGGCTTGCAAATTCTTTCCACAGGCACACAACTCTCACAACACCGCTGCATGGCTCACATCACGTGCAGTGCGGCAGCTGGATGAAGGTCTGCGGCACGCTGAAATAGCGCTGAAGCTAAGACCCCACCAAGGCGCTTACTTAGATACCATGGCTGAAGTATGGTTTGCAAAAGGCAACCGTGCTAAGGCTATCAAGTGGTCAGAAAAAGCGGTGTCAGCAAGCATTACGCACCCTCAAGGTTCACCGCAGTCAGAAGGATCTGTGTTTGGTAATTATAAAATGCTTATCAAGCAGCAGCAGCACTTCAGGCATGACCCATTACCTCAGATAGGTAAATAGGCCCATCACGCGAAACTGTACATACTCTCTCCTTATAGGCTCATGCGTCAGATCATATTACTCCTTTCTCTACTGCCGATGATTGTAGTTTTCATCTGTAAAAAATGGTATGTTGACCGAGTTTTCAAACAGACACGCACGCAGAAACTTCCTATTTCAGCTCACGAGCTCAGTCAGCAAATGCTCGCCGCTATAGAGCTCCATCAGGTAAAAATCAAAACTCCTAAGAAACGCTGGCTGGGAAGTTCCCAAATCGGTGCGGGCTGGCTTGTCCTTCCAGCTGAAATTTCTCACAGCCAGACAGTCTATGCTAACGGCCATGCCGCGCTTACCGTGGGCCTATATCTATTACAGCAACGAAATCCTGAACTGAGCAAACGCCGACAATGGGCCATCCGCTTTGGCCATGTCTTTCCTCTTTTTGTGATCCTCGTCCTCGTGTTTGCCTGCGTCGTCGCAAAATTAAGTGTTCTTTGGGCGATCAGTGCTCTCATGGCAGCATTAGGTGCCGCTAGCTTTGCTCAGATACTTACGCTGATGGCTAATCTTCAGGCCGTTGACCTCGCCAGTGTGATTCTCGAGAAAAAGGCTATTTGCCCTTACGCTCGAGACCAAGACTTAATCATCGTCGCCGCCAAATCATCGGCATGGGCAGGACTCATTCCAGGACTACTAGGCCGTTTTATATAAAACTCACACCTTGTTAGCTCCTCATGAACTCTCTATTAGATTTGGCGCGATTTTCGATTTCCTACTCGCCAGTGATGCAAGATATTGCTAAACAGATCTTAACTATTCACACTTACTAAGCACCTTCCATTTAGATCCATGATTTCCTACGAGCGTAACCCACAACAAGCCATTCCTGAATCATCTGTCAAAATCATCGGTCTAGGAGGAGCCGGGGCAAATATGCTTGATCGCGTTGCCCTCGACGGACTCACTGGCGCGGAAATGCTCAGTATCAATACCGACATGAGAACGCTCATGAGTTCAGTAGCTGAGAGTAAGATTCAAATCGGTAAAAACCTCACTAAAGGACTAGGCACAGGAGGCGACCCAGAACTCGGGCTACAGGCGATTCAAGAGGATGAGACTGAAATTAGAGAAGCTATCCGCGGGCAAAAAATGATTTTTATCTGCGTAGGTCTTGGCGGCGGCACTGGCTCTGGAGCCGCCCCACTCATCACCCGCATCGCTCGCGAGGAGGACGCCTTCGTTGTCGTTTTCGCAACAATGCCATTCGCCTTCGAGGGACAGCGGAGACGCACCCAAGCAGAGACAGCTCTCAACGAGTTGGCCGTCTTGGCCCACGCTCTGATCACTTTTGATAATGGGCGAATGGGCGAACTAGTACTTGCCAAAAAAGGTGTTCACGAAGCTTTTTCCGCCGCTGACCGGATGATTTCTGAAGCGATAAAAGCCGTTACGCGACTCGTGGTACGCCCTGGTCTCATCAATGTAGGATTAGACGATCTCATGACTGCCTTGCGTACTACCCGCTCACGCTGCCTCTTTGGATCTGGCATAGCAGAAGGGGAAAACCGCTCTCATTTAGCCCTTGAAAACGCCCTGACCAGTCCATTACTCGATAAAGGTGGTCTGCTGCGTGACTCCACAAGCGTCTTGGTTCATATCTGCGGAGGCGAAAGTTTAACTCTTTATGAAATTGAATTATTGATGCAAAAGTTGAGCAAATTCATTCCCGATACCGCACACGTCCTTTTTGGTGCCGCTGTTGATCCCGCCATGGGAGACAGCCTCAGTGTCACCGTTGTCAGTGCTTTACCTGAAGACAAGCTTAACAGTCGCAATGAGACAAAGCTTTCCCAACCACTCCCCGCCGTCGAACCACCTGTAGAGCCGAAACTTATTATTCAGCCAACTCCTAAACTCGAAACTATTCTGGAAACTCCCGAGGAAATAGATGAGGACGAACCTGCAGAGGAGAACGAGAGTTCACAAGAAACTCTAGAAACTGGTTCCTCTGAAGCCCTTGCAGAAGACGAAGTGACAGAGATTCTCGAAAGCATTCAAGAGGATGAGGTCGCAGAATCCGCTGCACCTGAAAAGACAGAAGAGCCCACTCTTTCTGCAGCCGACGAAGAGACGGAGGAAGAATCTACAGAGGACACAGATGACGGCCTCACCTCTGAAGCCGCTCCCACCAATGTTTTACAGCCTGAACTAGAGCTCAACGGCGCGCCTAAAGGCAGGTTCGAGGGTGAAGCACCGAATATTCACGATGGCGAAGATCTTGATATTCCTCCTTTCCTTCGCAAAAAACG
Source organism: Akkermansiaceae bacterium (assembly GCA_051252195.1). Lineage (GTDB taxonomy): Bacteria > Verrucomicrobiota > Verrucomicrobiia > Verrucomicrobiales > Akkermansiaceae > Oceaniferula. Next base: position 58,935 of record JBPOGD010000010.1, on the reverse strand, counting down.
TCGATAAGATACTCGTTTAATTCAATGTGATATTTGCCTTAGCATTCATCACACCATCATTATTTATCCATGAGTAATATAAGTAACCTCGTCCTTTTAGCTGCCTGCTTTGGCGGTGGGTTTTTAGTCGAACCCCTGATCAGACCTAATGTTCAAACTGATGCCGCGGCGAATCAGCCCAAGGAAACCACAGACTCACAAACGGCCAAGACCGTCGAACTAGCAGAAAAGGAAGAGTTAGCAGCACCCACCATCCAAATGGATCTGAGTAAAGTCACCCTTGAGGACTTTCCCGATAAAGTTACACTTCTCAAAGACATTGAAATAGTAGACTCCATCAGTGGTGTAAAAATGCAACTCGCTAAAGGCACCCTCGTCAATCCAGTCAAAATTAACGCTGGAATGCTAGTTGTTTCGCCCATTGGCATACCCATTGAAACTGAGGTGCCTGCCGACGATACGAATTTTAAAGAACTCACCTTACCGAAGATGTTAGCACGGATGCAGCAAACTAGTGAATCACCTGCCAAAACGTCACCTACTAAGCAACTCCCCTCTGAAGAAGTTACACCCGAGCAAGTTAGTCCGCCGGCAGCAGTAGGCACTCTAGAGCCTGCGGCTCCTGCTGAAGTGCTGGATCCTGCGCCAACCACGATCCCGAGCCCTATTTCTTCTCCAGAAGAGCCTGCTTCGGCACTAAGCTCTGAGCCAGAAGATGCTATTATGGGCAGCGTTACTTCCACCAAGCTCACTGAGCAGCAAATCATTGATAAGATGAAGGATCATATCACCGCAGGGAAGGTCAAAGAATTTACAGCACTCCAAGTCACTGAAATTACCGCAGGCGTCCCCACCCTTGTGAAAGGGGTTAATTATGAAGAGACAGGGCGCGTTATTTTCACGGCCCAAACCATCCTTGGCGAGCAAACGCATGGAGCAATAGCGCTCTTTAAAGGAGGTGAAATTGAGAAATGGGTCTGGGCAAAGAACTTGCTCGAAATGCGCTAAGCGTACCTATTTCACACGGATGCTCACGGACTTCGCGTGCGCATCCAGCCCTTCAACACGTGCAAATGCCTCAACTGCTGCGAGTGATTGATTTACCGCTTCTTGATCCATCCGCACAATACTCGCACGTCGCTGAAACTGATCCGCGCGCAGCCCCGAAAATGATTTCCCTGAACCTCCCGTAGGCAAGGTGTGACTCGGCCCAGCCACAAAGTCGCCCACTGCTACCGCCGCCAAGCCTCCTACGTAAATGGCTCCTGCCGTGCGTACTTCAGCGAGCCACTTTTCCTCTTCTTCAACAATCAGGGAAAGATGCTCTGGTGCAAAGGCGTTGCAAATTTGAATCGCTTCACCAAGATCTTTAGTTAGTAAACAGAAAGTTCCTTTTTTAAGAACTTCACGGATATATTTTTCACGCGACAGCTGCGGTGCTTGTTTCTCGATTTCTTTCTGTACCTTGTTAAGCAACGCCTTCGAGTCCGTCACAAAGCCGACGATGCTATCGCCCGCGTGCTCAGCCTGCGCGAGCATATCCGCGGCAATGAATCGAGCCTCGGCAAACTTATCTGCTACAATGAGAACCTCACTAGGCCCAGGCAATAAATCAATGGAAACTGCGCCTACGAGCTGACGCTTCGCCTCCACTACAAACACATTTCCTGGACCAAATATTTTTTCTACAGGGGCTACAGTCTTTGTTCCTAAAGCCATCGCCGCAATCGCCTGAGCACCGCCTACTTTGATAATCTCCGTAGCACCTGCCTCCACCAGCGCGTAGAGAAGTGCTGGATTAATCTTACCATTCGCCCCCGCGGGAGTAGCGGCTAAAATTTCTGGCACCCCCGCAGCTTGTCCAAACGCAGCTGTCATTAAGGCGGTAGAGACGAGAGGAGCTTTTCCTCCAGGTACGTAAACACCCACTCGGTCATAAGGCGTGAACCGCTCACCTACTTCTACACCCTGCACATTCTTCATATTCCAGTTCTTACGCAGGCTGCGCTTAGCAAAGGCGTGAATGTTTTTCTTCGTAGCAGCCACAGCAGTTTTCACCTCATCGTCCACCAATGCATACGCCTCTTCAATTTCAGCTGGGCTTACAAAAAGTGATTTCGTGCTCAACTTCAAACCGTCGAATTTTTCCGTATATTCAAATACAGCCGCATTGCCACGCTTTTGCACCTCCGCAATGATAGTCGCCACCATCTCCTCCACCTGCTTACCGCTGCCACCTGGAGTAGCGCGACGATCAAGTTTACTCACAAATCTTGCATAAGCAGTGTCCTTAAAACTGAGGATCTTCATACCCAAGGGCATACTCCCTGAAACCACCTTCTGCAAGCCCTTCTATGGAGGATGCCGTAGAATAATATTGTCGTCACTTCATCTCGTCATAACATCCCCACTATGAACCTATCAAATAAAGCGGTACAAGTTTTCGCCGCTATTTTGACCCTCATTGTTTTACCTAACAATTCATATGCTCGCCTGTTTACTGATCAATCAGGTAACAAATATGAGGCTAGTATCATGAGCATGACAGATGACAGCGTAACTCTGATGATACCAGCAAAAGGGAAGGTTTTTAAAATTCCCATCGCTAATTTATCAGACATTGATCGCGATTACATCACCGCTTTAAAAAACAATAAAGTTAGATCAAAAACACAAAACTCAACTCAACCAAGTACAAAAAAGACACCTTCTAAGACTTCCACGAAACCAGCCGCTGTCAAAAATAAAACCACTGCGAAAAACGGCCGTCCATCACAAACCGCTGCCATTCAAACCAAATACAGGCTAGCAAACAATTTCCTCACTAGATGGCCTACCTTCACTTCCGTACCCATGAACGTGAATGTCAGGGTAGTGAAAGAAGACAAAAAAAACCAACGTTTCATCTATCACAGCCCTAACTATGAATTTATCTGCGACGTTCCGTTGTCAAAGACGATTGTTACTAAGTTTGCTCTCATGTTTGAAGCCACTCGAGAACTCTGCAAGCAGCTGCCAATTTCCACGATGAAAGCGCACGTGCCGGGCAGTGCTTCACGTAACCGCATCCTCCTGTTTGCGAGTATGCAAAACTACGTTAAAAACGGGGGGATCCCATCTGCTGCAGGACTTTATAGATCAGACACGAATGATGTTCTCGTACCACTTAGGAGCTTGGGCGTTGTTAAACGATCAGGTTCTTACAACTACGACAACAATGGCTCAAACAACGTCCTTGCTCATGAGCTCGTGCACCAGCTCACAGACCCCGAATATTTTTCACCCGGAGCGCGCGGCTGGTTTTCAGAAGGACTCGCTGAGTACTGCTCCCTGAGTCCTTACCTCTCAGGCAAATACATGCTCAGAAATAACAAAAACGACATCAAAAAATACGCTAGTCGATTAGGGACTAAAGTGCGGGCACCCAAGCTAAAGGATTTCATGCTTCAATCTTACGGCAGTTTCACAACAAACGGTGCCTACAATTATCGTATGGGAACCCTGATCACTTACTACTTCTTCCACATGGAACCCGACCGCAGAAACATCACCGCCTTTCTCAAAGCCCTCAAACAAGGGGAAATGGGTGAAGAGGCAGTCAATGTTCTACTCAACGCTAGGTCTTTTGAAGAACTAGAAGACGATATCTACAAAGCATGGAAGATGAACGGCATCGAAATCATGTTTGGTAGTATCTAATTGACCTCTTTGCATATTCATTGATTGAGCCACGGCTCTAACGAGTATACTCTACTCATCATGAAATTAGTTTATGCTGCCGCCTTGCTACTAACAGTACTGCTCTGTCAAGTTCCTGCAGAAGCGCGAACATTTACCGATGTCCAAGGTAGAAAAATTGAAGCTCAGGTCATTGAGATTTCAGATGGTAGTGTCACACTTCAAATCTCTGGCAGAAGTGGTACCCATGCGGTTCCCCTTTCAAATCTCTCTGAAGGAGACCGTCTCTATCTCAAATCTCTAAGAGAGTCTACGGCAGCAGTAACAGATCAGAAGGCTCTCGCAGTAACGAACAAAGGAAATTTGCCATCGCAGCTTTTGATGCAACGTTACCGTCTTAAAGAAAATTTTACAGCTGACTGGCCTCGCCTTATCTCCACTGATATCAGCCCTGAGATATCAACTGTCGAAGAAAATGAGGAGGAGCAACGCTTTATTTACCATAGCCCCAACTATGAGTTTATTTGTGACGTCAGGCTTTCTAACAATGTGGTTAAGAAGTTTGCCGTAATGTTTGAAGCGACCAGGGAATACTGCCGCCAGCTACCCATATCGACTATGAAAGCGCATATCCCGGGGGAGATGTTTCGAAACAAAATTCTGCTTTTTGAAAGCGAACACGACTACATTAAAAATGGTGGTATTGTCGACTCAGCCGGCTGTTTCATCTTTGGTAATGATGTTGGTACTGTGCTCGTTCCGCTCACCAGTCTCGGGGTCAAAAAAGTCGGTAGCGGCTATATGTATGATCATGATAAATCCAGCAAGACTCTGGCCCATGAAATAGTCCACCAGCTAACAGATTATGAATATTTTAGTGATAACCTTCTTGGTTGGTTCAGTGAAGGCCTAGCAGAATACTGCGCTATCACGCCTTATCGTTCTGGAAAATACATGGTGAAAACCAATCTATCAGCCATTGAAGAGTATGTTACCGCTTTCGGTAAGGACAACAGTGGCGGTCGCAATTTAGGGGATGAGTTCTCTGCACCCGACTTAGAAAAGTTCATGTTAATGCCCTATGACGACTTCAGAGCAGATGGTAATTTGCACTACGGGCTTGGCTTACTTATCACCACCTACTTTTTCCATATGGAAGAGGACCGCCGTAGTATCACCCGTTTTTTAAAAGCCCTCAAACAAGGACTGAGTGGAGAAGAAGCTCTCAAAGCACTGCTTCAAGACCGTAGCTTTGAGGAATTAGAAGATCAAATTTACAAAGCGTGGAAATCGAAAGGCATCAAAATACAATTTCAATAGTTTGATTTTCCACCGCTTATCCGTCGATCAACACGCGCTCTATCAGCAACCAGTATGCTAATAGGCCAATACTGATAGACGCTATTTTCTGCACAGTGACATAACCCGTACTTCGGCACAGCTTCATGGTGGCAAGCCACGCCAAGCCTAACACCGTCACCTGGGCCAATTCCACACCGAGGTTTGCCATGATCAGCCCAGACAGGCCATGACCGCCCTGCTGTAACAAGGCGCCTAAACTTCCAGCAAAACCTAAGCCATGAATTAGGCCAAAGAAAAAAATAATCATCAGGCGCTTAGTAGAAACAAGACCTCGGTGAGATAAACCCCTGACATTTTCTAGAGCAAGAAACATAATACTCAAAGCGATGAGTGGCTCCACAGCCCAAGCTAACCAGCTTCCTTGCTGAAGCTGAAAAACGCCGCTAACAAGCAATCCCAGCGTGATGCTGTGAGCGAAGGTAAAGACTAAAGATTGTAACACCAGTGACCGCCACCACCGAGTCATCAGGAAAATGGCGAGAATGAAAAGCACATGATCTAGACCTTGAGGGATGACGTGCTGATAGCCTAACCAGACAAGTGCCGTTAATCCGCCAGCCGTTTCATCATGGCTCCCATCTTCAGCATGGGTAAATAATACCGCCGCATCACCGGGCCGAATTGTCAAATAATGCGGCTGCTCATCGTTGCTCGCCATGGCTACAATCACATCGGGTCGTTTTCCTGGAGATACGTGAATTTTAAACATGCCTAACATATTTGGTTTTGCAGCGGCTAATTGACCACTTAATTGAACGCCTACATACGCACCGCCATTAAGTAATTTGGGGAAACGAGCTGGCGTTTCCTCATAATCAGGAAATCTAATTTCGTAATTCAAAACTTCCTCGCCATAGCTGAAAGTGATCAACTCTCTCAGAAAAGCCTCCGCACCAAACTTAAGTACTTCATGCTTTTCTGGACTCATATCGAGAAGCCACTGACGCGGTGGCTGAACCGCAGCCTCATCATCGCGAAGCTCCGGAAATGCCAAAGTGGCATCGAGCGCAATATCCGCATGCCATCCATCGGCAGTATTTTCAAATGAAAGCAATAAGGTGCTCACCTGATGCGCATATGCGGATTGATGGAGGAAAAACCACGTGATCAGGATGATCAGGCTATTAAGAATTTTCAACATCGCTTGTAATTTTCTGAGATGCTTGCACCCCGACTCACAATCACAAGATCTTTCTTTTTCCAACCTAACGAGGCAGTCCATACTCGACAGTGATACCAATCATATTTTAAATGAACTTCATGTTACGCGTAATGGACCGCTACATCGGTAAGCAAATCATTGCTGCCACCATTTTTGGCGTAGCTGTATTAAGCGTCCTGCTGGTGATGGGAAATTTATTCAAAGAGCTTCAATCACTCCTTGTCGAAGATCGCGCATCACTGTCGCTGGTTGCCAAGTTTGTCTACAGCGTGCTCCCCTTCTCACTGATTTATACGATTCCGTGGGGATTTCTCGTCGCCGTACTGCTCGTCTTCGGCAGACTCTCCGCTGCAAATGAGCTTATCAGCATGCGCATGGCTGGTGTTGGGCTATTCCGCATAGCCATGCCCGTTTATGTCATCGGAGCATTACTCTGTTGCTTTAGCCTCTGGCTGAATGTGAGTCTCGCGCCCAAGGCGAAGAACACTATGAAATCGGTGCTGTATCAGGCGGTGAAGGAAAATCCACTTTCCATGCTTCAGCCCGGCGTTGTGCAAGTTCAGTCACAAGGGCAAAAAATATTCATCGAAAGCCGCGACGGCGATATCATCAAGGGTTTGCACATGCACGACATGAATGAAAACAGCAAAACTGGTTTTCCACATGCCAGCATCTATGCACGTGAGGCGAGATTAAAAATCATTGAGGAAACTAAACAGATTCGGCTAAAACTCAAAGACGCCTACGCCGAAACAAAAAAGCCCAACGGCATCCGCGATATTGCCTTCATGGGGGAAATGGAACCGCTTATCTTTGACTTTGGAGCAGAAGAACGGAAAAACCGTCGGCCGAATTCCATGACAAATGCGGAGATTCGAAGCAAATTACAAACCACCGAGCAGCTTGAAGCAAGAGATCAGTACAAACTGCAAAACGAAATGAACCGCCGCTACGCCTTTTCCATGTCCTGCCTCGCCCTCTCTTGCATTGCCGTTCCCCTCGGTATCAGTGGCAGGAGAAAGGAGACCTCTTCTGGTCTAGGACTGAGCGTCCTCGTTGCACTGGGCTACTTTCTCTTTTTTATGGTGGCTGATGAATATGAGGATAAAGCTGGTTCCACAGCACTCATGTTATATTGGTTACCCAATGTTGTCTGCCTCATCTTAGGCATCAAAATGTTTTTTAAAGCACGTAGAAAATAATCTCCACCCGCATGCATCGACCCTTTAAATCCTTTGCTCGCAAAATGGGACAAAACACCCTGCGAATTATTTCAGGGAATGGTCTCGATTGGTTTCCTGCGCTCAAAACACTACGTAGATACAACTCATCTAAGCTCGGCTGGGACCTCAAAGCCGCCATCAATGTCGCTCTGCTGGCTTTGCCTCAAGGCATGGCATATGCCGCCATCGCAGAGCTTCCGATCTACTATGGTATTATTTGCTCTGCTATTGCGGCAATTGTAGCACCTTTCTTTTCCAGTTCGCGTCATACCATTTTAGGCCCCACCAATGGTACTGCATTCATGGTTTTCAGTTTCTTTGCAGCAGCGGGAACAATGGAAAAGGCGCCCGTAGAGTACATGCCTCTACTCGTCTTAATGGTCGGCGTGCTCTCAGTTTTTGGTGCGCTATTTAAGGTAGCTGATCTTTTACAGTACGTAAGCCGCAGTGTTTTAGTAGGCTACATCACTGGTGCGGCTCTTTTAATTCTGACCAATCAATTTAAGCATATTTTGGGTATTGCCTCCGAAATGCAGACTGGTGAATCTGCCAAAACTTTCTTTGAGCTTATCCACAAGATGGCAGGCTTCCATGGTGACTACCTCTGGCAACCTCTCGCTTTAGCGGTTCCAACACTCGTCGTTTACCTGATTCTGCAGAAAAAATTTAAAGCGCTGCCCAGTTTTGCCCTCTGCTTGTTCGTCTCAGCCATCATTGGCGATGTATTGAGATTCTATGTTCCCGCTTTCCAGCACCTTGAAACCTTTCAGGCTTTTCAGCTCGATTCACTCTCGCCCTCCTTTCCTCAGGTAAGTTATCATGAAATATCCATGCTGCTTGGGGTCGCATTTGCCATCGCTTTCCTCGCTTCACTAGAAAATACCGTCATGGCAAAATCTTTAGCCTCACGGTCGGGAGAACGCTCAGACGTGAATCAAGATATGCTTTCTGTAGGCATGGCAAATATTGCGACCTCCTTCATGGCAGCTATGCCCGCGTCAGGCTCTCTGACACGCTCGGCACTCAACTATGAGTCCAATGCCAAGACACGCTTTGCATCTCTCTTCTGTGGCCTCTTCTGCTTAGTGGGATTTTATGCCCTCGTGAAGCTCCCCATCGTAGAAAACATCCCCAAGGCATCGCTCGCCGCACTGGTCATCGGTATCGCTTTTTCCCTTATCAAATGGAAAAACATCCGTATATGCCTTCGTTCCACCAGTGATGACGCTCTCGTTGTAATCACCACATTTTGCGCGACACTGTTATTACCGCGTCTTGATTACGCCGTTTACATCGGCGTCGTTCTCTCCATCACCCTTTTTCTACGCAAGGCATCCGTGCCCCACCTCGTAGAGTACGAAATGAATGAGGAGGGTGATTTACTCGAGCTTGATAAGAAAAACCAGCGGCAGATCCCCTCCATCTCCATCGTACACGTCGAAGGAGATCTGTTTTTCGGTGCAGCTGACCTCTTCCGCACACAGGTGCAGCGCGCCATCGCCGATGAGCGACTCAAAGTTATTATTTTGCGTATGAAGAATGCGCGTCATCTCGATGCTACTAGTGTCCTAGCGCTACAAGACCTTATTAAACAAACGCGCCGCCAAGGTATCCACGTTCTAATCTCGGGAGCTTCAAAAGACGTTTATAGCGTGCTCAAAAAATCTGGCGTTCTGCAAACTCTGCAGGAAGGCTGCGACAGAAGCCAAGGAGAGACGAACCTCTTTATGAACTTCCAGTCTAACCCCAACATCTCCACCAAAGACGCCCTGCTACGTGCTCAAGATCTGGTGGGAACTAAGGAGGCAGACATCAAAATTTTCTACGATAAAAATCAAAGCACGTAACTTTCCACAAAGCCTGATTCCTATAGAGGTTTTCTAGGAAGGAGCAGTGAAAAAAGGTCGGTCTCAATCACCTGATTATCCCCTAATAACTCGATGAGCACTTTTACGCGTTCTACTGCGGGCAGCACCTCAACCACCGTCCCCTTGAAGCCTTGTAAAGCGCAATGTGCTAATTCCACCTCGTCGCCTTTCTGGATTACTGGTTCTAGAGTAAGCATCCCATTTGTCTCATTTTCCTGATCTGACATCATTTTGCGTAAGTCCTCCACAAAAGAAACAGGAATCTGGGGATAGTAATTACCAAACTTTAACAGGGTCATCACTCCCTGCGTGTGAAGAACAGCACGCTCATTCTCTGCCAAAGTAAAACGCGCAAATATATACCCTGGGAACATCGCCTCGACCCACCATATTTTCCCTCGGCGGGTTACTTTACGATATCTCAAGCGAGGGCAAAAGGTCTCAACTCCCTCGAGCTGCTTAAGTAACTGAGAAGCAACATTCTCACGCTTGGACTGCGTCCTTACACAATACCATGCAACTTCATCATATGAATTTAAAGAGGAACTCATCTCATTTATTCTCCTAATATTTTTTGGAGTAACGGCAGAACAAAATTCGTTTTAGAAGACCAACGCTCAAGACGATCAATCCTTTCATAATAAAATTCCTTCATTTCAGGATCGTCCATAACATCGATATCTTTTTTGAGCTCCGCAAGTTTGTTTTTACCACTTTTTAAGTGAGGTCTGATCTCTTGCCGAATAAATCCACCTACTAATTTCTTTAACTCTACATTTGCTTCGAAGTAGGTCTTACGATCATTTTCAAAGCTTATAACATGAATAGCACCAAGCGTGCGTAGCAACTTAAGCCCTTGGCTAGCTGACCCCTTACTCATTTTTAAATCAGTGACTAAATCAAGCATCGTAAGTGGCTTTTCGGACAGGTAAAGGAATCCGTATATCTCGCCAACCGACTTTGGCAAACCTAGCAAACTCACGCCATCTTGAAAAAAAGAGATTAGCCGATCGTCTATTGATTGGACTCTATCAGATGAATCGCTAGTTGAGCTCATAATAACTTGTTGTTGAAGGAAGATTTTAGTTCAGTTAGTTTTGAACTAAAGCATAAAATCCTGTTTTTGTGCCTGTCTTCACGAACTTCAGGATCTCCGACAAGACGATTTTCAGTATCTTGAGCTGTTGTGAAAAATGATGCCGCCAACAATATAGTAAGCACCAAGCTGATACTTAGAATAAAGAAACGTATGTTTTTCATCAGGTTAGAAAAGGTAATCACTCTCACAAACAACATTCTGCGCTGGGGAGGCGCAGCTTCAAGAACTCTTCAGAGTTCACCTCGATATAACACTTGGAGTGCTTGTCGTCCCGTAACGATCTACTGAACTCACTGCTATCGCATCAGGTGCACCGTTCAAAGTGATTTTTGTCAGACCCGCTGGCAAAACCTTCATCATATACCAATGTTTCCCATAACGGGCTTGCACAGCATATTTGGCTGCGCTCTTTGTGGCAGACCAGCTCAGGTTTACCTTAGAGCCATTTCCCGAAGCTTGCAAAATAGGCGAGGCAGGAGCTTTCTTGCTCAGCCAAGGCATAGGCGGTACGAGAGCCGCAGCCGCATAATTATTCTTCGCCAATGAAGTGGAGACTCCACCACGATTCTGCTGAAGCGCTTTCATACTCCAGTGAACGTGTCCTGCATAGTTTCTACCGATAGTACGGGATAGATTAACTTGATTAATAATCTCGGATGCAGGCCGGCCTGGATCTTCACTACTATTGATGCGTGACGTTGCAATGCCTGGCCAAACGGGACGTGAACCTTGGCTGCGCCACCAAGTTAACAACTTCGTATAACCCTGTGGACCAGACACACGCCAGTAAAGCTGAGGGGAGAGGTAATCACACCATCCCTTCTTCAGCCATTCTCGAGAGTCCGCAGCAAGGTGCTCATAGGCGTTGATACTCGCAGTTGTTCCTGATGGAACACCTGGTTTCCAGATACCGAAAGGGCTGATTCCTACCCTCACCCAAGGCTTGGCTTTTTTTACTGAGTTATACATGTCACGCACGAAACCATTCACGTAAGCTCGGCGCTGAGATGGCTTTTTCCCGTCTGGAAAAACCTGTCGTGGATTTCCCGCACTATCCAAATCAGGATAAGGGTAAAAATAATCATCAATATGGATACCATCGACATCGTAGCGGCGAGTCACATCCATGATCACTGCAAGAGCCCGCTCACGGGTGTATTTACTGGCCGGATCCATCCACTTATAATTTTTGAATTTGCGGATCAAAGACGGGTGAGTTCGTGTGACGTGGTTGCTCGAAGTCGGCATCGAGGCATTAGATAAGGCACGAAATGGATTAAACCACGCATGCACTTCAATCCCTCGTTTGTGTGCCTCTGCGATACAGTAAGCAAGAGGATCATAACCCGGTGAACGCCCCATACTCCCAGTTAACCATGGACTCCACGGCTCGATACTTGATTGATAGAGCGCATCCGCATGCGGGCGCACTTGAAAAATAACAGCATTGAGATTCAGGGATGCCGCCTTATCAAGAATCGCGCGCATCTCACTTTTTTGAGTGCTCGCGGATAAGCCCTGAGCAGTTGGCCAATCAATGTTATAAACACTCGCTATCCACGCTCCGCGGAACTCACGAGTCACCACAGGCGGTTTCTCACGACTCGGTACATAGCCCTGAGACCAAGCACTGGAAACACTCAGAATGATTAATAAAAAAGAAAGCCCAACGAAATTTAACATAACTTCAGCATCCTCATACAACTTACTAAAATGACAAGGGAAAAGCAGTGACAAACGCTATACTTTCAACTTGTCCAGAACCTCATCCATCACCTCCACACAGCGCTCGTTCTCAGGCATCGTTCCTACTGAAATACGAACCCACTCAGGAAGCTTATAACCGCTCATGGCACGGACGATCACCCCTTTAGCGAGCATGTTTTTAAACAACTCATCACCATCACCCACTTTAACGAGCACAAAGTTTGCAACGCTGCGGACATATTCTAAACCACGCTCAGTGAAAGATTTTTCAAAATACGCTAAACCTTCATCGTTTAATTGGATTGTTTTTTCAACGTGGTCAGCATCATTCATGGCAGCTAATGCCGCCGCCTGTGCCATAGAATTTGCATTAAATGGTTGGCGAGCTTTCTGCAAAATTTCAGCCACTTGTGGCGATGCAATTCCGTACCCGATCCGTAAACCTGCAAGCCCATAGGCTTTAGAGAAAGTACGTAGTACACAAACATTACGACCTTCTTTGACATATTTTAAAGTGTCTGGCGCGTCAGAGAGAAACTCGTAGTACGCCTCATCAAAGACCGCGACCACGTGTGGTGGTAATCGATCCATAAACCGATCCAGCACTTCCTGCCCCACAACGGTGCCTGTCGGGTTGTTCGGATTTGCGATAAAGACGAGGCGAGTGTTTTCATTGATCGCGTCGGCCATGCCATCGACATCGTGGATAAAGCCCGGATCCGCCACCTCGACGTACTTCGCACCAAAAAGCGTCGCCATCAGTTTATAGACAACAAAGGCGTGCTCGGCGGCAATCAACTCCGCATCGCGATTAAGAAAGCAATGGCAGAGCAGCTCAATAATTTCGTTCGAACCATTGCCGAGGATAACATTACTAAGCTCTACGCCGTGACGCTCTGCTATCGCTGTACGTAATTTAAAACCACCGCCATCAGGGTAAATATGAACACCTGCAATCTCATCACGCATCGCCTGCTGAGCCAAAGGTGAAGGACCTAAAGGGTTCTCATTGGAAGCCAGTTTTACAATATTTGCAGGGTCAAGCCCCAGCTCACGTGCTGTTTCCTCAATAGGCTTTCCTGTTTGGTAAGCAACGAGATCACAAACAAAAGTGTTCGAGAAATTTTTTAAAGGCGGATCAGAAAGCATGGACATGCAAGGAAGCTAAGGAAGAATTCTACGCACTGCAAATGAATATCACTCAATTGTAGAGGTGCTTTCTAAGCTCTTCTGAACATTATGCCACGGCAGTGTAAATCGATGCCACGCCGAAGGTCAGCGGCTCAGACTTCGCCTCACTGAAACCGCATGACTCAATCAGAGCTGTCATCTTCTCTCCGCTGGGGAAATCTCCAATCGTACCGGCAAGATACTCATAAGCATCTTTTTCTCCCGTCATTAGTCCTGCGATTTTGGGTAATATCTTATTTAAATAAAAGCTGTAAGGTTTTCTCAAAACACCTTCAGGAAGTGAAAAATCCAGAATCAACAAATGCCCCCCTGGCTTGATCACACGTTGCATTTCTTTAAGCGCGTCTGGCCAGCTCGCCATATTGCGTAAGCCGAACGCCACTGTCAGAACATCATAGGAATCATCCTCAAACGGCATATCCATGGCGTCTACCACCATGGTTTTACTCACCCCACTACTCGTAGCATAAGCTAGCATTTCGGGGCAAAAGTCAGACCCTGTCACTTCCGCATTAGGACATTTCGACTGAATTTCTAGAGCTAGATCCCCCGTCCCTGTTGCCACATCAAGAACCGCGTCAGGATTCCACGCCGCCACCATTTTACCCACCTTCTTACGCCATAAAATATCGGTGCCCACGCTGAGAACATGATTGGTGACACGGTATTTGTCAGCGATACGGCTGAATGCCGATTTAACATATTGAGGGTCTTGCATAAAAAAGAAAGGAATTGAGGAATCGAACTAGAGTTAACCAGAAAGATAACAAGCGACTGCTGTCGCACTATCCACTAAAAACTGAATACTTCAAATTGAATACGCCTTCCTTACTCGGGTAAAATATCTGTGTATATCCCAGGGTCACTTCCGGGTATCTCCACCGCACCACAAGCTTTTTCATAAAACTCACGAGGCCCTACACCGCCAATCATGCCATAAACATAGCCCAGCTCCTTCATCCCCTCTAGGCATTTAAAGAGTAATGCCTTACCAATCCCCGTGCCACGCGCCACTTCACTGACCCCAGTAGGTCCATAGAAACCTTTTGCCGTCGTTTCATAGCAAGCAAAACCGAGGATCTCCTTATCTCGCGTAGCGATGAAACACGTGATCGGCTGGCGCGAAAAAGCGATCTTCGTCTCGCTCACCCATTTCGGAGAAAAGTTCTGTTCTACCCAAGAGGCCACGATGTGGCGCTCGTAAGCACGGGGTCGCCGCAGAATAATGTCCTGCTCTTCCACGCGACTATAAATATTTCGGGTATCAGGCAGCTCATAAAGCCTCACTAACATATCAATCATTACTTCTTATACAGTTGGAACTTTCTCCTCGATCCCTAGCAGGTCCATAAATGGCCAGGCTTCGATGTCTTCTTGATTTCTAATCACGTCCATAAGCACTGGGACTCCCGTGAGATCTTCAGCAATGCCTTTATTAGTGATTGTCGCCGTATCGAGCTCATCGATGAGATTATTGAAAATCAAACCCACTGGTTCCACCCCGATAGAGCGCATTGCTTGCACCGTGAGAAGAGTGTGATTTAGCGCTCCAAGACGGTTTCCGACCACCAGTACCACAGGTAGACCCAGCTCCTTTGCGTAATCTCCCATGGAGTAATCCTTATGCACTGGCACCTGCCAACCACCAACTCCCTCCGCAATCACTACATCGCATTCCGCTGCCAAGTCGCGCGCGCCTTGTAGTAAGAAAGGCACCTCAAGATCGGTTTTTTCAAACATACTCGCCACATAAGGCGCCGCCGCAGTGCGTAGCCAGAAAGGGTTTACTTTCTCTAAGTCCACCTCTCCCCCCGATGCTTTTTGCAGAGCGTAGGCATCCTCGCGACCGCCGCAGCAGATCGGCTTATAACCAAGTGTATTGACGCCTGCAGCACGAAGTGCCTGAATAATAAGGGCACTGACGTAGGTTTTCCCCGCATCGGTGTCCGTTCCTGCTATAAAAAGTCCTTTCATAAAATTTGTGTGTGATCCCGCCGACAACAGAGCATTCACTTCTGGATCATCTCAGGCTGAGAGATCATCGCTTTCTCGTTTTTCACGATATAGTTAATCAGAAACCAGATCGCTATCGCCACCAGTAGCGTTGCTAGCTTTGCTGGCCACTGATCCTTCCAACGGCTCTTCCAGTGGATCTTCTGCTCCTTCTTCATCTTCTTTTTCTTCTTTCTGTTTGGGTATAAATATTTCTTCCATCTTCGCCTGGAAGTCTTCTCTGCTGATATTACGCTCTAGCTCACCGTCGACACAGATAGAGATCTGCCCCGTTTCTTCACTTACCACCACAGCCACGGAGTCTGTTTCCTCGGTAATGCCTATCGCAGCTCGGTGACGCAAGCCAGTACTTCTATCGGATAAATAGCGCGAGCTCACAGGAAATACGCAGCCTGCTGCTGCAACGCGGTTTTTAGCGATAACCATCCCACCATCGTGCAGACTTGTCTTCGGGTGAAACACCGTCATGACAAACTCAGGCGAAAACAAGGCATCTAACTCCACCCCCGTATCCATATGATCGTTTAAAGTATTGAGCCGCTCAATGGCAAAAAGTGCACCGACACGTTTTTTTGACAGCTGCCGCACCGCATCTGATAAAGTCCCCAGAAACTCATGCTTCTGCGTTTGGGAAAACAAAAATAGCTTAGTACTCCCTAGTCGTGCCAGAGCATTGCGTAACTCGGGTTGGAAGATGATGAGCAGCGCTACTGCTAGACCCACTAGAATATGCTTCATCAGCCACCAGATCACCTGCAAATCAAACACTAGTGACAAGAGCGAAAGTACCATCAACAACAGAGCCAAACCCACCATAATACTCGCCCCCCGCGTTTTCCGAAAGGCACGATAGGTGTGATACAGTCCAAACCAAAGGATCAGTATCTCTACGCCAGCTCGCCAATGTTGAAGAAAAAATTCCACGTCGCGGCTATGATACGCAGATTATAGGGTGTTGAATAGCCAATATTGTAACGGCGTGTAGGAATACGAGACAGTAAGAGTAAAATATCCACGAGCATTACCTCACTATCGAAGGATTTCCTCTCATCTGATAGCCTAGGCCGATGAAATATATGACCAAGCTCTTGTCTCATCTCGATAATTTTTAACAACCCTCTAAACTCTTGCCCCGCAGACTACATAAGTCTATACAACGCTCTGATTATCCAATTATACCACTACGCACATGAGTGAAAACACTGCCAATTCCAGCTTTACCGAAATCGCCGATGTCATCCGCGCACATGACTCATTTGTTGTTTTAAGCCATATCCGCCCTGATGGCGACGCGATTGGCTCCACGATCGCCTTCGGTCACGCACTGGAACAAATGGGGAAAAAAGTCTATTACATCAATGAAGATGGCGTTCCAGATAACCTCAAGTTTTTACCGGGCTCAGAAAAGGTAACAACCCCACCAGCAGAGGCTATCGACGTCCAAGTCGCCATCGCACTGGATTGCGCTACCAAACCACGCCTCGGCGACAACGCTCTCAAGGCAGCTTCCCATGCTAAGATCTGGATCAATATCGACCATCATATTTCCAATCCCAAGTACGGTGATTATAATCACATCGACTCCATTTCGCCTGCCACAGGACAAATTCTCTACAATTTCATTACCGAACAGGACTTCCCTCTATCAGAACTGACACGTGATTCCATTTACGTAGCCGTCTCCACAGATACAGGTTCATTCCAGTATTCCAATACTACCGCCGCTACCTATGAAATGGCAGCTGACCTCGTACGCCGCGGTATCGATGTGGGCAAAATCAACGCCCTTACCTACGATAGTAATCCCTACCGCCGCATTGAGCTACTCCGTTCACTACTCAACACCCTCGAACTCAGCGACGACGGGAAAGTAGCTGACTGGCAGCTACTCAACAGCGTCAAAGAACAGTACCAACTCAAGCCTGAAGATAGCGAGGATATGATCGATCACATTCGCGGTATCGAAGGCGTACTCGTAGCCGCATTTTTTGAAGAACTTCCCGGCGGTAAGATCCGTGTTTCACTGCGTGCAAAAGACGACTCTATGGACTGCAGCGCTGTCGCAGGCACCTTCAAAGGTGGTGGTCACAAACGCGCCGCCGGCATCCGCATGGACGGTCCTATTGCCGCAGCACGCACCCTCGTTCTCGCGGCTGTTCACCAAGCTCTCTCTGCCTCTCTCTCTGCCTAATACCCTTCATGGAACCCAACCCTAACGATCCTTGCGGAGTCTTGCTCATTGATAAGGAGCCAGACATGACCTCCCACGATGCCGTTGCCATCTGCCGTCGCCAGCTCCAATTCAAAAAAATTGGTCACTGCGGTACGCTTGACCCAATGGCAACTGGCTTACTCATGCTCGTCATCGGCAAAGCGACTAAAATTCAAGATCTCCTCATGTCCGAGAACAAACAGTACCTCGGAACTATGACGCTCGGCATCACCACCAACTCTCAGGATAAAGAAGGAGAAGTGGAGGAAGAAAAAGAAGTCCCCCCCTTTACCGAGGGCGACATTGACAACGCCTTCCAGAAATACCTCGGTGACTTTGAACAAATCCCTCCGATGGTATCGGCGATCAAACAAAACGGTGTCCCCCTCTACAAACTTGCCCGTAAAGGCAAAGTCGTTGAGCGAAAACCTAGAGCCATCAGCGTTTCTAGCTACACCATTGACCGCTTTGCTCTACCCGAAGTTGATTTTACCGTCAACTGCTCCAAAGGTTTCTACGTCCGTACCTACGCCCATGACATCGGGCAAGATTTAGGTTGTGGTGCCCATCTCTCTGCGCTGCGTCGCACGAGCTCTGGAAAATTCCATGTTGACCGCGCCATGACCGCCACCCAGCTTAAATCAGCTTCTGGAGAAGATATTAGAAACGCACTCATCTCACTTTCTGAAATTTCCCTCATGCGTGGAGCATAACGGGGACTCACCACTCACTATTTATTATTCCATATGGATTATTCATCTCTTATTGAAAAACGCCGCGAACGCTTTGCTGACGTAGAAACACTCATCACAGATCCCAATCTTTTTTCCGATCAGAAAAAGGCCACGGAAACCATGCGTGAACACGGGCGTTTGAAGAGTCTCTTGGAAATGTGGGATACCTTGAGCACCGCCAAAACCGACCTCGCAGATAACCTCATACTCGCGAAGGATGACGACGCTGAAATGGCGGAGATGGCGGCCATGGAAATTCCTGAGCTCGAGGCGATCATCGAAAAACTCTCCGCAGAAGTGCAGTACGCGCTTCTTCCCCGCGATGAAGCAGAGGATCGTGATGCCCTACTCGAAGTCCGTTCTGGCGCGGGTGGTGATGAGGCCGCCCTCTTTGCAGGTGAAGTCGTGCGCATGTATCAGCGTTACGCGGAACTTCGCGGCTGGAAACATGAGCATCTCGACTCTACCCCCTCTGAAGCAGGCGGTTACTCCAAGGTGGTGCTCAAAATTACCGGAGAAGAAGTATTCCGTTTCCTCAAGTACGAATCGGGCGTTCACCGCGTGCAACGCGTTCCAGCGACAGAAACTCAAGGTAGAATTCACACCTCCACTGTCACAGTAGCGGTGATGCCAGAAGCTGAGGAGGTCGACGTTCAGCTCCGCCCGGAAGACCTCACCATCCAGGCCACCCGCTCAGGTGGCCCTGGTGGACAGCACGTCAACACTACTGACTCGGCCGTCCAGATCACCCATATTCCTACGGGAATTCAGGTGAAATCACAGGACGGGCGCTCGCAAACACAGAACAAAGAAAAAGCCTTCGAAATCCTCCGTGCTAAAATTTTTGAGATTAAGCAGCGCGAGCAGAGCGAACAGTACTCTGCCCAGCGTCGCTCCCTCATTGGCTCTGGTGATCGTTCTGAGAAAATTCGCACCTACAATTTTCCACAGTCGCGGATCACCGATCACCGCATCAACTTTACCACTCATAACATGGATGGTATTTTTGACGGCGACCTCTTCGAGATGACCGGCCAGCTCCAGCAAACAGAAATGGCACAGCGTCTTGAGGATGCCGGCCTCGAATAACAGATTGGTTCTATTGAGATTGGCTTCTCTTTGGAAGGATCTACCCTACTACGTGCGTACCTCCCTTGCACGGTTTGGTCGCTTGTGCATGTATGTTTGGCGTACTGCTGACGTGATCACACCGTGCCGTGTATTAGCTATTTGAAGACCTCCAGCTCATTTTAAAGAAAGGTTGAACAGAAAACCACCGTATACTAACAACACGATAAGAACATATTCGGCTCATTTTTCTAACATGTAGTCAAATTTGCCAAGTCACCTTACCCCATATCGTCATGAAAAGCATCATCATCACCGCCCTACTCATGCTCACTTTGTGGACTCATGCTAAAACGGTCTCTGAAGATGTCATTCGCAATACGAGTAATGAAATAGACCAATTCATTGCCAATTACCTCTTACAAAAAGAGATTCAGGCAAATCCTATTACCGATGATGCGACATTTGCGCGGCGCAGCTACATTAATATTGCAGGACGTGTTCCAAGTATTGAGGAAGCAAAAACATTTATCCACGACACTGCCGAAGATAAACGCGCCACCCTGATTAAAAATCTGATCGAGTCCAACGGCCACAAAAGCCAAATGTTCAACTTCTGGGCAGATCTTTTACGCCTCGATACTGGCAAAGATAAACACGGACTGGGCTGGCATGTTTGGATACGCGACGCTGTCGACACGAACATGCCCTACGATCAGTTTGTAAACAAAATGCTCTCGGCCTCTGGCTCTGCCATCGATAACCCTGCCGTCGGTTACTATCTGCGAGATCGCAACATGCTTCTCGATAATGTCAGCAATACCGTTCAAATTTTTCTAGGTAACCGTATAGGCTGTGCCCAGTGTCATGATCACCCCTTCGAAGACATTACTCAGAAGGAGTACTACGAAATGGCAGCATTCTCGAGCAGCCTCACCTACAAAAATGAGCGAGCTGAACTCCTACGCAGCAAATTGACAGCACAGGCGGTAGTCCCAGACCGAATCAAACGAGTAGAGACGAGTACCGACTTCAAAAAGCTTTATGCAAAACTCTCTTCCGCACAAAAACAAGAGGCCAAACAAGTCACTTCCTCCACTAGTCGATTATTCAGAGACATCAGAAAAATAGCGATCCAAAGAAGCCCAGAGAGAGCACTTAAATTACCAAAAGATTACCAATATAATGACGCCATGCCGGGCGATGTTGTTAACCCGCAAACATTCTTTGGAGAAGAGCTTCACAATATCGAGCCAGTCGACAGACAAAAGGCATTTGCGGACTGGGTTACTAATCCTCAAAACCCCTATTTCACAAAGGTTATCGTCAATCGCTTATGGGCAAAAGTATTCGGCCGAGGCATCGTAGAACCTCTCGATGATTGGTCCGAGACAACAACCGTTTCCCATCCCGAGCTACTCGACTACCTCTGTCAGGTTATGATCGCTACAGGTTATGACACCAAGCAGTTCCTCAAAGTGCTTTACAATACGCGCTTGTTTGAAAGCACTGTCGCACAGGAAGAGGATAAAATGGGATACAGCTGTAACTTTACAGGGCCATTATTGAGAAGAATGTCGGCGGAAGAATTCCATGACTCCCTGATCACCATTGAATACGGCGATCAAGATGCAACGGTGAACGAAAACCTCAAAAAGAAGTGGGAGCAATTCATAGCGAACACACACAAACTCTATGAAACTCCATTGGATGAAATATTAGCTTTTAGCCGAGAGCAGTCACTCAAAGAGAAAAAGGTAAGGGCTATTCGCGAAGACATTAAAGGATGGGAAAATTATATTTCCCAAGGTGGAGATGCAGATCGAGAAAAAATAGCAGAGTATCTCTCACGTATCAAAGCCGCACGACAAGAGATCAATAATCTCAAAAATAGCGATAAGAACGAAATGAGCATGATGATGAACTACGGTAACAGGGTAGACTCAGAAAAATTCATGAGAGCATCCGAAAAACCAGCCCCTCACAAACCTGGCAGTCTATTACGTGAGTTTGGAGCCTCCGATCGCAACACGCCTGAAGCATCTAACACACACGCGACCGTACCGCAGGCACTCACTCTACTGAATGGTAAAATCATCAATGAGCTGACCGATCGCAAAGGTGTTCTCGCTACCGCCATAAAAGACGCACCATCGGCAAGCGAGCGCCTCGATAATCTCTTTCTCGGAATCTATGGAGTCTACCCCACACCGGCGGAGCGTGATAAGTACATTGAGCAAGCACGCTCTATTAACCAATTAAAACCCCTAGCAAGAGCAATGCTCACCTCGAAACGCTTTCTCTTTGTTCAATAACCAACTCACCTATTAAAGTCATGAACACGCATAAAATGAATGAAGTTTCACGCCGTGGATTTCTAGCAACTACGGCTAAAACATGTTTTGGCTTAAGTATCGGAGGGTCTGCTGCGAGCTTTTTCAGCCAGCAATGCAGTGCCGCTTCTACCGTTAACCCAGCAGTCCTCGCCGCAGGTGGAGGTAAAGCGAAGAGTGTCATCTATCTCTTTATGTCAGGGGGCATGTCCCATGTAGATACTTTCGACCCTAAACCTGATGCGGGCTCGAGTGTGATAGGAGATTTAAAAGCACGGAGTACCAATGTTGATGGCATCCAACTAGGGCATTATTTACCCCAACTAGCGCAGCAAATGGATAGTGTCGCGCTGATCCGCTCAATGAACACTACTCAAGGAGCACATGCTGAAGGACGCTATTTCATGCGTACTGGATATACCAAGCGCTCGAGCATCGTTCACCCAACACATGGTTCTTGGGCGGAGCGGCTATCGGCAGACTCCCCATCCGAGCTTCCCAATTACGTCACTGTTCACTGCTCAAGCGACCATCCAGGCGCGGGCTTTATGGAGGCCAAATACGCCCCCTTACCGATCGGTGAAGCAAGTGCAGGCTTACAGAATAGTAAACGGAACAATATCAGTGAAGCTGAATTCCAAGAGCAGTTACAATTTCGCCAAGAACTCGACTGCGAGTTTGATGCTCAATTTATTAACAATCAGAAACAACTTCGAAACTACAATGAATGCTTCGACTCTGCCGTTAAACTGATGAAAAGCGAAGACCTCGAAGCGTTTGACCTCGGCAAGGAAGATAAAGCTCTGCACACACTCTACGGCGAAAACCGGTTTGGCAAAGGCTTGCTACTCGCTCGCCGCTTGGTAGAGCGTGGCGTGCGCTTCATCGAAGTGGAATACGGTGGTTTCGACTGGCATGACGACGCGTTCGATCATATGGAGAAAAAGATTCCTGTGGTAGACACTGCACTCTCCGCACTGATCGCAGATTTAAAGGCAAAAGGCATGTTAGACAGCACGCTTATCGTCTTAGGAACAGAATTTGGGCGCTCGCCTCAAATAAATCAAAACGCCGGCAGAAACCATTTCCCCAGAGCTTTTTCATGCCTCATGGCGGGTGGCGGTGTCCAGGGTGGGCAGGTCTACGGCACTACCAATGAAACCGCTTCCGCTATTACCAAAAATAAAGTTACGGCGATGGATTTCAACGCGACCATCGGACACGCCTTAGGTATTGAGCAGGACAAAACTATTTACTCGGAATCCAAGCGCCCCTTCCGTATGGCGGGGAAAGAAGGCAGGCCCATCACCCAGCTTTTCGGAGCTTAAGGCTCTAACGTTCTCCCTTACCGACATCCACAATATCATCTTTCTTACGACTTTTTACTAAACTGCCGAAGAATTTAGATAAATCGATGCCGAAGTAGCGCGCGCAGGCGAGAAGGATCGTCATCGCTGCGGCTTCGTCAATATTTCCGAAAACTGGGATATTATCTGGTATAAATTCAAGAATACCAGCTGTAGGGTTAAGAATATACAAAACGCTGACGATAGCGGTGATTGCGACGAGGAGGGATTTCATAACAAATCAAACAATACTCCCCTCTCCTCCCTGTGCAACTACGATTACTTGGTGCGTTTATAACGCCTTGAACACAAAAAATAGCCGAAGGACTTCGATAATCCTTCGGCTATGAAATAAGAAATGGTCGTCAATCTCTACTCAGCCTCCACTTTCATGTTCTCTGGAAGCTGGGGTACGTTAAGAACCTCTGTAGGCGATGGTTCGACGTTGGAGGTCGTATCAGCAAAGCCATACCAGTATGTGCCGACTTGATAACCCATGTCCTTATCCGTACCTGACCAAATTTCCATATCGAGCTGTAACTTATTACCGAAAGGCATCGTATCAAGAGCGCGACTGCGAGTTTCTACGCTGAAGCCTTGGGTATTGCGTTCATCCGTCGTTTTACGGTTCAGCTTATTGTAGCGATGTGCAAACGGCTGCGCGTGAAAGGGGTGCTCGTAGAAATCCGTGCTAACTCCGCCCCAAGAGTAAGCATAATAATCTTCGGTTCCTGTACCGAAAATAGAAGGAAAGTCTTCACCATCGACCCAGATCTTCTCATCACCTTCGCCCCACCACTTCTCTTCTGGATTCATAACAGTCAGCGTGTCTCCCACGTAAACACCTCTTCCGTTTAAAGTAACATAATTCCAGTCCGAGCGTGGGCGCGTTGCCACAGGGTACTCTCCGCGCCAGTTCGCATGGAAGTACATTGAGCGTTCATCCCATTCCCACGCACCCGTTTTCACATTTAATTCCGCATCCACGGGTTGACCACTAAGATTCGCCAGCGAGACTTTGCCACCCTTTTGGTAAGGCATCACCCAGCGGCAACTTAGTAAGCCATTTTCAGCTACCGTACGGTACCAACCCTGGACTGGATTTAAACCAATGCCAGAGCCAAAGAAATCACCAATAGGACACCAGACAGTTTCTTTACCATCAAACTCCATTTTGACCACGACTTGGCGCATCACATTAGGATCGTCATAATTAGCTAGTTTAACAGATAGCTCACGAACTGCTCCATTTCCTTCAGGTAAAACCAAGGATTTTTCCTCATTACTCTTTAGCGTAGTTGCAAACGAGAGTGGGTTTTCTGCGCCACTTGGCTCTGGGCTGAGCAATGTTTTGCCAACCGTTTCCATTAGTGGCTTAGCCGCTTCAAAGTCTTGCATCGTAAAGGTTTTCACAGAAGTCCCCGCTTCATATTCACGGTAGGTGAGCTGGAAGAAAAATGGACTTGCAGACGTCGTCACCTTGCAACTCTTTGCATACGGAATGGGGTAAAAGTTCACCGCCGAGCGCAAAGAGGAATGAGCTAAAGGAAAGGGAATCAAACCTGTGCCATCAAACATCCCTAGCATGTTACCTTCCAAAACAGGTTCATCGGCACCATCGAGATAGATACGCATCGTAATATTTGTAGCACTTCTCTTTTGAGAACGCCAAGGCATCCAAGTACGGACAATAGCACCCGCGCCCTTATGATCCATGAGCACGTATTCTTCTTCGCCGTCATTTTCATCGATGCGAATATACCGGCCTTGCTGTTTTCTCGCATTGAAATCTGAATTGGCAAACCATCCTTCTTTATCCTCTGGAGTTTTAGAGGCGCGGTTATAGCTACTATCCTGTTTCAGCCGGAAATCCTGTTGGGGAAACTGCGCCACAGCATCGCGATCAACCATGTCATTAAGCAAGGTCGCGATAGTGACTTCTTCATCAGCTTGAGCTGAACTAACGCCTAAATGCAAACCAGCCAATGCCGTGAAGGAGAACATTCTTAATGTAGTTTTTAACCTGTTCATATCTAGTAGAGAAATACTTCCGTTAGCTCTCAGAGTCAATTCAAGCCTCTATAAATTTTGTTAGTATCTACCAAAAAACAGCCGAAGGCATGGGAACCTTCGGCTGTGAAATTGGTTAGTGGATACGTTGACTATTCAGATTCGACGTCAATGAGGTCTGTCGTCGTTTTTCTACCACCGCGCTTAGCGGCTGCTTTTTTTGCAGGTATCTTTGCGGCCTTCATTTCCTCCTCCATATCTTCTTCAAAGCCACCACCGTGACCAAGAATAAATGCAAGGTCGTCCATCTCAAGACTCGTAGCAAATCCTTCGTCGCCTAAGACATTCGTTACAAGCTGAGTCTTCTGGTGCTGAAGAACACGGATTTTCTCTTCCACGGTCTCTCGAGTGAGGAGACGATAGGCAATCACCTTATTCTTCTGACCAATACGGTGAGTACGGTCGATCGCCTGATTTTCCACCGCTGGGTTCCACCATGGATCATAAAGAATTACGTAAGAGGCAGATGTAAGGTTAAGACCTGCACCACCTGCCTTGAGTGAAAGCATGAATACAGATGGCTCCTTCGTTGTTTGGAAGTTTTCAATTTCTCCCTTACGGTCTTTCGTCTGACCAGTGAGGTAGTTGAATGGACGGCTTTCTACTTCAAGGCGCGCTTTGATGATATCGAGCATCGACACAAACTGTGAGAAAACGAGCACCTTGTGGCCTTCTTCCCGAAGCTGATCAAGAAGGTAGAATAGGGCATTCATCTTCGCGCTTTCCTCTTTTAAGAACTTAGGATCAATGAGACCTGGGTGACAACAAATCTGACGCAGTCTCATGAGACCTTGAAGAATTGCAAAGGAGTTCTTCTTCACAGCCTCATCGGAATCAAAGCCAAGAAGTGCCTTTTGGATGCGCTTCAGCTCTGCACGGTAGAGATCGGCCTGAACGCCTTCCATCGTGGCAAATACTTCCTCCTCCGTTCTTGGTGGAAGATCTTTCGCTACCTGAAGTTTCGTTCTACGTAGAAGGAATGGACGTAAGCGTGATGCCAAACGACTCTGAGCACTCGGATCTTTGCGCTTATCAAAGCGTTTCTTAAAGTAAGCGCGGCTACCGAGGACACCCGGCATCGCGAATGACATCAGCGACCACATATCCATGAGACGGTTCTCAATAGGAGTTCCTGTAAGGACGAGACGATTCTGAGAGTTGAGATCACGCGCGGCTTTCGCGGCTTTCGAATCTGGGTTCTTAATCTGCTGACCTTCATCGAGAATTGTGGTGAGCCACTTGATTTTCGCAAGCTCTTCTCCACATAGACGTAACTGAGCGTAGTTCAGCACGAAGATGTCTACTTCATTTTGAATCACCTCAATGTTCAGGTCATCACGAGTACGCAAAATCTTCACTCTGAGATGTGGAGCAAATTTCCCTGTCTCAGCATGCCAAACATCGATAACCGATTTCGGACACACAACGAGTGAAGGCAAGACCTTCTTGTCCTCACCATTCTGTCTCACTTCCTCCTCACGGAGCCAGAGAAGATAGGTGATAGACTGAATTGTTTTACCAAGACCCATGTCATCGGCTAGCAAACCGCCAAAACGGTTCGTGGCGAGATATGCGAGGAAATGGAAACCTTCGACCTGATAAGGACGCAAAGTCGCGTTAAGACTTTCAGGCACATCTGGGGTAACATCGATTTGGATGTCACGGGCGCGATCCTTAATACGCTTCCACGCTTTAGGATCAAAGACTTCAGCCGCTTTAGGATCAGCCAATTGAAGAGCATGCATGCGGTGCGTTTCACCAGTAAGGTCAAATGGGTCAAGTCCAAGACGTGTAACGGCGTCTCGCTGATCAGCATCGAGCTTAATTTCTAAGCGCATCCAACCACCGTCGTCCATCCGTACGTACCCACCACGTGCGGCAACGAGCGAACGGATCTGAGCATTTGTCAGAGTCACACCCTCCACATCGATAACAATACGTAAATCAAACCAGTCGATTTCCTGATTCACAACCTCAAAGCGGATCGCCGCAGTGACGGGGTCTGCAAGAAGGGTCTGCAGTTTACCGTCCATCTTCGCCACGAGTGACTCGGGTAGAGCTTTCGCCCACTCCGCAAATTTCTCTGGGAAAAGCTTCGTTACGCGTGCCTTGAAAGCGTCGAGCTTATCATCATAAGTAAGCCCCATTTCAGAAAGTAATGAGGGGACAGGATAAAGTTTTTCTCTCGCAAAGCGTAAGAGCTGCTTTCCTTTAACTGGCTTTTGCTCGACGAGCTCCCATTCATCCTTAACGCGCTTTTCTTCGCGACGCTCTTTTTTCTCAAGTGCTCTAACGTCAATCACGAGATGCTCTGTCTCAGCAGCCGTTAGGCCCTGCTCAATCTTCATCTTAAATTGAGGATACAGATCAATATCTGTCACACGCTCAAGCAATGACTGAGGAAGACTGGAGCCTATCTTACGGAGAAACTCCACGCCCTCTAAACTATCAATCACTGCCTTAGGAATATGATAACGAGGTTGAACATCTGTTTCTGATAACCAACGTGGTGGTCCAGGGAAAACAGTTTCGTCGGACTGATAAAGAACTTCGCGTCCGGGCAAGAGCCTGACGGAGTGAGCCACATGCTCACCAGCCGCGGTGACGAGTTGAAGAACAAAACATGTTGGCACATATGGATCATCCTCACAGATCCAGCTGAGTGCTTCATCCACGACCTTGAACTCGCGTTCGTCGAGGTTGACAATATAACCCTTCAGCGCTGGCTGACGGAACATACGGTTCATGAACTGGCATGATGACTCGCTATCAAGGTCAAGGCGTGAGTCTCCTTCTGTTTTATAAAATGTCAGGAATTGCTCCCATATAAGCTGGCTGGGGGCATCCATTCGAAGTGCCGAATCTTCAAAGAGGGAGAGGAAACGATCAACATCATTCTTCTCGCGAAGTGCCAACCATTCACCTCCTGCATCGCGGAACTCGACACGAGCTTCATTGATCGTTGAGAGCAAACGAAACTCCACAGTCACGGGCTGATCAATTGGCGGGCGCTCATTAACACTTTCAATACGCTCGTACCATGCTGCAACTTCGCGTTCACGTTCCCACTCATGCATTTTCTTCTGCACAGCTTCGAGGTCTGTCACACAGTTAAGGAACTCCGCATACGGAAGTTTCTTTTTATAAAACGCATAGGCGATGTAGTTCCAAAACTCTAAAATATCACCAGGAGGGATAGGCCACAGCTCGAGAGGCTCATAGCTCACGATATCCCAGCGTGGGTTCAAACGCACCATATCATGGTCGTGAATTTCACCCTCGATCACATAACGACGGTAACGCTTTTCAAGTTTGTTAACAAAATCTGCCTCTTTATCATCCAGCTCTCTACCAAGCTTATCTTCGATCACATCGATAATTGGCGTATCGTCAAACTCGTTAGGGCTTTCAGGTAAATCTTCGCCGCGATGCATGCGTTCCATCATGGTGGCGTACATGCAAGCACCCGCTACAATTTCATCTTCAGCTGTGCAGCTACCGAACCAGCGGTTACCCTGTAGGCGCAAACTTGTGCGAAAAATACCTGTAGTATCCTCTACTCTGCCTTGGATAAATAAGTGGTTACCGAAGATCTGTGTTACGGCTCCATCCTCTTGGAGTGCATGCCCACGCTTACGCGCTTCTTCTGGAAAGCTATTGAGGAAATTCAGGGTCGCTCTATCTGGATTCATGTCCTTGGAAACAAATTACAATGTTTAAAATAATATATTATCTTCACAATTAAACCGTTCAATGGAGCCGTGTGAACAGCGAATGAAACAGCTTTTCTTGCATTACCTCAGCCTCTTTTCACGCCTCTGATAATATACCAGAGAAAGACCTGCTGGGTGAAGGGGGGGCTATTATATAGCTTGTTTTCACTTTGATGCAATAAAAAGCGGCTAAAACATAACGTTCTAGTCGTAATTCCGCTCGGTGTTCACATCTAGCACATGGATGCGATCCACATCAAAGCTGAATCTGATAGTAACAAAGGTCATCAGACCCCACTTATTCAACTACCCAGCCAAGCTTTAAAACGTCTGTAACTTCAAATTGCCCATGTTTAAAACCCTCATTCACTGAGCGAAAAGACAAGGTCACTCGCTTGATTCCATTAATCCATGCATGACCCAACTGAGCATCCGCTCGTGAATATTTTTCCACGTAGAGTTGAATGCTTCCCTCAAAGTCAGGACTGCTTACAGAAAAGGCGGCCCATTTCTCATCATCAGAATAATTTCTTATATAATGAATACTCGGCTTAATGAATACGCGTGCTTCAGACACTTCCGTTACAACCCCACTTAAAACATCACTCCAGCTTTCAGTACAATAGCGGGCATAACTCCTGTAATCAACTCGCCCCCCCGACTTTGTATGTACAACAGCAAGTGTGCGTTTTGAAGCATCGGTAAAGCGGACACTGAAAGGCTGATAAAACACGCCTTCATCTGAGATTAAATTAATGCTGATAAGGTCTAGAAACTTTTCTCTACTACCTGGACCGCTCTCAAAAAATTCTCTCATCTGCTCACCATCACGTTCAGGGTTGGAGATAAGCGCTAACCGCTCTTTGTGACTAGATGCTTGAAGGAACTGCTCCGCAATCTTACTCGGCGAGGCACCTAACCACTTTAAGGGCTCCCGCTCTTCTTCATAGCTAACCGTTTCGGCAGGAGCCACCTGATCACTCGTAACTAACACTCTCTTCTCGAGCTTTAATTCAGCAAAGTAACTGGCGCCATACAAGCCAAGCCCAAAGATGACTAAAACAATTAGCCCCAGATAGACCACTGGCTTGTAATCTGTTTTCTTAGCCTCTTCAAAGTTCACTTCAACGGGTTCATCCTCGCTATTGAGCGGCCTCTTTACTTTGCGAGATCTTAGCTTCTCACTCTTTGGGTTTTTGTCGGGTTCTTGACTCATTAAGTGCAGATTAAAATTGTTAGGTTTAGAAAAAACACTTCTTAATTAAGTCCACATAATTTTAAATATCAATTTATTTAAACAAAGTCGCTAAAATCGAATCAAAAATATTTGCTTCTATCAACTGAACAAAGAAAGCTTAGCTCTTATTACTAATCCAAACAGAGCCATAGGGCGGCAGCTCTATGTTAGCATCTGGGCCGCTGTAGCAATTGCCATTTAGCAAGTCACACCAGACATCGGTAGCAATAAGGTTTAGCTCAACCATAGGAACCGTCTGATGAGAGTCTGAAATATTGTGAATGGCAAAAACAGATTGGCTGCGGTCGAGGCTTTCTCTCCAGAAAGCGAAAATATGATCGCCAAAGTGAAGCGTGTACTGAGTCGCGTTCGGATGAAATGCTGCTTGCTTACGCCGGATGTTGATCACGCGCTTGAGCTCATCAAAAACCTTTTGGTGATGGAGTTCCTTATCTTCTAACGCCTCTCCCAAACTTTCCATATCCCACTTGTGACGGTTAATGGAACGTGCATGCCCGGTGTCAGCCATGCCCTGAAGGTCATTTTCAGTTCCTAGCAGACTGTGAATATAAAAAGCAGGTAACCCCTCAAGTGCTAACATGATGGTATGGGCACAGATAAAGCGCTCCATCTGAAGATCATCTTTTCCTTTTTCTATCGTACCAGCCATCGCGCTGTAGAGCGAAATATTCGCCTCATAAGGCTTCAAATCACCCTGCGGTGTCCGACGCATGGAGATCTCTCCTCCGAATGACCTCAGTGTGTCCGTCAGCCCTATAAGCTCTTCATCAGATAATAAACCTTCTGCAGGCCGCAGTCCAATGCCATCGTGTGAAGCGATAAAATTCAAATATGCTCTACCACGGCGTGCGGGTGGCATTGACATCACCCACTTCTTAAGATGGCGACAATCGCCACTTAGAATGGCGTGCAGTAATAATGGTGGCAGAGAAAAATTATAAATCAGATGTGCTTCGTTATCGTTGCCGAAATAGCTCAGGTTTTCTTTATTCGGAACGTTTGTTTCTGTAATGATAATAGCACCAGGATCAAGATGCTCGATAACTAGCCTAAGCAGCTTAATGACTTCATGGGTCTGCGCCAAATGAACGCAGCTCGTCCCATCTTCTTTCCAAAGAAATGCCACAGCATCCAGCCTGAAAATAGAAATCCCTTTTTCGATATAGATACGGATAATGCGAATGATATCGAGCAGTACATCTGGATTTGCAAAATTAAGGTCGACCTGATCAGGACTAAAGGTACACCAAACTTCCTTTTCGCCGTTGACAGTTTGCACCGTTGTCAAAAGCGGGCTACTGCGAGGACGGATGACTTTGCTAAGGTCTTTAAATTTAGCACCGTCGACAAAGTAGTCTTTGCCTGGGCTTTTATCGTTGAGGAAATTTTTAAACCACTCCGACTCACTGGAACAGTGATTTAAAACGAGGTCAGCCATGATTCTGAAATCTTCCTGCAGCGCCTGAATATCCTCCCAAGTTCCGTGATTGGTATCAACTTCTGTGTAATCAATTACTGAAAAACCATCGTCTGAGCTATAAGGGCAGAATGGTAGGATATGGATATTATTGATCGTGTTTTTGAGCTTCGCTTTGAAAAACTGCTTCAACGTCACCAAGGGCCTTTCATCTTTTCGGACAATTGAGTCTGCATAGGTGATAGCAAGAATATCTTGGTGATCCCACTTGTTAAGCACCTCAACGGATTCTAGAGCCTTGGTCGTCAATGACGCTGCTTCGAAAATGCGATCAGTAATCGTTTTCTCAGTACCTTCTTTCTCTTTTTCGTAAATAGCGTGCACATGTTGATCGATGCGTTGCCTCAGGTGCACCACTTTAGGGTGGTGGCTAGGATCGTAACTTGCCTGACTCCCAAATTCTCTTCGGTCTGCTTCGACTGCCTCAATGAGCATTTCCATGATGTCAGGCACAGCTGATATCACACGTTTCCAGCGTGGCATAAATGGCACATCCATCGCCTGCTGAGGATCTAAAAACTCTTGCCCAGCTTCAATAATACTCTGAGCAAAGTTTTCCACGGCTAAGCCCTCAAGATGAATATCGTAATCCAAACCATTCATAGCCGCATCACTGTTATAGCTATCGATCAAATCAAGCGCGATACGGTAGTAAGATGCCTTCAAGGTTCGGATCTTTTCATGAGTGAAGACTTCTCCTTGCGTTGCCATTTTACGGAAAAGCGATTTCGCGATGTCTGAACTCATTTTCGAAAGCCCACGCGTTTTATCCTCGAGAGAAAGGTCTTGATGCTTGTGATCATAGTTATCTGCAATGTCGACTTGGCAGATTTGATTGGTCGCATAAGTACGGTGCACCTCGGATAAAATGCCCATCTCTAAACCCCAATCCGATGGGATGCGAATGTCTTCAACCACATCGCGCTGCAGCGCAAACTCACCAGCCAGTGGATAACGGAAACTATCAAGAAATTCAATATAGGTATTGGGACCACACACTTTTTTCAAAGCTCGCAGTAATGGCGTAACAAGAAGTCTACAAACTCGACCATTCAGCGAATTATTAGCAACACGAGCGTAGTACCCTTTGCAGAATTTATAGCTAAACGATGGATGCGCTACGGGGTAAAGCAGATTGGCAAGCAAGGAACGATCATACGTTTTGATATCACAGTCATGAATCGCGATCGTATCCGCTTTTTTTGAGGCAATCATGTAGCCAAACATGTACCAAACATTTCTGCCTTTTCCTGGTTCGGTTGGGGCAAGGCCTTTCTCTTCTAGAATGGCGTGAATCTTCTTTAAGCGGGGACCGTCATTCCATAAAATATCGGGGTTTTGTGGGAGGCGGTCAAAATACTGCAGAGCATATTTATACTGCTCTTCGTTGGCTCGATCAAGCCCTACGACGATTTGGCTCAGATACTTCACCTGCGACAAGTGATCTAGAATGCCAGCTAATGCGGGGGTCTCCAGTTCTGAAAATAATGATGGCAGTACCAGCCCCATGGGTTTCTTTTTACCAAACTCCATGAGGTCTGCTTCAAGGCTTTCAAGCGGGCGTTGTTTAAGCTGATGAAGTGTCGTTACTAGCCCATGTTGGTGGAAGTCTCCCATAAATTTGTGTGTTAAATAGTTATTTGGTGAAATTAGGTATGCGCAATCGATGGCATAGAAGTAAGAATTTGTAAAATCGCAGCGTTCCAGCCCTCGGGACCTGTGAAATCCGCGTGGATAACGTGAGGAGCATCCACAGAGCTAATCCGAGGTCCAGCTGCGTGAGGTATAATAACGGCGATGTCAGCAGCATTCAGCATCTGCTGATCATTAGCGCTATCTCCAAGAGCCACAGAGATGCAGTCGCAGTCTGAAAATTTTTCTCGATAGAATTCGACCACGCTTCTTAAGCCCTCAGCCTTGTCAGACTGTCCCATGAGGTGAAAAAAACGACCTCCTTGTAAACATCTCGCTCCGAAAGACTCCATACTTCGCACGAAATCATCCCAACGCTCAGCCGTATCATGCCAAAGCATGGGCTCTGTAACCTGTCTCTGAGCAGCTAACTCAGCAGCATCCATGCTGAGATCCGTATGTTGCGCCACTTCCTCTAAAGTCCAATCTGAAAAGCCAGCAAATTGATAATCGTACTTCTCTCTCAGCGCATGGGCGTGCTCGATGATTTCAGCTCGATCTAGCCCCTTGATTTCTGAAATATATTCTCCCGGAATGAGCTCATTGGGAAAGGCAATCACACCTCCGTTTTCAGCAACGACAGGAGCATTCAACTCCAGCTCAGAACAGAGACTTTTCAGCTCAGCAAACGTTTTACTAGAATTGAGCACTATCGGAAAACCCAGCGCCTTCAGCTTGGCGATGGCAGGTAAAGCTGCCTGATAACTGTACTTTTCATCTAGAAGCGTCGCATCAAGATCCGTTACAATAATCAGTTTTTGGGGTGAAGTCATAGGCATTCTCTTTATCAAGCTCAATAAAGCTCAACAAAGCTATCTCGTTAAGTTAGCAGGCAAAGTGCCAAACTGAATAATTACTACCAGCACCTTCGAAACGATGCACGCGCCAATACATAAAAAAATCACATTCAATTTTTATTTATTTCACCTTTAATGTTGTCGTATTTGTTAGTCGTTCTATAGTTATCGATCTATCTATGAAAAACCCTATGTATAGAAATTTCAGCACCCTATTTTATAGCATCACCGTTCTGTGCCTGCTTTTTTCAACCTCGTGTTCCAAGAAAGAGGAAGAAGAGGTGAAATCCGCTATTGTTGTTACTAATTTCACACTCGCTTCCTTCGTTAGTGAGCTCGTTGATTCTAAGGATATTCTTGTTTTTGACCCTCTTCCTGTCTGGGAAGACCCGATGACTTGGTCGCCCAGCGCTTCTGAAATTGAGACTATGAATCTTGCCAAACCTCTTGTTTTTATCGCTGGAGAAGCCCCGCTATGGATACAGCAGCTTGATCAATCCATCAAAGTTGTTGACGTTCTCGCTGATTCTTCCGATTCATTTCGCCCAGCTATGGATCCTGAGCAGGCACAGGTCATTTTCAGTCTGCTAGAGGGCGAAATTGTAGAAACGTTTCCTGAGGTGCATATCAAGTTCAGTGCTTGGGATTTTCTCGATGAAATCGAATCTCAAGAATCCAAGTGGCAGAAATTACCAAAATTAACCGATCTCCCCAAAGGAATCAACGACGGCGTCATGCGACAGTCAGCGAGCGCGACGTTCTTAGAAGTCATAAACGCCAACTACCAACTCTACTCCCAAGCTGCAGAGAAAACGCTACGCGACCAGAAACTCGCAGAAGAGCAGGAGAAGCAGAAAAGCCTCACCTATGAGGGCGGCATTTTGCCCATTCTAGAAAATTCTTGTATCGATTGTCATAATGAAACCGATCAGGAAGGCGATCTTAATTTTGACTTATACCTCAAAGAAAGCCTCGCCGCTATGCAACCTGAACTTTGGGAGAAAGTAGCAAAGGTGATCAGCCTAGGTCAGATGCCACCAGACGACTATGATGCGAAGTTAACCGAGAATGAGAAAGCGAAGCTGTATAATTGGTCGAAAAGCCTCAATGATAAATGGGATTCAGGACAAATGGGCAAGGATCCAGGCAAGACGACCGTGCACCGCTTAAATAAAAACGAGTACAATTATACGATACGTGATCTTTTCAAAATAGGGGTCAACCCTTCTAAAAACTTCCCAGAGGATGGCGGCGGTGAAGGAGGCTTTGATAACAACGCCGACTCACTTTTCTTGCCCCCTCTTCTGGTTGAGAATTATTTTAAATCCGCAAGCACTATTGTGGATGCCGTCTATGCTGACCCGCAAAGTCGAGCCCGCTATCTCTTCGAAAAACCTGTAGGCACCTCCCCAGAAAAAGCCGCCCAGAAAGTACTCAACTACTGGGCAACATTTATCTACAGAAAACCTGCTAACGAAGAGGAGCTAGCAAGACTACTCGGCCTTTTTAAAGAAGAGCTCGCCAAAGATAAGAAATACGACGAGGCGATGAAAATGCCTCTCTACGCGATGTTGATGTCACCAAACTTCCTTTATCGATCTAGCTTAACAGAAGAGCAAGAAGATCCATATCCTCTCAATGACTTTGAACTAGCCAGTAAGCTATCATATTTCCTATGGTCCTCGATGCCAGATCTTGAACTTTTCAAACTTGCTGCCGACGGCAAACTTTCAGAAGAAAGCATTCTCGAGGAGCAAATTTTGCGAATGCTTCAGGATAAAAAATCAAAAGCCCTCGGCATGCACTTTGGCGGCCAATGGTTCGGCTGGGAGAAACTCAGATCAAGTGCTAATCCCGATCAAGAAAAATACCCCGAATTCAACATGGATCTGCGCGTCGCATTTTACCATGAGTCGAGAATGTTCTTTAATGACTTAGTTACTACTAATGGAAGCATTTATAAGTTTCTTGATAGTGACTATACCTTTCTCAACGAGCGTCTCGCCAAGTTTTACAAAATCCCCGACGTTAAAGGCACCGAACTGCGACGCGTCAAACTAAAGGACAAAAACCGTGGTGGCGTTCTCGGCATGGGCAGTGTTCTCACCTCAACATCTATCGCCCTCCGCAGCAGCCCTTCCATCCGCGGGGCGTACGTATTGCGGGACATACTCGGCATTCCTCTCCCCGAGCCACCTATGAATGTTGAACAACTACCTGAGGATGATCGGGAAATTGGCGCAATGTCCTTCCGCGAAACCTTGGCAGAGCATCGCACGAACCCCAATTGCAATAGCTGCCACGCAGAGATCGATCCTATCGGATTCGGCCTAGAAGCATTCGACGCGATTGGCCGTTTTAGAACCCATCAAAACGGCGTCAAACTCGATACAACGGGAACGATGCCGGATGGAACCGAGTTTACATCACCAGCCGATCTTAAAAAAGCCCTCCTGAAAAACAAAGAAATATTTGCTCGAAATACTGTGGAAAAAATGTTAGTTTACGCGTTAGGTCGTGATTTAACACCCTATGACCGCCCCGTTGCCAAAGACATTACAGATAAAGTAGTTCAAGATAATGGGAGCATTCAGACTGCGTTTATTGAAGTAATAAAGAGCTATCCCTTTACTCACCGCCGCAGTGATACATACCAACCTGAACCCCCAACATTATCTAAAAAATGAACTATCTCAAATTTAAGCCTATCTCTAGAAGATTCGTGCTCCGCGGCATCGGAGCTACAATGTCATTACCGTTTTTAGAAGCTATGGGAGCTTCCACGCCTACGAGTTCGCGCAAGCTTGCTACAGGGGAAGAAGGACAGCCTATCCGCTACGGTGCGGTATTTATGCCAAACGGTGCGGTTCCTGGCTCATTCACCCCAAGCGGATCATCGCTAGATGAACTACCGCCGACACTCTTGCCCCTCGGCGAAATGGCACAGCATGTTAATGTCATTTCAGGGCTTTCTACTGGTATGGGAGGTCATGCAGCCAGTACAGCTGGCTTCCTAACAGGACAAAAACCAGCTTCAGCCAAAAATTCAAACGATCTTGATATACTCAATGCAAGTGTTGATCAAATCATCGGTGAAGCAGCCAGAGAAACATGCCCACTTCCGACCCTCGAGCTAGCGATGCACAACCCAAGACGTGGTATTTCCCCCAGTGGATTACCATGGACGTATGGTAATTGTATCTCTTGGAGAAACGCCACTACGCCCGTACCCCAAGAGGTTAATCCAATGCGTGCCTTTATGAGATTGTTTGAAAACGCAAGCCTCACTTCCAAACCATCTAGATCTGTTAAGAAGTCCTTTTCACCCAGTAAAAGCGTCGTTGATTCCATATTAGAAGACGCCAAGCAGCTCCAAAGGCGCCTAGGTAAAAGCGATAACCAGAAGTTAGACGAGTACCTCACTACCGTGCGAGATGTCGAAAGCCGTGTCCTTCAGCAGAGCCAACCCAAGGGCCTCAAAATCACGGAGGAAATTTTAGCTGAAATCAAAAAAACAGGTAGAGAGGTCAAGGGAAGCTCCAGAGACTCTGAGTTATCTACTCTACCTAAAATTCCCTACCCTGAATACATGAAGAGCATGATGGACATCATGGCACTCGCGTTCTGGAGTAACTCGACACGAGCCTGCACTCTGATGCTTGGACACGGCGTCAGCCGCCAGAACATGTCATTCCTCGATGGTGTATCAGGCGAATATCACTCCATTTCTCACCATGGTAAAGACCCTAGCAAACTCGCTCAATACGCCACCATCGGGCAATTCTTTGTAGAACAATACACCTATTTACTACAGCGCCTCCACTCTATGAAAGAGGGCAGCAGTAGCGTACTGGAAAACTCCATGATTATGATGGGCTCAGGCATTGGCGATGGTCAAAACCACTCAAAAGGCGGTATCCCCATCATCATGGCAGGAACCGGTGGCGGCAAAATCAAAACCAATAGACACATTGAAGCTGAAAATCGCACCTCCATCGCAGCCCTCCACCGCTCCGTTTTGGACGTCATGAATGTCGATGGGTCAGCGATCAAAGGCAACGGCGATAAACTCAAAGGATTTTAATTGAAGGAGTGTTTTAATACTTCCTTATTAAAAGCCGCTCATCAGAGCGGCTTTTTTGCGTATCGCCCACTGCTGGTTCGCAGCATTTCGCATTCACTGAAATTACGCTTCTAATAAACTGGCGAGGTCTCTCTCAGTCAGACCGCCCATGATGGGGCTGGATTCGTCGTCGATATCACCTGTGGCGGCAGTGATGATGCTTCGTTTCTTCTCTTGGAGCAGGAGAATTTTTTCTTCAACAGTGCCTCGCGTGATAAATTTATAAATCGTGGAAGGTTTGGTCTGGCCGATTCGGTGAATACGGTCGGCTGCTTGAGCTTCGACGGCGGGGTTCCACCAAGGATCAAAAAGGACGACGGTGTCAGCAGCGGTGAGAGTAAGTCCGTAACCACCAGCTTTGAGACTGATGAGAAATACGGGTGGGCCGTCTGGTTTTTGAAACCGATCGACCACTTTGGAGCGATCACTAGTGGATCCATCGAGATAGCAGTAGTCCATATCTTCGCGGTCTAATTCATCACGGAT
Organism: Akkermansiaceae bacterium; assembly: GCA_051252195.1. GTDB lineage: Bacteria > Verrucomicrobiota > Verrucomicrobiia > Verrucomicrobiales > Akkermansiaceae > Oceaniferula. Next base: position 20,323 of record JBPOGD010000010.1, on the reverse strand, counting down.
CAGTGACAGCATGGTAGTGAACTGACTGAAGACAAGTACGCGATGACCACCACGCTGCGCTTCATCAAGAAGTTCCATCAGTCGCACAAGCTTAGCAGAAACTTCTTCAAGAGAGGTTTTCTTCAAGTCCACACCCAGCAAGCGGAGATCACAGCAGCTTTGCCTAAGTCTAAGTAACACCGTGAGCATTTGCATTCTAGCACTGGAGCCCCCTGATTTCTTCAGCAGGTCATCCACTTTTTCCGCACCGTGGCGGAGAATTCCCTCATAGTGCTGTTTCTGCAGCGGTGAGGGGTCACACCAAATGATGCTCTCGAGCTTAGGTGGTAAATCTTTGGCTACGAGCGACTTCGTGCGTCGCAACATAAAAGGACCGGTACGCCAACGCAGTCGCTGGATGGCAGCCTTGTCTGGAACCTCAGCGGCACAGGGAACTTCATACCTATTTTTAAAATCCTCGCGAGACCCTAAATAACTCGGCATGATAAATTGAAAGATCGACCACAGATCGCGAACGCTGTTTTCCACAGGTGTCCCCGTGATGGCAACACGCATCGCGGCATTGACCTTGCGCGCTGCTTTGGCAGCGAGGGTATCTGGGTTTCTAATAGCACTGGCTTCGTCCAACAGAATGGCACTGATAGTTAGCTTTTGGTACTGAGCGCAGTCGCGATCAAGGAGGGCGTAGCTAGTCACGATGATGTCGGCAGCTGGCATCACCTCAAAATATTTCTTACGGCTCGGTCCATGCATGACGAGTACGGAAAGATCGGGGACAAATTTTGCAGCTTCATCGCGCCAGTTTCCTAGCAAAGTGGCAGGACAAACGACAAGTGCGGGGCCTTGTGCAGCCTCACCGCCGTGGGTTTTCCACTGTTTGATAAAGGCGAGCGATTGAAGGGTTTTACCCAAGCCCATGTCATCGGCAAGCAGGGCTCCGCCTTCACTCATGGCGCGCTGATAAAGCCACTCAATACCCTCTTTCTGGTAATCACGCACCGTACTTTTCAGATCCTCAGGAAGATCTGGCACGGTGATTTTCTTCTCTTGTTTTTCTTTGCCGTAATAAGTTCTCAGCCGCTCGACGTAGGCCGCCTGTCTTGCAGGAAATAGGAACTTACCCCGTTCTTGCTTCGGATCTGTATCGAGCATGAAACCTTCCATCACCTCGGCATCAAAGTGGGAAATCACGGCTTTTTTCCCACTATTGAGAGTCAGTGTACGGCTACCTGACTGGAGCAGACGCCGCACGGCATCGCGATCAAGCACCTGCTCCCCCACCTGCCACGAAACATCACAGGCAAGCCAATCGGTACCACTGCCAGCTGGATTTTGATTTTCCTGCACGGTAATCTTGGGAACGATTCTCCCGATGCGTTCTTCCACATTCACCAGCTTTTCTTCTGTCTTTACATCCCATCGCAACCGCAACTGCGGTAATGACGTCGTAAGAAACTCCAAAACAGTATCTTCACCTCTCAAGAACAACATCCCTGTGGCATCGAGTATTTCAAAGCCCGTGCCCATGAACTCCGCCACTGCCTCGCGCTCCGCATCCACATTTCTGACCAGCCACTCGTGCCCTATTTCCGAGTTCACGGGGAAATCTTTCTGCGTATCCACTGGCTTCACATTGCCTAGTGGTACTCTGACCTTGTCTCCGTAAACGGCACAGAGCTTCGCTTGTAATGCTCTGCCAGAACCTGCTATTTCAAGTTCAATGACAGGGCTTGCTTCTTTGATCTTCAGCCCACCAAGATTTTCTGGAAGTTGAAAAGCGTGCGCCCAAACTGACAGAGAGCGGATAAAACCCGCTACTTCGATCTGATGCCAATCACCTGATAAAAGATCTTTTACCGAAATGACCGAGGTAAGTTCGCTAAAACCACCGCTTTGCACCTTAGCAACGGTCAGCTTTGCTGCAGGCTCGCTCCACTCCGCCAGCACCTCACTCAGCTGGACGAGGTCTTCTTGACCATCGGCTAACCGTAGCCAAATCATATCGGCAGCCTCCTGATCCACTTCGAGCTCCAAGCATGGGCGTATGGTGCCAGTTTCCACAGTGATGGGCTTATCACCGCGCATCAGCCGTTCGTGACCACTGACCGAACGGAAAAAACTTCCCACTTTTTCTTCAGGCAGCGATAGCATCGCAGCATCCACCTTACCTGTATTCTGAAATAACCATGCTCCTAGCGTGTAGTCAGACTCCACCACGGAAGTTTCCTTAGGTACGCGGCGTAGATGAACCGCGCGCAATCCTTCATGAGGAAACTTCGGTGAAAGACGTACTTCAAGAGGTAAGAGTGTAGGCTCGGCGATTTTCTTTTTTGCAGCAATCTGCGCTTTTTTCTCTACCTCCGCTGGCTGAATACCCGCAAGGATCACTGCTGCTGCGTGCTCACACATGGCACCCGTTGCGCGACTAGTGGCACAAGTACAAAGGTTTTTGACATGGATCGGGCCGAGCACTTTTACCACGACACGCATCGGCTTGCCGCCCGAGCTAAGTTCGCCCTGAAACACGCCCTCTTTCCGTGTCACTTTGATCACTCGTCCTAAGCGCACAAGATTTCTTGCATCCTTGAGTACTCTGCCTCCCGCCGCCTTGCCTACCCAGTGTTCCGTAATCTCCATAGTGTCTGCTGATTTCATGCCGTAAGAACTGCCTGTTTCCTATCCTTATTTCACCCTATTTTTCGTAGACTCGATCATGTACCACTTTCCACTTTTTTATCTTTGGTGAATCTCCAGATTAAGGCATGATCACCCAACAAGTCCGATTCTAAAATCATCCAAATGAAAACTGTCGCTATCGCCAACCAAAAAGGAGGTGTGGGTAAAACCACTACTGCGATTAATCTGTCTGCAGCTCTAGCAGCGCGCGGCAAGCGTGTCTTGCTCATTGACCTTGATCCACAGGCCAACGCCACGAGCGGCATCGGTCACGAGCCAGATGGTGAAGCAAGCATGTACCTTCCACTCATCGGGCAATGCCACATTTCAGAAAAAATTGTCCCCTCACGTCTGGAAAATTTATCACTCATCCCATCTGGTATGGATCTCGCTGGTGTCGAAATTGAGCTCGCCCGCATGGACGATCACCTAATGAAACTGCGCAACATTTTCGCTGATTCAGGCCAGCAAGAAAACTTCGACTATTGTATTCTCGACACGCCGCCATCGCTAGGAGTTCTTATGACATCCGCTTTAGCTGCAGCGGATGAAATATTTATCCCACTTCAGTGCGAATGGTTTGGCCTTGAAGGCTTAGCAAAAATCGCCCAAGTCATCGAACAAATCCGTGACTCAGGTGCTAACCCCAACCTCGTCCTCGAAGGCATTCTCATGACGATGTATGATGGCAGAACCAACCTATCACGCCAAGTCGTCGATGAAGTCGCCAACTACTTTCCAACTCAGATTTACAAAGCCATCATTCCCCGCTCCATCCGCATCGGTGAAGCACCTAGTCACGGCAAAACGATCTTTGAGCATGACGTCAGCGGCGCCGGCAGCCGCGCCTATCAAGAGGCAGCTGACGAGTTCCTAGCTCGTCACGCCTAAAGACCAAAGCTACCAAGCAATCACTCGTAGCGCTAGCTTGGCGTAAAATCCTGTTTCAGCATCCTCCTCGAAAAGGGAGTTTCCAGATGCCGTTTCTAGCTCTAGCTCATTAAATATAGTCGCACCCACGTAGGCACCGAGCCATACTTTTTCTGCTAATCGGCGCTCTAATCCTACCCCGATCTGATAGCTCTGTAGCTTGAGGTTGAGGCTTTCGCCACCTTCCTCAATATTCCAGTAACCTCCAGCGGGTCCAGAATTAGCGTAGAAAATCCAATCATCAGACGACTGCCAAGATGCCTTGAAACCAATGCCCGTGAAATCGATTTCTAACTCATCCGTAGGACGCCACTGAAATCCGATACCCGGATAAACACGAGTTTCTAACGAGTTTACAAAAAACACAGCACCACCAAGCCATGAAAAGCGATCCGACTTTGCGTAACGGAAACCAACGCGGCCATTGATCGAAAAATCATCACTTCCAATGTCACTACCGTCGGTAACAATACCTGGTGAGAGAACCGTCATCCACGACCACTTGCTGCCCTGATCGCGATAAATCCAGCGTAAGTTCAAACGTAGATCATGTAAATCTAGATCCCCGAGCACACTATTGGTATCTAAGCCCGTATTATTATAAGTTAGACCAATCAACAAAGCATTATTACGATTAAAATGCAGCGGGGCAGTCAAGGGCGCATCTAGGCGTAGGCTCTGATAAGAAAACTTACCGTCTACATCATCTAAATCCACCTCTGAAGCACTCGTATAATCTAAACGGTACGAAGGAGCTGTGGCAGGTGAGCGAGATAACAGAAAGTCGCTGATACTCACACTATCTGAGGCATCATCCGCCCATGCAGTCAGAGGCCCAGCAAGCAATAAAGAAGTTATGAGTAGTTTAAGTTTCATAAAACAGATATAACGCCAGAGCTGAAAACGTCGAGTTTCTTTAGACTCTAAACAAAGCCTTTATTTCCAGCCGCCGACAAGTAGCTCCTTCAAACGCAACGGCTCCGTGGCACTTGTTTTACAGAGAAACCCACTCTTATGGGCAAAGTGAACATCTGCCTCATTTTCGACACGAGTGAAATCAAGTCGTGGATAGTCATTAAACCGAGCAATGCCGTAGCCATCACCCCGGCTATCGGGAAGAACGGTTGCCACAATTTCATGCTCAAGTTTATTCATGAAGATGTACCGCGTTAAGCCTCCTGAGACGTCCTCTGTTCCAGCCTCTACTCTAGGCATGTAGAGGACACTAAAGCTTTCACCTTCTGTGACCACCTCCCAACGCTGCACATGCTGCGTGACAAAATTAATTTTCTCTCTGACGCCTTCCAAATAGGATACGAGATCCTCGCCAATCATCTTCATTAACTCATAAACAGGCTCGCCTGGCACCAATGTTTCAGCATTGGCAAAACGACGAAGCATCGTCATATCGATGGGAGAATTTAGTTTACTCACTACATCTCGTTCTATTCCTAGCCACTCGGCCGTTTTGCCCGGGCCGCGGGTATCAAACCACTCTGCTGGCTCAAGCCAGTCACAAAACAAACGCGCGTCTTCATAAAGACCCATATGCTGCAATACCAGAGTCAGAGCACAGGTAGGTGTATAATCACGGGGAAACTGATGATGATCAAAGTTATTCTTCTCAGGATCATGCTCTAATCCAACATCGATCACACAAACCTCAGTATCCATGAGGTTTTCAGGCGTTGGGTCGCGCCGCTCAATGGGCACACCGTGAACATGTGCCATTAAACTACAGGCAAGAAAATCGTCTTTGTGAGCTCCCCCTGGATGCGTAATAATAGTGTGAATGGGCATTAATGATGAAATTTGCTCACCCTAGAAAATTGCAAGCCGCCTTGTCGATGACCAAGTGTGGAAAACCTTTAAAAGGAATCAGGAGACTTATAAAGCCGCGCTTTTCTCCAACTGCTTGATCTGATCCCTCAGGTGAGCAGCTCGTTCAAACTCAAGCTTGCCAGCAGCTTCGCGCATCTCGTCCTGAAGCTCTGCGATAACTTGAGCCACACTTTCTGGGGAATTATACTGAGCTTCGTCTTCGGCGACCTTAGATGCCTGAGAGTCTGGAGTTTCATTTCCGTATTGACTCAAGCTTTCCTGCACACCTCGGACGACACTGAGAGGGGTAATCCCGTGTTTCTCATTGTGCTCGATCTGACGAGCACGGCGGTACTCGGTAATGTTAAGTAGCTCTTGAATGGAATCGGTAACCACATCGCAAAACAAAACGCATTCCCCTTCCACGTGACGCGCGGCACGACCCGCAGTTTGAATAAGAGCCGTCTCATTGCGCAAATATCCTTCTTTATCCGCATCTAAGATACAGATCAGCGATACCTCAGGAAGATCAAGCCCTTCTCGAAGCAAGTTAATACCCACGAGGACATCGATGACGCCTGCACGCAGCGCGCGGAGAATTTCCACGCGCTCAATCGCACTGACATCGGCGTGGATATAGCGGACTTTAAGCCCAGTTTCCTGCAAATACTCGGAGAGGTCTTCCGCTGTTTTTTTCGTCAAAGTAGTGACAAGAACCCGCTGATTTTTCTCCATGCGATTACGGCAAAGATCGATGGTTTCATCAATCTGTCCCGTCAAAGGCTTCATGGTGATAATCGGATCTAGCAGCCCGGTAGGTCGAATAATCTGCTCCACAATGAGATTTGAGCCGCCTGACCTGACATCAAAATCGTCAATGTCCTCAGCAGCACCGCTGACACGGACCCCCTTACGGATTTGCTTCAACGCCTGTGTCGCAGAGATTTCACCCCGCACCCAAGGAATGTATTTTTTATTATCAGGGCGAGAATTAATAAACTCAAAGGGACCAGGCGTGGCCGAAATATAAACACGTTGGTTCGTCACCTTCATAAATTCTTCGAATCGCAAAGGGCGGTTATCTAAAGCGCTGGGCAGGCGGAACCCGTGATCCACTAGGGTCGTTTTGCGGCTTTTATCACCCTCATACATTCCACCAACCTGTGGAATACTGACGTGGCTCTCATCCATGAGTAGAAGGTAGTCATCGGGAAAAAAGTCCAGCAAGGTGTATGGTGTCGCGCCAGGTTTCCGCCCAGTCAGGTGGCGCGAGTAGTTCTCGATACCTTGACAGAAACCCATCTCTTGCATCATCTCAATATCGAAATCTGTCCGCATGCGGATGCGCTGCGCTTCGATCAGTTTGTTATTTTTCTCAAACCACTCCACCCGCTCCATCGCCTCTTTCTTAATGGCGCGGATGGCGGTGTTAAGTCTATTTTTGTCGGTAACAAACTGCTTTGCTGGAAAAAAGGTATGACTATCGAGACTGTCGATGCGCCTCCCCGTAAGAGCATTAATCTCAGAAATACGCTCAATTTCATCACCAAAGAACTCCACACGAATCGCTGTTTCCTCCAAATATGCAGGGTGAACTTCCACCACATCACCACGGACGCGGAACTGGCCGCGCGAGAAAGCGACGTCGTTACGCTCAAACATCAAATTGATCAGGCTGTTGAGAAACTCTTCCCGATCTACTTCATCGCCCACTTTCACTGGCAGCATCATATTTTGATAATCCTCTGGTGAGCCTAAACCATAGATGCAACTCACTGAGGCCACCACGATCACGTCTTCGCGTGTGATTAGAGAACCCATCGTGCTGAGGCGGTGCCGCTCAATCTCTTCATTTACCGCGCTATCTTTTTCAATAAATGTATCCGAGCGCGGGATGTAGGCCTCTGGTTGATAGTAATCAAAGTAAGAAACAAAATACTCCACCGCATTCTTAGGGAAGAAGCTCTTTAGCTCCGAATAAAGCTGCGCGGCGAGCGTTTTATTATGACTCATCACCAGTGTCGGTTTCCCGATACGCTCGATGATGTTTGCGGCAGTAAATGTTTTTCCTGATCCAGTGACCCCGAGAAGGGTTTGATGGCGATTCCCCGCCTCGATCGACTTCACCAATTTCTCAATAGCAGGACCTTGATCGCCCGCTGGGGAATAATCGCTTTTTAGGGTAAACGGCACGCCAGAGAAGTAACACAAGATCGGAGATTGAACAAATAGAGAGATGGGTTCAAAAACGAGTCCGCAAGCATGGCAGTAAAAGAAACATCACCAACAAAGCTCATTCCTAAGATCATCCCCAAGATTATCTCCAAAGGCCCCAAGGCAATCGCAGAGCCAGAGAAGGAACTGCGATTCACCCGTAGTGTTCAGGCTTATGTATTTTTTATCATCAGCGTCATTTCCTTCGCCACAGCCATGGCGTTCTTTATTCTCTCCACTCAAGACTGGGGGATGGACGGCCCACTACTTCCTGGCTGGTGGTGGGTCTGCATACCTACGCTCCTCATCACATTGATCAGTATCCGACTCGGCATCCGCTGCGTCCGTCATGCCTATATCATTCTCAGCCCCTTAGGGCTCGAGATCTTCCCTTTTTTAAAAGCTGAGAAAAACCTCCAACTCATCTACTGGGGAGAAATTCACGATGCAGAAGTTCACGAGAAGAAACTCACCATTCATTTCACCGAAGAAAAGACCAGCGGCATCGTCGCATCGCTATCCCCTATTCCTAAAACAGGCAGAGTGCTTCTTCAAAAAGCCATTCGGGGCGTCTTAGAGAACAGGAAAGAAAAATAAAACCTCTCTGGTGAAAGCTCTCGAGGCGAGCTGTTTTAAGGTTTTACATTTCCTTCGTCCTGCATAGAACACCCCCCTATGCGCCCTACTTCTATTCAGATTGAGTCCGTCATGGACGCCTTTGGCAAAATTGGCTGGCAGTTCGAACACCTCGAGGGAAAAGATGTTATCCGCACCGCCTTTGAAGCCTACCACACTCAGGTACAGCTCCACGCGCAAGCCTTTCCCCAGCTCAATGCCCTTTCTATTGTCGGTGAAACTCTTATGGAAGTAGACACTGAGCACGAGCCACTCATTCTCGAGCTCCTCGCACGCGCCAACAAAGCCATCACCCTCGGCAGCCTTGAGTACGATCTCGATCGCTCCCAGCTGATGTTCCGCATCACCAACCTCTTCGAGCGTGATAAATTCGACGTCGACATCATTTCGTCTATGGTCCACGCCACCATCGCTGAAGTCGACCGAATCACCCCCTTCGCTGGCGTCATTCAGCAAACCCCAGAAGACCTCCTCGACGACCTCTCCATTGAGCGGCTCCTGATGCGTGACGATCTCATCCCTCCCGTTCCTGAGGTGGACGAGTTTGAGGATTAATTATTACGCTAGTTCCTAAAATTCTGAAAATCCCGAAGGTTTTCATGAAAACTACGAGCTCACGGTCGTTTCGGCAAAAGCCCCTCGCAAGCGAAAATAAAAACTAGCGCACGGTGGCAAAAAAAACGGTGAACCCATAATAGGCTCACCGTTTTGAAAATTTCTACTGAACGCTTACTGCTGCTCTTGCTTGGCGCTCTTTACCATGCGCTTACGCACATTAGGATCAAGAATACGCTTTCTAAGGCGGAGGAAGCTTGGAGTCGCTTCTACGAGTTCATCAGCTTCGATGTACTCAATCGCGCGCTCGAGAGAGAATCTGATCGGAGGTGCGAGACCTACAGTAATTCCTTTCGTTGCAGAACGGTGGTTCGTTAACGCCTTGGTTTTCACTGGGTTGACAATGAGATCGTCCATACGTGGGTTTTCACCAATGATCTGTCCTTCGTAAACTTCGTCACCAGGACCGATGAAGAGCTTGCCACGATCTTCTAGCGGCTTAAGTGAGTATTCCATCGCAGTACCTGTTGCCATGCTGATGAGCGTGCCTGTACCACGTGTGGTGATATCACCACAATGCGGTGCGTACTCCTTGAAAAGGTGAGACATGACACCATGACCGCTCGTGATGTTAAGTAGCTCAAACTCGAAGCCAATCAGGCCACGTGTTGACACTGCAGCCTCGATCACCGTGCCGTGTGCATTTGTTCCCATGTTTTCAATCATTGCACGACGTGTCGCCAATGTTTTCATGATCGCATTTGCATACTCCTCAGGAGCTTCAACGAAGAGAGTTTCAAACGGCTCAAGTAAGGTGCCGTCGTCACCACGCTTGGTAATAACCATTGGACGAGAAACGCAGAGTTCATAGCCTTCGCGGCGCATGGTTTCTACTAGCACTGAAATCTGCATCGCACCACGTGCGGAAACGTCAAACACGCCTGAAGTGTCTGTATCTTCAACTTCTACAGAAATGTTAGTTTTCACCTCGCGATGTAAGCGATCACGGATAGCGCGTGATGTCACGTGCTTGCCTTCGCGACCACCGAAAGGTCCATCGTTAATAGAAAACTGCATTTTAACCGTAGGAGGATCGATCGCTACGAAAGGTAATGGCTCAGCCTCTTCATCGGCAGAAAGAGTTTCACCGATGTCGATATCATCAAAGCCTGCAACACCCACGATGTTACCTGCGATTCCAACTGCTGATTCTTGGTTAGAAAGAGAAGAGTATTCAAACACCTTGGTCACCTTGCTGCGAACCTTAGTGCCATCTTTGCGAAGAAGGAAAACACTGTCACCTTTTTTTACAGAACCTGCCTGCACTTTACCAAGGGCAACACGACCTACGTAATCGTCCCAAGTAATGTTAGATGCCAACATCTTAAATGGTGCGTCTGGATCTGAATCAGGTGCATCCACGAAGTCGACCATCGTTTGCAGCAGTGGAGTGAGATCTTTCTGCTCATCATCGAGACTCTTCATGAAATAGCCATTCTTAGCACTACCATAAACAAACTGCGCTTCAAACTGCTCTTCTGTAGCGTCAAGCTCGAGGAATAGCTCGAGAACCTTGTCTCTTACTGCAAGTGGGTCTGAAAACTCACGGTCGATTTTATTAACCACAACAATCGGCTTCAAGCCTTGCTGAAGTGCTTTTCTGAGAACGAAACGCGTCTGCGCCTGCGGTCCATCTTGAGCATCCACAAGAAGAAGAACGCCGTCTACCATCTTCATGACTCGCTCCACTTCACCACCAAAGTCAGCGTGGCCTGGTGTATCAATGATGTTAATGGTGTAACCATTCCAGATCACCGAAGTATTTTTAGCTTTGATGGTGATGCCCTTCTCGCGCTCAAGATCCATGGAGTCCATGGCTCTTTCTGTGCTCTGCTGGTGCTCGCCATACGCGCCACCTGCCTTCAAGAGTTCGTCCACCAGCGTGGTTTTCCCGTGGTCAACGTGGGCAATGATAGCAATATTGCGTATATTTTTCGTCATGATATGAAATAATTAGGTGTCTTCTACTCTTTATAACTAAAAGTAAAGGGCGCGGAGACTCTTACATTTCTGAAAAAATGCAATCACGAATATACAACAAAATAACAAGAGCCCCCTAAAACCTAGCGGGACTTAGTAAATTGGCCGCTACGTCGAGGTCGCAAGCACCATCTAGCGTAAAGACTACGTTTCCTGCATCCAGTGAACAATAGACCAGTATCACGTCATCGAGCTCAACGGTAAAACGCTTTGATTTGCGCCCAGCCTTCAATAGACTTAAACTACAATTTACAAACAATTCTACCGATCGCTTCGCAGCTGCATCCGATAAAAACGACTCATTATGAAGCAGCTTTCCCTGATCATCTGACACAGTAAAACCTAATAAATCATTACTCTCGTAAAGAGGCTTCACCTTTTCTCTAATTTCTTCGATCATACGGATATATTTAGTAAATACTCTTGATGCAGTCTCTGATACTCCTTTGATTAGGAGCCAATTTCACACAATTCAAGTCCATCTCACCCGGTTGATCTGTTTTGATCATTCCAGCAGACAGCGTCGTATCCTCCTCTTCACTAACAATATTCAAGGTGTTTTCACAGCCATAGATGCCTAGTAGTTCAGAAAACATTTGAAACAAGAATGTCCCATTAGCCATGAGAGTGTCGGCTGATGCCTGAGACTCCTCAGAACTCTCATCTGACGCATTATTTAAGTTTGAATTCACCATCTCTTTATTTAATACTATTGATCAAATTATTTGTTTCTTCGATGAGCTTTACCGCAGCGGTTGCCTCAGCATCCGTTTTCTCGAGTCTCAGCGCGTTATGCTCTGGCAGTCCTGCCTTGCGGATTTTCTGACAGGTCAGCGCAACATCGTACTCAACGCGCATGATGTCCACCGTTTTAGCACGACTATCGTAGACAGCATACTGCGCGCGCTTGTCCTCACCGCGCGGCTGCCCTACCGAACCTACATTAATGAGGTAACCACGATCATCTTGCAGATCAATGTGACTCTCTCCTCTGAACGTCTTGCGCACTTCCGTCGTAAAATACATCGGACTGTGTGTGTGTCCAAAAAAGCACAAAGGGGTTTTTTGATGATGAAAATGCAAGATCGCGTCGATAGCGTTTAAAATATAATTCCAATCGCCAGGCTCATTCAAACTAGCATGGACGATTTCAAAACCTCCTACGCGTCGGGTCATGGGTAAATTTGCAAGCCACTCCACTTGATCAGGACGAATATTCTCTCGAGTCCACTCCAATGAGAGACGGGCGCGGCCGTTGACTGCTTTCGGTATTTCTTTCGCCACCGTATACTGGTCATGATTACCCATGATCACCTGACAGTTTAAATCACGGATAAGGTCTACACATTCTGAGGGGTTTGCGTTATAACCAACGACATCTCCTAAACATATAAAACGGTTTACTCCACGTGATTTTGCATCAGCAATAACACTCGTTAAAGCTTCTAAATTAGCGTGTATGTCAGAAAGAATGCCGTATTTCATATGCTCATATATACATTATACGCCACTTGAAATCGCCATATCAACAACAACCAAAACCAACGCAATATCTAATTACTGTAGATAACATCAGTTTCAGTTCAATAACAATTAATTAGATTAATGCCTTTTCGCAATATATCTAACGATTTTTTAAATTTCTTTTAGACATCGGATTTACAGTCGCTTCTAGACAGCTCACTAATAATAGGCTTATATCTATCAGTATTTAACAAAAATAAATGAGGTATATAACAGTAGATCGCTACGTGTATTTATATTAATAATGGCAACGGCTTAGCGCTTCTATAAGCGCATCATTTGAGTGAAAATAAAAAGTCGTCTTTACTACCAAACCTATATTTTACTACAAATCATTACCCGCATGACGCCACCGCACATTGAAAACATCGAAATTCTTTCTCTTCTCGGAGAAGGTTCATATGGTGCCGTCTATCTCGCTAAAGACGCCATAGTGAAAGACGTCTCAAGACATAAACCCTTATTTGCTAGCGATTATTACGCTGTACGTGTGTTTAACTCGATGGCAGTGAATCGGCAGCTTATCGAACGAGTTTATAAGCGTCTCGAGCATGGGCCCTATCCTCAGGGAGTCATGCCAATCGTCATAAGAAGAACTGAATCAGGAAGCCTTTGCTTAGTCATGCCTTTTTATGGCTCCGTCAATGAGGCCAGCAAACAGGCAACACCCAGAACTCTTCAAGGGGAGCTGGAAAAAAACACCAGTGCATCAAGTTGGGAGCTAGTAGAAAAGATTGCCCATGCTCTTGTTCAGCTTCATCAAAAAAGAATTGCTCATGCTAATATCGAGCCAGGCAACATTTTCTTTGATAAAGAGAACAGCCTGTTTCTTAGCGATTTTGCCTTGGGCCACATGCCTGGCGTTAGTGTACGTTCTTTTTCAAACGCCCTTCTCTACAGCCCGCCAGAACAGCTATTAAAACCAAACGCTTACACCGACGGACAGGGGTATAACTGGGACACTTACTCATTTTCAGTACTCGCATTCCGCCTCATCAACGGAAAATTCCCACGTTGCCATGATCAATTTATTCAGCTCGAAAGCCAAAAACTCGACGGTCACGAAAAAATCGAGCAAAGCGCCAGTGACCTCGCTCTCCAACTGCAGCATAGTCCCATAGCAGCTTGGGCACACAAACCCTCGTCTTTCAGAGAGTCACAACGTCGAGCACTTATCGAACGCTGCCTCTCACTCGAGCCAGAAGACCGATGCCACGACTTTCAGGCATTCATGCACCTCTGGGAACAGATCGATTTCGAGCAAGAAACGAAGCGAATAAAGCTCCGCACCAAACAATCCATCGTACTCACTGGTATACTCGCTCTAGGCTGTCTCGTTTTATCTGCATTGCTCATCACAGGAAAACACCGCCACCAATCTTCAGAAGAAGAACTACAGCAAGAAAACCATTTATTAGAAAATGCCAAACTCACTGCGGAGGCTCGTGAAACTGGTGCCATACAAGCCCAAAAAGCAGCTGAACTCAGCTTAAATACGAGCACACAGCACATCACGGAAACCACCACCCGTCTGGAAGATCAAATCCTCAGCTTAGCCAAAACCAATGACCGTCTCACTTCATGGATCATGCAAACGCAGAACACGCGTTTACCAAGTTTAAAAAGCAAACCGCCTATCGACATCTTGACTGATGAATTAACTCAATTTTTAGAAAGCATCCAACAAGACAAGGCGTTCTTACCCGTCCGGGCACGTATCTCCATGCAGCTCGCAGAGCTACAGTTACTCGCTCGAAAACCGCAGACCGCTGACATCCTGATCAGCCAAGCTGCAAAGCAATGGGAGCAAGCCGCAATGAATGAACCACGTCACGCTTTGCGCATCGCTAGGGCAAAGCTTGTATGCTTACTTCAAGCTCAAGATATTAAGGATCAAGCGCTCATCGACAGACTCCTACCCGAAACAAAACTTCACGTCAAATCACTCCACACTGAAGACGACGTAGAAAAAAATCGTATCGGAGCTGTCATGGAAATCATCAGCGGCCGTATGATCGAGGGCAGCGACCCAAGCAAAGCGCTTGAACACTTTCTTTCTGCCATCGAGAAACTGAAGGGCATCCACGACAAGCTACCTGAACATATCGTAATCCGTTCAGAACTGGCAGAGTACACGCTGCATTCATCCAGCATCGCAGAAACTCTCGACCGAGTAGATGATGCCTCTCGCCTTCAGAGCGAAGCCGCCATTCACCTCAAATCATTGCTTGAAACAAACCCTAATCTTGAATTTACAAAGATTAAACTCGCTGAAATAGAAATACTTGCCGCGGAAGAAGCTCTGCGTTCTGGCGATAACAAAGAAGGTATCAATAAGCTCACCTACGCAGAAACTCTCCTAAAAGGCTTGGCTAAAGACGAGACTACCGTAGATGGCGCCGCCCTTCAAATTGCGATCGCAAGAGGTCTCAGCTCTGTCATCCTCAGAGACCGAGGGCAAATTACAGAAGCCTCAAAAAACCTCGATCTCGCCATCGATAGTCTTGAAAAGATCGTTAGCGCCAATCCTCAGTCAAGCGAGCCACTCTATCGACTCTCCGTCTTTTATTGGCAGCGCTCTGGCTTAGCTCACAGTCTGGGTGAAAAACAAAAGTCTCTCACCTTAGGACAGCAGGCTGCTGATCACATGCAGCAGTATCTCGCACTTGGAATAAAGAAGCATCAAAAAAGCATCCGCCGCTCACTTGCCTACCTCTATGGAGATCTGGGGCAAAATGCAGCAACACTCGGCAAATCCACGGTTGCTACTAAATCCTACAAGAACGCAGCAAGCATGTGGCAATCTCTCATCGACCATCACGGTAGAGAAGAGGAATATACCCAAGGCCTCCGCTGGGCACAAAACCAGTACTAAAACAGCCACCGACCTACTCAATACTCGCTCCTAGGAAAAACTCTGGAATTTCAAACTTCCCAGTACCCAGTTTCCAATTTATTCCTTAAGCAACGGCAGGTTACCACCCAACGATGCCGTAACCCTTTCCAACCTCATTATAATGCGCTGTTTCTACTCATCGGCTCTCGATCTCAACGCCGAGTTACCTCAAAACCACCCCTTCCAAGGAGGGAAATTCTCAGCCAGTCGAGAAATGCTCCTTCAAGGTGGCATTATTCGCCCTGAAGAAATTGTCGAAGTCAAACAAAGCGACCTCCACGTCCTCAAGCGCGTACACGACGACGGCTACCTTTCAAAAATTTACCACGGCGCCCTTGACCGCCGCGAGCAAATCGCCCTTGGTCTCCCCGTCACCTCTAATCTCTTTTCCCGCTGCGCCACTGAAGCCGAGGCTACTCGCCAGACCTGCCACGCTGCCCTCACTGAAGGTGTTGCCGTTTGTCTTGCAGGAGGCACCCACCATGCATTCAAAGGACGCGGCGAAGCATTCTGTGTCTTTAATGACGTCGCTATTGCGGTGCGTGACCTTCAGGAAAAACGCCCAGGCATCCGCATCATGATCGTCGACACTGACGCCCATCAAGGTAACGGCACCAATAGCCTCCTTCAGAGTGACCCCCGAGTATTTACCTACTCCATCCACGTCGGCATGACAGCCACCACCACCACACGCGTGGAAGGCTCCATGGATGTTGAGACCGTACGCTATGTTGAAGGTGACATGTATCTCAAGCAGCTTTTCCAGAGCTTGGCAGCCGCACTCGATGTCTTTTCCCCTGACCTCGTCATCTGGGTGGCAGGCGCAGACAACCACTCATCAGATCTCCTTGGTAAAATGATGCTGACGACAGAAGATATGCAACGCCGCGACGACACCATCATCCGAGCCTTCATCAGAAATCGTATCCCTATCGCCATTCTCTACGGTGGTGGCTACAATAAAGACCCCGGGCTCACCGCTGAACTGCACAAAAACACTGTCGCTTCAGCCAAGAAAATTTCCAAGGAATTTGGAAAGCTTTAAAACGGCCATTTTTAGAGCTTCATTGGCAGCTTGATTGGCTCCACTTCTACTTTCTCTAGCCTCGAATCATCAGGCAAAGACAAAGTCCGTGTTTCTTCGTCATACGCATAAGGCTTCCCCGTAACCGGCTCTAGAGGAATATCTTCACCAGCGAGTATCGCTAAAGCCGCATCATATTGCTCCAATCTTACTACCGAACGAATAAACCCTTTTGTGTAAGCCTCCCAACCTGTACTAAGTATACTAACAAGAGGTCGATGTAATAATGGCGTTACGCGGCGCGCACCTTTTAAGTCCACTTTCAACTCCCAGCTCTCCAAACATGAGGAGTAACCTTGCTTTGAAAGATCGTTCAGCGTCAAATACATTTCTGCTATCGAATCGTAAACACTATCCGTACCTGCAAGCTGATACAACCAAACCTTCTCGATAAAGGGTGCCACAAGCCATGGAGTCGCTAGATTAAATTCGCCTCTACTCAAATCAGACAGCTTCGTTTCCGAGTAGTCAGATGCGAGTGCTGCACGCCATTTACTGTAATCAGACTGATTCAGTTCTAACTTAGGAAAAATATCATTAATAACCGAATCGTAGACATTCATGTATGACACAATCGCTACGGTACTTCCAATTAAAGACACCGTTTCTATCTGAGCATAGTGATCGACTATGACTCTTGCAGTATAAACTCGCGACCATGCCTTATCTTGATCACCCAATTCCGCAGCAGCGAGCGCGTCATGCAAAAGTATACCCACAAAATTACGTAAAACATTTACATGCGACATAATAAGCCGCCTTGGATGAATCCCCGCGCAAGACCTCTGTTTGAAAGCTACGATACGCTCGAGTTCTGTTATCAACGCTTGATAAGTGATTTCATTATCCAAGAACTCATGTTTTTCTATGGTCGACTCACTAATACGCTCTCTTTCTTCATCACTTAAATTTAAAGGGTAGTTTGAGTCAGCTCCATTAACCCCAACAATGTATTCAGAAAGATTTAGTAAGTGCAAAAACCCATTTTCTTCAGCTGGTACAGTCCTCCACTCTGGATCAAGATCAGGATATCGATTCAGCACCCTAGCAAAAACTTCATCATATTCAACCTGCTCTTCACTTCTTTCTGCTAGTAAATAAGGCCATTCATTAGATGAGCCAAAGCTTTCATTATTATTAAACACCTTACTCATTTGCCAAAATAACCCTCCGCAAAAAGCAACAAGTATGAGAACAAGAACGCCTATACAAATAAATAGACGGGCGATTTTTGAAAACGGTTGATTATTATTCACAGTATATATATTGGCGTTATTATTTAGCTAAACACCTAAGTCTTACCGCCTAATACATACAATTATAAAAAATTCCGATGTTTCTATAAAAATATACTTGCCCGTGAAGTCATTGTATGGTGAATTCCGCCTCCGCACGGCACACAAGGGGTGTTCCGGCATAAGTATATTCAAGCACTTTCAAGGAGACAATTCCCATGGCCTACGCAGTTTTTAAAACAGGTGGTAAACAATACCGCGTTCAAGAAGGAGAAACACTCGACGTCGAAAAAATCGATGCCGAAGTTGGTTCCGAAGCAAAATTCGAAACAGTTCTACTCGTCAACGATGGCACAAGTAGCACTGTAGGTACTCCTAACGTAGCCGGTGCTACTGTCACAGCGAAAGTTGTTGATCAGTTCCGTGCTAAGAAAGAAGTCGCTTTCAAATTCAAGCGTCGTCAAGGTTATCACAAAACTAAAGGATACCGCCGCAGTCTCACTAAGCTAGAAATCACTAGCATTAGCTAATTCATTTTAACCTCAATTATATACCAGCATGGCTCATAAGAAAGGACAGGGTTCCGTTAAAAACGGTCGCGATTCACGCAGCAAGCGCCTCGGCGTTAAAAAATTCGGTGGAGAGAAAGTCATTCCAGGCAACATCATTCTCCGTCAGCGTGGTACCAAGTGGCACCCAGGCGCAAACGTAGGCATTGGCAAAGATTACACCATCTACTCACTTGTGAGTGGTAATGTTTTCTTCGATAAAGATGGCCGCCGCGTAAACGTAGCACTCGAAGAAGCGGCTGTAGCCAGCTAAACTTCGCTCATCAAATCTATTTCAAACCCCTTACTGAGTACCTCAGTAAGGGGTTTTTCTATGAACATGGAAACGCTGTTTCAGAAAATGGCAAGTACCGAGGATACAGGCTTGAGTGTGTCGATAGAACCGTTACTTTTGATCTTTATTCAACATCACTTAATCACCACAATAATCATCTAATCATATGGGAAGAGCCTTTGAAGCACGTCGAGCAGGAAAAGAAAAACGCTGGGGAGCCATGTCTAAGCTATTCCCCAAGTTAGGTCGTGTCATCACTATGGCCGCTAAGGCCGGTGGATCAGATCCAGCATCAAACACCGCCCTAAAGACAGCTGTCAATAACGCCAAGGCACAAAACATGCCTAAGGACGTCATTGATAAAGCCATCAAGCGCGCCACTGCAAGCGAAGCAGAAAACTTTACAGAGATTAGCTATGAGGGCAAAGGGCCGCACGGAGTACTCATCTGGGTAGAATGTGCCACCGATAACAACACCCGTACTGTAGCCAACGTAAAAATGATTTTTAATAAGAACGGTGGCCAGGTTGTAAACAGCGGCTCACTCGACTTCATGTTTACCCGAAAATCCGTCATTGAATTTGAAAAAACAGATAATGTTGATTTAGAAGAATTAGAACTTGAGCTGATGGATCATGGACTCGAAGAAATGCTCGTCGAAGAGAACGATGTCATCGTTTACGGTGATTTTGCGAGCTTCGGCGCTCTCACGAATGCATGCGAAAAAGCAGGTGTTTCCCTTAAGAAATCATCGCTTCAGCGCATTGCCAATAACCCTGTGGAATTTACAGAGTCACAGATCGAGGAAATGGAAATCCTCATCGATAAACTTGAGGACGACGATGATGTTCAAGTCGTCTATACTAATATCGCCTAAGATATTTCGGTGAGCGTCAGCTGGCGCTCACTCCCTTTTTCCACTCGGCAGGAAAGTTACGCATCTTCGAGAACGAGAAGCTTAACGCTTAATTTCACGAAGTTCTTTATCATATTGTTTTTTCGCCTCTAGAGCGAGTAAATCGGTGCCATACTTATCGAGGCTACTAGGTATCATTTTCTTTTCTATAATATCTTTACCTCGATGTAAGATGACAGCATATCCTAGATACTTATTGCCATACTGAGCCGTGTCATCGTCATCATATTCTGCTGAGATTGACTGCAGAGTAATTTCTTTTTCTTCACCCCCAGCAATTGGTTTTATCTCGTGCACCTCTTTCGTAAAAACATAGAGAGCAGAACGAAATAATACCGGACGACCGAAAACAAGCGTCGTCATCGTCACCTTCGCCGTATCGAGCGTAAGGTCCTCATTTTTCAAAATAACTTCAGGGTTTAAGATCAAAATGCGATCATCATATTGTTCACGCTTAGAAAGCCTGTCACTTTTACCACTATTATAGGTGATCTTAAATTTCTCGCTCGCTCCTCCACCATTTGCTTTCCACTTTTTGATCATCTCTTGTGTTGCAGGATCTAGCGTATCTAGCTTCAAAGTATAAACTTTGCTTTTATGAGGTATTTTGAACGAGATTTGATCCTCTTTCAAACTTTTCAGATAAACACTGACGGTCTTACCCTCTGAATTTGTGATGCTTACTAAGTCATCATCTAGGGCAAAACTAGCAGTGATGAATATGAAATATATGATGATAGAACTGGCGATTATTTTCATAAGTGCATTGTTTTGAAGAGCCAACTCAATAGCACCGATCCTAAGTCTCTCACAGAGCAAAATCTAAGTTTAATTCATTAAATATGTCATCCCTAACACCAGGGCACAAAAAAGCCTATCTTTTAGCGTTAGCTAAAAGATAGGCATAGAACTGGCAACGACCTACTCTCACAGGGCCTATCGCCCCACTACCA
>JBPOGD010000001.1:0-532504 GCA_051252195.1 Akkermansiaceae bacterium | reverse complement strand
TAGAGACTCCAAACCATCTTTCAGAAGATACTGTTTGAAGTTTTTCTCAAAAACACAGTTGCTGTCATTCATTTTACATTTTAATTTTCAAGGTCGACTATTTGACCTTAAAGTTTAAAGACTGTTCAGCTTCTTCAGTTACCTCAACTGTTACTGAATCTACTCGGTTTGGCACAAAATCACCTATTTGGGTTAATGCGTTAAGAGTATATAAGCCTTCAGGCACACCTTTAAACTTAATTTGACCGCCTTTTTCTCTACTTAAAAAAACTCTTCCTTCCTTACCTTTTTGAATTAAATACGCTGATGATGCAAATTTAAATTCAAACGTTATGCCAGTTTCATTCTTAACATTTACAGTTAAATTCTTAGGCAAAAAATCTAAATCTATGGTTTTATTGATTACCATAGTATCGCCTTCACTAATCCTTGTTTCAATAAAGTGAGTCACCCCAGAAAACATAATTACAACTACAAGATCTTTATTGAGCGGGACATCTTTGACATTAAAGTCCCCAGTTTCACTTATTGAGACCATTCTTTGGTCTCTAACTGCGTCTACCATTCCTCTGAAATAAGGATGAAAACCCAAAAAGAGTTCCTCAGGATGCTCATCAGGATTACTGTCTATTTCACCAATGTAAACTTGCCCCCGCTCAGTCTTTAATTCGCCGTTTTGTTTCAATTGGATTTTCCCTGATATCTCACCACCGTAGCAAAAAGCGGAACAAGAGGTCAGTATCATTATATTTGTAAAAAATTTCATATTTGTTTTAGTTAATATTCTATTCACCACACCCACCTATATTCCATGACTGCTCAAAAGTATTTTCCAAATCATCAAGCTTTGAATTTCAATTTTATCAGGTCTTCAATGAAGTCTAGTGATGATACTACAGCTATAAAGGATGGTCTTTATTTTATAAATGAATTTCATGAAAGGTGTGTCCCTTAATTTTATGAGAGCATTTTTATAAATGGTCGACGTCCCGAAAGCATACGAGAAAGCAGGTAAATTATATTGCATTGTAATCTCTAACTGATTATCCGTAAGGATATATTTTTTGTCAGCATTTTTTGGTGCGATAAAATATGATCACCCCTCCCAATATATATAATATGAAACTGTTAATCTGTGTAATTTTCCTAAATTTCTTTTTGATTACTATTTCATTTTCAGAAGTGATTTTACAATACGATTTCGATACGGCTGACGTTAATCTAAGTAAGCCAACCTATGTAGCTCCAAACTCCAGTGCTAAAATCATTCAGTATCCTGTTAAGATCAGCCCACTTCCTACCGAAGTGACAAAAGATGCTCTGAAAAATCAATACATATCATTCACAGTCGCACCAGAAAATGGATATATACTCAATCTTACCAGCCTTACACTTTCTGCAACCAAGCAAGCTTCCGGCCCCATCAATGAATATGTCGTGACTGATGCTTTAGAAAACCCGCTTCATAAGGAAGCGGTCATTTCGGATATCGATGCTGAACAGGAGACAGAGCAGCAAAACATCACCATTGATCTATTTGACACTTCACTCGGCAGAATTACCAAACCAACTGAAGTTCGTATCTACGCATCAGATCTAAGCTCAAGCTCGAAAGCTAAAACATTAGTAGCAATCAACAAAGTAGTGTTGCATGGGGACTTCGATCAACTCGGAATTAGAGCTCAATGGATGAGAGGCGCATGGGGAGCCCTCTGGCTACCAGAAAAAACCTTTGGAGGTAGAATTGAAGGTGTTTCTATCCAACCTTTCTTGGATCAAATCAATCACCTTGAAACTATTGACTACATTCAAATAGGTCTTAACTGTCCCAGCATTTGCTCTCCTGCACATATGGCACCGCACCCAATATTGGAAAGTTTTTGGCACGACCGCACACTTATGCGAAATTTAACAGCTCCACGCGCATCCGAAGGAGACCCCTTTCTGAGCTGGCTTAATGCTATCGAAGCTCAAGGCCTTAGAGCCCAAGTATACGTGAATGCTGCCAATTTACTACCTATTCGCCCAAACAGCACTCCTCCTCCCATATCTGACATTCCTGAACGCTGGAAAACATATTGCGACACTGACGATGAAGTTCAGGCGTTCATTGAGAGTCATCCGCATATCAAAAAAGGGGATCCGATAAATCGAAAATATATGTTCTGCTATGCAGAGTTCATTTTGAAAGATTACGCTATTCGTTATGGCAATTTAATTGATTCTTGGATCTTTGATGCTGCACATCGTATGATGGGGCTCAACGGGGATAATCCAAATTCTGGCCTTATAGATGATCAAAGGATATACCAAGCTTTTGCCAACGCTGTGCACGCAGGAAACCCCGATGCCGCCATTTGTTTCAATAGCGGCGCAGGCAGAGGCAAAGGACGATTCTCAACACCTACACTTTTCGATGACTATACTTTCGGACACCCCTATGGGGGAAAGGGTAACATGGTTGCAACAAAACATTTATTCGATAAAAACTTTAGTATCTGCGAGTATATGAGTGAGCAGAATGGGCAACCGTTTGCTACAACCGATACAATCCTGTGGAACGATAAAGTAGTCAGCCACTTTTTTCCAAAACAAAGTACAACCTCGTGGAACTCGGGATCAAAACCGTGTTTAACGGATGAACAGTTTGTAACTTGGAATAGTATTGGACTGATTGATGGTGGTGCTATCACTTGGGGTTCACCGCTTTCTATTGTAAGCCTTATGAACAACAGTAGGAATCTCACCATTCGTCCTTTTGCTCTTTCTCAGATGGAGTTGTTAGATGCTCACTTAATCAAAAATCAGGGCAAATAATAGATACTTATCATTTTATGACTACTTCAAGAGCACTCATAAACACAAATTCTATTTACCACCGCCAGGTCACTAGAGATTCCTCACTCAGAGGCTCCTTACGCCGTCCTCGGTGAAGCACGTCTTGTATCTTTTCATCGGTGACTCCTTTTTGCTCAAGATATCCACGCCGTTGTGCCACAATAAAGCTCTGCGTGCCTATCACTACTCCTTCAGAGAAATATTTCACCTTGCTACGTAATAGCTCGTATCGGCTAAGCCTCCCTCCTAGCTCAATCACTTTGTCCACATTCTCTTCTTTGATTCCTTTACGTGTCTTCACCTGACGGAGTGTATCACCTTTAACCTCCATCCCCTCTTCAAATAGCCAGCAACGGTAAAGGTGTTGGTTCTCTGCAAAGGTGTCCGTTGCCACATCAAGTACGTCACAGAGCCCACGACCCGCACGGCTAGATCCCGCCACAGCCTCGGCATAACCACACCAGCGGTAATTTTTGGGATCATTGACAATCCCTGCCCGTACAGGGTTGAGATCAATGTAAGAACTCATCATTCGTAAGGCATCGCCATCTTCTACGAGCACACTTTTATACCGCCCCATCCATAGAGTGCCCAACCTTCCATTTTTCTTGTTATACCAGCGGGTAAAACGCTCTTTTACCTCTTTCATATAAACAGAAAGGTCACAAAACCGATCGCGAAACTGATCCAGCATCTCCTGCAGTTCCTCCTCTTGACCCTGCTCACGCATGAAATCGATCTCTTTTCTCAATCGCGCTAAAAACTCTTTAGAATAGAGCAAACCCAAGTGTTTCAGCAGCTCAGCCTCGCCCTGCACACCTCTTTCTCTGGCAAA
The DNA here is from genome assembly GCA_051252195.1 of Akkermansiaceae bacterium. Classification (GTDB taxonomy): domain Bacteria; phylum Verrucomicrobiota; class Verrucomicrobiia; order Verrucomicrobiales; family Akkermansiaceae; genus Oceaniferula. Next base: position 528,831 of record JBPOGD010000001.1, on the reverse strand, counting down.
CTTGCGACAAAAGCGCGCCCTATCCTTCACCCTTACAAGGATATGAAAGTGATTATCCATCACGCAGTATGTCAGCACCTTCACCCCACAGAAATGTGCCATTTTCCAAATCAACTTCCGCAACCCCTCTTTCTCCTCCTTACCAAACAAGAAATCACCACCCGCCGTACGACTCATCACATGGTACGCATACTCATGAGACTCGCACCCCGGATCAGCAACACCCAAAACTCGACCTGAAGAACCAGGAGAATAACGAGCCTTCCGATAAACTCTCCCTTGATACGGAGCAGTTTTACAGTCGAGTAGTTGGAGATCTGAGAGCTTCTTGTTCATTGATATATAAAGGTATTATCATTTTTACCAGTATGAGTCAATTAATGAATGCCTGTCATTTTTATTGTGCAGAAGATACTGTTTGAAGTTTTTCTCAAAAACACAGTTGCTGTCATTCATTTTTTATGTGGCGGCGGCCAATTCATTTTTCTAAAGTCACTTCTTTTTAAGTTTATTCAAATGTTTGACATCGATTTTTTTTTGCATCCAAGATGGTATTTTTTTCTCAAAAAGAGCCCAATTTTCTATTGTGTGCAAATAACCCTTCTTGAACCATGATTTCGTTTCTTCCCTTCGATTAGATTCTGGATTTTCCATCAAAGCTAGATACTTAATTGCTGTGCTAGAATAGTCACTAATACCACCCCTGTAATTCAAGTTACATTTATCAACTTCCATATTTTTCGATAGAAGGACTTCTAGGTGTATTTCGGAAAAAAGATTGAATACGTAATAGTCACCCCCACCACGCATTTTCAATTTTTCTGGCTCCCCAAAGTAGAATTCCAACTCTTCAAAGGTGACCCCTTTACTTGGGATAATAAGAGATTCAATCTCTTCGTAACTTTTCTGCTCAAAAAGCTCCATTGCCTCGTCAAGCCGAACACCTTCCGCGTAAGAAAGGACACTAAATACTATCGAAGCAATAATTTGATTAACTGTTTTCATTATCTTGTTCCTCCTCCGCTACCAAACTCGCCACTCAAAGGAGTGGCCGGAATCCAGCTTTTGGAATTACTTCCTTTAGGCATCCGGTAACTAAAATTTCTAGCGCCTTGCCCTGTCAACTTGTAGCTTCTAATGTTGACATTAGTTCCGCGACTACTGCTTCCAACCGCTTGATTCCCTCCCAAAAGATATACGTGACTATCTGATTTCCCTACTACAAATCCAACATGGCCACTTCCCCTGCCCGTAGGGAAGGAAGCAACAGCACCAAGTTGAGGCCCAGAATCAACTCCCCATGAACGTTGCCAACTGAGTGCTCCAGTTGCATTACCTTTTGTGGGAAGTGAATTACCATTACTCGTCATACACCAAGATACATAAGCTGCACACCAAGCAAAATCCTTGTGGTAATTCTTTTGTTTAGCGATCCATGACTGTTTAGCTGCTGAGTAATATTCAGCGAGTCGTGCATGATCCGCGTTTTTGCGCTCATCGAGCCCAATCTCACCAAATGCGTCTCGAAGCCAAGGAGCTACTTCACCACTAATGACCTTGGAAACATCAGGAGAATCATCAGTCATCCGATCGACCATATCGCGGATATTCCTCGCAGAATTCTCAAGTTTTTCGGCCTTGTCCCCGAATTGATCTGCCTTCTTAAGAAGCTCAGCTTTTGAAGCTTTATTCTCATCAAGACCCGCTGCGTCACGATGAACTTTCTCGCTTCGTCGGTCATTCGCAGCCTCCTCATCAAGTTTTTTGAGTTCGGCGGATTCATCGTTAGTTTCAGCCCTCAATCCCAGCGGATCGAACATGGTCCAAGGGTTCTGTCTTACATATGTGTATACATTCGGCCCATCAACAAACCCCATTGGATCTCTGGTGAGGAAGATTCCGAATTCTAGATCGCGGTAGCGCATGCCTTCATTGAGGCCGCCCCATGGGTCTTCGTCTTTGGTGTTGGCTTTCTGGCGTTCTACGTTGGTTCCGTCTTCTTCAGTGCGGGTGCCGAAGGCTTCGTAGGCGGCTTGCCAGTTAATGCCTTCACTATCATCTGTCTGGGATACGACATCGCCGCGGCTGTTGTAGGCATTGTAGCTGCTGTTACCACCACGGATGGTGTAGAGTACTCCTCCTATTCCACCACCGTAATCACTGCCGCGAATGTATTCTACCGTGGTGGCACTGCTTTCTATTTCTTGAACATAAGTGCCGCCGCTGAAGCTGAGCTGGGTGCTCTGGCCACTGGCAGAGGTCTCATCGCGCAGGACTCTTCTGGTACGGTGATCGTAGAGGTAGTCGTAATCTCCAAGTGTGGTATCACTGAGGCTCACCAAACGATTATTGTAATCATAGGTGTAGGTTTGTGTTTGTATGCCGTTGACTGATTTCGTGGCTCGGTTCCCGTTATCGGTATAGGTGAAACTTGTTGTAGTTCCTCCGTCTGTGACGGACTTCAGCTGATTGGTATTATAGCTATCCGTGGTGTCGCCGTAGGTGTAGATCTGAGAAACGGTCTGAACACCATTGACGCTGATTGTTTTAGCGGTGCGGTTGTTCGCCTTGCTGTAGCCGTAGTCTGTGATGGTGGTTTCACTGGCTGTGGTGAGTTCCTCTGTGGCGAGACGATAGACTTTATCATATGCATTACTCACGGTGCGGTTATCCACTCCTGTGCCGCCGTAGGTTTCTACGACTTGAAGCACATTGCCGACATTGTCATAGCTGCTGGGGTATGGGCTGACTGCCTGTGAATAGTCAAAGCTGACGACGGTGGCTGCTGAGCTGGTGTAGGTGTTTTTACTGAGTTTGCGGTTGAGCGCATCGTAGCTGCAGTCGGTGTAGTTACCGTTCGGTAATGTCTTCCTCGTAATATTGCCATTGAGTGCGTAGGCGTAAGTGGTTTCTTTTCCTGTAAGTGCTGCATCACTGTCTTTTTCCGTGAGGGTAGTGAGCCTATTGAGAGCATCGTATTCGCTATCGAGGAATCTCCCTGTGTTTCCGTAGCTGGTGGTTTGCACATTACCTGCTTTATCATAGCTGTATGTGTGGGTTCTAGCTGATGATGTTTCTGTTAAGACACGGTTGAGTTCATCATAGGTTTGTGAGCTTTGGCGCGTAAGTTGATTCGCTGTAGATTCGTTAAGATAGGTGACACTTAGGAGGTTACCTGTGAGGCTGTACTGGTAATTACAGTTATCCTGCGTGCGGCCTGGGTAGGTGACGCTGTCTAAGCGGTGTAATTTATCGTAGGTGAACTGAGTTTCTTGGCCTTCTGGGTCTTCTGTTGAGGTAAGGAGAAGGTCGTCATAGTTACTGATCTCCGTGCGGGTTAATGTAGAGCCGAAGTCCCAGATGGTATGTGTCTTTCTTCCCTGACCATCGTAACGGAAAGCAGTGGTCTGGCTTGCGGCATCGGTGACTTGGGTAAGGTTTCCTGAGTCATCGTATTCATTGTAAACGACGAGGTCATTGACTCCGCCCGTGGTGTAACCAGAGTCATTTGGTTTATCGGGGTCTCCGTCTACAGAATCGGTGGTAGTGATGACAAGGCGATTGAGGGCATCGTAGGCATTGCGGGTGATGCTGCCATTTCCATCCGTAACGCTGAGGATGTTGCTGTTTTTATCATACTCGGTTTGAGTATGAATGTCGTAGGCATTGAGTGAGCTCAGGTCTGTAGCAGGATTTCCTGTAACGGGGTTACTGAGGGTATCGGTGACCCGGTAAGCGTTGTCGTAGAAATTACGTACGGTATTTCCTCTAACATCTGTAGCAGAAAGGACATTTCCTACACCATCATAGCTAGTTGTCGAGGTGGGATTAACATCGAGCGTCTCGACGAGATTCCCCAAAACGATTTCAAAGTTAGTAACTGCGGGCTGGACTTCCTGGGTCTTGCGGTTTCTTGCATCGTAGGTGTATGTCCACTCCTGACCGAGGGGATTTGTTGTGGCGATGACATTACTGTTAGCATCATAAACTGTTTCTGTACATGGTGAGCCAAGTAGCGGATCATCGGGTGTAGAGCGGTCTACAGTGCCTGTGAGAGGATCTGGTGACCAGACTTTGATAGGGCGGCCAGCACCATCGTAGTCGGTCTCGCTTTCACGACTTTCGGCATCAATGACTTTCCAGGTGAGGCCCGTGCTAGAATAGACTGTCTGGGTAGTTGAAGCTAAAGGTGTGCCATATGCTTGGGTCACGCTGATGGGCCGACTAAGGCCGTCCATTTCCTGACGAGTCACCTGCCCAAGGGCGTCGGTGGAGCTTTGTATTAGAGCTTCTTTTCCTGATGAAATGGCACCGTAGTCTGTGGAAGAGACTGAGAATACGCCTAACTCATATTCAGACTCCGTAAGTACTGGACGATAGAGCTCATCGTAGACGGCGTAGGTGATGAGATCGATCGTACCAGAGGCTGTAAGCACGGCATCATGGCGAGTCATTACGGTTGGCTTGAAGCCAGATGAGCTAAAGCCATTGCTACCAGGGTTTCCCTTATAGGTTCCTGTTGATGTGATTAGCTCTGTATCAGTGTACGCAAATTCTGTGTAGGTCTTTTCTGTAGAGGATGCGGCTAGGGTAATACAACTCGTTAAACTGGTGGTGTGTGTTACTTCTGAGGACTTCAATCCAGTGAAAACGTGGGTTGGCCTCTGAAGTGCGTCATAGAAGGTACGTGTGACGTTGCCTAGTGAGTCCACGCTGTAGATAGGGAGGCTACGTGCATCATACATCGTGGTGGAAACGATATCGCTTGCTGTTGCAGAGCCTTTAGTAGCAGAGGTGACGATACCATATGAATTTTGCGATGGCAGACCTAAGCCGTCCATATCCCTAATGATTGATGTGACTCGGTTGAGTTCGTCGTAATGATAGATCGTGTAATTGCCTTCTTCATCAATGGTAGCCGCTTTATTACTATTTTCATCATACCAAATTTGAGTCGTTGCTTGGGCTGAGCCTGAGCTGGTACCAGCTACCGGGAGTCTCACCTCTACGAGACGATTGAGACTATCGTAAATGAACCTTGTAACATTTCCGTTAGGATCAATGCTGGTGTGTTTATTGTTATTAAGATCGTACCAATTCTCCGTAACGAGGTTCGCCCCATCGGGGTCAACGATGGTTTTCCAGATACGACCGTAGTTATCCGGGACAAACTGAGTGACAAGATCTTGTTCCCAATCTTGACCAGAAATATCCGAGTAGTCTTTCACCACACTCTTGGTCATGAAGCCCTTAAACCTAAAGCTATCATAGCTATAGGCTTCCTCCTTGAGTTTATTCCCTAACTTATCGGTAACCGTCATCATCGTGCGTCGACCATAACCATCGACATCCGTTAGCGTCGTGGTGCCATAGACATCGACGACCTTATTCATGACGCGGTGGTTATCGCTGTATTCATACGTGGTAGTGCGACCAAGGCTATCTGTCTTAGATGTTGGATCTGCCCACTTGGTGACTTGGGCAGCACCTAAGATAAAGCTCGAGCTATCCGTTGCCCACTCATCACCGTAATCCCAAATCGTCGTATTACCTGAGAAGTCAGTCATTGATTTCAAGGAGAGACCAGAAGGCAGGTCAAATACGTATGTCTCCGTCTCGGCATTATTGTAGGTAATAATCATGGACTGATAATAGATCATCCATTCAACTGAAGCTGAATTATTAGTGGCATCAATGTCTACGATTTCACCTGTCAAACCACCGAAGGCATACCTCGTAGTACCACCATCAACGTCTATGATCTGAGTATTAGATGATCCGGAGAAACTTGCATCGTAAATAGTAGATGTCTCAATTTTGGCAAAGGTTGATGACCCTATTGAGTTTGGTAATACCACTGAAGAAATAAAGCGTGGAACTCCATAGATGGTCTCATAAATAGACGTTCCACCCATTCCACCGCTGCCACTATCATCATTATTCTCGTTCAACTCACTTAGTTGAGCTATAATATCATTTTTAAATGCAACAGGTAGATTATCGACGTCTCTCTCTACGGCGTCCGACAATTTATATACGCCTGGAGAAGATCCTGCCGACCCACTAGTTCCAGAGAATACTTCTTTGGTTCTATCAAAATCATAGCTAAACGTATGTGTGTTACCCCGCTTATCAGTAATAGCGCCTACACTTGCATGCACATGGTGCGTCGTTTTATCATCGTCAGGATTATTTGGTGTTTGGGTTCCTGCTTGTTCAATATCTACCTTAATATCGTAACTGTAATTGATCGATGTATTATCCGAGAAAGAGACACTCGTTAAGTGTGGTATTGATGCACTTTCCAGTCCAGGAACGGCTGATGTGGCGGAGTCCGTATAAGCATAAGTGAATGAAATTTCATTTCCCTTAGGATCAGTTATACGGTCGACCCTTCTACAATCATCACTTCGAGATATTGAAATCCACTGATTAGGTCGATTCGGTGAACTGATGAGTCGCGGTATGAGAGAAATTTCAGATTCACCGTAGTCATAAATGACTTTATTGCCGTATTTATCTGTTACCTCTTCTAGACGATAATATGTATGTTTCTTCACTTTATCACTACCCTCTAGGCGGTCGGTCGAATAAAGGAACCAAGCATCACATGGTCGATAGGTGAGGGTATTGCCGTATTTTTTTCTGTAGACGTATTTATCCCCCTTTTTAGTGAGCGTGTTGAGGTAGGTTTTTTTATCAGCCTTCGAGGATGGCCAAACATGAAATTTTGAAAAATCAGTTGTAGCAAAACGCTGAGGTCTGCCTCCTTCATCAATGACGTTGACTGTCACAGGGTCTGTCACAACCGTATCAAATGACTCTATGATCTCTATATACGAACACAAATTAGAGCTCCAACAAACACCAAATGGTGAGGTCAGGCTTTCATGAGCACGTATGCCAGACCTGTTATTCCAGATCGATTCTTTGACAGAGGCGTTTGCTTCAATAGTAAGATCTGTAGCTCCTAATGGTAGATAAGCGTAGCTGGTATCATGGCGAAGACTGAGATCGTAGGCATCAATGTAAGTTGTTTCAGCATGCTGATCACTCTCTGATTCAGACTCGGGCTTGCCATCACCCATAGGGCGGCCATTAAGTGCTACTTTTCGATATCTAGGTCCCACCGCATCGCTACCTGAGAAAGACAGGCTCGTGGTGTCTGGAGAGTATGAACTGTAAGTATATGGAACGAGATAGGCTCTGAAATCAAGCCATGCACCATCATCAAGATCATCATCTTCTATCTTTAGCCATACATCCGGGTCGGACACTAGCATTTTGCCGGCCGGCTCCACTTTGGCAGTATAATCATAGCCTGGATTCTTTTTAGGGTCAGTAGAGACGTGGCTCAGAGAAATTTCATGAATTTTATAGCTTGGAAAATTAAAAGTTTCTTCTTCAAGCTCGCCATAAGTTTGACTTGTTAAACTATGGGATCCTACCTCTAGCCGCCAGAGCTCTGACATAGAGCTGCTTTCGTCACCAACGGTAAGTTTGACGCTGTTATCTGAACCACTACCTGGATTTGATATTGAGGAGAACAGCCCTAAATCACCAACGTCCTCACATTCTGTATCATCTATGGCGCGCCCGTAGTAATCTGCTGGATTCAAGGGCATGCTACTACTATCAGTTGGGTCACTGTATAGACCTATTTCTACACCATCTGATATACCATCACCGTCTGTATCAACAAGTAAGGGGCTGGTACCATAGAGATACTCATCCCATGCAGAGACACCATCGCCTACTGAGTTACCATTCTCATCTAAGTCTGAATCATAGTCTTGATCAGTGGGGTCCAGTCCAGGACTAGTCGCGCTGTGAGGATTAAAATGATACTGAACCTCCCAACCGTCTGGAAAGAAATCGCCGTCTGAATCAAAATACGTAGGGTCTGTAGGTGTGAAGGTGTAATTATCTTCATAAGGTGACACGCCATCGATTTCTTCGCCATTTGTTAAATCATCTCCATCATCGTCTAAATGTAGTGTATTTCTGAATGGGTCAGTGCCGAGTCTGTACTCGTCTACATCACTCATTCCGTCTCGGTCAATATCCTGAGTATAAAGTATTAAGGCTTCCGCGACGGATAATGAACGAGTGTAAAACCTGAATCTATCAATCAGTCCGTCAAAGACTTGCAAATCGAGCACGGGGTCATGGTAAGCATATGTTGAGCCCAAAAACTGATGTGAGTTCCCAGTAAAGTCGTGCAAGTAAATACTCGTAGGAGCATCTTGGATAGCGGTCTTTACAGGCGGACCATAATTGATGTTATCGACTATAACCCGCTCAGGATTTAAGCAAAAAAAGTGATAACTTTCATCTTGTAGATCTATACCAGGTGCGCTGGTGCCATCGTAGCCCACAGGAACTTCTGGACCAGGAATGATCCATCTATGCGTGTCCTCAACGCCAGTAGAAACATCATATTTTATGTACTCGATAGCTATTCCTCCAGAACCAGCATCTGCCATAAAAATCCAGCCTGAGTGCTTAGTAACATCTCCCGCCGAGTCAAAAATCTCGCTAGTCTCAGCCAAGACCTCAAATCCAATATCAGACGTAAACTTAATAAAAGCGGTTATTGTATGTTCTGAAGTGTATACAACTTCCGTAAAGGGCATGCCTACGCGAACAACCCCTGCCATATTATCACTCGGGTTGAATGCCCTAGATGTAAGCCCATCATCACTCATTGATATGGGAGGGGGCGGAGGATCATTAGGGTCGTTATGCAATATAGTATTGTTGCCATTTCCGGAGGTGTCAGGTATGGCGCCGTCATCTTCAAAAGTATAATACCAAGCCAAACCATTGTTTAGACTTGAGGGTAGGTTAAAGGTATCTGGGTTAATTTCAGCATCATTAGTAAGCGGATCCGTACCGCCAGTGACCTCTTCAGAATCTAACAAACCATCCAGATCTGAATCACCATGATCAGGGTCAGTTCCTAAGATTAACTCTTCCTCATCAGTCAGACCGTCACCGTCAGAGTCAATGATAACATTAACACGGGCTTGAATGGAATTCTGACCTGTTTCAGCATCGATCGTAGCTATTTCAGCATAGATTGATTGACTGATAAGAAATACTGCAATGAGTTTTTTATACATGTAAATTTGGCAAATTAGTTGGCATGAAAATAAATAGATACCTGACCGACACTATCAGTCATTAGTGACAAGCTGTCACTAGATTGAGCCCCCTCTGGCGTCTTCATATAACCTAAGTTTTCCGTATGATTTAAAGTTATAGGCGCATTTGGAATGGGTACTCCTGACGTATCTTCGAGTGTAAATACAATGGGTAGGGGAGTAGACTCTCCAACGTAGATTGTTTGATCGTCTCCGGTCATAGTAAGATTTGTAATAACCCCATTAAAATAATCAAAAGGGTCTGTACTATTTTCAAATTCATAGCGATCCGATTCTCCGTCGCCATCAAAGTCATCTGCACCACTGAGATCCGCTAAACTATCACCTATAGACAGTTCATAATCATCAGGTAATCCATCAGCATCAAAATCATTGAGACCAAATAAATCCTCCACAGATGACGCAGTCAGAACTCTGGAATAAATCCTCATTTCATCAATTAAACCAGTATATGAGCTAAGAGGATCAAAGCCAGCTAGAGAATTTGCATTCAAGCCGAGCGAAACACTCGCGACAGATAAAATATTATGCGATATTGCCTGAGCTTGGCCAAATTGATAACCGTCAATATATAGTAGAGCTTCGTCATTATCATAATCTCTTACAACGGTTAGTTGATGCCACAAATTATCGTTTAGACTCCTTCCATAATTCCACACAAGGAATTCGTTGTTACCTGTATGCAATCTAATATCACTTCCATTTTCAAGTACAACAGACCACTTTGCGGTGTTGCTAGTATCCACACCGTTTAATAAAACTTGAGTGTTTGAGGCACTGTCTGTCTTGAACCAGAATGTGACACTCAAGTTGGTTTGAGCATCAAAAACCTCTTGGGGGATATCAATACGGTCAGAAGTCGTCATCAAATTGACGGCTCCATAGCTAATCCCACTGTTAACGTCCCAAAACCCTGTGATAAGAGTCCCATCCCTCTCACTAGTACTACTATCTGAAACCACAGTTCCATCAGCAGCATTCATCTTGTAGAATACTTCCTGCTGGTAAGAATATAGGTCTCCGTATCCATCACCATCAGAATCTGCCTGATATCCAATGAAGCCAATTTGATATTCTAGCAGATTTGACAACCCGTCATCATCAAAGTCTCCATTGGGATCTATATCATTCACATGATCAAATTCGTCTTCAGTATCAAAATCAACGAGTAGTAATTTCCATGCGTCTTCTGCGGCGTCATAGTTCAGACTTTCAAATCGCAAAGCAAAAATCGCCTTCAGCTGACCTATGGTCGCCATGGATGTGTTAACACCTAGAGGTGTCGTGGGATCCCACGGATAGTATCCGCTTTCAGTGTAGTTGGCGTTACCGCTGACTTGCCAGTAGTGCTCGTTGAGGGTTGCTGTACCTCCGTGGTTGAGATCGAGCTGAGATTTCACCCAATCGGCGTCAGTGGAGTTGAGATGATTGTAAAATGGTAGGGCGATGGATTTGAGCTGGCCTAGGGTAAGGGAGGATTTCTGTACCTCGATCCACTCATCGCTCTTTGGATCAGGTACTGTGAGATCAATAATGCGGTCAGATTGATCTGAGGCTATACCGTCGAGATCTGCGCGAACAGCTACTGCTATGTCTGGTGCTGAAGCACCTAAGGAACGTAATGCCTCGAGCACGACCCACTTGGCCTGGCCTACATTTGCAGGGCCAAGGTTATTCTCTTCAGCGGATATTTCAATCACCGGAGGGTCTCCATCCGTCCACCAAGTAGGAACAGTCTCTTGAGCTAATAGTGGCTGAAAAATGCTCAGCACCATACTCATAAGCACTAAGGCTGAGGCCGCTTGCCAATGCGACTGAGGGAGCCCAGTATCACTGTTTCTGACTCGGTAGGATTTAGAAAACATCTTTGCTTTTTAGATTATTGTTCGGGCGATTGTTTCACGTGCTTCAACTCTTCATTTATTTTACTCACCGAAAATACCCATCGAAATGTCTCCTTGAGCCTGAGCGAGGATAACTTTCCCATTGAGCAAGGTGTGCCCATCGACCACAAGTGCGTTGCCATCACTATCAGAGGTGGAAGCAGGGTTATCGAGAGCTGTTGATGAGTCAGCATCAGTGGCAGCCTTCCACGCTTTATTAATGAGGGTTGTTTGACCGTTTTTGAGGATTTCAAGAGCGTTTGATTCGTCGCCGTAAGCAGTACCATTACCTATTAAGAGAACAGGATCTTCATCTACGTACGTGTCTGAGGAACCCCAAGACTCATTGTGAATTCCTAGGCTGGTACTACTGTAAGCTAATGCTACGGTACCTAATCCTGCTGCAAGTGAATGCTCACCCAGAGTATATCCACCAGACATAGCAGTAGAGTATTCTGTTTCTGCAATTCCACCAGTCATACCTGTTGAGTATGCGGAATATGCTTCCCCTCCAGACATCGAGGTGGAGTAATCACCTTCTGAATATCCACCAGACATCGAGGTGGAGTAATCACCTTCTGCCAATCCACCAGACATTCCTGTGGAATAATCACCAGCAGTCTCTCCACCAGACATCGCAGTAGCGAAATCAGTGAACCCGTAGGAAACTATTCCGCCAGTAAGTTCAATGGAGCCACTTGAAAGACTGCTGGAAAGAGTGGAATCGAAATTGGATGTAGTAAGAACTGGATCGCCACCGCTAGTAATGATGCCACCTAGAGTAAGATCACCTTGGAGCTCCATATTTCCGTTTTTGTAAACGGTGAGGGCGTTGGAACGGAAATTACCGAATCCATTCCCTATTTCAAAAAGCGGATCTGTATCCACCCAATTCAACGGGTCGCCACCACCAGTATTGTAGCGGCCTATGGCCGCACTATTATAAGAGTCCGCATTCAATGCAGTTCCCGTAGCAAAAGAATGATCTCCTGCCGCATAATTATCTCCACCACCTACTACACTGGAGGCATAACCTGTTGCATTATTATCTTCCCCCGCTCCAATGAAAGAAAGCCCCCCTGTTACATTATTATACTCCCCTGCACCGACGAAAGAAGCATATCCCGTTATTTCATTACTCGACCCTGATCCAATGAAAGAATAATCGCCTATTACATTATTGATGTCCCCTGATCCAACGAAAGAAAGCCCCCCTGTTACAGTATTGAATTCCCCTGCACCTGAGAACGAGGCATATCCTGTTACGCCATTACCCGACCCCGCACCTACGAAAGAGACCGTCCCAGTTACACTATTAACGTCCCCCGCACCCACAAAAGAATAAAACCCAGGTACGCTGTTATACTCCCCTGAGCCCACGAAAGAATAAGTTCCTGTTGCACTATTACCAGACCCACTTGCCACGAAGCCTTGTGCGTAAACCTTGCTGGTAAGCGGTGAGAACATCACTGTTGCTAATAGACAGGGAGTGAGTAACGACTGGGCTGGATAATTGTTTTTCATCGGTGTGTGGTATTGAGTGGTTAATTTCGGTTGTTTTAAATTTTCTTTATAAATCAGGCTGGATACTTAGTTGTTTCATTCGCTCAGCACGTAATACCTGTATCTCCTCCATACGGACAGGGTCTATCTGATGTTGTTCTGTGCTGGATCTACTAGATTCAGAGAGGTTGCGAGTAGATGCTGTCATCGCTTCTACACGTGATTTATTTGCTTCACGCCAGTTTTCTAATGCTTTTTGACGCTCCTCAGAAGATGCCTCACTTAGTTCATTCATAACAGTGGCTTGCCCCTTCATCACATCATGTCGTGCGATGAGAAACTCACTAAGCTCAGGAGTCGCGTTAGCAGGAATTTGAGGGCTATCAGGGACCTGCATTTTCCGTGCAGGAGCTAGGGCTGCCATTTTGATCGCTAATTCCCTTTGTGCAGCGAGAGACTCTGCATTTTCTTCCCGCCATTGTTTCATGGCTGCGTGGCGTTCCTCTGGACTGATCTCGGAAGAAGTACTTGAAAGGCTCTCGAAATACTTGCCTCTCTCATCCATCAAGCGTCTGCGCTCCTCAAGAAACGCCTCCCTTGTTTCCTCATAAGATATCGCACGCACCTCCGCATTTTCAGACAGAGATGATGCTTTGTGAAGATTCTGACCAAGTGTTTCGCTCGTGGACTTGCGAGTGGTATAGCGAGTGGTATCGCGACGAGCTGGTCTTTCTTGGGATGCGGATAATAGCTCAATTTCATCAACAGCATTTTCACCTAACTCTTCTGTCTTTGATGACTGAATTTTAGAAACCATCAGTGCTCCCGCAGCTACAATGAATGCAGCTGCTAGCAAGGATTGAATTTTTAATGGTAAAATCAAAGCTAAACAATAATCTAACAATGCGCAGTCAACACATATACCACTATGAAATCAATGAATTTCTCATAATAATGACTCACACTGGAACATGAAAGATTTCATAGCTAGTTGGATTAGCCTGATCTAAGAAAAAACCGCTTAAGCAACATGCAGTGTAAGTTTTACTTACGACTTACCTCTAAGCAAAGGATGCCCTGCCTTCGCTTTGGAAGTGAAGGGATCGCGTAAATAAGCAGGAGCTAGAGGCTGACTCGACAGCTCCGCTCTACGCGCAGGGCTAAGCCCTAACCAGAGATCAATGAGCAAGCTTGATTCAGGTTTTGTCAGAATAATTTGCACTGATAGATCTGCCAATCCTTCCACTTGAGAAAAATCATCCAGAGTGCTCACAGTCACACCCTTTGTAATCGCCTCTTCCAAGGCCTGCCTGAAAGTTGCTAATTCCATCAGCTCTGGCTCCGTGGCCTCTCCACTTTCGGTTATTTGAGAAATATAGTACAAGCCTCTGCGGGCATCGCCCACGGCAATAGATGTCTCTTGACCCGACGTGCTTTGCCCCCTCGCGATGGGCGTCGCTGCCAGAGATCCTAAACCAACTGTTGGGCAATCATGGACAATTGCTAGACCCTGCGCCGATGCGATACCTACGCGCACGCCGCTGTAGCTCCCAGGCCCTGTGCCCACGATGACGAGATCCAGCGCTCTCCCTGCGAGAGCCTTAGTGACTCCCTCTAAGGCGTCAAAAATCTGCGAGTTATGATTCCTGCCATTGATGAAATCTAACGAAAAAAGTATCTTGTCAGCTTTCACCAAGGTGACACTTGCCTCAGAGACGCTAGTTTCTATCGCTAAAATCATATTCACACCGAACTACTAAGATTTCTTGGGAAAGAAACCAACCCTGTATTCATAAAAAACCAACTTCTTTAAATGCGTACACGATTCACTCTTGCAACCCACCTCTTTTAGATGTTACTTCGCTGCGCTGTCTTATAGTTCTGCTATTTTTGGCATCAAAATTTTCAAAACACCGGTGAAAAATCTTTTCATCCATGTAATTTAAAGACCTAAACATCATCCTAGTATCATGAGTGACTACGCAAAAGGACTCGAAGGAGTCATCGCAAACGAATCTGCCCTTAGCCGTGTTGAAGGCAAAGAGGGCACCCTATCCTACCTTGGCTATAACATCAGTGATCTCGTAGAAAACTGCACCTTTGGTGAAGTTGCTTACCTCTTACTCAATGGTGAACTTCCTAACACCGAAGAGCTTGTTGTTTTCACCAAGAAAATTCGTTCTTACCGCGAACTGCCTCAAGGCGTGATTGATTTTCTCAGAAACGCCCCTAAGGAAGCCGGCCCAATGGATGTGCTTCGCACCGCCGTTTCCATGCTCGGTCTTTATGATGAAAATTCCAAAATCGGCGATCCTGATCATGAAGCGCTTCATGAAGCTTCTATTTCCATCATCGCTCAGATTCCTGTTATCGTAGCGACATTCCATCGTTTTAGAAATGGTCTAGAGCCACTAGCAAATCGCCCCGACCTCTCAGGTGCTGCAAACTTTCTCTATCTGATTAACGGCGAAGAGCCTAGCGAGGCCATGGTCAAGACGCTCGACGTCGCCTATATTATTCACGCCGACCACGGAATGAATGCTTCCACATTCTCAGCCCGCGTTACCGTTGCGACACTTAGCGATATCTACTCCGCCGTCACTTCTGCGGTAGGCACACTTAAGGGACCACTTCACGGTGGCGCTAATGAGGGTGTGATTCAGATGCTTGAAGAAATTGGCTCTGAAGACAAGGTCGACGCTTACGTAGAAGACTGCCTCGTTAATAAAAAGAAGATCATGGGCATCGGACACCGCGTTTACAAGGTGCTCGACCCACGAGCTCCCCACCTTCAGAAAATGGCGGTAAAGCTTACCGAAGAACTCGGTGAGCCCAAGTGGATCAATATGTCAAACCGCATCGCGGAAATCATGCGTGAGCGCAAAAATCTGAATGCTAATGTCGATTTCTACTCTGCCACCGTTTATTATTCACTCGGTATTCCAACTGACCTTTTCACCCCGATCTTCGCCATCGCACGCTCCGCTGGCTGGACGGCACAAGTCCTCGAGCAACTCAGGGCAAACCGCCTCTACCGCCCATTGACTAAATACGTAGGCCCGCAGGACATCAGACCTGTTCCCCCTATTGGCGAACGTTAAAAATTAAGTTGTTTTGCCCCTCTATCAGCAAGCATTATGCAGCTTATAGAGAGGCTCATTAAAGTTTACTTCGCCGTCTTCATGGCGAGTGAATCCTCGAGACTCATCGCCAGGCTTGCTGCTGCTTCGGCATATCCTTTCTTAAGTAATGCAGGCGTAGCGATGTATTGACTCAGGGTGTAGCTCATCGGAGAAACACCCGTAACAGGCAACCAGCCTCGGCCAATGGTCTCACCATCGGAACCAACAAGTTTCACCTCTGCTGTGATCGAAGGACTCATTAAGAGACCGCTATCTGACTTTCCAGTTCGATTCAGCGTATAACGTATAATTTTTGAAGTGAACCGATTGGGAGACTGCTTCTGAATGCGGGAGGAGAAAAATGTATTTTCTTTAATGGCTGCCTGAATTTCGTTGTTAACGACAGGAGCTAAAGAATGAGGAGTGAGAGATTTAATTCTCTCAATATTTGAGCTTTCAGCATTTTTAAACATCTTATTTTGACTGGCTGATACCGTCTCGCCGATGAGGGCGCCTATCAGTCCTCCACCTGTCGCCATAGCAACGTTTGCGGCTGTGCCAACGGCGGCACCATGTGGATCTTGATATGCAGTGGTTTCAATGCTTGTTTTCTCAATACTTACCGTACTCAGTATGGCTTTTTGCTCCTCGGTTAATTTGGTAGAACAAGAGCTTAGAAATGTGGCAAAGATACCAGCTAGTATGATGGATGTTTTCATAGATTAAACAGTTTTTATAAAACTGATTGGATCAAAATAGATTTCAGTTGCAGAGTCCACACCCACTTATGTCATAAAAACATCTATTACATCTTGTAACATATCATGAGAAATATAGATTTCGTCCAGTCATCATGAAAAAAACTCTATTACTAGGAATCGCCCTACTGAGCAATTGCAATGTCCCTAGTGGACACCCCGCAGGAGCTGCAACAAGAACGATTGACCAAGCAGGAGGAGGACAGCATGTAAGCGTTGCTCCAGGTGTTTATCAAAAGAAGGCTACTGCCGTAGAGGCATTTCACATGGGCGTTCAGAAAGACCATCCTTCAGGAAGCTACCGATATGTCTGCAAGGTTCAGAAACAGAATCATGCGAGAACTTCTGCAGGGCAGGCCATTCCTTTCGGCGCTGGTCCAGCCATCGGAGGAGGAATGCTGCTGGGGAACATCATTCAAATGCAGCAAGCTCAGCCTTCAACATTTTCCGTAACAGGCAAAACATCTCCTCAAGCCGTATTTACCGTAAGCAAGAATACACCAATCGATATCAAAGTCAGCACATCTGAGTATGCTATTCAAGCCATTGACAAAAAGCATCTAGCGGAACTTCGGTCATCAATTATTGCTGCGTGTAAAAACAGAGGACTATCACCCAAGAACTACGGAAAATACTTACTACACGCCAGTCTCTTACGTTTCTCTGATGAGGAAAAATGGCTTACTGTTGAAATGGTGCTTCGTCTGCGCGGATCACAAAAAGTCAACAAAGGCTTTTTAATCACGACGAAAGAAAACTTGGAACAAGAATTACAAAAAACCATTACGCAAATGATTCTTGTGAACTAAGGAAACATAAACAAGTAAAACATCCGCCGTTAATGTATTAGGATTAGATTTTATTCTACAAGCGTGATACAAAGCCATCGCGCTATGTCAGAAGTAGATATTAAACCTAAAGGGACTTTACCCATTCAGTTCGCTGTAATGCTGAAAAACCGCGCAGGAGCGCTCAGTTCATTGGTACGCTTGCTGAAAAACGAAAAGATTGAGGTCATCGGCCTTAGTATTCAGGACTCGAAGGACGCTGCCGTTGTAAGGATCGTCGTTTCTGATCCAGATTCCACCATGCGGATTTTTATGGAAAAAGGCATCCCGCACACCACCTCTGAGATCGCTGTCGTCGCTCTTACTGAAACCGGCGGAGGCCTTGCTCGCGCCCTCGAAACACTTCGCGCAGCGGAAACCAATGTCGATTTCGCCTACTCGCTGATGTCTCACCCTGAAGGGAAATCTTTGCTTGCGATGCATCTTGAGGACACTAACTTCGGCATGTCTGTGCTTCACAAAGCTGGCTTCCGCGTGTTTTACGAAGAAGACTTGCTGCGTTAAGCAGGCACATCACCCTTGCCATGTCCGAATCCTTTTACCAGCAGACGAACGAGTCTCCAGATAAACAGCTCGATCAAACCCTGCGACCACCTGGTTTTGAGGATTTTCATGGCCAGGAAAAGGTTACCGAGCGTCTCATGCTAATGGTCGAGGCCGCGCAGATGCGTGATGACGTCTTAGAGCACGTCCTGCTCTCAGGTCCTCCTGGTTTAGGAAAAACAACGCTCGCAAATATCATCTCTAACGCCACGGGTACCAACCTGCATACCACATCGGGCCCACAGATTGAAAAGGCAGGAGACCTCGCCGGCATCCTCACCAATATCCAGCGTGGCGACATTTTATTTATCGATGAAATCCACCGTCTCCACCCCGCTATTGAGGAATACCTCTACCCAGCCATGGAGGACTATCGACTCGATATCATTATCGACTCTGGTCCCTCGGCGCGTAGCATTCAGCTGAATTTACCCAAGTTCACCCTCGTCGGTGCCACAACGCGTTCCGGCATGCTGACATCGCCGCTGCGCTCACGCTTTGGTTTGGTGAATAGGCTCGACTACTACACAGCCGACCAGCTTGCCCACATTATCCAGCGCTCTGCAGCTCTGCTCGGGGTCGATATTAAACTCGAAGGTGCTTTAGAAATTGCTTCCCGCTCACGTGGCACCCCGCGTATCGCCAACAACCTCCTACGATGGGTGCGAGATTTCGCTCAAGTCCGTGCCGATGGCAACATCACCCCAGTCATCGCGAACGACGCTCTTTCGATGATAGAAATCGATGAAGACGGTCTCGATGAAATGGATAAGCGCATCCTCGAAGCAACCGTATATAAATTTGGCGGCGGTCCAGTGGGACTCTCCACACTCGCTGTGGCCATCGGTGAAGACGCTTCTACCTTAGAAGAGGTTCACGAGCCATTCCTTATCATGCAGGGTTTCCTCAAGCGCACTCCGCGTGGCAGAGTCGCTTTGCCAGCAGCTTACGCTAAAATAGGCGCCAGCCCTCCCGCTACTGGAGGACAACAAGAACTACTATAAATAAGTGATGTCTACTGATTTGAATACAATTATCGACCGCTGCCGTGCAGAGGGACTTCGCCGCACCAAGGCGCTGGAAGAGCTTATCACTACATTACTAGAGAGTGATCGCCCCATGACTTTGGCGGAACTGACCGAGTCTCCACGGATGGTAAACCAATGTGACAAAGCGACCGTTTTTCGCCTTACCCAGAGACTCGCGGATAAAGGCCTGCTGCGCCGCCTCGGTCTACACGAGCGCGCAGCCTATTTCACCCTCCTAATACCAGGCCGACATAGAGACTACCTGATTTGCACCGACTGTGGCAGCATTGAGCCCATTAGCGCTCCCTGCCCTGTACACGAGCTTGAAAAGGAAATTCAATTCACCAGCGGTTACAAAAACCTCTACCACGAGCTGGAGTTTTTTGGAACCTGTCCCGAGTGCGTTTGATAATTAGAGAAGACGCTCTTGGGGGACTCTCTCATAGCCAAGTTTATCGTTTATCCTGCGTATCAAAGTTTTTTCAGCCTCCTCTATGATATCGCTATTCTCGGCATCTTTTCTCGCCTGATTTTTAAGCAAGTTAAATGCCTCAGCATGATCCTCTGAGCTTAGCTTATTAAAGGTGCCGTTCTCTGAATGGTAAATTTCAAAGTCTCCCAGCGGCTCAACGCTGAGAATCGCCCCCCTTGGAAGCTCACCGTCGATCCTGCCTTCAAGAAGCCCCCATTCCCCTCCCTCACTGAGGTCAAAACCTGCTTTCACCACAAAATCACATCGAACGATCAATATTTTTTTGCTCCCCATCCATATTGTCTCGTACTTGGTTATCGCTTGAGTCTTTCGCTGAACCAGAGAGAGCTCTTCTATCTCAGACTGCTCTAGAACGACTGTCGCGCCATTCACTTTCACCTTGGCACCAAAGATATCTGACATCGCATCAGCCAGTCTCTGTGCTGGAGCTACTGCCGTATGATGCATCGGCTTTGCGACAAACTGATAAAAACAGAAAAAGCACACCAGTATCAGAACAGATAAGCCTAAGAAAAACGCTAAAACAGACGATGCTCTTCCAGGTTTTTTTGGTAGCGAGATCAACTCTGGTTCATCTTCGTTTTTATCAAGTTTCACGCTCATACGACTACAGTTTATGCAAAAAAGAAGATGATGTCTTGTTAATAAAACATCTTGAGACAACTGCCTCAATTAGGAACCACGGCCTCATTGATGACGACTCGGTTTATTACTCGAACTAGACAGGGAACTACAGCTCGATAAGGCGAGAGCTGAGAGCGCGAATATGATAATTGTCCGCAGAATGCACGTAGAAGGTTTCATCGTGTAAAAATTAACCAGCTCACGGATTTTTCCACCTTTTTCTGATCTCGAACGCAAGTACGCTCGTAGCACTGTCGATATCTAAAAGGTATTTTGCTGGCACATATCTAGCATCTTCATCTCTCTGACTTATCTCAAAAAACAGTCTGAGCAAATAATCCCGATCAATTTGCGTTTGGCAAAAAATCACATTCCTCTAGAATACTCGCCTATGGCACTCACCGAACCTTGGTCGATCAAATCACGGGCACATATCTGCACGGTTACCGAACTTCATTTCACTGATGGAGAGTCGTTTTACACGGCAATTTTCCCCGACCCAAATTCCAGCGGCTACCTGCGCAAAGACTTCAGCCTCAGTGGCTGGGAGCAGCGTAGTGAGATTCACCTAGCTCCTTTCTCATTCTGGCAAAGCATCTACCACGCTCCCGTCAAAGTGGAGGCAACTCAAGTCACTAGTGAAAGCCCCGAGGATCTCCTCCGTCGCCTCATTACTGAAGACGAGGATCATACGGAAAACGCACGCTACATTCTCGCTATCATGCTGGAGCGCAAAAAGCTGCTCAAAGAGGCCGATTCTCAAACAATTTCCGATGGCATCATTCGCATCTACGAGCATCGCAAAACAGGCGAGGTCTTCATCATTAAAGACCCCAACATCGCCCTCGCCGACATCGCCTCCGTCCAAGACCAAGTCTCTCAGCTCCTCGAAAATGGTGGTCGCCAAATAGAAGCGGAAACAGTAGAAGCCCTTGCAGAATCGCCACAAAAAGCTTCAACAGAAGCTTAACCATCTAATTTCAACTCATCATGTCGCTCCCCTGGTTTGCCAACGATCAATTCCCCCTTTACCTCGCACCGATGGCTGGAGTTACAGACATCGTATTCCGCTCCATCTGCAAAGAGCTCGGAGCAGACGTCATGGTTACCGAGTTCGTCTCTGCGGAAGGAATCATCAGGCAAGATGATCGCACCCGCAAATACACTGAATTTACTGAAGGGCAGCGACCCTGCGGCGTCCAAATCTTCGGCGGCGACGGTGAGCGCATGGGCGAAGCCGCACGAAAAATCATCGATTGGAAACAACCTGATTTCATCGACATCAACTTCGGCTGCCCTGTGAACAAGGTTGTTTCTAAAAATGGTGGCTCCTCTCTACTCAAGGATTGTGGCCTCGTCTCTGGTGTCGCCTCAGGCGTAGTCAAAGCGGTTGGGGACAGCGTTCCTGTCACTGCTAAAATTCGTATTGGCTGGGATGAGAGTACTATCAATGCCGTGGAGGTCTGTCACGTGCTCCAAGAAGAAGGCATGCAAGCCATCGCTATCCACGGTAGAACGCGCGCCCAAGGCTACCGCGGTGAGGCCAATTGGGACGTCATCGATGCCTGCGCTCGTGCTGTCGATATTCCCGTCATTGGAAACGGCGATATCCAGACTGGTGAAGACGTGAAATTTCGCCGTGAAAATAGCGCTGTCTCGGGTGTCATGATCGGTCGCGCCGCGATGCAAAACCCCTGGGTATTTCGCGAAGCAAAGCACTATCTCAACACAGGCGAGCAACCCGAACCCGTCCCTATCGAGGAGCGCTGGGAAATGATCGTTCGCCACTGCCGTCTCGCCATGCAATCGAGCCGCTACGGCAACGAGCGCCAGACCATCATGGCTATGCGCTCCCGCCTCATGACCTACTGCAAAGGCTTCCCAGGTGCTAAACCCCTACGCCAAAAACTCTGTTTTGTATCCTCTCTTACAGAGGTAGAGGATATCGCCGCCGAGTACTTAGGATCGCTCTCTCAGCTGGTGGAGCTAGAGCCAAGCACATAATTCCAAGTGGCTTGACTGGATCGGTTATGATCAATAGCCGCCACGAAACGTAGATTTCAATGACCCCCCTTCACCAGCACATCATCTCTCTGATTGATACACACGGAGATCTCAGCTTCCACGACTATATGGAGCTAGCACTCTACCACCCTGATCACGGCTATTACGCCTCAGCAAAACAACGCGTTGGAAAACAGGGAGACTTCATCACGAGTATTAGTGTTGGCAAATGTTTCGGTATTATTCTCGCTCAACGCATCACCAAGTACTGGTATGAAATAGGCTCACCTGAGGATTTTCACATCATCGAACCAGGTGCTCACGATGGCTCACTCTGCGCCGATATTTTAGATGAAATCAAAAGCAGCAGCCCTGCGCTTTACTCTACCGTCCACTACCACCTCATTGAGCGGAGTTCTTCTCTCAGAAAGGCTCAAGGGGAAAAGCTCCACTCCTGCTTCCAAGAAAAATTCACCTCTCACAACTCTCTTTCCGAAATAGAAAACCTTACCGGTATTTTCCTCTCCAATGAACTTCTCGACGCCTTTCCCATAGAGTTAATCCGAGTCCAAAACAGCGCGTGGCAGCAGCTCTTCGTCACCCACCACGACGGCAACTTGGAATACGTTGCTAAAAAAATTGTGCATCCCGCACTGGAAAATTTCTGTCACACCCTAAACGATAAGCTGGGCACTAATTTCCCCGATGGCTACACCACTGAGTATAATCCTCACATTGATGAATTCACCACCCAAGTGTCTCGCGCTCTGAAATCAGGCCTATTCATCACGATCGATTACGGCCACGAGTCCACCGATCTTTATCACCCGGCGCGTACAGAGGGCACCTTACAAACCTACTCAAAGCACCAGAAAGCTAGCGATCCACTGAGCGATCCCGGTAATTTCGATATTACTACTCATATCGATTTCACCCGTCTCACCACCTCCGCGCAGGAGGCTGGCTTTTCACTCAAGTCTTTCAGCATGCAGGCAAGCTACCTCACCCAGCACGGACGTGATTGGCTCATGAGCTTAGAAAGCTCACCTTCCCCAGAAACTACCACCCTCCTCCGCCAGTTCCAAAGCCTAACTCACCCATCAATGTTAGGAACTAAGTTCATGGTTCTAGAGATGGAACGATAAGGTAGTTCAAGTGAAAACGCACTTAACTCAAGAGCGATCACTATCATCGTGCAGAAATCAATATATTGATTTTCACCTCGTAAAATAAACCGTCGTTTCGGCGAGATGACTGCTCTATCCTAGTGGGGTCTCAAAACAGAAAACTTGGTCTACTGAATGAATAACTTCATCCGGCCGCCAAAAATAACACACTTTTTAACCGCTATGTTTTGACAAAGACGGCGCAGCCCACTAAATCGCGGCATGGCGAAACAGCGTATTCTTGTATCCGATCCCATTTCTGAAATTGGTGTAGACCTTCTCGTTCAGCACCCAGACCTTGATGTTGATGTCAACACAGGACTCTCTCCTGAGGAATTTATCAAAATCATCCCAGCGTATGACGGCTTAATTATCCGCTCTCAAACTAAGGTGACAGCCGAGGTTCTTGCTGCGGCATCCAACCTCAAAGTCATCGGCAGAGCAGGCGTAGGTGTCGATAACGTCGACCGCGATGCTGCAAGTGCTCAAGGCGTGATCGTAATGAACACACCTTCTGGTAACACGATTTCTACTGCAGAACTCGCCTTCACGCTCATGCTTTCCGCTGCACGAAACATTGGACCTGCTCATGCAGAGGTACTTAAAGGGAATTTCCCCGCTGCTCGCAAAGCCTACAAAGGTATTGAAATTAACGAAAAGCGCCTCGCCGTTATCGGCATGGGTCGCATTGGTGCGGAGTTCGCTAAACGCGCACAGGCATTTGGCATGAGCATCGTCGCATTCGATCCCTTTCTCACTCAGGCACGCGCTGACCAAATGAAGGTCGAACTCGCTACTAGTCCTTGCGAAGCTCTCACTGGTGCTGACTTCGTCACGCTGCACGTTCCTCTCACTGACGACACACGTCACATCATTAACGCAGAGCGTCTCGCGCTCATGAACAAGGGTGCTATCGTGGTCAACTGCGCACGCGGCGGCCTCATTGATGAACCAGCACTGAAAGAAGCTATCCTCTCAGGTCACATCGCAGGTTGCGGTCTCGATGTATTTGAAGACGAGCCACCATCCGCTGATCACATTTTCTTCGACCTCCCGAAGCACGTCGCCTTTACGCCACACCTCGGTGCTTCTACCAATGAAGCTCAGGAAAACGTCGGTATCCAAGTTGCTGAACAACTTCGCGACTTCCTCACCACGGGTGAAATCCGCAATGCCATCAATATGCCATCACTTGATGCTGCAGCCCTTGCAGAAATTGGTGGCTACCTCGATCTTGCTAAATCACTCGGTAAATTCCTCGCCAAGCTTGGTCCTGTGAGCCCAGACGCACTCCGCGTTTCATATCACGGCGATCTTGCGAAAAAGGACACCTCCCTGATTTCGCGCACAGTTCTTACCGGCTACCTCGAAACAGCACGCGCTGATGGGCAGGTCAACATCGTCAACTCTACTGCCGTAGCAGCTGATATGGGCCTTGAAATCATCGAGTCCACCATCAATGCAAAAACAGAATTCTCTGAGCTCATCGTTGTTGAGCTCAAGAAAGACGGAAAAAGATTCCGCGTGGCAGGCACTATTATTGGTCAGTCACCACGTATCGTTGAAATTGACGGCCTATATGTAGACACCAATATCAAGGGTAACTTCCTCGTTGTCCGCAACGATGATCGCCCAGGCATCGTAGGTCTTCTTGGAACTTCGCTTGGTGAATCCAGCCTCAACATTGCCAACCTCTCACTCGCAAGAAACAGTGCCGAAGGAAATGCGCTTACCGTCATTGAGCTCGACTCACCAGCACCTGCTGATTTCATCAAATCCATCGCAAATAAGCCCGGAATCATCTCTGTTTCAGGCGTCGAAATCTAAGAAAGCGTGGGATTTACCAGAAATATACTTTACAGCGTATCAAATCTGAGTATTTTCCGCGTCCCGACTTACGTCTCCACCTTTTAAATTTTTAAATAAAACATCATGAAAGTTCTCTCATCACTCCTCTCCATGAAGTCACGCCACGAAGACTGTCAGGTCGTTAAGCGCAAAGGCACACTTTATGTTATCTGCAAGAGCAACCCTAAGTTCAAAGCCCGTCAAGGTGCTACGAAAGGCACACGCCTCAGCAAAAAAGGCGTTAAGTAAAACATCACTAGGGTTTACCTAGTTTTACTGAAACTCCAAAATTTTCAAAAACCTTCACTGTTCAAGCAGTGAAGGTTTTTTTGTGTCTGTACCTTTCATAGAGAAATTCACTATCTGGGCACTGATAGGCTTTCACGAGCTCCCCTTGTAGACAGACCTCAACCTCCCATTAGGAACTTGCCCCTTCTTAAATTAACTGTTAGAAATACTGGGATACCCCCATAGTTCTTTAAATAATTAAACAAATGAAACCAATACCTAACAAAAAAAGAAGGTTGAACCACCAAGGAAAAGCAGGCTTAAAAACCGCTTTCAAGTGGGGCAGCTTATTCGCCATAACAGCAATGACTACCGGCAGTATCGCTAATGCTGGTCAGAACGTACTTCTCATCATTGCTGATGATTTAGGTGCAGACATGGTGGGGCTTTATTCCACCGCCGATACGGCAGCTACACCATCTATTGATTCTCTTGCGGCAGATGGAGTTTTATTTACAAATGCATGGTCTTACCCAACATGTTCGCCGACTCGCAGCGCCATTCTAACAGGTCGATTCGGATTCCGCACTGGAGTTGGATTCCCTGGCGACCAGATTCCACTAACAGAGTTCACGATTCCTGACGCACTTAATAATGCTGGATACGCTACAGCCTGCATTGGAAAATGGCATCTAGGCGGAAATAGTAACGGCGGCATCAATAACCCTACGAACATGGGCTTTGACTACTACGAGGGCGCTACTACAGGTGGCATCTCTGACTACTATAATTGGACAAAGGTCACCAACGGATCTAGCTCAACCATTACTAATTACGCAACGAGCGAGACTGTTGATAACGCTATTACATGGATTAATAACCAAGGAACCGATGATTGGTTCTGCCAAGTCGCTTTCAATGCTCCTCACAGCCCTTTTCATAAACCACCAAACGATCTACACAGCTACGATAGCTTATCTGGTTCGGCGAATCATATTAACAACAATCCTGAGCTCTATTATAAAGCGATGATTGAGGCAATGGATACTGAGATGGAGCGTTTACTCAATTCCATAAGCTCATCTGTCCTAGCCAATACCAACGTGATCTTCATTGGCGACAACGGCACTCCGAATAATGTATCGCCAGGAATAAGAAATGGAACCAAAGGTACTCTCTACGAAGGCGGTGTCCATGTACCTTTCATCGTCAAAGGGCCGATCGTTTCAGGTTCTCTGAATCGATCCAACGACTCGCCCATTCACGTCGTTGACCTCTTTGACACTATCATTGAAATGGCTGGGGCTACTAACTCTGGCGGCGCTATCATCGATTCGCTTTCGATCGTCGATTACCTCACGAATGAAAATCAAAGCAATTACCATAGCTTCTCCTATACAGAGCAATTTAGGAGCAGTACCAATCCGAGAGACGGTGAAGCCATTCGTAACGAGACCTATAAGTTGATCAAGTTTACGAGCAGTGGAAATGAAGAAATGTATAACCTTTTTTCAGATCCCAATGAAACGACTAACTTGCTTGATGGTTCACTTACAAATACTCAACAAACAAACTACGACAGTCTAACTACTCAGTTTAATAGCATCTTCAGTGGTGCAACTACCATCAGCGATGTTGATTTTGAATCCGGCTGGGATATCTGGAACGATGGTGGATCTGATGCTCGTAGAAGTAGCACCGATGCAGCTTATTCTAACGGCTCTTATTCTATAAGACTCAGAGATAACACCAATACGTCAACGATGACTACAGATGTATTAGACCTCAGTGCTTATAGCAGTATTACGGTCGATTTCTCATACTATGTACGTAGCTTCGATAACGTGAATGAAGACTTTTGGTTCCAGATATCTACTGATGGCGGCTCTAGCTTCACGACTGTAGAAGAGTGGAATACCAATGACGAGTTCGTTAATGATAGTAGGGAGTCAGGATCAGTCACAATCTCAAGTGGTCTCAACTCAACGATCGCATTACGTTTCCGCGCCGATGCTTCTGGAAATTCGGACTGGGTTTATATCGACGATGTTGTCATCACGGGCTCACTCTAAAAGCTAGAAAAACAACAAAAATAAAGCTAGGCGCACACTGTGTTCCTAGCTTTTTTGATGTATAAAAAGATAAAATAATGAGCCTTACTCGCCCTGCCATTCACCAAACTTGCGGAACTTTTCGTAACGCTGGTTAAGCATGTCTTCAAGACTAAGAGATTGCAGCTCTTTAATGTGGGTGGAAACCACTTCACCTAGATTAAAGGCAGTCTGTTTATGATCATGATGAGCACCGCCTTTAGGCTCTGGAATCACGCCATCAATGAGCTTCAGCTTCGCGAGATCAGGGGCCGCGATCTTCATCGCTTCGGCTGCTTCAGGTGCATGCTTTCTGTGTTTCCACAAAATAGCGGCACAACCCTCTGGGCTGATCACAGAGTAATAGGCGTTTTCCATCATAAGAACGCGATCCGAAACACCAATACCCAGCGCACCACCTGAGCCACCTTCACCTAAAACGACGGAAACGGTGGGTGTTTTTAGCATCATCATTTCTTTAAGATTAAAACCGATTGCTTCTGCGATGTTACGCTCCTCAGCACCGATGCCTGGAAATGCTCCCGGTGTGTCAATGAGAGTGATAATAGGAAGACTGAATTTTTCTGCGAGCTTCATGAGGCGAAGTGCCTTACGGTAGCCTTCTGGGTGAGCGCTACCAAAGTTACGCAGTAAATTTTCCTTCGTATCGCGACCTTTCTGATGACCTATAACCACAACGCGTTGACCATTCAATGTCGCGAAACCACCAGGCATCGAGTTATCATCACCTATGTGACGGTCTCCGTGAAGCTCACAGAAGTCCTCAAACACATGAGTGATGTAGTCGAGCATGAACGGGCGATTAGTATGACGAGCGATCTGAACACGTTGCCACGGGCTGAGGTTTTCGTAAATAGAATCTCGCGTCTGAGATAACTTCACTTCTATTGCCAAGATCTCATCTGACATGTCGATATTTTGTGTATTCGACTTCTGCTTGAGCTTTTCGAGTTCATTCGCAAGCTCAGCAATAGGTTTTTCAAATTCCAGAGGTTTCATAGTTAGGTAAAAAAATTAGGTCAGCGTGACGTGATGCTTCATCGTCTTATTTCAATCTCGTTGTTGGAGCGAATAAGCAGTGGTAGTTCCTGCATGTCAGCAGGATTGAGGAAAAAACCAAAGCTAAAATCGTCATCAATATCATCTGATAATGCACGAATAACGAGAGATTTATCCGAGAGGGTGATTATTTTTGATGCAAAAAGGTAGTCGTCAGATTGATCTAAGTACCGCCTACCGTTGTACTCACCATGAATAGAATCTATCTTTAACTTTCTGTTGGATTTGCCATTGTAGCTAGATTTCAGAATAGGGTATTCTTTCACAAATTCATCTCCATCAAAAACCGTCAAGGTTTTCAGCCTATCATTAACAACCACCCTCATTTTCAGAGGCATCACGGTAAGCTGATCCCCCAAACGTAAACTGCGGGCATCGGCTTTCATCAGTCGGCTGTGGTGGACCAAGCTATCCATCGTAGTTCCATACCTCCTAACAATGCCGATGAACGTATCTCCACTTTTGACTACAAACTGAATCTTCCCCTCCAAAACATCAGGATCCAACAGTCGATCTACATTGAGTTCTCCAAGGATTCGTCTCGCATGTGTCGAGCATTTCGCAGAAGGGTAATTGCTAACAACATATTTTAAGCGCTCCTCCGCCGCGGGTATTTCCCCCATAGCGAGGAGCTCCTCAGCACTTTTAAACGCCTTTTCACCAGGTTCATTATCCGTGGTCATAAGCTGCTCAGCTTTTTGTTGGAGAACTAAGTCACGTTGCTCTCGCTGCTCTGCACTCACACTCGGCACCCCGTTGACAGATCCTGTAAATTCTTTGAGTAAATATCCCGTGCCTATCACAGATGCGAGAACGAGTGCTCCAGCAATAGCTTTGATAATTAACATCAGGGACATAAAAGAAAGTTAGCTACAAACTTGACCCAAACCAACGAAAAACGACTACCAACATCGAGAAGCTTTTAAAGTAAACCTTTGCGCTTAAAATCAAACACATTGATGTCTGTGGACTTCGATATCATGTCGATTGAAAACTTTAACAAGCTCACTTCCCACGCATCATCTACTCCCTCCATCACTGCCAGCATTGGATCGCCCTGTGATTTCGCCTCACTTAGAACGCGCTCACGTACGTTATCGATATTATCATGCACAAGCGCTTCCGTAAGCTTTGTTTTCTTAAACATGAAACCGTACTGAAAGAAAACTGGCTCAAGCTTATTCTTTTTCAGCCACTCGAGAAACTCACCAGCTTTTTCTTGAAAACCGTCTAATTCAACACCCTGCATTCCCGATGGCTTAATAATTTGTGGCTTTTGCGCCTCAAGCTCGCCTTGGCGAATACGCACCTGACCAACACTGTCCATCGGCTCACTCAGCATGGTAAACTTAAAGCGCGTCGCACCAAAGGTGTCGATCCTTCTGTCAGGCTCATGAAGCAGGCGCGCTGTCTCCATGGCATACTGAATACTATCGGGGGAATGCTGCATAGGCTGTAATGACTGAAGAGGTGAAAGGCTTGAGCCGCCCCATAGTCATACTAGGTGATCGCTGCAACTCTCGTTACAGTATCGACTCAGAAAAATATTTTGCAATAAAAAGGGCAGATCCATAATAGATCCGCCCTTATAAAAATGATTCAGCTTAGAAAATTAAGTAGCACTAGAAACGTAGTTAACTACATCGGCTACGCTCTGAAGCTTCTCAGCATCTTCGTCTGGAACTTCGATTCCAAACTCTTCTTCGAAAGCCATTACTAGCTCTACAGTATCGAGCGAGTCCGCTCCGAGATCTTCGATGAACTTGGATTCAAGCTTAACTTGATCGGCACTTACGCCGAGCTGCTCGACGATGATATCTTTTACTTTTGATTCGATGTCAGACATTTCTGCTGTTTTTATTGGGTTGAGTGAAAGTTGATTTAGCCACGGGTTGGGGGATTAGCAATAGCGAAAATTACTAAATTGCAGAATTTCTCACAGCTCCTCGCGTTGACCCTGCTTGATAAGTCAAAAAATATGCTCCACATTTCAGAGAAAACAGCCACTTTTCTGCTGATGTTTATTTTCCGCCCGCCGCAGGTAGCTATGCTATCCAAGCTTACTCAGCTATTAAGCCTCGTCTTCATCGCGGCGATGCTTAGCTCCTGTGAGAAAGAGGCTCCTATTGAAAAATACACTCAAGAGAAAATCCTTGTAGTAGGCAACAGCTCTGAGCCCAAGGCACTCGACCCACAGCTCGTCACAGGTGTCCTCGAGAGCAATATCATCCGCGCCCTTTTTGAAGGACTTTGTGTCGAACACCCATCAAAGGAAGGCGTCCACCTCCCAGGTGCCGCTGAACGATGGGAGGCTAATGCTAACTATACCGAGTGGACTTTTTACCTGCAGCCCAAGAGCCAATGGTCCGATGGCACGCCAGTAACTACCGAGGATTTTCTCTTTGCCTACGAACGCATCCTTACACCCGATCTCGGCGCAGAGTATGCCTCGATGCTCTATTTCATCGAAGGAGCAGAGGCCTTTAATAAAGGGGAAACAACAGACTTTTCCACTGTTGGAGTATTCGCACCAGACTCGCACACGCTGAAGTTCAAGCTTAGATCCTCCGTACCCTTTCTCCCCGATCTCACAAAACACTACACTTGGTTTCCTATTCCAAAACATGCTGTGCTCAAGCATGGCAATATGACGCAACCCAACAACCTCTGGACGCAGCAGGAAAACATGATCTCCAACGGAGCCTTCACCTTGGAAATGTGGAAGTTTAATGACCAGATATACGTTGAAAAAAACCCTCATTATTGGGACGCCGATACAGTGAAACTCAAGGGTATCCGCTTCCTTCCGATCTCTAATCAGTACACGGAAGCGCGGATGTTTTTCAACGATCAACTCCATGTCACCTATGGACTCGCCCCTGAAATGATCGAGTATTCACGGGGGAAATATGCAGAGAACTCGAAGCAGGATACCTATCTCGGCACTAATTTCCTTCGATTTAATGTTACCAATGAGCACCTCAACAATGCCAAACTCCGTAAAGCACTCGCCTACGCCATCGATACTCAGTCGATTATTGATAACGTGCTCAAAGGCGGGCAAATCCCTGCCTACGGCATGGTACCTCCCATGGGAGAGTATCAACCAAACCGCGCGGTGGAATACGATCCCGAAAAAGCCCGCGCATTTCTCCAAGAGGCGGGATACGGTAAAGACAACCCACTCGAGCTCACCCTCCTGACCACAGATAAGGAAAGCGCCAAAATTATCGCAGAGACGTTTCAAGATATGTGGAAGAAAAATCTAGGTATTGAGGTCTCCATCAAGCAAAGCGAGTGGAAAACCTATCTCGATAAGATGAAAACTCTCGATTACGACATTGCTACCGGCGGCTGGATCGGTGATTACCCCGACCCAACCACCTTTCTCGACATGTGGAAAAAGGGCAATGGCAACAACCGAACGGGCTGGTTTAACGACGATTACGAAGCTCTCCTCCAACAAGCAGAACAAGCTAAAAACCCCACTGAAAGAATTCGCACACTTGAGAAAGCTGAAGCATTATTTCTCAGTGAAATGCCGATCATGCCAATCTACTGGTATACCCAGTGCTACCTCCTCCACGAGTCCGTCCAAGGCTGGCATCCCTTACTTTTAAATAACCACCCTTATAAATTTCTCGATCTTATAAGCACCTCGCCTGAATAATTCACTATGTTAAATACCATTCTCAGCAGGCTTACCCAAGGTTTCCTCGTCGTTTTCTGTCTACTCGCCATAACCTTTTCCCTGATCCGCCTGATGCCGGGCGATCCCTTTTCAGGTGAAAAATCACATGCCGAGCACATCATTAAGAAGAACAAGGAACGCTTCCACCTCGATAAACCAGTACCTCAGCAGTTCATCGTGTACCTTGGTGCCCTCTTTCAGGGCGAATTAGGAGATTCTGCCGTCAGAGAACAGCCCGTAGCGAAGATCATTTCCCAGTCATTTCCCGCATCGCTTATCCTAGGTATTAGTGGTATGATAATCGCCATTCTCGTGGGAATCCCCGCAGGAATCATTTCTGCCTTAAAGAAAAATTCACTCATCGATTACGGTGCCATGGTGGTGGCGATGGTGGGAATCAGCGTACCTTCCTTCGTTATCGGGCCACTACTCGCAGGGCAGATCGCTACTCGTGTCCCCTTTCTCAAAGTCGCTGGTTGGGGCGATCCATTCGACTGGATCCTACCATCCATCACCCTCGGCCTCGCCACTGCAGCCTACTTGGCTCGCATCACCCGTGGCGGCATGCTGGAGGTGCTGAATCAAGACTACATTCGCACCGCCAGAGCCAAGGGTGTAAGCCAGCTTAATATTATTCTCAAGCACGCCATGCGCGGCGGCATCATCCCCGCGGTGGCGTACGTCGGCCCCGCCTTTGCTATGCTGCTCACAGGATCTTTCATCGTAGAAACCATCTTTCAAATCCCCGGTATGGGGCAGCACTTTGTGAACTCGACTCTCGAGCGCGATTATTTTCTGCTTCAAGGAGTCGTTATCCTATTTGGAGCTCTCATTGTGCTCGCAAATCTTGCTGCTGATATCGCCCTCGTCTTTCTAAACCCACGTTTACAAAATAACGCATCATGAGTTCAGCCAAGCCTATCACCTTCACAAAAGGAAGCTCACTCTGGTCTGATGCCTGGCTTCGGCTAAGGAAAAATCACATGGCCACGGCCAGCCTCTGGATTCTCATCCTCATCGCCGCACTTTGTTTTATTCTTCCGCTTTTCCCGCTCGTCAAAGATCCTAACATTCAAAATCTTGAGAATACCTTTCAAGCACCTGATGGCACTCACCTATTAGGAACTGATCAGGTAGGTCGCGATCTCCTGGCACGCCTCCTCTTCGGCGGTCAGATTTCCATCCTCGTAGGGCTTGTTGCTACCGCACTCTCGGTCATCATCGGTGTCAGCTACGGATCGATTGCAGGTTACGTGGGCGGAAGAGTCGACGGCATGCTCATGCGCATTGTGGATATCCTCTATGGCCTCCCCTTCCTCGTCATTGTCATTCTCTTTTCTTTGCTTATTTCCAAACATATGGAGGTTGCTTCAGAAACCATGATCACTGACTGGGGTTGGAATAAAACTATGGTACTGAAATTTGCTAACCTCATTCCGCTCTTCATCGCGATCAGTGCTCTCGGCTGGCTGACCATGGCCCGCATGGCAAGGGCTCAAGTGATCACTGTTAAAAAACAGGAATACATTGAAGCGGCGATGTCGCTGGGACTCAGCCACTGGAAAATCCTCACCCGTCATATTTTACCGAATATTCTTGGGTCAATCATTGTCTATACAACGCTAACGGTACCAGGATTTATCCTCACGGAGGCCACTCTCTCCTACCTAGGTTTGGGTGTTCAATCACCCAACAGCTCATGGGGCATTCTATTAAAAGAGGGAGCTAACTATATGGAAACCCAACCACAATTACTTATCATTCCCAGCGTGATTTTCTCGATCACTCTCTTTGCTCTCAATTTCTTAGGCGACGGATTAAGAGACGCTCTCGATCCAAAAGCAGCGAAAGATTAATGGATTCGAAGTCTCAAGCCTCATGATCGCTTCGGTAGAGCCACACGCTTAAACAATGATAACCTAGACCCCTCTTCTACCCTGCATCGCTCTTAGCAGCGTTAGGTCATCAGCGTGATCAAGTCCCCCTCCCGCAGGCATTCCTTGAGCAATGCGAGTGAGCGTACAGTTTTTTGTCGCAAGTATTTCAGCAATGTAATTAGACGTTGCCTCGCCTTCGACATCAGAGCCGAGTGCGAGTATCACTTCCACCTCAGGGATTTGTTCGACCCTTTGCACGAGAGAACGAATATTCAGGTGCTCAGGAGTAACATTATCAAGTGGTGATAGCTTCCCTCCGAGACAATGATAAAAACCTTTAAATGCCCCTGAGCGCTCCAGTGGAAGAACATCCGTTGCCTGTTCCACGACGCAGAGCTCATTCCGTTCACGACGATGGTCGTCACAGACTGGACAGCCCTCTTCTGTAGCAAAAAATCCACAGGTGCCGCAAGAGTGTACTCGCTGCTGTGCCTCGTGGATCGATTCAGCAAGCTCAAGAGGGTTCGCCTTTTTATGCTGAAGTAACCAGACTGCTACACGTTCCGCACTGCGTGGCCCAACGCCGGGCAGCCGCTTCAGCTCCGCGATGAGGTCAATAACTGGTTGAGGATAATTAGCTCTGGCCATGGGTAGTAGAGTCAGGTGAAATTTGGTCTGCGAGTGCGGCTCCATCACACGGCATGAGATGGTGATAGCTGTACATCACCGTGCAGAATGAAGTCCAAAAAACAGCGACGAACATTAAGAAGGGTGAAAAGTAAATGTTCCAAACAGCCAATGTCGGTACCGCTGAAAGCACTACCATAAGGGTCGAAACACAAAGAATCATACGCCTCCAGACACTGCGCGAATCCAGTACCGCCATCGCCAGCCCCGTACACAACACCGCCGTTATGAGCATTAGAATGGGTTCTGAAACTTGATCAAAGGGAGTTTCAAGTGTAGCCCACTCCCCGAGAAATGCTTGTAGAGCCAAATTCCCACGTTCAAAAAAACCGAGAAAATTAATCGTCACGGCTAGAGACCACCCCACAAAACCATAGAGAAGCGTGGGTGCTAGTACCTGACCTTTCGTGGCATGAGCCTTCATGGTAGCGATATTTTAATAGCTGGATTATTCGGGTGAGTACCAGCCACTACTCTGACTTTTCTTTGAGATCTTTCAGCCTCTTATCGCGCACTTCCGCCGCTTTAGAGTATGACTGCACAACCATCTCGCTCAAGAATTTGTCCGCGTCTTCAATAGCTTCCGTACTGAGTTCGAACTCTGACTGACCCGTATTTCTCTGAATGAGCTTGAGGCCAAATTGATAATCCTTAAACCTCTGCTGGCATAAACTCAGCACACTTAGTGACTGCTCTGATGACTCCGTGGCTAACATCGCAATGGCACTCTCGGTAAAATGGATATTGAGTTCGTGTTTTTCAAAGACCTCTTTACAAAAGTTTTTCACTTCTTGCGCGGCTTTGAGCACATTCACCCGCTCTCCAAGCTTGCGGTACTTGGACAGAACCTCCTCTTTATTCTCGATCAACTCTGCATCGATCGACAGTTCACTGACGGCGGTCCCTGGCAGTTCAAATTTAAAATCACGAAGTATTTTCTCACATACAGTCATGAGAGCACGTGCACCTGTATTTTCACTTTCGGCTCTTTGGGCAATTTGTTCGATGGCTGAGTTTTCAAATTTTGCCTGAATACCATACGCAGCAAACTCACGTTCATACTGACGCAGAAGACTGCCTTCAGATTTTTCCATGATTGTGACGAAATCCTTTGCCTCCAATTTCTCACAAACCACGCGCACTGGTAAGCGACCTATAAATTCCGCCTCAAATCCAAAATCGATAAAATCCTGAGTGTTGATGTGCTGAAACATCTCCTCGGTAAGCGGCTTATCCTTCGCTTCTGCGCCGAAGCCTATTTCGCCTGAGCCCAATCTCTTTTTAACAACTTCCTCTAAGCCAGAAAATGCGCCGCTAACAATAAATAAAATATGGCGTGTATTCACTGTTTCCTTACCTGCAGGTCGCCCACTCTGAAAGTCCATCATAGCCATCATTTGCCCCTTCATGTCGTTAGGGTTTTTAGCTGCAACCTCCGTTTCCTCCATAAGCTTAAGTAGAGTCGTCTGTACGCCGCGTCCACCAACGTCGCGAGTATTGCCACCACGGCTGGCTAGCTTATCGACTTCATCGATATAAATGATGCCATATTCTGCTAGCTCAACGTCGCCATCCGCTTTTTTGACAAGCTCACGCACGAGGTCGTCTACATCTGCACCCACGTAACCAGTTTCTGAAAATTTAGTAGCATCCGCTTTGACAAAGGGGACTCCTATCATCTCAGCAATGTGCTTTACGAGATATGTTTTCCCCACTCCTGTGGGCCCCACCACGATCACATTCTGTTTCTGGTACTCTATTCCATCGGGAATTTCGCCGTGTTTTTTTTCAAGCCCACGCATGAATTTCGCGTGATTATAGTGATCACATACCGCGATGGACAAAGCCTTTTTTGCCTCGTCCTGTCTGATGACAAAGCGGTCTAAGTGCGCTTTAATATCGCGTGGATTATAGTTAAAATCAAAAATTGAGTCAGCTCTATCAATAGGCGCCGATTCTTCGGTCGACTTTTCGTTATCAAAATCAGCACCCTGTCCGTTAAACCCAGGGAAAGAAACTGAGGGATCGACCCCCATTTTACCAAACATGCTTTTTAGCAGCTTCTGCAGCTCTTCCGCCTCACTTTGATCTTTATCTTTCTCATCACTCATTGAGCACAGTATCCATCAGCACGCTTTATGCTGCAAACTCAAACTTCAAGACACTGTGATAAATGTTACAAATTTACGATTATTCTAACAATTCAAGCGCCATGGCTGCAGCACCAATGATACCAGCATGATTACCAAAGCAGGCAGGAATAATTTTCAAGTGACTTTTGAATGGTTGAGCTAACTGACGATCGATACATACCTTGAGGGGTTCAAAAAGGTGTCTACCCGCTTTCGCCACACCACCGCCTATAATGATGGCTTCGGGGTTAAATATCCAGCAAGTATTCACGAGAGTCCCAGCTAGCTTTTCAGCCACGTCAGCCCAGATTTCTAATGCTATTTCATCCCCTTGATCAGCTAATATCGTCAGCTGCTTGGGGCTGCATTCATCGACGCTACGCTTCATTCCTTTACTGGCGTAGCGTTGCTGCACATCACGAGTAATCTGGTTGTTCCCAATGTAATCCTCCAATGATCCTAGATTACCGTAATGCCCACGAACTCCCTGGTAATTAATTGAGGTTTGCCCGATTTCAGAGGCGGAACATCGGCTACCCCGAATCATGCGATTGCCCGATATAACTCCACCTCCCACACCTGTACCAAGTGTGATACATACCAAATGCTCCATCCGAGTGCCGTCTGCTCTTTTCCCCGCTCCATGACGCCACTCAGCGTAAGCCATACAGTTCGCATCATTATCAATGATACATGGCATCTCTGTCAGCTCGGTTAATTTATCTGCTAACATCACGTTTTTCCAGCCGGGCACATTAGGCAAGTCATAGACAAGCCCTCGCTCAACATGGATAAACCCAGGAATACCACCGCCGATGGCGAGTACGTTAGAATATTTCTCTTTCAAGCGTAATATTGACGACGCCATCTCTGAAATCAATAACTCGCTACCGCTAAAATCCTGCGTCACAATAGGCTCGGCGAGTTCAATAATTTGATGCTGATTTACCACGCCGATTTTCACCGAGGTTCCACCAAAGTCGATTCCGATAGTAAGTTGCGTTTCCTCGAGTGAATGCATTGTTTTTTGGCTCATGATTAAAATGTTTTGAAGGACAGATGTTTTATAAATTCAAAGAGGCTAAAATCCTCAAACCCTCTAAGGTCAGTTGCGGTGAGAGGTGTTGAATTTCAGGTAAACCCTTAGTGATAAGCGCGGCATCGCCCCCCGTAGCAACAATAGTAGGCTCGCTGGTGAGCTCGGCACTAAGATTTTTTAAAATCTCTTTAACTAGGCCGCGGTAACCATAGACAGCTCCAGATAACATCGCCTCCTCAGTGGACTTACCTATTGCACGCTCAGGTTCTGCCAGCTGAATATGCGGAAGTAAAGCCGTCCTATTTGCTAAACCTTCAGTCATCGATGCTAGACCTGGCGCTATGACTCCACCCAAATACGCCACAGAACCAGTATCAGAAGGAGCGATCACATCGAAGGTAACTGCAGTACCAAAATCAAGAACGATGCTAGGGCTACCATAATGCACATACGCCGCAGTAGCATTAGCCAAGCGATCTGCACCAATTTGCTCTGGCTTCGGGTAGGAGATGCCAATCGGCAAGCAACTTAGATAACTTAAGTTGTGGCAGGGCTTACTCTTACTGTTGAGAAAGCTTTGTAAAATTTTCGCCTTCTCAGGCACTACCGAGCTTACAATAGAAGCATCCCAGCTGACATCCTTCAGCAGTTCAGCTAAAGACTCCACAGAAATCTCCGCTGTCGTGATCACAGCCTTCCACTCCATCAGCTTGTGTTCATCGGACAAAGCAAATTTCGTCCGAGTATTAGAGTTGTCGATTAGGAGCAAACGCATAGAGGCTCTAAATGATCGCTTTTAAATGGTTTAATCAAATAAAAAAACTGGGAGCACCCAATGGCACCCCCAGTATTAGTGATTTACTATGAAAAGTGAGTCAATTACTCGTTGTAAGCAGGAGTACCATGCTCTGCAACATCAAGACCTTCTGCTTCTTCAGCTGCATCAACACGTACGCCCATGATGAGCTTGATGATGAAGAAGATGATGAATGAAGCGATAAATGCGAATGCACATACAGAAGCAATACCAGCAAGCTGACCACCAATTGTTGCTGCATCTGAGAAGAACGCTACAGCAAGTGTTCCCCAGATACCACAGATACCGTGAACGGAGATAGCACCTACTGGATCGTCAATCTTAACTTTGTCGAGGAAGATTACTGAAAGCACCACAAGGATACCAGCAACACCACCAGCTACAAGAGACATGCTTGGAGAGATTGCATCTGCACCAGCTGTGATACCAACGAGACCAGCAAGGAAACCGTTAAGAGCCATTGATAGATCTGGCTTCTTGAGAACAATCCATGATGTAAGCATTGAAAGAAGAGCTCCTGAACAAGCTGCAAGTGTTGTTGTTACAAATACGGTTGAAACGAGCTCAGCGTCAGCTGAAAGCACTGAACCACCGTTGAAGCCGAACCATCCGAGGAATAGAAGGAAACAACCGATAGCTGCAAGAGGAAGGTTAGAAGGAAGGATTGGCTTGAGACCATCCTTAGTGAATTTACCTTTACGTGGCCCGAGGACAATTACACATGCGAGAGCTGCGAAGCCACCAAATGCGTGTACTACAGTAGAGCCAGCGAAGTCGTAGAAACCGAAATCGCCAAGGAATCCGCCACCCCAGTGCCATGAACCAGCGATTGGGTAGAGGAATGCGACAAGAATAGTCGCGAAAACAAGGAATGAACCAAGCTTAACACGCTCGGCTACTGCACCTGAAACGATGGTAGCAGCAGTAGCAGCAAACATTGCTTGGAAGATAAAGTCAGCCCAGTAGGTGTAATCAGCATACTCGGCCGTGAAATCAGCTGAACCTGCCTCGACTGAAGCGGGGCCGTTAATAGCAAGGATGCCGTCAATAATCCAAGCATCTCCTGGGTAGTGTGATTTAAACCCTGTCATGTAGTAGGTAAGTACACCCATAGCGATGATGAAGCAGTTCTTAAAAAGAATATTTACTGTGTTTTTGCGCTGACAAAGACCTGACTCGAGCGTTGCAAAGCCTAGGTGCATGATGAAAACCAAAGCAGCAGATATGAGAATCCAAAGGTTGTTGACTGCGAATGTCGCGTAGTCAGGTGTACCTTTGAACGTTTCATAAACTGTTGGATCTTCTTGGGCGAACAATGTGCCCGCTCCTAGAAGGAGTAGGGACGCTGGCAATATTGATTTAATAGACATATATTGTGTGTTTGTGTTTTATGAACAACTCCCTCAAGCATTCTTCGTGCCAAAAAAGTCACAAAAAATAAAGGTGCTATAAGGTTGTCACATATTTTATATTCATACTTATAATGAATAGCGGTAATATTATTGCGCTTTTTGAGAAACTTGTGTCCCTGAATTTTCCTTAAGTTGTGCAAAAAATAAATCCCTACCTATCAAAAATAATCTTTAATTCTTCTGCTTACTCATTAAGCTAATACTGATAATTAACATTTAAATATTTTTTTAGTGGATTTTTCGAGATTAATGATTAAAATTCATCTCGACTATGAATAATACAACCAAATCACTCATCCTTGGCTGCGGAATACTTGCAGCTGCACCAGCCTACGCTGGTATCGAAACTGAAGTACATGCTGGCTACCATTCTACCTACGAATTCCGTGGTGTTGATTTCGGTGACGACCTCTTCGAGGCTGGAATCGACTTCAACAAAGAGCTCATGGAGGGTCTTACTCTCAATGGTGGCCTCTGGTATGGTGATACTGACGGCATTGATGGTATTTCAGGATCTGACTTTGACGAGCTTGACCTCTACATCGGAGTTACTCAGACAATGGGTATTTTTGACGTTAATGTAGGCTACACTCACTACAGTTTCCCTGGAAGCAATGACTTCCTAGACAGTGACGACAATACAGATGAATTCCACATCGGGTTTTCTACAGAACTTAGCTGTGGCATGGGTCTCTCACTTACATACTACAGAGATGTTAATGAGATCGAAGCTGGTTACATCGAAGCTGTAGCGACTAAAAGCTATCAAATCAACGACTGCACAGGTCTCGATCTTGCAGTAGGTGCCGCATACAGTGATGGTTACAACCTTGATGCTGACACAGGTTCAGAGCTTAATGGTTTCAACCACTATTTCGTATCTGTAGCAGCTCCTTATGACACAGGTAAAGGCTTCGTTATCACACCTTACATCAAATATGTAGGTGCCGACAACGATCTCCTCAATGACCTCAGTTCTTCTGACGGTAACGACGACCTCTTCTTAGGTGGTGTTACTGTGAGCTATGCGTTTTAATTAGTTCTGTTTTCTTTTTCATGTGTGAGGGAGCCTACTTCGGTAGGCTCCCTTTTTCGTGCCCCTCTCTTACCTCTTCATGCAGTGCTGCTAGTTTTACACGATCATTACAATAAAGGGTGCGCACAAAAATATTAGCTTAATAAAACTTCTCCACATTTGTGACGTAAACCAAAACAAACTATGAATAAAATACTTAAAACAAGCATCGTCAGCCTTCTTTCAGGATTACTCACCGCAAGTACAGCACTTGCCCAAGGCCCAGGCGGCGGCGGTCAAGGCGGTGGCCCACCACAGGGGGGCGGAAGACCTCCACTATCTCCTGTCATGGAAGTACTCGATACTGATGAAGATGGCGAACTCTCACAAGACGAGATTGAAGCAGCATCAATGACATTAGCTGGATTAGATACGGATGGTGATGGTGCCCTCAGCTCGGATGAGCTTAAGCCAGAAATGAAAGAGGACGCCGATGAAGAGAACCCAAGACCAATGCCTCCTGCACCACCTGAAATCACAGCTTTAGACACGGATCAAGATGGCATCATTTCAGCAGACGAGTTATCCGTAGCGTCCGACTCATTACTCACTCTTGATACAGACGAAGATCTTGCACTTAGCAAAAAAGAACTTCGCCCAAGACGCAGATAAGCGAACATAAAAAAACCCACCCCAAGCGAGCAGGCACATTAGTTGTCTGCTCGCTTTTTTATACAGCGAGTAAATATTTTGCACGGAAGCCAAGACATCAATAATCAGCAATATGCTTGCTTTCGCATCCATTGAAAGCGGCCTGATAATTTTTTATCTAGCTATAACTATAGCTTATGTAGCTCGACGGCATTTCACGGCCTGAGATAGATCTTCGAGTAAACCCTCTGTAGTCTGCCAATTGATACATTGATCAGTAATTGACTGGCCGTAGACAAGATCCTCCAAACCACCTGATAATTTTTGATTACCCTCGATGATATTACTCTCAATCATCACCGCCGTGATCGCTCTATTTCCTTCTGTAATTTGTTCGCAGAGTGATTCGACTACAGATGGTTGATTCCGGTAGTCTTTCAGAGAATTACCATGTGAGCAGTCCACCATCACTGACTTTGTCAGAGACGCCTTTGCTAGTTGATCAGAAATTTCGCGAATACTCTCTGCATCATAGTTTGTCCCCATCGACGAACCTCTTAGAATAATATGACATGCATCGTTCCCCTTGGTGGTTACGATCGCCGACACTCCCTGCTTCGTCACAGAGAGGAAGTGGTGTTTACCAGCCGACGCTTGAATGGCATCGAGCGCAATTTGAATCGATCCCCCTGTACCATTTTTGAAACCCACAGGCATTGAAAGTCCAGATGCGAGTTCGCGGTGAATTTGCGATTCTGTCGTCCGCGCTCCAATTGCGCCCCAGGCAATTAAATCCGCATAGTACTGTGGTGAGATCGTATCGAGAAACTCCGTGCCTGCTGGCACCCCCATCTCAGCAAGCTCAAGTAAAAGCTCACGCGCCACGTGAAGCCCTTGATTAATATCAAATGATCCATCGAGATTAGGGTCATTGATTAGCCCTTTCCAGCCGACCGTTGTACGTGGCTTTTCAAAATATACCCGCATCACAATCAGTAAATCCTCTTGATAGCGTGATGCCGCTTCTTTTAACCTCGCTCCATATTCAATAGCTGCTGCAGTATCGTGAATAGAGCATGGCCCAATCACAACAAGTAGCCGATCGTCATCTCCTTTGAGAATACTTTCAGAACCACGCCGCGCACTCGCAACCACCTCAGAAGCTTTTTCAGAAATAGGCAGGAAGTAAGAAAGAATATCAGGTGACATCAATGGCTTGATATCGTCGATTCGCAGATCATCTGTATGGGATTTAGTCACCAAGTTTGTTTAAAGTGTATTTATGAGATGCCAAACCTCAAATGACATGGAGAGTAAATTTATTTAACCCGCCTCGATAACTCTCAAATCATCCAACACCCCTTTACGAGTTTCCCCTAAATGATTCGCTTGCCAATACTCACCGGTTTCTGGACTCATGCACGTGAGCCAGAGACCATCGAAGGCAAAGGTATCAATGCAAACTAGATGATCTAAGACGAGAGGCAGACCCGATGCTTGAGGCGTGTGCCCGCAAATGATAGTTTTCCCAGATATGTGCGGTGGAGTATCCTTGATCCTCTGCCAAAATAGGTGGTTAGGGTGCTGGCGCTTAAGAATGACGTCAGGCTTCAGTCCCGCATGGACAAAAATATGACTCCCTGTCTCGTGATACTGATAACATGAAACAAAGAACCCCCAGTACTTTCCCGATATTTTTTTGATATTATCAACACCGAAAGACTCTAAGGTTTTTCGGCCGCCATACTTTAGCCAAAACTCTAAATCTTCTGGGGTTTCCCGAGCATGCTCCATCATCTCTTCATGGTTCCCCTTCAAGTTAATCACCCGGTACTTCCTTCTGAGTTCGATAAGGTAGTCAATCACGCCCTTAGAATCGGGACCTCTGTCAATATAATCCCCCAAAGTGATAATGGTATCAGTATTCGTTACATCCAGTGATTCTATCAATGTTTTCAAAGTGGTTAAACATCCGTGGATGTCACCTATAACAAAATGTCGCATAGCCAGCTAAACTAACATCAAGCTAACAATGCATCCAGAATATTATACCAACATCGAATACTAATCTTTCGTGAGTGTACCCTCTCGCGTCTCTCCACTTTGATTCGCTTGCCAGTATTGACCATTATCGATATCAAGACATGTAAGCCACTGATCGCCAAAAACATGAGTATCAATACATATGGCATGATCTAGCACCAAAGGAATTCCATTTCTTTGTGGAGTGTGGCCACAGACGAGAGTCTTTCCTGAATAATGTGGTTCCGTATCTAAAATACGTCGCCAACATAAATCTTCCGTTGTTTGCTGATCGAGAGCAATATCAG
Organism: Akkermansiaceae bacterium; assembly: GCA_051252195.1. GTDB lineage: Bacteria > Verrucomicrobiota > Verrucomicrobiia > Verrucomicrobiales > Akkermansiaceae > Oceaniferula. Next base: position 484,795 of record JBPOGD010000001.1, on the reverse strand, counting down.
GATCAAGACCTGCATGTACGAGAATATGCTGATCAGTCTCGTAAAATAGCTCACAAGCACGGATAAAACTCCAGTATTTCTCAGGAATATCCTCAAGTCTATCAATATCAAAAGAGTAGGCAGCAGTATCACCACCGTTAATAAGCCAAAAATACAAAGCCTCCGTGTCAAGTAAGGCGTTTTCAATCATCAGCTCGTGATTCCCTTTCAGGGTCACGACTTGGTACTGCTCGCGAAGCTCTATCAGATAATCAATAACACCTTTCGAGTCTGGCCCTCGATCAATGTAATCTCCTAGTGTAACTAAGGTATCGTCAGCGGACGGACTCACAAAATCCACCAGCGTTTTAAAAGCTGTTAAACAGCCGTGAATGTCACCTATTGCAAGAGTACGCATTATTTTATAATCAAGCAAAGGAGCTATCTACTTGTGGTTAGTCATTTTTAAGAACTCGAATAAAGGCATCCTGAGGAATATTGACTTTACCAATCGCCTTCATCTTCGCCTTTCCTTTTTTCTGCTTTTCTAGCAATTTTCGCTTCCGCGAAATATCACCACCGTAGCACTTAGCGGTCACGTTTTTACGCATCGCAGATATGGACTCACGGGCGATAATTTTACCACCGATCGCGGCCTGAATAGCGACTACAAACAACTGCTGAGGGATGACCTCCTTAAGCTTACCACAAAGGTGACGGCCGTAGCCTTCCGCCTTATCCCGATGCACAATCGTTGCAAATGCATCGACGTGCTCTCCTGCAATGAGCATGTCCATTTTAACAAGCTTCCCTGGCTTGTAACCAGCGTGCTCATAGTCCATGGAACCATAGCCGCGGGTCATTGATTTAAGCTTATCATTAAAGTCCACGAGAATTTCTGATAGAGGCAATGTACATGTTAGCATGACCCGAACATCATCAATCGTCTCTGTGTTCTCCATCTCACCACGTTTTTCCATGATAAGCTTCATCAGATCGCCGATATAATCGCCTGGTGTCATGATGTAGACGCGCACAATAGGCTCGCGGATTTCTTGAATCTCCTGCGCTTCAGGAAAAATACAGGGATTGTCCACAATGATTTCTGAACCATCTGTTTTGGTTACTTCAAAAATAACGGATGGATAAGTAGAAATCACATCCATGTTAAACTCACGTCGCAAACGTTCCTGGATAATCTCCATGTGAAGCAGCCCTAAAAAGCCGCAGCGAAAGCCAAAGCCGAGTGCTGCAGAAGATTCTGACGCCCAGGTGAAAGCCGCATCATTAATCTGGAGTTTTCCCATTGCGAGCTTGAGAGCCTCATAATCTGATGAGTCCAGAGGGTAAATACCTGAGAAAACCATCGGTTGAATTTCTTTAAAACCAGGAAGAGCCTCAGGGCAAGGGTGCTGGTTATCCGTGATGGTATCCCCAATTTTCACCTCTGCCGCCGTCTTCATATTCGCGATGATGTATCCCACGTCACCTGCATTTAAGACCTCGCGCTTCGTCATGCCCGGGGTGAATACTCCCACTTCTTTCGCCTCATAGGTTCTTGAAGTATGAAAAAGCTTAATGCGTGTGCCGCGCTTAACCGTACCAGACATAATCCGCACATAGGACACCACTCCGCGAAAAGGATCGTAAATTGAGTCAAATACTGAAGCCCGGAGGAGCTTGTCCTCATTTTCTACAGGTGGCGGAATGCGCTCTACGACAGCCTCAAGAATATCTTCAATACCGATACCGTTTTTCGCCGATGCAGGGATAGCCTCCTCCGCAGGGATACAGATAATTTCCTCAAGCTGCTTATGCACTTTCGGTAAATCCGCGCTGGGTAGATCAATCTTATTGATCACTGGGATAATTGTTAGATTCTGCTCATTGGCTAGATGCAAGTTCGCCATCGTCTGTGCTTCCACCCCCTGTGCGGCATCAACAATCAGCAGCGCGCCCTCACAGGCAGCGAGCGAACGCGATACTTCATAAGAAAAATCAACATGCCCCGGTGTATCGAGCAGGTTAAGTTGGTAAGTAATACCGTCTTTTGCCTTATAGCTCATCGACACAGGATGCGACTTAATCGTAATCCCGCGCTCTCGCTCGAGATCCATAGCATCAAGAAGTTGATCCTGCTGATCGCGCTCAGCAACGGTTTTGGTGAACTGCATTAAGCGATCCGATAAAGTAGTTTTACCGTGATCAATGTGGGCAATGATTGAAAAATTTCGAGTCAGCTCTGTGGACATAAAGGGGAGATAGTAGTCTGGTGTATCTAAAAATGAAAAAGGAAAAGATCAAGTGTCATAGCAAGGTCTCTTTAACCTTTGATCTCCATGAGCATCTGCGTGTTATTGGGGAATTTCTTCACGAAAAACAGTAGTCGTTCAATCGCCTCCTCGGGTCGGTGACCCTTCAAACCACGGCGAATAAGATTAATCTTATGTAAAAGATGGTCCGCCATAATCAGCTCCTCACGACGTGTTCCTGACTTAAATATATCGACGGCAGGGTAAATGTACTGTTCAGCAATACGGCGATCTAACACCAACTCCATGTTGCCTGTTCCTTTGAATTCTTGGAAAATAGCTTCGTCGGCACGCGAGTTCGTCTGTACCAGCGCAGTCGCTAAAATAGTGAGTGAACCAGCTGTGCGGGTATTTCGCGCCGCAGCAAAGATCCGACGTGGCACTTCAAGCGCTCCCGCAACAATGCCGCCACTTTGATAACCACGATTCTTTTTATTTTTCCCATGGCTCCCGCCTGCATTATTGTTGTTATAGGAACGCGCTAAACGCGTAATTGAATCCATCAAAATCAGCACATCCGTACCACTCTCCACGAGGCGTTTTGCGCGTTCAATACACAGCTCAGCAATGCGACCGTGATTTTTAGCAGGGTCATCATTAGAACTTGCGTAAATTTCGACTCCTGGAAGGGTGCGGCGAAACTCAGTGACCTCTTCTGGACGTTCGTCGATCAATAGAATAATCAAATGAATCGATTCATCATACTGCTCACGAACTGCCTCCGCCATGTGAAGCAGTAGCGTCGTTTTACCAGAACGTGGCGGTGACACAATCAGACCACGCTGCCCACGCCCGACAGGTGCTACGATATCCAGTACGCGTGTGGTGTAGCGATCTGGAGTAGTCTCAAAGGCAATACGACGATTAGGATTAATCGCTTTGAGCTCTTCAAAATGAGGAAGTTTAAAGGCGTCTTCTGGTGCTAGATCATTGACTGTCTCTATTTTAATGAGCTGCGGACCACGTGGCCCCTGCTGATATTCACCGTGAATCCACACACCTGCACGTAGCCCGTGTTTGCGGATATAATCAGGTGTTACAAAAACATCCTTCTGGCATTGTTCAAAATTTTTATCAGGCACGCGAATAAAGCCAAAACCCTTGGGTGCTATTTCGAGCATTCCATTAATTTTAATCGGGTCACCAGTAAGAACAGTCTCCCTCTTCGGACGGCGTTCACGGTTTTGCTGATTGCGGCGTTGATTATTTTTCTGCCCCTCTCTACGGCCTTCCTGATTGCGGCCTTCTTGATTACGACCGTTATTTGCATTCTTTGATGCATGCTGAGGCTTTCTCTTTCCACGCCCTCTTTCACGTGGAGCGTCCTGAGTTTCCGTTTTCTGAACAGGACCTAGACCTTCCACCCTTCCCATTTTTGGTTTTTCTGCCGCAGATTTCTCTGAGCCAGAGTCCAAATTACTGGGAGGCGTCTGTACTGGAGCAATTTGAGAGACTTCTTTTTCTGCTGGCTCCTCGACTTTGGTTTTCACCACTTTCTTGGCCGCTTTTTTCGCTGTCACCTTCTTAGTTGTCCGCTTTTTCTTAACTGGCACTACTTCGTCATTAGATGGTTCGGCTGCAACAGACTTCTTAGCCACTACTTTTTTCGCCGCTTTCTTAGCAGACTTCTTGGCTGCTGTTTTTTTCTTTGCCGCTGTTTTTTTGACCGCCTTACTTGCTTTGACTTTGGGCGTATCAAGAGACTGCTTAGTGCTATCAGGATTATTTTCCTGTGTCGTGGAATCACTCATGAATGGTGTATCGAGTTATGTAAAATAGTGAGAGTAAATGGATAAAATAGAAAACTGCCGCCACCTTTACGGGCCGATAAAAGACTGTCTTAAATTTCGAGAAGTGTTAGTGAAAGGCTCTGTACGCACTCGTACTGTGAGTCATCGGTAATGAATAAATTCATCGCGTAGTGGTTGTAACAACGCAACGGGGCATTCAAGTCTGCGAGCCCTTGGAGAAGACAACCTTTATCCTGTGAATGGATCGTGAGGAGATTCTAAATTAATCATTTCACATCACCTAGATGAAATAGGTATGCAGAAAACCTAGATGTTTGGCAATGTATTTTTTTCAACAACACTCGACACACTCCCATCGGCTAGCTTACTCACCAGTACATCACCTGATTTCATACCAGCCACACTCCTTACTATTCCACCTTTACTATCCATCGTGATAGAAAACCCGCGCTTGAAGGTGGATTCCAGCCCCATGGTACGCACCAGCGATTGCAGATTACCAAGCTTGTTATTAGCCTGCGAAATATTCACCTCAGCTGATTTCCCCATACGAGCTTTTAAATCGACAAGCCTTTCAGCACGCTTCTCCATGAGAACGGCGGGATGATTCGCTTTATGACTTAAGGATAGCTCTCTCAGTTGCGCTTGGAGGGTATCGAGATGATAGCCAGCGGCATCGGTCAGTTCCTGTCTACGCAGATCAAGCTCCTGAATAGGATCACGCAGAGCACGTTCAGCATCTTTCGGCATCAGTGCGCGTTTTGCGGAGTGAAGAATCGCATCGTCATGCCTTAGCCTGTTTTCCATTGTGCGCTTCATAGCCTCTGATAATCCGCGCACTTTCCCACGTAGTTCGTCTGCATCAGGCACCACAAGCTCAGCTGCCGCACTTGGTGTAGGGGCACGCATATCAGCTACGAAGTCAGATATCGTAAAGTCGATTTCATGACCCACCGCGGAGACAAGAGGTATTGGGCAGGCATAAATCGATCTCGCGACAATCTCTTCGTTAAAATTCCATAAATCTTCCAGAGACCCGCCGCCGCGACCAATAATAATCACATCGACGCTAGGCAAACCGTGAGCCTGAGGATCGGCCAGCTCATCAATCGCCCTCGCAATCCCTACCTCAGCACCAGCGCCCTGCACTGTCACTGGATACAAAATAGGCTGCACCCAAGGCGCGCGACGCGTCAAAATATTTAGCATGTCCTGCAATGCCGCACCCGTACCCGATGTGATTATTCCAATCGACTGAGGAAACTTTGGTAATGGTTTTTTGTAAGTAGAGTCAAATAAACCCTCTTTATCGAGCTTTCGCTTTAACGCCTCAAACTTCGCTTGCAAGTCACCTAAGCCCGCATCCTCCACCTGCTTGACGATCAATTGTAGCTGCCCCCGAGTTTCGTAAAGAGAAACCTCTGCAAAAAGCCGCACCTGCATACCATCTTCTGGCTGAGCCTTCGCCCTGACAGCGCTACCTCGGAATAACACACAGGAAATTTGTGCCCCTGCATCCTTCAGCGTGAAATAACAATGCCCACTCGCCTGCCTGCGCAGATTACTGATTTCTCCCTCAACCCAGACCTCACCGATCTCGATCTCTAAAATATTTTTCATCCGCCGCACAAGCCGCGTCACTGTCAATGCATCTGCCACGGAAACAGGCTAGGCGCAGGTTACTATTTTCCAAACTCAAAAGTTCAAAGACATGCAACTTCTGCAAGTCGCTGCCTCCCCTTTAATAATTTCAGTAATAAAAACTAACAGTATTCTTCCGACCATAAATAAATTTCAACGTCTAAATCCATATTCAATTCAGACAAAACCTCGAACATGGGTTTTTCAAAATCCGTAGAAATGGAGAACTCTCCTATTGCCATTAAAACGCCAATAATTAAAGCTGCTTTCAATAAGGTAAGGATTGCGTATTTGCAGCAGCACCAATGCTATATTCAGTAATATTTGTTTTTATTCATAATAACGTGACTTGAAACACTAGGGGGATTGTAATAGAAAACTATAATTACTAAATGCCTGTCTTTTATTGATTTGAAACCTGTAAAGCTGACCCTTCTGGACATATGTCTGCCTTGAATTCTACATTTAGAGAGTATTCTTCTCCACTTTTCAACAAAGAAGCCACGACTAATTAGTTCATCATCAGAAAAGAATATTATTTGCCTAACTCGACTTCTCCTAAACACCTACCGCATCCCCAGAGAAACAATAAATAAAGCTTAACTGATTCATGTCAGACCTGAATCATACAAAACTTCATATAAGCCATCTGTTTTTTCTTAGTTACATAATAACTATTCTGCAGTAACAAAACTACTACATCGCTAAACGATGACGATGCCAACCTCACTTTACCAATTTCTTATCTCTATACTGCCTAGTGCAGCAAGGTCTAAAATTGAGCATAAGCGCGCTTTTCAAGCCCTTTCTAAAAAGCACCCTGACACCGCTGTTGAATCTTTTGTAGTTGTCAGCCTAACAACTACAGCGCACAGGATTCACCTTCTACATTACACCTTAGGATCATTATTGTCCCAGACCGTGCACCCATTCAAAATAGTCGTCAATCTTAGCGTTCAGATGGAAGCTAAACTACCTGATACATTATCACAGCTTGATTCTAGTATTATCGATTTTAACTACACAGATGACATTGGCCCCCATACCAAACTGATCCCTACCTTAAAAAAGTATGCTAACTACGCAGTCGTTACTTGCGATGATGATATTATTTACCCGCAACATTGGTTAAAAAACCTCATTAAATCTTCTCGTATAGACCCACTAGCAATTCACTCCTACAGAGCAAAAAAAATCACCAAAGATAAACATACAGGAGAACCCTTAACGTATAGTTCTTGGGAAAACCTCCGTACCAAATCTCATCGATCGCACCCACTAATTATGCCTCTTGGATATGCTGGTGTTTTTTATCCAGCTAAGTCACTGCACCCAGATGTCCATAACCAATCACTCTTCAAATCAACCTGCCCTACAGCAGATGACATGTGGTTTAAATTCATGAGCTCCATGCAAGGCACAAAAAACTACAAAAGTAAATATGACATCAGAAAGCTTGTCTATGTAAACGGATCACAAAGCCTTTCACTTATGACTAATAATGTCGCAGAACAGGGTAATGACCGCCAGTTTAAGTTACTCAATGATCATTATAATTTATTTTAAATATTAGACATTATAAGCATCTAAGGTCAACTGAGCCGTTTTTCTCCAACTAAAGAAACCTGCCCTCTTGATACATAATTTCGAAAGAGCCAATCGATCCGACTCATTACTCATTAACCTAACTATCAGGGCTAAAATATCATCTTCACTAGTAGGATTCACAAGGGGAATATCGTCTCCCACTACCTCAGGTATCGATGACGTGTTCGACACAACAACAGGCAGGCCAGATTGCATCGCCTCAAGAACAGGCAAACCAAACCCCTCATACAAAGATGGATATACGAATAAATCGGCTAGAGCATAAAGACCACAAAGATCTGCGTCAGGAATGTAACCCGTTAAATAGATATTTCTCAGATCCTTTTCCGCTTCTATTTGCGCCTTAACTCCACCCCAACCACTTCCACCAACTACAACGAATATCCAGTCGGGAAATTGAGCTTGGATTCTTTTCCAAATTCTAATGACTATTTGTAAATTCTTTCTCGGTTCTAGAGTACATACTGATAGCATAATTTTCTTATCTCTCGGCAACCTATGTCGACCAAACAATTCATCACGCGAACCATTAAACTCTGGCTTGAAATGAGATGACGCTGCCAATGGAGTAACAAATATTTTTTTGGCATCAATGTCTGGGAGTGCTCTCTTTAGGTCCTTTGCTGTTGACTCTGAAACACAAATCACTTTCTCAAACTGCATCGCACATTTCAAAATATTTTCAAATCGTTCATTCTTCTCGTCAAAGAATGTAGGTTGGAAATGAGGGATAAGATCATGAATTGTAATAACTCTTTGAACACCAGACCTGTGCCTCATTTCAAAGGGGATAAAGGTCGAATGATATACGCCTGCTCCTTTTTCACTCGTTAGTGTTGAAGGAAACATTTTCAAAGGCAAATTAAGGCATTGATCTATAATCCTTTGAATTTCCCGCTCAAGTTTTGTCTTAGTGGATTTTTTCTGCCTTTGCAGCTTCATTCCAGCGACATAGATTTTTAAGTTTGACTCAAAAGGCAGAAGATCAAAATCAACATTTCGTGAAAAAGCTAAAGAATTAGAAAAATCATTTACGCTTAAATAGTTATCTTTATGAGAGAAGGTTTTTAACTCACTAATTAACTCATGTGAATATCGCCAGATACCAGTTTTTGTATTATTAAATATGCGTGAATCGTAGGTAATATTCATTATGGTAACTCGTAAAGCCTTTCTGAAGAGAACACCGATTTGATTATTTTTGCCACCTAACAATAAAATAAGATTTATAAAATATTAAATGCTTAATTTGTTAGAAATCCATAGCTTTTCAAGCCCTTCTCTAATCAATGCTTTATCAAATTGATTATCCAGAACAGGCGCATACAAAATTTCGTCATAACAAACAAGTGGCTGCAATGATCTTCCCAAAAATACTAGCCAGTAGGTCTCCTAATGTGAAAGGGGTCAGCATGAACGAGACATCTACCATCGCCAGGTAACGAGTGATTTCTCGCTTAGGGGCTCTTTCCTCCTACCTCGCTTGAGCTTAGCCTCAATCTCGTTTGCAGAAAACCCTGTTTTTTCAAGTATCCTACGCCGCTGAGCTGCCACAAAGCTCTGCGAGCCTATCACTACGCCTTCGGAGAAATATTTCACCTTACTGCGCAGAAGCTCATAGCGGCTTAGTTTACCATCGAGCGCGATCACTTTATCCGCAATCTCCTCCTTGATTCCTTTACGGGACTTAACCTGCCTCGATTCATTACCCGCATCTACTTTTACTTCCGTTCCGTTTTCAAACAGCCAGCAGCGGTAAAGGTTCTGCTTATTTGCAAAAGTATCCGTCGGCACATCCAGCACATCGCAGAGACCTCGCCCAGCACGTTTCGAGCCCGCCACAGCTTCCGCATAAGCGCACCAGCGGTAATTCTTAGGGTCAGTCACGATGCCGGCTCGCACGGGGTTGAGATCAATGTAAGAGCTCATAGTCCGTAGAGCATTTCCATCCTCTACCAGCACACTTTTGAATCGGCCCTGCCAGAGCGTACCAGCCCTGCCATGTTTCTTGTTATACCAGCGAGTGAAACGCTCTTTGACCTCCTTCATGTAAACGGACAGATCACAGAATCGCTCACGGAACTGATCCAGCATCTCGGTGATTTCAGCCTCCTGCTCCATGCCCCGCATCCAGTCGATCTCCTTGCGAAGTCTGGTAATAAATTCTTTAGAATAGAGTAAGCTCAAGTGTTTCAGCAGTTCTTCCTCACCCTGCTCACCATGAAATTTCTGGTTGAATCGTTCCTTGTTGCGCACTCGCACAAGAATGTGGAAATGGTTATCCATTACACAATACGTCAACACCTTCACTCCACAGAACTGCGCCATTTTCCAAATTAACTTCCGCAGACCTTCTTTTTCCTCTTTGCCTAGCAAAAACTCGCCACCCGCTGTGCGGCTCATCACATGATAAGCATACTCATGCGCCTCACAGCCCTCATCTGCTACGCCTAAAACTCGACTGCTCCCAATTCCACGTCGTGCTTTACGATAAACGCGCCCCTGATAGGGAGCCGTCTTACAATCGATTTTTTGAAGGTCAGAAAGCTTCTTTTTCTCTGCATTCATAATGTTTAAATAGATACAATACGAGAGGAGATAACGCAAGAATTTTACTGAATGCCTGTCATTCATTACATTAACATTAATTGAATAAAAAAAAGGAAGCCATGATAAAGCCATGACTTCCTGATAAATTATAAAAAACTATTTTCTTTTACGGCGGAAAGCAAGAAGACCTAAGCCAGCTGATGCTAGAAGCGCACTACTTGGCTCTGGGACTGCATTAATGGTAGTCGCAGTTGTTGTTAACCCATTAGAGGAAGAGCCAATAGCTGTCGAATTATATGACATATTCTCAAAAAATGAATAATCAACAGCTATGGTAACAGAGCCTGAAGCAGTTAGTATGTCTCCGTCAGCCCACCCGCCCATTCCAGAATGGAAACCTAAAGCGAATGTTGAGTCAAGATATACAGAGTCAACATTTGTAGCTCCAGAAGTAGTAGTAAAAAGCACTGCATCAGAAAACACTGCACTCTGAAAACCAGTTACAGTGGCAGTATGATAGACATCAAAATCGGTATCATTAAACCAGAAACCATTCTGATTCACGCCACCTATAGCAACAGTTGAGCCAGAAAGGTTGAAAGTTGTATTACCACCTCCAGCGTCGACAGCAGTGAACGAAAGAGCTGCTTGACTCAAACTAGTACTGCACACACTTAAGGTTCCAGCCATCATTATTTTTTTAATGTTATTCATTTTTAAATGTTATTGTTATTTGCTATTTAATTAGCGCAGCAGCGCTTACGCGTTAACTTAAAGCACGTCAAGCGTTAATATGTTAGATATGAAGCAGGGTCATCCTGTTTACTGAATGCCTTGTTTGTTAGTCATTATAAATCAATGGCTTAGGGCGAGAGGCGTTTAAGAGATCAGCTCCCATGTGCCGTCGGTTTTTTTCCAGAAAGCATGGATGGGCTGACCTGATTTATCTACGTGGCAGACGGTGAAGCGCTCGCGTGTGACTTCTAGGTGGGTGAAGCCAGCGACTCCTTCATAGAAGGGGCCACGTTCGGTATTGGAGCAGATGTCTCGAATAGGGGCGCCACCACCACCGGAAATGACGAAGGAAGTAGGGTGGCCCTCAAGCTCAATGTGCTGGAGGTCGTGTTCGTGGCCACTGAAATAGAAGTGGACTTTGTGCTTTCGGAAAAGTACGTCCCATTCTTCAATCATTTCTGGGAAGTCACCGTACTTGCCATTGCTATAGAGTGGGTGATGGCCGTTGACGACAAGCCAAGGAGCTTTGCGTGGTTTTTCGAGTTCAGCTTTGAGCCATGCGAGTTGCTCAGCCTTTTCTTCGGCGGTGAGTTGGTCACGTCTATTCGTGTAGTTTGAGTCAAGATTGAGGACGGTCATCAGCGGGTTTTCGGCTGGTCCGATATCGAGACGGTACCATTTTGCCGGCATGTTCCAGCGTGTGCCTAGCTTGAACTTGGCGTAAGCGAGCTGGGCATCGACTTTTACCTTCAGTTGGTCATCGTATTCATGGTTGCCGAGGATGGCGTGGCATGGACCAGGGAAGACGCTTCTTGGGTAGACATCAGTAAATTGCTTTTTCCAACGCGGGCATTTCACGCCTCCATTCATTTTTCCGTAGAAATTATCGCCGAGAAGAAACATGGCCTCTGGTGTGATCGAGCGCTCGCTGAGGTAGTTGGTCATTCCCTTAGCGACAGCTATTTGTTGGGTCATGTCATTGGGTTTCCCCCAATCGCCGATCATGGTGAAGTGTAGAGCTCCAAGAGCTGATTCCTCAAATGCTGAGGCTAGGATAGGGAGTTTTCCTGTGAGAATGGCAGCACTGAAGCAGAAGGTTTGCTTGAGGGCTTTACGGCGGGAGATGTGGTGAGTGCTCATTTTTCAAAAATGATGAATATTAGAGTGAAGTGCGAGCTCTATCTGATGACGAGTTTACGGGAGTGGATGCGGTCTATTGAGAGGGCGTTAATGCTCAGTATGGATGTGATCGGCAAGGATGTCGGTGGCGAAGTCGTTTTCGCTGTCACGCCAAACTGCGTGGATGTGGTTGCCCTTATTCTGGACATTTACCACCTCAATCAGAAAGGTGCTGGACTGGATGCGGTAGTAGAAAGGCGCCCCCAGTTTAAGTCCGCCAGCCCAGCCGAAGTGGAGCTGTGCTAAGTCAGCTTTGATTTGCTCCATGGTGGCTTCGTTGAGTTCCTTGCGGTGGCGCTTGGAAAATTCTTCAATGAGAGTGAGCAGCGCTTTTTGTTGTTCAGATGTCATGTCTGCAGTGTTGACGCCAACCGGGTCAAGTTGGTCGAAGTTACGTTTCGACCTAGTGAGAATTTCTTTCAGTGGCTTCTGGGTGAAAATAACGGGCTTGTTATCTTTTGTTAGACTGAGAGCAAGAGCTCGAGCGAGATCTTCTTCAGCGGCGAGTGCGCGCGTGCCTTTCATTTTATGGTCCACTCTCACCTCGGCTGGATTTGCTGCAAAAAACGAGGGGGTGAGTGAGGACGGTTTACCGTCGACAATAGTGTAGTTGAGCGAGAGGTGGTGCCCTTCAAAGCGCCAGCCCCAAGTGCCAGTGGCTGATGGCTCACCAAAGATGGTGGTGAAGTACGCTTTTGAGTTGCGGAAGTCGGGGCGGTTTTCGGTTTCCCCCAGGAAGGCTTCGAGAGCGATGATCGTATCGACCTTTTTTAGACCTGGGTCACTGAGTGCTGATTTGAGAAGGGTTCGGACCAGCTTGATTTGTCGTTCCGTTAGGTTTTCGAGCGGGACACCTTTTCTTTTAGTGGGGACATAAGCCCAGTTTTGGCGTTCATCAGCAGTGAAGTCAAAGCTGGCTTGCTGTGCTGATTTTTTATCGAGTGATTGGAGAAAGGCATTGGCAGCTTTTGCCATTTCGGTAGAGACTTTTTCTAGCTCGTGGTGCTCGTGTGCTGAGAGCGGAAGGAGGCTCAGGACCAGAAGTGTGAGGATTTTTTTCATCGTGGGTGTGATCGTGTTAATTGTAGCAGGGCTAATTACTTGTCTTTAGTTTCTAGTAGAAGGATACGCGCGCTACGGCATTCAATTTTCATGATAGTTTTGTCATGCAGCTAAAAACCAATGAAGCCGTCCTTGGAACGTTTGGGGTCCTTGTCTGTATAATCGATGATCTTGCTGCCGTTCATCCAGTATTCGACTCGATTACCTTTGGCGCGGATAGTCATGCGGTTCCAGTCATCGGCTTTGTAGCTTTGGTCGATGCGTTGTTTATCGGCGAAAATGCGCAGGGATAGCCGTGCGTACCAATCACCGAGGGCGCCATTCAGGAATGGCGAGTGGCTAAGGACCAGCAATGCCGACAATCGCTCCATCTTGAAATTGAATGCCTGTCATTTATTTATGTGTTCATTTATGGAGTTTAGGTATTCGCTGATGTTGCCGTTTCCGTCGTAGGTGGGATAGAAGTGATCGGTAGTCGGTGATCAGTGACTTGAAGGAGGCCGCCTACACCGCCTGCACCTTGCATGCTACCTGAGAGGTCTGTGCCCCAGGTGTATGTTTTGGCGAGTGTGCCTGATGTGTAGTCTGCTATCATATTCCAACCATCATAGATATAATAAGTGGCGGGTGATCCGTCAACAGCTTTGCTGATGCGGCGACTCTGGTAGTCGTAGGCGAAGCGGATGATATCTCCGTTGGGCTTTGTGACGGCGACTAGTCTGTTCTCGGCGTCCCAGATAAAGTGGAGTTTGTAGCTAAGGCTTCGTCCACGGGAAGCACTCCACTGGTGAGGTTACCATCGGCGTCATGGGTTCTTGGGCCCGCTTCACTCATTGCCTGTCATTTAGTTTTTAGACCTCATCACATCATGTGGCGAGCACTTCAAAAGCATGTTCAGGTCGATCACTAAAAGGACTCATTTCAGAGCTGAAATGATTGGAGTACTAGCCACCAAAATACTAGAAATTAGCCTAGAAAGAAATGAGCCTAGAGCCATCAAGCGGCGACCCAAATCGTATCAATTCCTGACGAAGCCACGTGGCGTTTTCGAGCAGATAGTCCATAAATCAAATTACAGAAAAACGGCTTAAAGACGTGCCATTCGTATGTGACCCCTTTTTAGGTTGAGCATTTCTATTTTTTCAAATCGATGATTTCATCAATCAAACCATTCTCTTTTGCTTCATTAGGAGTTAAATAGACGTAACCATCATCTAAAACTGTATTTAATAAATTCATATCCAAAGAGCTGTTCTGAAGCCAAAAGTTTTTGTAAGTATTCCTAAAACTTTGATACTTTTTTTCACTCTTATTCCCTTTACCATAATCTGAAGCTACAGGTATATGTATGCCGATCACTATGTTTGAAAATGCGTAACGCTTGCCAGTTGCCGAAGCAGCTAACATTGTATGTCCAGACGCACAAGATGATAAAATCAGCGTATCAACAGGAGAGTTAATTAACGGTAAAAAGTTTGCTATTGCCACTCCACCATGTCCACCAAAACCTGAAATAATTAGTAAAATTCTTTTATCTGAATTTTCCTTATCAAACATATTTAGATTCTCAATAGCTTCAGAAGCCTGCTCCAATGATATTTTTTCGCTAACAAGATTGATAATTCTAGAATTATACGAATCAATGCCACCCCAAGCAAATAAGTTGGGAGCAAGCGCAAGTGTTAAGAGTAATAGTATTTTATACATGGATAATATTTACGTAATGTTGTCATCTGGACAGGGATCTTCATGAGCTGGCGAGCTACCAAACCATTGGAAGATGACACTGATTTCGCACCAACATATGGAGCAAATTTTTCATGAAAATGAATTTGACGTTTCAACTTACAAAAAACTAACTAACAAAATTAACCTAACAAGCATCGTTTGTAATTATTTTTTATAACCTAACTTGCTAATAACCATTTCAGGCCATACTCCCAATATGTGAAAAATGCGCATTCCAACCAGTCATTTACACAATCATTCATAATTTCCGCTTCTTGTTGCGCATGGTCTTGCTTTCCCCGCGCTCTCCTGCTTACATCCGCGCCCAACGCTCGAAGAAAAACTTACACATTATGGCTGAACGCGCTCACACCGACCCTGAGAAAATGGAAAAAATCGTCTCCCTTTGTAAAAGCAAAGGTTTCATTTTTCAATCTGCTGAAATTTATGGAGGCCTAAATGGTTGCTGGGACTACGGCCCGCTTGGCGCTGAGCTGAAGCGCAATATCAAGGACTATTGGTGGCGTAAAAATGTGCAAGAGCGCGACGACATTGTCGGCATGGACGGCTCGATTCTCACACACCACGCAGTACTCACGGCATCAGGCCACGTCGGGGGATTCTCCGATCCGATGTGCGATTGCTTACTCAGCAAGGCCCGTCTTCGCGCCGATCAAATCGATGAACAATCAGGCACTGCCTATCACTACACGGGTGCGAGCCACGCCGAATCTGGGTTTTCCATTGAAAAGCCTTACTCTGTTCTATTGACAGATGCCAATGATGACGAGAACAAGGCGCGGAAAACAGCTAAACTCTACTACTCGCAATTCCTCTCCGACAAGCAGATTTCACCTAAGAAGCTTGAACTTCAGGGCGAAAGCACCACGGAAGAAGTCGACACCATTTCTTATAATCCCGATAACGGATCGCTCCTCACCGAGGCACGTGAATTTAATCTCATGTTTAAAACCAAAATGGGCGCGTCATCCGATGACAACGACCCCAATGCGGTTGCCTACTTACGTCCTGAAACCGCTCAAACCATCTTCGTACAGCATAAGAACGTACTCGATTCCTCACGACAAAAGATCCCCTTTGGTATCGCACAAATTGGCAAGGCTTTCCGTAACGAGATCAATCCGCGCAACTTCACCTTCCGCTCGCGTGAGTTTGAACAAATGGAGATCGAATACTTTTGTCACCCCGATGACGGCATGCGCCTGACGGATGAGTGGCTGGAAACACGCCTCACTTTTTATGAAGAGATCGGCGTACCTCGTGCCAAACTCCACATCCTCGACGTACCCGATGGTGAACGCGCTCATTACTCGCGCAAGACCTACGACATCGAGTACGAGTTTCCCTTTGGCATTCAAGAGCTCGAAGGAGTCGCCTACCGCACCGACTACGATCTTGGAAAACACCAGGAGCACTCAGGCAAGAGCCTCGAATACTTCGACCCAGAGACTAAGGAGCGTTACATTCCACACGTAGTAGAGCCATCTGCTGGCTGTGACCGCACCTGCCTCGCCGTTCTCTGCGAGGCCTATGACGAGGAAAACCTCGCGGCTGAGGGAGAAAAGCCAGACATCCGCAAGATCATGCGCTTTAAGCCCAGCATCGCACCGATCAAAGTAGCCATCCTCCCCCTTCTCAAAAACAAGCCAGAGCTCGTAGCCAAAGCCAAGGAAATCAAGAACCTACTACAGCCTCACATGAATGTTTTTTACGATGAAGCTGCCGCCATTGGTCGCCGCTACCGCCGTCAGGATGAAGTCGGCACACCGTTCTGCATTGCTATCGACTTCGAAACCCTTGGTGAAGAAACAGAAAGCGGAGAAGACCTTACAGATACAGTTACTATCCGCCACCGCGACAGCATGGAGCAGGAGAGAATCGCTATCTGTGATCTCCTCCCGTGGCTGCTGAGCCGCATCGTCTAGTATTGTTTAGTTCATGAAACATCTCATCCTCGCCGCCGGCAAACCAGCTCTTGGCTACGCAAAAACTGGCGTCGAGGAATATCTTAAACGTCTCCAGCGCTACGGCTCCTACGAGCTTAAACACATCAAAGACGGCAGCAGTGAAGATGTTTCTAAGCGTCTGCGTGAAGCCAGTGAAGGCACGCTCCGCATTGTTATGGATGAACGTGGAGAAAACCTCACTACCGCTCAACTCTCCAAGCGCATTCAAGACTGGGAAATGCGTGGCGTTAAACGCGCGACTTACCTCATAGGTGCCTCAGACGGCCACACTCAAGACCTACGTAACGACGCCAACATGGTCTGGGCGCTCTCTCCCCTAACACTCCAGCATGAACTAGCGCTCGTCGTGTTACTCGAGCAAATTTACCGCATTGCCACCATCCATCGCGGCGAGCCGTATCATCGCTAATTTCAATACGGCACGTGTTTCTCCTAGCCACTTAGGAAGAATAATGGCCCATTGAGCCAAGCATTAGTCAGCGATCACTCCACCGTACTCACCTCAAAGAATCTCTGATTTTTAGAATCCTACTGCAGTGCGCCACCAAGAATTCCGCCGCCTTCAGGACCTGTTGGGCGATTCCATGGCATGACGGAAGTATTCGATACGGGACCCGATGGAGTGAAGCCCGTTTCGTGCTTCGTGCAGGAAACAAATGCGAAAGGGAACGATGAGATAGCCAAGAGGGTAAAAACGATTTTCTTCATGTGCCCAAAGTTAGTGTCCTCTATCGCGAGATCAAGTGCTATTTGGCCAAGCTTTTATTTTTATATCGGGGTATGACACGAAACATCATGTAGCAGAGAATAATCAAGCAAACATCCAGCGGTATCCACAAGGCAAACTTCACCCAGCGGACTCCCCACACGAGGTCTTTAAATGGATAAAGAAAATTAACCCCGCCCGATATCGCATCGCACGCAATGTGCAGCAAGTACGCCGAAGACATGGCGAGAGCAAGTTTCAGGGAAAACTTTCTTTTAGAAAAGCAGCTCCACAAAATAAGAACTGCCGTTAAAAGCAACCAGAAGGGAATGCCGTGTGACCAGCTGGTTAAGCGCGCCTCAAGGGACAAATGAGGATTGAGTAGGTCGGGTGCTGCACCAGTTAATGCGATAGCAATGAGTGTTTTCTTTTTCTCCAGCTTAGCCAAGGGCAATAAGCTGCCTGCAATTACGACAGGCAATAGAGCGTGCGCGATAGTAGTCATGAGGGCTTTTTAGTGAGGATTTTGATTCAAAAAAACGCTATTCACTCTTCTCTAGCTTCCTAGCCCAAAGCCAAAGGATATCAGAGAGCCTATTGAGAAATTGGCATGATGCCACGTGTGCGCCGTCGCCTAAGCCCCAAGCAGCTAGTTCCGCCCTACGACAAATGGTACGCGCCATATCTACCCAAGCAGCACCTACATTTCCAGCAGCACCAGGACGCGCCCATCCGTCAAACTTTGTTGGCATTTCTACAGCGATAGTTTCCAGCCAATCCACCTCCACTGCTGTTATATTTGCAAAGCCGTCAGCGAGGTACTTGTCACGTTTAGCCGCTGGCACTGAAAGTAAGCCCATGAGGCTGACGAGGTGATCCTGCACCGTGTTGATCTGCACTTCGATCTCTCTCGGGATTCCGGAAACGCGAACCACTCCAAGTGCGGTATTTAGCTCATCTACCGCACCCACCGCCACGACCTCTGGCGCCAGCTTAGAAACTCTGCCACCATACATCGCATCCGTTTCCCCGTTATCGCCACCCTTTGTAATAATACTCATAACTGATGGGCTATCATAGCGTACTTTTTACCACCATCAAATTACTTGCTCAAGTTCTCTCAAACACTAGCATGACGCCATGGCGGAACCTTTACTGAAATTAGCCCGACTCCATGACGGGCCTGAGATTTTTCACACCATTCAAGGAGAAGGCGTCAGCATGGGTGTACCCTCAGTTTTCATCCGTTCATCTCTCTGTAACCTTCACTGCAAGTGGTGCGATACAGATTACACATGGAACTGGGAAGGCACTCCATGGGAGCATGAAAAAGACAGCGATCCAAGCTACCGTAAGTTTCGCAAAGCTGACTACATCACAGAGCTCACGGTGTCAGATGCTGCTCAGCACATCGCCAACTACCAGTGCTTCAATGTCATTCTCACTGGTGGCGAACCTCTGATCCAAGAAGACGCCTGGCTCGCGCTGATGCTTTGCCTGAGAGAAAAAAACACCGACTACCGCTTTGAAATAGAGACCAACGGCACACTAAAACCTGGTAAGGACTTCGATGCCGCCGTTGACCAGTATAACGTTTCGCCAAAATTAGCCAACTCCGGGAACTCAGTCAGCCAACGCTGCAAGGCCGACGCTCTCGCATTTTTTGCGCAGTCACCGAAAGCGTGGTTCAAATTCGTCATCGCTGAAGAGTCCGACCTCAGCGAGGTTCACCAGCTCATTCATCAACACAGTATCCCTCAGGGAAAAGTTCTGCTCATGCCAGAAGGTCGCGACGAGGCCACCTTAGAGAAAAAACGCCTCTGGCTTGCCGACATTTGCCGCAGCCAAAACTTCCGCTACAGTGATCGACTCCACATCCAGTTATGGGGTAGCAAAAGAGGTGTCTGAACATCGTCTTTATTTTTATCATTTTTTCTGCAACGATTTGTCGTACCCAACGTTTAAGAACTGTCATGAAAAGCCAAAAGCCCAAAAACCCTAACTCAGCAGATCCTACGAGATGGACTCCTGAGATGGAAAAAGAAGATCCCTTATGGAATCTTCTCAATAAGGCTTCTAAGCGCGAGCCTAGTGATTTCTTCGCTCGCAATGTGCTGCGAGAAAGCCGTCGACTTCCTGCACAGGAGACATTTGCCACTCGTATCAAGTCATTTTTCTCACCTGTGATCGGCCAAAAGAAATTTGCACTCAGCGCCGTTGCTGCCTGCACCTGCGCTTTGATAGCCCTTCAAATATGGCCAAATGGTCAGACAGCTGAAACAACTTTGGTCGCCCATGACATTGAGCAGATTGATAACCAATCTGGATCAACTGACTTATCTGAGTTCATTATCAGCGAAACACTCATAGCCGCAGCTGAAGACCCTACTCTTTTTTCTCACGATGAGGTTTTAGCCATGGTTGGATTCTGAAAATCGGATTCTGATAAAATCACCGTGCCGTCCTTTACATGGGATTGGCAGATATAAAAAGAGATCTAGTAAAATAGACCTGAGAGCATGTAAGCTGAAATATTAGCTTACGCTTTGCTGGAATTTGAATTTTTTTCAATTTCCATCTTTCCATGCTCCAAGAAACTGTCATTTTGCCACGAACTTACTTTTTTATATCTTTATGTCAGAAATTCCGGTCTACGACCACATCGATCAATATCTAAAGCTCGGCATCGAATATGGGTGTTCCGATGTCCACCTCGCCGTAGGTTACCCTCCAGCTTGGCGCCGCTTCGGTGCTCTCCAGCCGATCTGGCCGGAATCGCAAGCGCTCACTAACCAAGATACAGAGAAACTTCTACGCTCTTTTATCGAGGACAAAGAGTGGCATACACTCCAAGAGCGCGGCGATGTCGATTACGCTTATCAGAACCAAGACGGTCGCTTCCGCGTGTCCATCGTCAAACAACGTTTGGGCTATGATCTGGTATTCCGTATTATCAAAACTCAGGTTAGCACTATGGAAGAGCTAGGATTACCCGTGGAATCTCTCCTCCCCCTGTCGCGCTATCAAAATGGCTTACTCCTCGTCACTGGCTCAATGGGATCTGGTAAATCCACATCTTTGGCTGCCATCGCAGATTTCATTAACGCAGATCGTCAAGATCACATCCTTACACTTGAAAACCCAATCGAATACATTCTCGAGTCAAAGAGCTGCCACGTAAATCAACGTGAAGTTCATACTCACACCGAGTCTTTCCCGAAGGCACTGCGCGGCGCACTTCGTGAAGATCCAGATGTTATCGTGGTCGGTGAAATGCGTGATCTAGAAACGATCTCCCTCGCGCTCACTGCAGCTGAGACAGGTCACCTCGTACTTGCCACGCTTCATACAAGTAATGCGCCGAGAACGCTCGACCGTATTCTCGATGTATTCCCGACCGATCAGCGTGAGCAAATCCGCATCATGGTATCTGAGTCCTTACGCGGAATCATTTCCCAGCAGCTTGTACCCAATATTGACGGCACGGGCAGAGAGATCGCCGTCGAGCTACTGGTGAACACACCCGCCGTTGCCAGTAATATCCGAGAGGGAAAAACCTACATGCTTCCAGGCGTGATGCAGACAGGTAAAAATGTCGGTATGATCACTATGGATGACTCTCTGCGCGAGCTCTACACCAAGGGGCTAATTTCTCAGGATGAACTGATGTTCCGCTCCGAAGACAAAACGCAAATGCGCATATTCCTTTCTTAATTTTCTTCATCAAAATTTCAGCACCATTTACTAACAATCATGGCAATTATCGACAGCTTATTTCAAGAGCTAGTATCCTCAGGAGGCTCAGACTTACACCTCAGCGAGGGAGAATATCCTAAGATCCGTATTCACGGCTCTATCACCATCATCCCCGACCAGCCTTTACTCACACAAGAGCTTATTCACAGTTTGTTGCAGGAAATCTGCGACCCCAAAGCATTCGAACTTTACCTTAAAACGGGCGATCTCGACTTCGCCTACTCGATGGATGAGCAGTCGCGCTTCCGCTGTAACTACCTGAAGCAGAAAAACGGACTCGCCGCTGTCTTTCGTCTCATCCCTACTGAAATCGCCTCCCTAGAAGACCTCAACATCCCACAGGTCATCAAAGAGTTTGCCCATATGCGCTCAGGTCTCGTCCTCGTCACAGGACCAACGGGCTCTGGTAAATCGACGACATTGGCAGCACTCATCGACTACATCAACGCTAACTACAACCGTCATATTGTAACTATTGAAGAGCCTATTGAGTTTGTCCACAGTAGTAAAAAATCGATTATTACTCAGCGTGAAGTCCCCATTCAGACACCGACCTTTGCCGACGGCCTCCGCGCAACTCTGCGTGAGGACGCCGACATCGTACTCGTGGGAGAAATGCGTGACCTCGAAACCATTTCACTAGCACTTACCGCCGCCGAGACAGGTCTCTTAGTATTTGGTACATTGCATACCAATAACGCGCGTAAGACAGTTGACCGTATTATCGACGTTTTCCCATCGGATCAGCAAGGTCAGGTACGTAGTATGCTATCTGCTTCTCTGCGTGGCGTCGTCGCTCAGCTGCTAATGAAACGCTCCGATAAACCAGGACGCGTCGCGGTGAATGAGATCCTTTTTGCTAACACCGCTGTCTCTGCCATTATTCGCGAGGGCGCCACCCAGAAGCTCTACGATGTCATCATCGGAGGTAAATCGGAAGGTATGCAATTCATGGACGATGCCATTTGGGATAAACTCATTGAAGGTGTTGTCTCCCCTGAAGAGGCTTACATGAAAGCGATTGATAAAAACCGCTTCAAAAACTTCCTACCTGAGGAGCTCGCTCACCTAGGAGACTCCTCTGGAGCCAATCCCATGGAGCATTAAAGAGCCCTACTTTTTTGACAAGGCTGGATAAGCTTTGACCTTTTCTGTTTTGAAACGGCCAAAGCTTATCCAGCCTTTTTGTGTTTCATCACAACCATCGAAAAGCGTTTTTCTACTGGCTAAGTTTAAAGTTAAACGCTGGTGCTAATTCTGTGCTGAGTAAAATATCCCACCACTCCAGTATCAGCTTGTTAAAACGCTTAGCAAATCGCCAATATTCCTATGAGCTTCTAGTGAGTGCCGCAGTGCCTTCTCGTGATTAAGTTTGTAAGAATTTTGGCGACCGCTGCGCTCACGTGTCAAAAAACCACCTTCTTCTAAATCCGCTACAATGCGCTGCACCGCTCGCTCAGTGATTCCAATATCTAAAGCGATTTCACGCAATGGACGGTCACTATTCCGTGCGAGACAAACCATCACGTGAGCATGGTTTGTAAAAAACGTCCAATTTGATTCACCGTTCATTGATGGGATCATCTCATTACTTTACAAAAAAGCACGACATTTTTTTCATGATATAAAACACGCTTTTTCTTGTGCAGACATATTCATGAAGTACTTTTCACAAAGGATGAAACCTTATCGCAAAATAATTGTGCCGCTCGGCCTCATAGGAAACGACGAGGGAGCCATCAGTTGGGCATCGAAAGTCTACGATTTAGCTGAATCTGCTGAAGTTGTTTTCTTCCACGCTTATAAGGTTCCAGAAATGCCTTCTGCCGCGACGGAAAAACATCCTTGGCTCCTTGATCCTATCGACAGTCAGCTAGTCGATGAAATGAAAAAGTTAGTCCAAAAGCATTGGGGTGACGATGATACTGTCGCTATCCGCTATAAAGCGGTAGAGGATAAGAGTCCACTCTTTGCCCTCCTGCGTGAAATCAGAGATTTTAATGCCTATCTTGTTGTTATTGGAAAAAAAGCCTTCAAGTCTGACATAGCAGTTCATTTAGCCCTTAAGGTTCCCTGCTCCATCATCTCTGTTCCCAAAATGAGCAAAGCGAAGCTCGATAAAATTATGCTCAAAACTAGCTTCTCAGATCACTCTCAAGAAGCCCTCGACATTGGCATAGCCTTTGCAGAAGCAGCAGACATGAAAGCCATCGACAGCCTCAATGTTTTCTCTCTGGGTACAATGTCTCATCGAGTCACTTCCCCCGATAGCATTCCGTTAGAAAACGCTGTCAAGAGGCGTGGAATTAGAAACGAGTCCGTCTCCTCCGGCATAATTACCCAGAGCGAAACAACACCTGTTATTACCACTAAAATAAGAGTGGCGGACCAGAATTTCCTTTCTGACTTGATTGGCGCATGAAACCTTTTAAGAAACCCCTGTCACGCACTCAATATCCTATCCTGAAATCCACCTCAGTTTGTATCCCATCCCTATTTTATGAGCTTAATTGCTATTCTGTTATTTGTTTTCCTAGGAGCTTGCCTCGCGCCTCTTAGCAAACACCTTTCATCGAAAGTCCTTCCATGGCTCCTCGGTGTGCCCGCCATTGCCGCCTTTGGCATTTTATCTTTGTCGGCATTACCCATTGTGACAGGTGGTGGTAATGTAAGCTACTTTGCGGAGTGGGTTCCTTATCTAGGTATCAACTTTTCTCTCAATCTCACTGGTATGGGGCTTTTACTCGCTCTACTCGTCACCGGTATTGGTAGCCTTATTCTGATCTACGCAGCTGGTTACATGAAAGGACATGATCAGGCACATCTCCTCTTTACCTATATTTACGCATTCATGTTTGCCATGGTCGGCCTCGCTTTTTCTGACCACCTACTGCTGATTTTCGTTTTCTGGGAGCTTACGAGTATCATCTCCTACCTGTTGATTGGTTTTAATCATACCCAAGAAACGGCGCGTAAAAACGCTCTCCAAGCACTGCTCGTCACAGGCCTTGGAGGAATGGCACTGCTCGCAGGTTTGATACTCCTAGCTAACGCCACAGGCACTTGGTCACTAGCGGAAATCATTAGCAAAGCGAACGGTGGTCTTGACCTCGCTTCCCACCCATTTTATCCAGCTATTCTTACCTTGGTGTTGATGGGCGCGTTTACTAAGTCGGCGCAATTCCCCTTTCACTTCTGGCTTCCCAATGCCATGGCAGCTCCTACGCCTGTCAGCGCCTATCTCCACTCGGCAACGATGGTTAAAGCGGGCGTCTTCCTGCTTTCCATACTCTCCCCCGTACTTGCTGGCACCACGGCATGGACAGTGACTTTGTGTACAGCAGGTGGTCTCACCTTACTCCTTGGTGGCATTTTCGGCTTACGCCAAACTGATTTGAAAAAAATACTTGCGGGTACGACCTTAGCTGTCCTCGGGCTTATCACTCTTTTGCTCGGCGTGGGAGGGCACTACGGCACACTCTCCGCTATTCTGGTTCTTCTAGGCCACTCTTTCTACAAAGCGACCTTGTTTATGGTGGCAGGATCGGTCGATCACGAAACAGGGACGCGTAGTACGCACCTACTAGGAGGCTTAAGAACTGCGATGCCTTGGACTGCCGGTGCAGCATGCTTAGCTGGTCTTTCTAAAATGGGTTTACCTCCCTTCTACGGATTTCTCGGCAAGGAGTATGCCTTTAAAGCTGGTTTAAAAACTGACATGCCGTGGCTGATCAATGCTCTCATTCTCATCGGCGGTGCCATGTTACTCGCTCTAGCTGTCAAAACTGCCATCATTCCATTCTGGAAAAAGAAAAGCTTCAGCGATTTACCCAAGTATCCGCATGAAGCTCCCATTTCCATGAGGATCGGCCCCGTTATCCTTGCTACGCTCGGTGTCGTTGTCGGCATCTTCCCAGGACTCATGGCACCCCTTGTCTCAGCCGCAAACTCTTCCATCCTTGGACACAGAGTCGATCCCGAGGTTAAACTCTGGGCAGGCTTCAACCTCCCCTTGCTGCTTAGTTTCGTCACCGTCGCCTTAGGCGTCATTATCTATCTGAGTTCTTCACGCATACGCTCTATCCTAGAAAAAAGTAAAATCCCCAGTGCCGATGAAGTTTATCAAGTGATACTTGCATCTGTCATCCGTTTTGCAAACTGGCAGACCAAGTGCCTCCAATCTGGATATCTTCGCAATTACATCCACATCATTCTGATCTCCACCACCTGCTTAGTTGTGATGAAGCTCATCAGTGCAGGAGGGATTCCCAACATCGAGTCCGAGCTCCCCATATCTATTAGCATCATCGTTATGAGCCTGCTCATGCTCGTGTCTATCTGGCTGGCCATCACCACGCTTTCACGTCTGGTGGCACTCATTGCACTGGGCGTAGTAGGTTTCGGCGTCGCAATGATCTATGCCTTCTATAGTGCTCCCGATCTCGCAATTACCCAGATTCTGGTAGAAACTCTCACCGTTGTTCTCTTCGCGTGGGTCATTTATAAGCTCCCCGACTTTAAAAATCGTTCCTCAAAGCTTACGCGTCTCTTCGATGCCGCGGTGTCACTAAGTGTAGGAACTGTCATCACCATCATGGTTCTCAGATCAGAGGCGATAGAGCTGGGCGCACCCATCTCCGATAAACTCGCAGCTATGAGTTATCCCGATGCACATGGCGCCAATGTAGTAAATGTGATCCTTGTTGACTTCCGTGCCCTCGATACGTGGGGAGAAGTTACCGTACTCGCCATTGCCGCACTGGGAACCTCGGCACTTGTCCGCGCCCTCATCAAACAAAAACCTTCAAAATAATGTCGACCTTTACTCTGAAAATAGCGGCGCGTGCTCTCGTCCCTCTGCTCTTTATTCTTTCACTCATCATTCTTTACCGTGGTCATAATTTCCCTGGCGGTGGCTTCATTGGTGGATTAATTGCTGCGGCTTCTGTAATGCTGCTCGCCATTGCTCATGGCTGGGAAACAACCATGAAGCTCTTTCCGCTCAAGTTTGTTGACCCTATTGCACTGATCATCGCTGGACTAGCTATTGCGATGCTTAGCGGCCTGATAGGTATCTTTGCAGGCCATGATCTTTTTAAAGGAATCTGGCTACCGTTTTTCGAGCTTCCATTAATTGGAAAAGTCAAACTAGGCACACCCTTTTTATTCGATGTCGGGGTCTATCTCGGCGTGGTTGGCTTTGCCACGAAATGCGCACATGCCCTTGGAACAGAAAATATCAATACCAGAACTTACTAAACTATCATGGAAACCCTTATCGCCATTATTATCGGTGCTCTTTTTGCCAGTGGAATCTACTGCCTACTGCGTCGTAGTATTATGAAGCTCGTCATCGGCATTATCCTTTTGAGCCAAGGCGCCAACTTATTGGTCTTTGCCGCGGGAGGCCTTACCGAAGGAAAACCTGTCTTTTCGGACTCGAAAACTGGTGAGCCACCTCTTCTCCACGCCGATCCGCTACCACAAGCACTCGTTCTCACCGCCATCGTCATCGGCTTTGGTCTCATCATTTTCACCATCTGTCTTTTGCTCAAAGCCCACCAGGCACTTGGTGAGGACGATATTAATGCATTCAACAATACCGATCGCATCTCATGATTCCTCTTCTCTGCTCGATTATCATTCCATTTATCACAGCCCTAGTCTGTCTAAGCACTGGAAAGAATCCCCAGCTTACTCGTAAGGTAGGTGTGTTTGGTGCCATCGCCTTACTCGCCTCTTCCTGCACCCTACTTTACTTAACAATCCTCAACGGCCATGTCGTCATCCAGGCTGGAAGCTGGGGAGCCCCCTACGGCATCACCCTCATCGCAGATTTATTCAGCGCTTCAATGGTGTGTATCACGTCCATTGTCGGGCTAGCCGTTGCGATCTATTCGATCAAAGACATCAATGACTCGCTGATTAAAAAACACTACTTTGCGCTTTTTCATTTCCTCATCATGGGAGTCAACGGCGCATTCATCACGGGAGATCTATTTAACCTCTACGTCTGGTTCGAAGTCATGCTGATCTCATCCTTTGTCCTCATCACCATGGGAGGAAAAAGAGGACAGCTCGAAGGCGGGGTTAAATACCTCATTATCAACCTTCTCTCATCCATCATTTTCCTCAGCGGACTCGGCTTACTCTATGGAAAACTCGGTACACTCAACATGGCAGACGTGGCACGTCTCTTGGCGCAGTCCGATGATGCATTCTTGGTTAACAGCAGCGCTATGCTTCTGCTGGCAGCCTTCGCGATCAAAGCAGCACTCTTTCCCTTTTTCTTCTGGCTACCAGCGTCTTATCACACGCCCAAGGTCGCCATCTCAGCCATTTTTGCAGGGCTACTCACGAAAGTGGGTGTCTATGCCCTAATAAGAGCTTACACCTTGTTCTTCAGCAGCCAGTTTGACGTTATTCAAGGCACTCTGCTTTTCCTGTCCGCAGCGACGATGATTACGGGTGTCTTAGGAGCCGCAGCGCAGTACGACATTAGAAAAATCCTCTCCTTCCACATCGTCAGCCAGATCGGCTACATCATGATGGGCCTAGCTATTGGAACGACCGCAGCCATCACGGGTGCGATTTTTTACACCATCCACCACATCATCGTAAAAACAAACCTCTTCCTTATCAGTGGTCTGATCAAACGTAAGTGCGGCTCGACTGATCTGAAAAAAATAGGCGGTTTATACCGTTTCGCCCCAGCGCTTAGTTTGTTATTTTTCATCCCCGCATTCTCTCTAGGCGGTATTCCTCCACTCTCTGGCTTCTGGGCAAAATTCAGTGTCATTCAAGCTGGCATTACCGAAGGACACTATATCCTCGTAACGAGTGCCTTATTAGTAGGTGTACTCACTCTTTACTCCATGACTAAAATCTGGGCGGAGGCCTTCTGGAAAGATGCCCCGGACAATCAAAAACTCAGTACCACCAAGCTACCGCTCACACTCACCGCTCCATGCATTGGCCTCGCGCTACTCACTGTCGCCATCGGTCTCTGGAGTACCCCACTCTTTAACCTCGCAGAAGCTGCCAGTCTACAGCTCATGAATCCTGAAATTTACATCAACAAGGTATTCAACACCAACCCTATCCAACCATGAAAAAATCATCTCCCATCTCATGGATGATCGCAGCCATCAACCTCTCTCTTTTCTACATCAAAGAGGTTGTGATGAGTAATGTCCGTGTTGCTTACGAAGTTCTCACTCCTGCCGTTCATATGAATCCAGCATTGATCACAGTCAACATCAGCGGACTGACAGACAGGCAAATTATCGCTACAAGTAACCTCATTACCATGACACCAGGCACTCTCAGTCTTGGTATTACTGAGGATTTACAGCAGCTCACCATCCACTCCATGTACGTCGATGATCCTTCTGAAGCTGCACTCGATATTGAAAACAACTACATAAGGAGAATCCGCGATGTATTCTGAAATCACAAGTATCCCGCTCTGGGTGATCAACACCACCCATATCATCGTTTGTCTGGCTATGATCTGCACCATCTGGCGTCTGTGTAAGGGGCCGTCTGTAGCTGATCGCATCGTCGCGCTCGACCTCTTATCTGCACTGATTATGGTTCAGTGTGCATTGCTTGTTCTGTCCACTGGCTTCGTCTCCTACCTCGATGTGTCGGGAGCTATCGCCATCATCAGTTTCCTCGCTACTGTCGCCTTTGCCCGATACCTCGAAATTAAAGAAAATAGAAAATCATGATCTTTCTCATTAGCACCCTACTCATCGCAGGCGCACTTTTCTCGCTGATCGCCGCACTAGGGATCATTCGCATGCCCGATGTATTCTGCCGTATGCACACAGCGACGAAGGCAGGTGCCTTTGGTCTCACTCTTGTCCTCTTGGGTATCATCGCTGCTGCCCCTGAGCCTCGCGTTATTATTCAATGTGCACTCATCACGATCTTTTTTTACCTCACTGCCCCTATCGCCGCACAGATGATAGGTACAATCGCACTAAGGAAATCGCCTGAAATTTGGAAAAATTCTGCTAAGCAAAAAAAGTAACCCTCGGCGTTCGCCTTTACCCATGACTAATAAGCTCACACGTTTCTTAGATCACCCGACTTTTCAGACGACAATTGTCGCGCTTATCGTTTTCAACGCCATCATCCTCGGCTTAGAAACGGACGCTGGCATCATGGCGCAGTGGGGACACATCCTTAAACCACTGGATTACTTCTGCCTCGCTGTTTTTACTGCCGAGCTGGTGCTTAAGATCATCGCCTACAGAAAACGCTTCTGGACTGATGGCTGGAACATTTTCGACCTCTTCGTTATCATCATTGCTCTCGCACCAGGAGCTGGGCCTTGGTCAGTCTTGCGTGCGCTGAGAGTTCTGCGAGTTTTGCGCCTACTCACCGTCGTGCCATCCCTGCGCCGAGTCGTAGCCGCCTTTTTACACTCCATTCCTAGCCTGCTGGGAGTAGTCACAGTCATGGCTATTTTTTTCTACACCGCTGCTGTTTTAGCGACCAAACTCTTCAGCGAAACTTTTCCCATTTGGTTCGGGAGCATTGGTAGAAGCTTGTACTCGCTTTTCCAAATTATGACATTGGAGAGCTGGTCAATGGGTATTGTCAGACCACTGATGGAAGTTCACCCATGGGCTTGGGCATTTTTTGTCCCCTTTATCATGATTGCCACCTTCACTATCCTTAATTTATTTATTGGGATCATTGTTTCCACCATGCAGGAACTAGCTCTTATCAAGGATCCTGAACCAAAACACGACGAAACACTCGCCATTCTCGAACGAATCGATGCCGATATTCGATCTCTAAGAGAAAGCATTCACAAAAAACACGACAATGTTAGCGTGAATTAAGTTGCACGATTCCAAATGCGTGATAACAAGCGACTAGTTTCCGCCCAACAAATAACCTAGCCCGCTCTCATGGACTCCATCACCCTACTCCTCGCGAATCTTATTTCCCCACCTGTTATCGCCTTTGCCGCCGGCTTTATCGCCATTTGGATAGGTAGTGATCTCAAGTTCCCTGAGCAGGTTTACCAAGGACTCACGATCTATCTCCTCCTCGCCATCGGTTTTAAAGGTGGATCCGCCATGGCAAGTTCCTCTTTCAGCGAACTCGCCGTCCCATTAATCGCCACCGTGATTATTGGAGCGCTGATCCCCGTTCTGGTCTTTTTCTCGACACGAAAATTTTTAAACATGAGTGTCTCCGATGCCGCCGCCTTAGCAGCGCACTATGGCTCAGTCTCCGCAGTCACCTTTATGGCATGTTTGGCATTCCTCTCCCAGCAGGGCTACTCTTATGAAAACTTCATGCCTGCTGTCATGGCATGCATGGAAATACCCGCTATTTTCATCGCTATGCTTTTAGCAAAACGTTATGGCACACGTGCCAAAACACCTCTGAAAAAATCTCTCCACGAGGTCGTTTCAGGCAAAACATTTGTCCTCCTCATCTGCGGCATTGTCTGTGGACTCACTTCAGGACAGCAAGGCTACGATCTACTCAAGCCCTTCCTCATCACTCCCTTCTATGGCGTTCTCATGCTCTTTCTTCTCGAAATGGGGCTTATCGCTGGACAAAAAATCAAGGAAGCTGGACGTATTGAGAAAAAGCTTGTTGCCTTTGCCATCATCGCTCCCGTCTTCCAAGCCATCCTTGGTCTACTGCTGGGCTGGTCAATCGGTCTCAGCCAAGGTGGCGCGGTTATTTTCGCCGTGCTTGCCTCCAGCGCCTCCTACATCGCAGCACCTGCTGCCGTGCGCGTTTCTTTACCGCACGCTAATCCAGCTTACTATGTCACGACCTCGCTAGGAATCACCTTCCCCTTTAACCTCGTGCTCGGTATCCCGCTTTACCTCAGCCTAAGCCAGTTACTTTACACAAGCTGATAGCTTATA
Source organism: Akkermansiaceae bacterium (assembly GCA_051252195.1). Classification (GTDB taxonomy): domain Bacteria; phylum Verrucomicrobiota; class Verrucomicrobiia; order Verrucomicrobiales; family Akkermansiaceae; genus Oceaniferula. Next base: position 453,892 of record JBPOGD010000001.1, on the reverse strand, counting down.
TATAATTCACCAGTAAAACAGCTGGCAGAACCACAAACGGTGCTTCCAGCGAACGCACTCTATCTTTAGCTCAGAGCGCAAGACATGCACTGCTGAGCAAAAACTAGCTCCTCCAGCGATCTACTCGCTCTTGGAAGTCGGCCTCTAAACGAAGCTTTTTGCCCGTCATATTTTGCCTGATTTTACTCTCCCACGCACTGGCTCCTTCATGAGGAGAACTTAAGTCGTAAAAAGGGGGAAGATCCTGAATCGTCAATCCGCGCTCCGCAAATACTCGTGGATTTGTGGCATACTTGGCAACGTGATTAGTAAAGCTATTAAGTAGGGCAATGCTATTGAAAAGGTCCGCAATCGTAATTTTTTCAAATTCAGCTAACGCGGTATTAAAGCGACCTTTTTCCGAACGATTCGGTCTTGCATCAAGCCCCTGTAAGCTAGCGGTGACATGCTCAACGGCAGCGAGCAAATCTGAGCTGATATAAGCTGACGAAAGTAATTTCGAGAGGTGATTGCGTAACTCCGTCACCTTGCTCCAGATAGGTAAATCAATGTAGATATCAAAGATGTGCTTACAGAGATTCTCCCCGAGTAAGTTCAATTGAAACTGAGGAATGTCCTCCGCATTCAAAGAATCATCCATCACAAACATAGGTCCGACAAAGGCGAGGATAGGCTGCATCAACATCTCATAATCGGGGAAAGTTCTCCCACGCCCCTCGATTCTAGCGGCCTCAGCACGAACAATATATTTCTCTACAGCCTCAAGAATTGGATCGTTGCTCCGCATCATCCCCGATGGCTTGAGCGCGTATAAAATAGTCAATTGGTCAAAGCTGGCAAAAGAAAGTGCCTTCGCACCGAACTGCTGAATAAGCTGCCATGCTGAATTTTGTGCCTCCTTCAAATCAGAACCTCCTGCGGCCAAGGAAGGATGTTCTTCAACTGCTTTCAACTGCATGGGATTATTCGCGGCAAAAAAACGTACAACGTCATCTTTTGCACCATAGACAGTGCCTTCAGCATCATAGCTTTTCAGCTCTCCGTAGTAGCCCAAGATAAGTTTGGCAAAACGGATATCTGGGTTCGCCTGCCCATTGTTATTAAGGTAGCGCCCAGCAAGGCTTTCACCGTATGGCTCCGCACCAAGTGCCAAATTCGCAATGGCTTGCTTACAGCAAATATCAGCGGTAGGCGTAACCAAAAGTGGCATTCCCGCGTCGAGACATACCCGTTTTAGCTCAGCGATAAAGAGATCTACAAGCGCGGGGAAATCATCATCCGAAATTCTGGCGTCACTGTGACTCGAGTGGTATTTCGCCAAAATAGTAGGCTGCTGCTGCTCGAGATCTCGAATTACAAAAGGCATGGCCCCACCAGGAACACCTGCTTGGCAAAGACGCTCCTTCAGCTCCGATGGGATTTGCGCATCTTTGCGCTGAGGTGCCTTTCCCCAGATATTGTCCATCCTCCGCTTTAGTTTATCATAGGCAGCCGTATCTTGAATTAATTCAGGCGCAATCGTTTCAAGGCTATGATGTGATGAACCTCCTGATAGAACGCCCTCGCATGTTTCGATGCCATCGATGCCGCACTCAATTGACATCGCAATAGCCTCTGATGAGTTTATCTCGTTCGTAGAATGACAGTGCAGCGAAAGAGGGATATTTTTGGGTTTCAGGATTTCGAGCAAGGCAGGCACCAAGGTAGTAACCCGCTCTGCTGTCAGCTGCCCCGACATATCTTTGATCGCTATCGCCGTATAACCAGCCGCAAGTAAAGCCTCTGCGTATCGGCAGAAATAATCATCCGTGTAACGCTCTGGGGCATCCGCATAATGGGTAAAACAAATTGCTCCTTCGAGAACCACGCCCTCTGCCTGCTTGATCGATTCCGGCAACTCGAGATTTTCAATGTCATTCAACGCGTCAAAGAAGCGAATCTTCGTAATTCCACAGTGAATAAACTCTTTCAACGTCACCTCTACCAGATCCTTATCATAGTGCCTGAAACCTAACGCGTTCGCTCCACGGAAGAGCATTTGCAGGGAGAAATCTATATCTTTCAGCGAATGACTCACCGCACTCAAAAGAATAAATGGATTATAGCCTAAATTAATCGCTATTTGAAAACTTTGCCCACCAGCAATCTCCGCTCCGTGGAAGCCAGATTTGATTGAGCTACTGATCACCTTGGAAAAGTCTCGAGGATGCAAAACCCAATCAGCGGAGCCTAATGTCGACTGCTGACCATCGCGTAAAGACAGATTCGTGATTCGCGGCTGCTGTGAGTAACTCATTGACTAAACAATCCACGCATCGACTAGACTCGACAAGCCCATTTCTGAGTTTTTTGCTGAATAGAGATAAATCAGTTTTCCATCTCCCAAAATAGAATGCCTGATCTTAATTTTTTGATCGTGTATTAGCCTGAGACCTTTTTAATCGCATCATAATGAACGCGACGATGATCCAATTTTTCCACTGGTACACTCCCGGTGATTCATTTTTATGGAAGCATACTGCTGAACAGGCTGCTTATCTCAAAAAACTAGGCATCACTTCGGCATGGCTACCACCTGCTTATAAGGCGACTCAAGGAAATACCACCCCTGGCTATGACACCTATGACCTTTATGATTTAGGAGAATTCGACCAAAAAGGCTCCATCCCAACGAAATACGGCACAAAAGATCATCTCCTACATGCCTGCCAGGAACTTAAGGCTCATGGCATTGGTGTCATTGCTGATGTTGTTCTGAACCACAAAGGTGGTGCAGATGATCTCGAAACAGTCACTGCCGTCAAAGTAGATCCTAATAACCGCCAAATCGTGATTTCAGAACCTCACGAAATCCAAGCCTACACCGTATTTACCTTCCCTGGCCGCGGCGACCAGTATTCCGAGTTCCAATGGGACTCCACCTGTTTTTCGGGGGTCGACTACGCCCACGGTATTGAGGGATACGCCATCTATCGCATCAACAACGGATTCGGAGATCATTGGGAACGTATGATCACCGACGAACGAGGTAACTACGACTATCTCATGTTTGCCGACATCGATACTAGGAATCCCCACGTAAAAGCCGAACTCGACCACTGGGGCCATTGGCTGCATGAACAGATCGATTTTCACGGAGTGCGTCTCGATGCCGTCAAACACATGTGTGCGGATTTTTACACCGACTGGATCCAAAACCTTCGTACAAACACAGGAAAAAATATTTTCGCCGTGGGAGAATATTGGGCACCTAGCAACCTCGATCTACTCAAGCGATACATCGCTGCTACAGAAGAATCTATGAGCCTCTTCGATGCTCCCCTGCATCATAATTTTCACCATGCAAGCAAGGCTGGCGAACACTATGATCTCCGGAAAATTCTCGACCACTCACTGATGACCGCCCATCCCGAGTTGGCTGTTACCCTCGTGGGCAATCACGACACTCAGCCGCTACAAGCACTCGAAGCCCCCGTAAAGCCATGGTTTAAGCCACTCGCTTACGCTCTTATTCTCCTCCGCACCGAGGGGCTCCCCTGTGTCTTCTACCCTGATCTCTACGGCGCGACATACACTGATAAAGGGCGTGATGGCAATCTACACACGGTCACCATCTCTCCCGTCGCCTGCCTAGAAACCCTCATCCAACTCCGCAAAACCCATGCCTACGGCGAGCAATATGTCTATCACAACGATCCCCACTGCATCGGTTTCACTCGCCTCGGCAATCACGAGCACGAAGGCTGCGCCGTTATCATGAGCAACAAAGGCGCCAACGCCCAGCACATGGAAATAGGCAGCCGCTACGCTGGTAAAACCTTCCACGACGCCCTCAGCCACCACCCCGAAACAATCACCATCGACCCCAACGGCTGGGCTAAGTTTCCCTGCCCCGCGGGTAGCGTAAGTGTATGGATCGCTTCAACTTAGTTTATGAGACGGGTTATTCGATCCATCAGCAGTGAATTTGCTAGAGTTCAATAAAATAAGGTAGAAAATATTTTGAAATAAATCCGAAAGAATCTACTCTTATAGGTGATGAAACTATTAAAAATCTTCAGTATCGTCAGTTTACTCTTTAGTGCTGGCACCCTTTCCGCAGATGAAATGAAACCTGTAGAGATCAACTCAAAAGCTCCTGACTTTGAGCTTGTCGATCAAGACGGCAAAACCAAAAAACTCTCAGACTATACGGGCAAAAACGTCATTCTCGTCTTTAGCCGTGCCCACTGGTGACCATTCTGCCTAACGCAACTCGTGCAGTTGCAAAAGCTATCGCCTGAATTCACTCAACTAAACACGGAAATTCTCAGCGTTTTCCGTGAAGAAAAAGAGGGCGTTGAAGGAGCTAAAAAAGCCTTCATGAAAACCAAGTTCTCGCCCATCCTCCTCGACTCTCCAGCTGAGAAGACCGCTAGATACAGCCAGAACGATTTTGCCACCTATTTCATCGATCAAAAAGGCATCGTCAAAGCTGTGCTTTCGGGCACAAAAAAAAACCGCCCCACTGGCGAAATCATTCTTGCTGAAGCGAAGAAGGCCTTCAACAAGTAGCAAGTCATTTCCAAAAATAATTTATTCATAACCGCTGTCGCAGACCATTCTCTCTGTTTCCGCAACCTAACCTCCTCCTCCCTCAGCTTTGGGTCGAGGAGGTCATTTTTTTGAGAGATCATTAATCCGCTGAAAACCCACATGATCTGTAGTCAAAAAATTAATTCTCTCCTTTTGCTCAGCCCTCATGGTATAAGTTCCTTCTACTTATCCACCTTGGTTGGCACTACTCGTTGAATTTTAGCTGTTTCTAGCTAATACGATTCCCGTCGCACCCTCCGAATTTCACGTGAGGAATGCAACTACCTAAAACCACCCCTTTTGCCTTCGACGCCGCCGCCATGGATCTCCTCGCTACTGCTGTAGCTGAGCCGGGTTATGGTATATTTCCTGATTTTCTAAGGCCTAACATACAGCAAGATCTCATCCAAGTCATGGCAGATAAGATTGCCGCAGATGCGCTTACAAGAGCGGGTGTGGGTGCTGGACAGGAAAAAAAAATCCGCTCTGAGATCCGTAGCGACTCAATCTTCTGGCTCGATAAAAACGATCCAGCACCTGCGGCTGAAAGATGGATTGATAGCATGAACGACCTCTGCGCGCACTTCCGCCGTCACCTTTTCCTACCACTGTCGAGCTACGAGGGACACCTCGCACTCTATCCCGCCGCTGGATTTTACAAAGCCCATCTCGATAGACACGCCCATACTCTCGCTAGACAGATCTCAATCATCGCCTATCTGAATGAAGACTGGGCTGAATCTGACGGTGGTCAGCTACGTCTTTATAACGATCCAGAACAAGGCATCACAGGCCCCTCCATTGATGTAGTCCCCGAGGCGGGAACACTCGTCATCTTCCGCAGTGCTGATTTTTGGCATGAAGTGCTTCCTTCAAAACGACCACGCCTAAGCCTAACAGGCTGGCTGCGTGGACGGGAGGAACTTCCAGTCTAACAACCTAGCTAATTCAACTAACATTTAGATATATTAACAGAAAATAACCCTATGATAATTATGTTAGGGAAATCGTTTTATGAAAAATAGAACCGCGAACGACTCGGAAACACTCCTAGCGCTCAATAAGCCCAAGGGATATATCGTCACGCGCTCAGACGAACTTGGAAGAAAAACAGTCTACGATCTGCTCCCGGACTGGGTATTTCAAGACGGCTGGATGCCTATCGGACGCCTCGACCTCGATTCCAGAGGACTTCTGCTATTCACTACCAGCGGCAAAATTGGCGATGCTTTAACCCGTCCCGGAAATTGTAATAAAGTCTACGAAATCTGGGTTAGAGGTCACGTTACAGACGAACATATCGCAACCGCGATGCAAGGAATCTATAGCTCAGAAGGAATTCTGAAAGCGCTTAAGGTCGAAAAAATAGGCACAGGTGGTGCTAAAACAAAACTCCGAGTCGAGATTGACGAAGGCAAAAACCGCCACATCCGGCGACTCTTCGGAGCACTGAAAGACCCCAAATTTGGAACTCCCTTAAAGGTCTTAAAGCTCGAACGTATCAGCATCGGCAGCTTCAAACTCAATCTCGAACTCGGTCATTGGAGCTACCTTTCATTGATAGAAGAGAGAGACCTCATCAGTAAGTTCGTTTAAAATATTTAGCTACAGAGCCAAACTCTCATTTGATAATTGTCCTGACTATTGCAATTTAAAATCATGACAAGTGCTCTAGAGTCTTCACCCAAAGAATTAGTTTATACTACAGACAGCGATGCAGGGTATTCTAGGCGCGGTGCAGGCAAGGGTTTTGCTTATTACGATTGCGAAGGAGAACTGATCAAAGATAAAAAGATCAAAGCTCGCTTAAACAGCCTAGCACTACCTCCAGCCTATCGAGACGTTTGGTTTTGTTCAGATCCCAATGGCCATTTGCAAGCAACCGGTATCGATCAACGGAAGCGAAAACAATATCGATATCACCAGCAGTGGAGTCTTTGGCGCAGCAGAAAGAAGTTTGATGCTCTCGTTGATTTTGCCAAAAAACTTCCCCTGATTCGAGAATCTGTCGCGAAAGATATAGACTCAGAATCTCTGATCAAGAGCTCAGTCATTGCAGCGGTCATACGTCTACTCGATAATACCTCGCTGAGGATTGGTAACGAAGCATACTATAAAGAAAATGGGACCTCTGGCCTCACCACACTGAGGCACGCTGATGTGGAAACTGAAGACGGCTACTTAAAATTAGATTTTACCGCAAAAGGGGGCAAAGCCCGCCAGTTTGATATCTATTTACCGACTCTATCAAAAATTGTTGAGCAACTCGATGACCTACCAGGACAAAGGCTTTTCAAATACAAAAATGACGAAGCGTATCACCCAGTCACTTCTTCAGACGTGAATGAGTGGCTGAAAGAAAAAACAAATGCTGATATAAGCGCGAAGGACTTTAGAACTTGGCGCGCTAGCCACTTAACACTAAATCACCTCCTCAAGCTTCCTGAAATATCCAATCACGCTGACAAGATCGAGCAGGAGAAAACAGCCCTCAAGGCAACATCGAAAGAGCTAGGACATCGCCCACCCGTGTGTAAAAAGCACTATGTCCACCCCCGAGTACTAGAAAGTCACCGAAATGGAACTCTAAAGTCGAACCTCAAGAAACACTTCAAAATAGAAGGTTTATCCGAGGAAGAGAACACCTTCTATTCATTCCTCATCAATACTGAGAGTTTACTATAGCCCACAGATTCTTGTGAAAAAATCAGCAAGTCGATTTTCTCAACCAGAAGTGCCCTGAAGTAAATTTCTTACCTTATTTCCCCATGAATGTTTCATAGGCGTTCGTAACATCAACAGGATCGCCCATTTCCTTCTGCAGTTTCTGGTATTCACCGAAGAGAGTATTCATCAGTTCCACCGGTCGATTTTTCTCCTCCGCAAGATCCTTCGTTTCAAATGGATCATTCACCATATCGTAGAGCCGCACGACACTGATCGTAGGGTAAATGATCATTTTGTATCTATCATTCCGATACATGCGCTGTGCCCCGAAGTAAGCGCCGTAGATCGACTCATAGGAACTCTTCTCTGTCTCCCCTTTTGCCAGAGGCAGCAGATTCTGAAACTCAACTTGTTCTGGCTTCGGAAAATCCGCAATCTCTAGTGAAGTGGCCACCACGTCTTGTAAGTAGATCGGAGCATTCACAGTGCTATCCGCTGGCACGCCTGGTCCCGCCATCAGAAACGGTACGCGCATACTGCTGTCATACATGTTTTGCTTTCCAAGAAAACCGTGATCCCCCACGGCAAGACCGTGATCTGCTGTGAAAAAGATGTAGGTGTTATCCGCCTTCCCAGAAGCCTCTAGCGCATCGAGTATGCGACCGATCTGTGTGTCCATATGGGTGATCAACGCAAAATATTCCTGAAGCGTCACTTTAATCGCATGCTCAGTCCTAGGAAACGGTGCCGTCCTTTCATCACGCAATTTACGCCCTGCTCCAGCCGCTTGATTATATGGATACTCCGGAAGAAAATTCACCGGCAGCTTCATTTCGTCCACGTTATACATGTCAAGATACTCCTTCGGTGCCTGGCGTGGATCGTGAGGTGCATTGAATGCCAGATACATGAAAAATGGCTTATCACTCTTTTCCGCCTGTTTAAAAAACGCTTCACTGTCATCGCCCAGAACCTCGCTCCAGTGCTTCCCTCCCTGCCAAAAACCTTTTTGCTCTTTATCATACGACCAGCCATCTGGCTCACCAGGAACGAAATCACGATTGTACTGTGTATTTGCACCGCCCGGCATCCCCCCACGGACGTTCAAAGTATGATCAAATAACTTTTTTGCATTCACTCCAGACACATGCCATTTTCCAGAAAAATAAGTTTCATAGCCTGCCTCTTTCATCCACTGTGACCAGTAGCCGGCGGGTTTCTTTCTTTCGACTGTGTATTTTGCCTGATCCTCTGGTGCATTCCGGTCTTGCGAGTTATTTCCTTTCGGAGAAAGCTCAGCCGCACTCCAAACAAACGCTCCAGTATTAAGCATCGTACGGCTAGCTACACAAACAGCGGAAGTGAATGATCCCATATTGTAGGCATGAGAAAAAAGGACTCCTTGGTGGCGGAGGCGATCCAGATTAGGAGTTAAAACCTGACTTCCCTCTAAACAGCCTAGGCTGTTCCACATCTGATCATCAGCGAAGATAAAGAGAATGTTCGGCTTCTCGTCCGCAGAATACAGCGCCTGTCCACAGAACAAGAAAACGATTGAAAATAATAGGGTCTTCATAGAGTGCTTAGTTATCATTAATGGTTTCCGTCGAGGTCGACTTTCTTTGTGCCCTTGAGCGCCTTCCCAGCATCGGTCTCAACCACGTTTGGCTCGTGTTGCTCTGCATCGGTGACGACCTCAAAAGACCAAGCATGTTTACCGCTACCTAGGTCCGATGGCGGAGTGATTTGTAGGCCTTTGGGTGTCATTTGAGAATCTACTTGCTCACCTGACCCGAGCAGACGCACAGACTTCACTTGATCCGCATTCCATCCAGCCGTGCCGGTGATCACGAAAGGAGCATCAGGCTTCTTCAACTTAATCGCATAAAGCTTTTTTCCATTCGTGGTAAACGCCAGGTGCTCATTTTCTTGCTCGCTCTCTTTCCAATAGCGAGAGCCGTAGATCGCACCGCCATTTACATCCAGCCAGGCCTTCATGGCCATCAGCCGCTCTATTTGTGGCTCTGGAATCGTACCGTCTGCTTTCGGCCCTATGTTCACCAAGAAATTTCCGTTGCGGCTGATCACTTCGATCATTTCGTGAATCACACTCTCGACGCTCTTGTAGGTATCGTTTTCCAGATAACCAAAGGAGGTGCCGAAGGTCGTACAGCTCTGCCACTTAGGGCCTATCACCTTGAGCTTCAAGTTATCCTTTTCTAGATTTCCTACACCATCTGGCCAGTTGCGATTGGCTCCTTTGTTGTTCACGTAAACTTCCGCACCACGTGCCACGCCATCATTCATGAAATCGGTGATCATCCCACGGCACTGATCGTAGAAATACTGTACCTCAGGCTTCGCCTTTCCTTTCAGCACCTTATTGCCGTCACGTGTCCATATCGGGATATCATCGATCCATAGGAAATCTGGCTCATACTTCGTCTGGATCTCTTTCCAGCGCGCTACGTAATCATCGACAAATTCCTTATCGATACCGAACGGCCCGTACAGCGAAGCCGCTTCAGGCACTCGCTTGATCTCCTCGGCGATCATATCCTGCGGCACCGCATTGACCACATAAAGCTTCTTCGCAAAGAAGGAAGCATGCCGTTCACGGTGATAAGATGGCGCGTACTTGATATCGTATTTTTTTAAAGCTTTCCCCAGATCGCCAACAAGGTCGCGCTTTGGCCCCATATCCATCGCATTCCATGGAGTAAGGTCCGAATCCCAATTTGCCCAGCCATCATGATGCTCGGCAGTCATCACTAAATACTTAAAGCCGACATCATGAAACAGTTTCGCCCACGCATCAGGATCCCATTTCTCTGCCTTAAATTCTGGGATGATATCCTTATAGCCAAAATCTGGCGGAGTCTTGCCCCAGCGTTCCATCATATAAGGGGAATAGTATTCCGAATCTGAATAAAGTAACTTCGGTACATGCTCGGCATAGCCTCTTTTACCCTTACGGTGACCGATCACACTGTATGGCCCCCAGTGGATGAAGATCCCGATTTTCCCATCATCGAACCAGGCTGGCACCGGCATCTTTTGGAGCGATTCCCAAGAACCATCGTATTTTCCAGCTGCCTCCGTTTTAGTAACCTCCGTTTCAGCAGCAAATAAGCTCTGTAATAGCGCTGTGCTCAATAATAGGACAGACACCCACTTTGCCTTCATCATCGTGTGTTTTATCATTATCAAATATTTGAGTTATCTCTAATAAAATTTCACCTAACATGTATTCGGGATAACGTTTACAATCGAGACTTTTATTCACAAAGTATGTACATGAAAAGTCGGTGCCATAAAGAAGAAAGTCAGCTTGGGAAAACTGTCATTGAAGATTTTATAACAATAGTTACGCGTAAATACTGCTGCGCATGACTATAAGTGGTGTGAAAGATCCGCTTTGTTTTTTTTGACTCGAACTGCCCTCCCGCCACTTTATCATGTAAAACCAATAAATTTTTATATATAGCTTAAAGTTCACCTTGTATTTATCACGAAAATGCATGTAGGAGGCTCAGCTAAATACGGCTCCTTACGGACAGTTTACAGAAAAAGTTGTACCAGCATACGCAAGCCAGTGATAAATAGTACAACGGCAAAGATTTTTTTTAGTTTTGCTGCATCCAGCTTAGCTGCAAGTGAGGCACCTACAGGTGCGAATAGGACGGTTAGCGGCATGATGCATAGCAAGCCTCCTAGGTTGACTAATCCAAATGTTCCAGCTGGTGCATCAGCCGGTGTGCTACCTAATAGCAACATTGTTAGCGCACCTGGCAATGAAATGATTAGTCCTATTCCCGCAGCAGTGCCTACAGCCTTATGAGCAGGGTAGTTGTATAGGGTCAATAGCGGTACAGAAATAGTACCGCCACCAATACCGACCATAGAGCTAAAAAAGCCAATGGATATACCCATTACCGTTTGTCCCACTGTACCGGGTAATTGTTGAAACAATGCAGATTTTCCAGTTCTTATCAGCATGTTCAGTGCAGATAGGGTGGCTATTACGCCAAACAAGACGGTAAGCCAAGTCCCATCAACCCGAGTCACTAGTAAACTACCAGCTAGTACACCAATAAAGATGAATACGGCCCAGCGTTTTAATAGGTCAAAACTCACATTACCTTTTCGGTAGTGCGAGCGAATGGAGCTGATAGACGTCGGCACGATTGTGGCTAGCGACGTTGCTGTCGCTACAAGCATGGCTGATTCAGCTGATACGCCAAAGCTTTGAAACAAGAAAAACAGCACTGGCACAATGACGATGCCTCCACCTACTCCCAACAAGCCTGCTAAAATACCGGCAAAGACCCCTGTAGCCACTAGCCCTATAATAGTGGAAGGGTGGCTTATGATAAATTCAATGATACTCATTAATCACTTAGATGTTAGTGGATGACAAAGGTCTTGTCTTACCGTTTATTTATATAGTCTTAGCGACTTGGTTGTTTATTTTTTGTATTCGTTCTGGGCTTTGTGACAAGAGTTCATTTCTCACGATGTCTGCACCCGCTCGTAAGGCATTCAGCTTTCCTCTTGCTACTTCACGTGACAGCGGCGTCATGCCGCAGTTAGTACATGGATAAAGCTTGTCTGCATCCACATACTTAAGCGCTGCTCGCAGAGTCGCGGCTACTTCTTCAGGTGTTTCAATGGTATTGGTCGCCACATCAATGGCTCCCACCATGATTTTTTTTCCTCGAATGAGCTCAATTAGTTCGATCGGCACATGAGAATTCTGGCATTCTAGTGAGATAATATCGATGTTTGATTGCTGCAGTTTAGGAAATATTTCTTCGTATTGTCGCCAGTCTGAGCCCAGTGTTTTCTTCCAATCTGTATTGGCTTTGATCCCATACCCGTAACAAATATGTACAGCAGTTTCACATTGAAGCCCTTCTATAGCCCTCTCTAAACAGGCAACTCCCCATTCATTCACCTCATCAAAAAAAACATTAAATGCAGGCTCATCGAATTGAATGATATCGACGCCTGCCGCTTCTAATTCTTTGGCTTCTTGATTGAGAATTTTAGCAAATTCCCAAGCAAGTTTTTTACGATCTTTATAGTGATTATCATAGAGTGTGTCCACCATTGTCATGGGTCCTGGTAGTGCCCATTTAATAGGTAAATCAGTTTGCTGACGTAAAAACCTAGCATCTTCGACAAATACAGAACTGGGTCGACTTACTGGGCCAACGACAGTCGGCACACTGGCATCATAGCGATCACGAATTTTAACGATTTCGCGTTTTTTAAAATCTACACCTTCAAGATGTTCAATAAACGTGGTAACAAAGTGTTGGCGAGTTTGCTCACCATCACCGATAATATCAATCCCTGCGAGGATTTGCTCCTGTAAAGAAACGCGCAAGGCATCTTTTTTACCATAAGTTAAATCCTCATTTTCCAGTTTCCATGGAGACCAGAGTTGCTCAGGTTCGGCAAGCCAAGAAGGCTTAGGTAAACTGCCAGCACTTGAAGTAGGTAATAATTTTTTCATGAGTATGGATGTCTATGTTAGTGAACTATCCCGCGTAGCTTTCAGACCATTGCTTAAGAATAGATCTATAGGGTGTGATGAAATTTTCCTCAGCAAAAACCCCCTGCTTGACGGCTAGCTGGCTGCGTTCTTCACGGTCATAAACAATTTGAGTGAGAGAGTGATCTTGGTGCTCCAGATCTGGTTGGTAGTGATTCCCCGCTACAGAGTTAGCATTATAAATTTCAGGTCGGTAAATTTTTTGAAAAGTCTCCATCGTGCTAATCGTGCTAATGAGCTCTAGGTTAGAGTAGTCACTAAGTAAGTCGCCAACATGGTAAAACGCCAAAGGAGCGACACTGTTAGGAGGCATAAAACAGCGAACCTTAAAGCCCATTTTCTGGAAATACTTTTCAGTTAAAGAGGTTTCATTTGGACGATACTCAATGCCTAGGACGGGGTGTTGATTTTCAGTTCGATGATACGTTTTGTTATGAGAAACACTCAGACAGATGACTGGTGACTTGCTAAAGTTTTCTTTATAAGCAGATGAACTAAGAAAGTCTTTGAACAGATTACCATGAAGATCACCGAAGTCATCAGGGGCACTCAATTTAGACTGGCTCTTATAGTGCTGAGGCAGCAATACGCTGAAATCATAATCCCTTACATAGGAAGAAAAATTGTTCCCCACAATGCCTTCAATATACTTGTTCGTTTTGTGATCTAGTATCCTAGTCTTCAATATTTCGATCGAGGGAAAAGTCTGACCATTGCCCTCGATATCAACATCTACTGTGATTATTTCTAGTTCGACTGAATAACGGTCGCTTTTAGGGTTGTCCCAATGAGCCAAGGCGTTGAAGCGGCTATTGATCATCTTTAACGCGTTCCGTAAATTTTGCTGACGGCTTTCTCCTCTCGCCAAATTGGCAAAGTTAGTCGTAGCTCTCGTACTATCTGCTGGCTGATAATGTTCATCCAAAATAATACTCTTAATGCTGTAGGTAAAACTTTTACGCTTTTCGAGCAGGCATTCTGTTTCTTGTGATAATGTTTGATTCTGTTTCATGGCTCTTTTGGCTATTAAAATGTTTATTCAGAAATGCGTCCTAATACTTACTCCATAAACGATGAGAGCAGAGGTGAAGAAGTTTGCTCTCTGATTTTTAGAATATATCAAAATTGACCCATGAATAAAAATGGTGATTAATCATGCATTGATGAGCTAAGCTCATATATTGAAAGATGAACTATTTAGAAAGAATCCACTTGGAGATAATTCTGGCTGTAGAAAAAGAGGGCAGCATGACAGCTGCCGCTGAATTACTACATCTTACCCAGTCGGCGTTGAGCCACAGTATCAGTAAACTAGAGGATCAATTGGGTGTAAAACTATGGCAGAGAAAAGGAAGACAGCTTATACCCACTCAAGCTGGCCAACATTTACTCAATACAGCTAGACGCCTTATTCCACAGTTTATTAGAACTGAAGGGCAACTGATTCAATTCAGTCGAGGCGAGCGAGGTTTATTAAAAATCGGGATGGAATGCCACCCTTGCTACCAATGGCTTCAAAAAATCACCAACTCCTACTTACAAGACTGGCCGTCGGTCGATTTAGATGTCATACAGAAATTCCAATTTGCGGGAATTAAAGCTCTACTTGCACATGAAATAGATATTATCGTCACCCCGGATCCTGTCAAAAATAAGGAATTAACATTTGTTCCTGTATTTGATTACGAGCAAGTCTTGGTTGTTAGCGGAGATCATCCATACAAGGACTATGAGTATCTCAAACCTGAGGATATGAGTGAAGAGACCTTATTCACTTATCCTGTGTGCTCTGATCGCTTGGATATTTTTACTAATTTTCTCACGCCTGTTGGACGGACAGTAAAAAATCAGAAAATCATCGAAACAACAGAGATCATGATTCAGATGGTAGCATGCGGCCGAGGTGTAACAGCTTTACCTCGTTGGTTAGTGAATGAACATGCCGAGAGATACGATATATTCCCTGTGAAGTTAGGGAAAAAAGGTATGCACAAACAAATTCATTTAGGGATCCGAAAAGAGGACGCAAACCTTGATTATATACAAGCTTTCCTTAAACAAGCACAGTCATCCACTAAATAAATAGAAGCAAGTAACTTGAACGTTTTCTTCACAGAGTTTTTGATAGTATGCCCAATGTAGAATCTGTGGAAAATGGATATGGAACAGATCATGGTGCTGACCCAGTTTTACGAAGGCCATCATTATGAAGCAAATGCTGTGAAGCTATCATGGCGGAACGAGAGCGAGTCAAACACGAACATTCCCTCTTTAGAACTGATTTTTCTCTTCCTCAAGATTTGTGGTTCAAAGAATCTTCAGTCATATCTCCTTTTGCATCAAAGGCTACTAATTAAAACAATTTGGCTATCGTGATAGGAGAGCTAAAAAGGGAAAGAAAAAGAGAGCTCACGGATTCTGGCTTTAAGTTGCTCGAACATGACTTTTGTTAAATAATTTTATGGGATCACTTTGTAGCGTGTTGATCTTCCTTTACCCTCGATAATGAGTAGGCTTTTTTCGACTAGAGAAGAAAGTGTTCTCTTCATTGTGTTTCTGTTAGACCCTGTCAATGCAACCATTTCACGGTTGCTAAGGCTACTATGCTGCTCGAAAAGCGATAGGATCTGAAGTGCTAGAGGAGATAGATCACTCGCCTGCATGACCTTGTGATCTTCGACCTTTCGCGCCAGAACTTCACATTGTTTTGATAGTGTCCGCAGGAAAAAGACGAGCCAAGGATTCCAGTCGGGTGTGGTTTGGCATGAAATTTGAGTTCTTCTCAATGCCCTGTAATAGCTGTCTTTATTCTCCTCGATAATTCGCTCAATCGAGGCATAAGGCACATGCTTATATCCTGCTTGAAGCAGAAAAAGAGTAGTGAGTGCACGTGAGAGTCTACCGTTTCCATCTTGAAAGGGATGAATAGCTAGAAACCGGACAATAAAAATACCGATTCTCAGCAAGGAGTGCAATTCGTTGGACTGCCGAGAAGCACGCTCCCACTCAAGAAGCTCTTGCATATGGTTTGGTGTGTCGAAAGGGTTTGAAGTCTCAAAAACAATACCGATTTGTTTGCCGTGTTCGTCGAAAGCGGCGACATGATTATCGAGCGTTTTATAAGCTCCCCGATGACGCTTATCCTTGGTGGAGTAGGATAGAATAGTTGAGTGAAGTTGAAGCAAGTGATTTTCGTCCACATTGAGAAATTCCCACGAGTCAAAGATCAGATCCATGACCTTGGCATAACCTGCCACCTCTTGTTCATCCCGAGAGGTGAACTTCTCGATCTTAATGTTGGCAAGTAAGGTTTCTACTTGGATATCAGACATTTTGGAGCCCTCAATCCTTGTAGACGATCCCACGCTTTCAATGGTAGCCGTCTTCTTGAGTTGCGTCAGGCGATCACGATTAATCGCACCCAACGCTTGCCAACGCCCCTTGAATTCATCAATGGAAGCGATGAGCTGGAGAATTTCCGATGTGATGTTGACTGTGACTACCATGGTGAATCCATTAATTGACCCAATTATACCCATTTAGTCATTCAAAGCAAGGCATCAGCTCCTATAAACAGAACTTCTGAAAAAATTGGGGGCAAACTAGGCAACTGTAGATGGAAATAGAAATTACCAATGAATCAAATCACACATCAAAACCACAGATTTAGAATCAGAATCATAACTATGGCGGGGTTTTATAGGGATACCCTTCAGAACTAAATTTGTTTCAAAAAGTTCGCATTTCTGTTTCAAGAATAATGGCGGACAGGGCGGGATTCGAACCCGCGGAGACATTGCTGCCTCACACGCTTTCCAAGCGTGCGCATTCGACCACTCTGCCACCTGTCCTAAAAACATTGATAAGGTCGACGAAATCCTCATGAATCTCGGGGCGCGCAAGCTAACGAGCATTTTTTGCGATAGCAACCCTTTTTTAAAAGGTGGGCTAAAAAACGTAATTCTTACGAAACGATTGACCTAGCAGAAAAAGTCGCTAGTCTCCGCCGCAGATGTCGCACACTATTCTCATTCTCGTGAAAACCCTCCGCCTCTGGCTTAGCCCAGCGGGAAGGTTCACGTGTGTTCGCGACTAAATACTTTTTAGATCATACCACTCTCACCTGCCCGCCTCGGTTATACCCGATGCGGGTTTTTTGTGTTTGAGCATCTTACGCTACTCTATGAAAACAACACCACCTTCATCACCTCACCCTCCCTACATGATCCATGCGCTGGTTGCGTTGGGTGCTATCATGTTCTCATCGAAAGGGATCATGGTGAAGCTCCTCTACGCGGAGGGACTTAGCCCTACGGGGGTGCTGGCTGTTCGTATGGGCGTAGCTCTTCCTTTCTACATCATTCCCCTTTTTTACTACGTGAAATCTCTCCGCAGTGTAGCGACAGGCAGGGACTGGGCGGCGATGGCAGGCCTTTCATTTATTGGCTACTTCCTATGCTCTTTGGTGAACTTTACGGGTTTGCAGTATATCAGTGTCGGCTTGGAAAGGATTATTTTGTTTTGTTACCCTTCGCTGGTTTTGTTGGGTTCGGCAGTATTTCAAAAACAGCGTCCCTCCATGAGCCTCATTCTCGCCTCTAGTCTAACTTGGGGAGGGCTTTACTTAGTGATCAAAAAAGAAATTCACCTCGGTGAGGATCCTCAGTGGGTTTTGATAGGCAGCGGCTTCGTTCTCCTTAGTGCGATTATCTACGCGGGCTATATCTTGATCGCCAAACCTGTAATCATGCGCGTTGGCTCCCACTTGTATACCAGCATCACCATGTGTTTCTCATGTGTCTTTGTACTAGTCAACTTCGCTGTTTCCGATGGAAATACAAGCCAGTTTGTAGCGACTCGCGAGGTCATCATCTATGGTCTATTGATTGGTATTTTGGGTACTGTAGTCCCTACTTACCTTCTGTCCTATGGTTTATCGAAGCTGAAACCAGCATCCCACGCGGTCATCTCTTCCATAGGCCCTGTAGCGACGATCGCTATTTCGCTTATCATGATAGGAGTGCCGCCTAGCTTCACTCAGCTTGTTGGTATAGCGCTTTCCATCACGGGAAGTCTATTAGCAAGCCGGCGGTAGCTATCTACTTGACGAGAACCACCGCAGCACCAAGAGAATGTTTCTCCCCGAGATGCTTAACCCGGTACCATGTAGATTTCTCAGAATCATAATGGAAGTAAACAGCTGTTTGGTTGTAGCCGTTCTCACAAAGAACAGAGACGTGTACACCAGGATCGACGCGATAAATCTCTGCGGCTGACCAAGTATGTGAGCCTGGCTGGTTTTTCTTCCCGATAACATCAGCAATATTGTCTTCAACATCAAGAAAGGTGAGGAGAGCCTGCTCTTGCTTCGTTAGACGGATACCTGAACCAGTAAATTTCACGTGATTCTTCATGTGGGATACAGCTTCGGCATTCGGTGATACACTCACTGGCCAAGAGGCTGGTGTATTAAATGAACTACATGAGGTGAGACCAATGAGAGCTGCACAGCTGAGCAAAAGTATGAAATATTGTTTCATGGCTTATCAATATAACACAATGTTGAGGAGTTTGGCAAGTATGTCTCTCGGTCAGCCAGATTTATTCATCATCCTGTGATACCTCTACAGGAGCTACAAGTGACGGCTTGGGAAATGTATCCTCCCACTGATGTAAGGTAACAGACTGACCTAAACCACCAATTTCACCTAACAACTCAAGACAACGCTTATGCCACAACGAATAGTCAGGTGCCTGAAACGAGTCTGCTGATCGAGGAAATACAATGTACGTGATAGTAAGATCGCTAACAGGTCTTGAATAAGATGACGCCTTGGGGTTCAACTCTTTGCACATCCTCAGGGAAGCCTCCCCTATTTTATAGCTAGGTCCTGCATCGCCTACGATAGCTGGGTATATCTTATCCCGATAGATAACCACCGCATAGTCACCGACACGGGCCGTGTAGCTATCATCTCTTGTGAGAACCATGTCTACAGGCATAACGATAAAGGGATCGTAATCTGCGATGAGAAAGCTGCGAGATTCCATGTCCTGAATTTCGCGCTCAATTTTTTTAATACGCTCCTTCAGCCATGATTTGCGGTCTGGCTTCGTCGCAGCTTGATCGATTTCAGCCTTCGCTTTGCTAATTCGATTCTTCCAGCCAGCGATTAGTGGATTCTCAACCTTTCCTGTCTTTTTCCACCCATAACTTGTCATCGGCTGATAGTAGCTTGAATTCACAATGCTATCCGGCATTTCAGGCAAACGGTCTCCATCTGAGCCATCTGACACCACATCCATTTCAGCTTGAACGAGTAATGCTTTTCTACCCGTGCTGGGATGCTTAAGGTTTAAAATCGTCTCGCAGTCATAGAGATTGTGTCTCGTTAGCAACTCATTGAGCATGGTTGATTTAGACTTAAGTCGCTCCACTTTTTTAGCATACAGTTTGTGGAAGTAGGTGGAAACTTGAGCTGTAGGCAGCATTTCTGCTAGTCCAGGTAGAACCTTATCAATATTTTCGTTACTCTGCTTCAGACCTACTAGATCCACCACTGGTTCTGGCAGATTAATTTTCAGTTCATAACTCGCCACATAGCTATCATCGGTCAGGCGCTCCTCCGAGGCTGCACGACCATTCCCTAGAGTAACTTTTGTTTCTAGACGGAAGCCCTTAGACATTTTGCGGATATCACCTCCTGAGGTAGCTGTATGCTCTGACGGCACGGTAATTTTCAGAGGCTCTTCCACCTCACTATTATCAGGCTCAATAAAAACAGGTTTCTCTACATACCGCGAGGCATTGTACGCTCTAATCAAACGTTCAAGTTCAGGCCTCAATGCCACGAATAAAAAACCACATACGAGTAGAAAAAAGGATACCCTGAGCCATGGAAAAGTTTTAGAGCTTGATGGCTTGGGAGAAGTTTCAGGAGGTTCAGTCATCGTGACTATACTTGTATGGTTTTGAGTTTTTGAGAAGTGTCATTTTAAAGATCAAAGGCTTTTTCTAAACCATCTGGAGCTAATTCAGAAAAATCGTCCCAGTCCCTCTCTGCGGCAGGAAGCTCTGTGCAATGCATGAATTCACCTGCCAGAATCGAGCTAACCGCTGACTCAGCCCAGGTCAGAGCATGGTCTGCAAGGGCTTGATCGAAATCTTTCCAGAGGGTGAAACCCACATTATTTACTGACTTGGGCAGTTGAATATAACCAACCTCTGGAAGCTCTTTTGTATTAAAGTATTCCTGAACAAATACAGCGTACAAAGGTAGCTGAACGTCTGCCCAACGTTGATCTTTAGGAGGTAGAAGCTCAGCGAGCTGGCGCCGATTCTCCTCTTCTTTCCACTGCTTGATATGCTGACTCTTCGGCTCTTTGGCTGTAGCTGATGTTTTATAATCCCAAACTCGCCATCGAACACCATCCTCGTGACGATCAATTCGGTCCACCGTCATCTGCATAGGCTGACCACTCAGAGACCATGGAACATCACTTGAGCCGACTCCAAACTCCGTCTCTACGATTTGCCAGCCAGCTAATCTTTCTGCCACCTGGTGGCTAGCAAATACACGCAAGCGCTCTCGCGCACTCTCTAGCTGAACCATTAACGGCAAACTTAGGCGTCCGCCGTACTGTTTCCGAACCTCTTGATCAAGCGTATCAGATAAGAACTGAGCAATTTCATCTTTATCTAATGAATTACGAACAGCCTTATTTTTCCCAAAAACATCCACCACATCATGGCAAATATTTCCAAAGTCCATAGGGTTCATCTCTCTTTTCCCTGCCTCAAAGGTCTTCATCTTAACGACTCTCTTCAAGTAAAACCTCAGTGGGCAATGAAGGTAATCTTTGATCGCAGATGGAGAAAGGCTCTTTGAATCTTCTAGATAAGGGTTGGGAAGCACTGGCAAATCTAACTGCCAGTCACGCTGCCAGGCACCACCTTGTGACCGGGTCGAAGATGATTCTGCAAACAAGTGACTTACAATAGCGGCAAGCTCCTCACCGCTCTGACGCATAAGTAGGCGTGCAGGTTTACGCGCTTCTCCCTGATCATTGAATCGGGCAACCACAGCATCTACTCTGCCCTGCTTGAGGCGAGATTGAACTGCAGACTTAAGTAAAAAAGCATCTCTAGCAAATCGTCCTCGAGAATCTCTTAAGCCTAAGCTTTCACGAAGTGAGTCGGGCACGAAGGCATCATCTGGCGTACCATCTGGAACGCACTCCTCATGCATGCCGGCTAAAACAAGATGCCTAGCAGGATCATAAGAAATCTCTAACCAACCTTGCAGATCAAGTGAAGTATCGCCACGGTCATCTGACACGCGGCAACTCTGTAAACTTTCCGCAAGCATATCGAAAGTTTCTTCCAAAGTGGGGTTTTCACCTAATTTTTCTAAACGGCTTAAGGCATCCAAAGACTCAGTAAAAGCCTTCTCGGCATTCTCCGCCACGTCTCTATCAGTCCTTAGCAACCACTCACTTAAAGATAATCTCAGCGTTATTGACAATTGAGAGGACTTTAATGACTTAAGCTGACCTAACACCTTCTCAACGATAAATTTCTGGCTTTTAGGAATAAGGTAAAGCGCATCGGTCATCGTTTCTGGCAAATGCTTCAGTCTTAGATCATCCAGTATGAGAGCGGCTTCATGGCGAGAGAGACCTTCGGGTAAAATCCATTCAGCACCTGGTAATTTCACCAGCTCACACAATGCATCAAAAGGCTCTGAGCGACCTATTAACTGACGCATGACACGGATAAATCGCATCACCCCAGAATCCAGCAAGTTGCGACCTTCTGGATCAAACAAACTCCAGCCTGCCTCATGAAACGTTTTTTCTAAAGCAGACGCAAAGGTGGGATCACAGAGTGCTAGAGCTGCGGCATCTGAGTTTGTCTCCTCGTGGGAAAAAACCTGTGCACATACTTCCGCTGCCTCCGTCGAGCTGTCAACAACGTGCAGCCTCTGTCGCCACTCTGGAATTGTGATCGGCATTTTACTCCACATCTCACTCAAGGGAATCCCCCATGGGTCAAATGAGATAGACTCAGATTCAGGGGCGTGAATAAGCACCGTTACTGGAACCCCTCTATCAAGAAAACTCTGCAATGCGCGAGCAGCTAACAGGGTGGGGTCAGGCACGCAGGCAAGTACGACACGATCAACTCCTGCGGGTAACACAGGATGCCTTGCTTGTTGACGTTTCGCGTGCACCGAGTCTAGCAAACCCCAAGCATCTAAACACTGCAGCATCCGATTCTCCAACTTTTCCAACTCATGCCAACGGTCGCTCTCGATGCTATGCTCCTGAGCATCCTTAAACTCCGCGTCGCCATCAGCAAGCATATCACGCAGTGTCATCATCTGCTTGGCTAAAGCTAAAGCCGCACTAAAACTACGTGTCGAGCCCACATCATGGTTTGGAAAAAGTATTGGGAACTCCCGCAGATCGATATCGCGAATAACAGAAGCCCAAGCCCAGAGTGACTCCTGACGACTCGCTATATTTCCTGTGTGAGTATCTACCGCAAACAAGCTACTCGGCGGCATGACATGAGGTGATAATACACCTTCGTCAGCAGACAAAGCTAAGCGTAGGCGCCTGCCACTATTCGATGTGGGAACAATGACTAAGGTCTGTGAGAGAAACTCTCTACGTGGCTCGTAAAAAAGCCAGTCTTTCAAAACATCGAGTAAAGGCCTGTCCCAACCGAGAAACTCTCGCTTCGGATGAAGCAAAGATTTCTCGTTAGGTTCTATGATTACTGAACTTGGCTCAGAGAAGTCAAATTCTGGCTCAAGATCAGCATCATTTGGCATGAATTACTCCTCGCTTGTTTCTTCTGAAGTGTCAACTGAAGCATCAGAGGTATCGGAAACATCCGTTACGTCTACACCTTCTACGCCCTCTTCATCAACTTCTTCGTCTTCACCATCAGCAATAACTTTGGCAATGTCTTTCAGTTTAATATTCTCCTTCATCGTAACGAGCTTCACCCCTTGAGCGTTTCGTCCGATTTCACGAATACTTGAACATTTGATCCGGATCGACTGACCATCGGAAGTCATCATCATGAGCTCATCCTCATCCGTCACTGCCGTAGCACCGACGACTTCGCCAGTCTTCTCAGTAATCTTCATGGTGATGATACCCTTACCACCACGGGTTTGGGCACGATAATCAGCAAAGCTAGAACGTTTCCCGAGACCATTTTCAGAAGCTACAAGTAATGATGCTCCTTCCGCTACGATAGCCATACCGACGACATAGTCGCCTGGTACAGGGCGAATCCCCGCAACACCTGCAGTGGCACGTCCTTGTGAACGAGCTTGGTCTTCAGTAAAGCGGAGTGATAGTCCCTTACGCGTGACAAGGATGACTTCGTTATCACCACTAGTGAGGCGTACATCGATGAGTGTGTTTCCTTCGTCTAACTTAATAGCGATGATACCGTCTTTACGGTAGTTCTTGAAATCGACCAGAGAGGTTTTCTTCACTTTGCCGTTGCGAGTAGCGAAGAGGACATTGCCATTTTCCACGCCGAACGTGATATCGTTTCCATCTTCATCTGTCTTACGTTCGAGACGGAGTGTGGCGGCGATGCTTTCATCTGCCTGTAAGTTAAGAACGTTTTTAATGTTACGCCCTTTCGACGCCCGTGAGCCTTCAGGGATACCGTAAACTCTTTCGACATAAACACGACCCGTGTTCGTGAAGAACATGAGGTAATCGTGTGCCTGAGCGGAGAAGAGCTGCTCGACAAAATCGTTCTCTTCATCGTCAGACTTGTTCGGCTTTCGCGTTTCCATACCGCGGACACCTTTACCGCCGCGTGCTTGGACTCGGTATTCGGCTGACGCAGTACGCTTAATGTAACCTTTGTTGGAAAGCGTGACGATCATTCCGTCATTGGCAATAAGATCTTCGATGGCGATATCGCCCTCATCAGGGAGAATAGGACAACGACGCGGAGTTGCATATTTCTCACGCACGGCTAAAAGCTCATCCTTAATAATGGCAAGGACGCGAGCCTCTTTGGCGAGGATATCGAGGAAATCTTTGATCTCTTCAAGGATCGAATCATACTCCACTTTCACCTTGTCCTGCTCTAAGCCTGTTAGCTGATAGAGACGGAGTTCGAGGATGGAGTTCACCTGGCGGTCGGTAAATGTATAGGTATCACCATCGACGCTAGGCTGACTGTAAATCATGATGCCTAAGGACTTCGCAGTTTCAACGGGGAAATTGTAAGCCTTAAGCCTGCCGCGTGCTTCATCGCGATTCTTGGAGTCGCGGATGATTTTAATAAAGTCGTCGAGATGACCGAGAGCGAGCAAGAAAGCTTCTAACACCTCAGCGCGAGCCTCGGCTTTTTTCAGCAAGAACCGTGTGCGGCGGATGATCACCTCACGGCGATGCTCAATAAAACAGTCCAGCGCATCCATGACAGAAAGCTGCTTCGGACGGCGTTCGTGAATGGCTAACATATTCACACCAAAAGAAGTCTCCATCGATGTTAGTTTGAAGATTTGATTCACAACTACCTGTGGGCGAGCGTCGCGCTTCAGAGTGATCTCAATGCGTGTTTGATCATCTGATAGATCGCGCATTCCTGAGATATCGAGAAGGATTTTCTCACGTACAAGCTCTGCAATACGCTGCTGGAGTACCGCTCGGTTCACGCCGTGTGGAACATTGGTGATGGTGATGATAGAAGCACCAGACTCCTTTTCATCTACTTCCATGGTACCACGCATTTTGATGCTACCGCGGCCTGTGTGGAAATAGCTATCGATTCCCTTGTATCCGCGGATTTCACATTCGCCAGCGAAGTCAGGACCCTTGATGTATTGCTTCAGCTCTTCAATAGTGAGCTGTGGATTGTCAATACGGGCACATACGCCATCGATTACCTCGCCGAGGTTATGCGACGGAATATTAGTCGCCATACCTACAGCGATACCTGTGCCGCCATTGACTAAGAGGTTAGGAATCGCTGCGGGGAGAACCTTGGGTTCCATGCGCGTCTCATCATACGTCGGCTGATGATCACAGGTGTCTTTCTCCAGATCGATCATCATGGAGGAACCAAGGTGGGTGAGGCGTGCCTCGGTATATCGCATCGCCGCTGCGGCGTCGCCTTCTACCGAACCGAAGTTACCCTGACCGTCGATGAGTGTTTCACGCATCGTCCACGGCTGCGCCATGTTAACGAGTGTGGTGTAAATTGCACTATCACCATGTGGGTGATACTTACCCATGGTGTCACCCACAATACGCGCACTCTTTAAGTGTGGCTTGCTAGGGCTGAGTGATAGATCGTTGTGCATCGCGTAAAGGATACGACGCTGCGATGGCTTGAGGCCGTCACGTGCATCAGGAAGCGCACGTGAAATAATAACTGACATCGAGTAATCCAGGAAGGATTTCGACATTTCATCCGCCACATTAATGGGCTTAATTGAGTCTCTAGACATGATAGAAAATTAGATTCGAAAAATAAAAGTTAGGTTCTGTGTTACACGTCGAGATTCTGGACGTTAAGTGCGTTATCTTCGATAAATCGCTTGCGAGGTTCAACGATATCTCCCATGAGAACATCGAACATTTTATCGGCTTCAATGGCGTTCTCGTCATCGAGTCTGACCTGCAGGAACTGCCGGGTTTCTGGATCCATCGTCGTGGAGTAAAGCTCCTTGGCATTCATCTCACCAAGTCCTTTGAATCGCTGGATGCGCATACCTTTTCTGCCAATCTCTAGTACCTTATCGAGAATTTCGAAAAGGTTGAAAACAGGCAGGCTTTCGATGTCGTCGCCACTGCCTTCAATAATCTCATAAAGTGGTTTATCCTCAGAGAAAAACGGCTCCGTTTTGAGTCCAAACTCGTTGAGGCGGGCAAGAATTTTAGCAATGGCAACAGACTCATGAAGCTCGCGTTTCACTGCGCGACGCTGCACACCGTTGTATTTCTCTTTGTACTCATCAGCTTCCTCTTCCGTAAGTTCCTCATCGAAGAGTCCGAGATCACGGTTTTCATGAGCGTAGGCGAGTAGTTCTTTCTCCGTATCAAAGTAATGGAGTTGCTCCTCGTTTCCGATACGGATACGCACCATATATTCGGCGAGGTGTCCGTCCTTGGCATTATCGAGTAAGTCCTGAAACTTACCACCATGACCTTCGAGTGTAGAGGTGAATCGGGTAAGCTGAGCGAGTGTATCGAGCACACTTTTAAGTAAGTCAGAGTCAACCTCCTCCTTCGTCACACAGTTACGTAAGCGAACGTCCTCTGAGCCAAGGTCGATAAGAATGGCGTTAAGCGCGTCATCGTCCGCAATGTATTCTTCACGCTTTTTACGGGTGATTTTATAAAGTGGCGGCTGGGCGATGTAGAGATAGCCTGCCTTGACGAGATCCGCCATATGACGGCAGAAAAATGTAAGAAGCAGCGTGCGAATGTGAGCTCCATCAATATCAGCATCCGTCATAATGACGACTTTATGGTAACGAACTTTTTCAATGTTGAAGGCACCTTCTTGGTCACCATCACCAATGCCTGCACCGATAGCGGTGATCATGGCTTGAATTTCCTTATTCTGTAATGCGCGGTGAAGACGTGCTTTTTCCACGTTGATTACCTTACCACGGAGTGGGAGAATAGCTTGATTGATACGATTTCGGCCTGATTTGGCAGAACCACCCGCGGAGTCGCCCTCCACAATGTAGATCTCAGATTTAGCAGGATCTCGCTCCGAGCAATCAGCAAGCTTACCGGGCAAACCACCGCCAGACATGACAGATTTACGCACCGTTTCGCGAGCTTTACGGGCAGCTTCACGAGCGCGGGCAGCATTCACTGCCTTATCGATGATAATTTTTGCGAGATTAGGGTTTTCCTCAAAATAAGATTGGAGCCCCTCATAAACGATTGAGCTGACAACTCCCTCAATTTCTGCATTTACCAGCTTATCCTTGGTCTGCGAACTGAATCGCGGATTGGGCATTTTGATGCTAATGACACAGACGATGCCCTCACGGACGTCGTCACCAGAGAGTGCTGGATCTTTATCTTTAAGGATTTTATTCGCCTTGGCATACTGATTGATTGAACGAGTAAGCGCTCCACGGAAACCTGTAAGGTGGGTTCCCCCATCGGCATTGGGAATGGAGTTCGCGAAACAGAGAATGTTGTCGTGGTAGCTGTCATTATACTGAAATACAACGTCGCCGAAGACATCGTCCTTCATGATCTTACCATCGTAATCGATTTCGATAGCGCGTTTACCTTTGATGACAACAGGTTCATCGTGAACGAGCGTTTTGTTTTCGCCAAGCTGAGCGACAAATTCCTCGATTCCTTTTGCGTAATAGAAGCGTTCTTTCTTTGCACTTTCTGGACGCTCATCTTCAAGCTCAATCACCAGCCCAGGGTTAAGGAAAGCAAGCTCACGTAATCGGGTGGCGAGGCGAGGGAATTCAAAAACGATGGTATCGGTGAAAATAGTCGCGTCAGGGAAGAAAGTAATTTTTGTTCCTGTGTAGTTTGGATCGACTTCGCCTACTACTTCGAGAGGTTTGGTTGTTTTACCGCGCTCGAAGGTAATAGCATGTACTTTGCCACCTCGACTAACTTCTGCCTTAAACCAATCCGATAGCGCATTCACACACTTTGCACCCACACCGTGGAGACCACCTGAGTATTTATAAGCACCTTGACCAAATTTACCGCCAGCGTGAAGGCTGGTAAGCACGAGCTCCACAGCGGGAATACCAAACTTAGGGTGTACTTCTACAGGAATACCACGTCCATCGTCTGAAATAGAAGCGGAGCCATCGATGTGAAGTGCTATTTTGATCGTCTTACAGTAGCCAGCAAGGTGCTCATCAATCGAGTTATCTAAAACCTCAAACACACAGTGATGAAGACCACGGATATCGGGATCACCAATGTACATGCCTGGTCGCTTACGCACAGCCTCCAAACCTTCCAGTTTATCGATCTGCGAAGCTCCATATTCTTGTGAATCGGAGACATTGGTTTGAGTAGTGTCAGTGTCGTTACCAGATGATTGTAACGGGTCGTTTTCAGGCTCTTGTGAAGTATCAGACATAGGCAGCCCCAAACATCCGAAATTAATCGGCGTGAGACAAGTTTCTTTCGTGTTTTTTGAGCTTTTTTTATACTCTTATTACGACATTCCATAAAAAACTATTACCGAGCTATATTTAAAGCCAGAACTAAGGCTGAACGCTTAGATTTAAATAATAATACACTGCTATGGCGACAGCTAAAACAATCAGGGAGACAGCCAAAAATAGTAAGCCTCGCCCTTTTTGAGAGTTAGTTTTTCTACTAGCTAATACCGAGGGTGAATTTTGAAGATCCGAACAATCATATGGCTCAATCGCTTTCTTTTTTACTAATGCATATTCACCACCTAAAGGAGGTGCCGTCATAACAATTCCACATGCAGGGCATGGTCCTTCAATCCCAGCAAGAGTAGTGTCTAAAACAATACGCGCATGACAAGCAGGACACCCAAAGCGGTGATTCTTCTTAGTAGATTCCAGCATCATTAGACAATCAGATGCCGAGCAGATCACGCTGCCAACGAAGCAGCAAGTTCTCAGCTCCTTCTTGCTTCGCTGCTAATGCTTCTAGAGGAGCACGTGCGGCAATCAGTGATCCATCAAGATCCAAGTCCTCAGCGATTTTATTTCTTCGGGCAATGAGCACTTCTAAACGATCGTCAAAATCTTTGTCTTTACGCCTGCGTTCGCCACGGATCCGCTTAGGCATTTCTGAGTCAGGAACATTAAGTGCTGCAGCAATGGCTTCATGGAACCGCTTGATACGCAGGGGGCGAAAATGCTTGGGCAAATAAGGTTTCCCTCCTGCTAGCAAAACTTCTACCCAGTCAAAAATCTGTTTATTCCCAGTCACCATAAAAGAAGGCCGATCCCACTCAGCAGCTTCCGCATCGCGCCAATACCAGAGAGCTTTCAAAAAATTCAACCCACGTGCATCCAGCCTGCCGCTGCCTTTAATGCGCCAGCGATCCGCTGTCTCGATCACCCTTTCAGAGGCTTTCTTCCTGGCTGCCTCACAACTTTCAACGAACCATTCGAAACGTCCCATTTCTTTGAGCCTCGTCGTGATGATCTCGGCCATTGGCAACAGGTAGATAACATCATTAAGAGCGTAATCCTCCATGACGGGGGTGAGAGGTCTCTTCGCCCAATCTGCTTTTTGTGAGGTTTTTTCAATTTGCACCTCCATGTAGAGTGACACCAAATCCCCGTAACCAAACTTCCTAGCACCCAATAAACGTGCTCCAATCTGGGTATCATAAACAACAGGAGGAATAACATTCAAATTTTGGCGCAACATATGCATGTCATAATCTGCACCATGCATCCAGCAAGTAGCATTCTTCAAATAGTTTGCTAGCGATGATAAATCATCAATTGCCAAAGGATCAATAAGCACATGACGTTCACCGTCACTAAACTGCACGAGGCATAAGCTTTCACTATAACGGTGCAAACTATCCGCCTCAGTATCCACGGCACATAAGACATTTCCATCCGTGTGATTACATTGGCCAAGGAAAAACTTCAGCTCAGTTTCGGTGACGATCATTTCAATATAATTTTCTAATGACGTCCATTCCCAATGGTGAGACCCTTAAGCAGTAACTCAGCATTAGTTCCAGATTTCTCAAGGTTTTTCAGCAGGGTTTCCATAGCATCTCCTACAGGTAGTGATGCCAACTGACGTCTTATTTCCAGCACCTTATTCATTTCTTCAGGGTGATAAAGACGGTCATCATTCCGGGTACCACTTTGTGGAATGTGTACGGCGGGGTAAATTCTCATCTCAGCTAATTCGCGATCTAAGCGAACTTCCATATTACCTGTACCTTTGAATTCTTCAAAAATAACATCGTCCATTTTACTCTCAGTCTCCACCAAAGCTGTTGCAAGAATAGTCAAGCTTCCACCTTCTTCACAATTACGCGCTGCACCGAAAAACTTTCTACTCTGCTGAAGCGCGGCAGGACTAAGTCCACCAGAGCCGATGGGGCCACCACTGTTATTTGCATTATTATGACCACGAGCTAAGCGGGTTAAACTATCGAGCAAAAGAACCACATCTTTACCAAGCTCTACTAACCGCTTGGCACGCTCCATGACAAGATCTGCTACCTGAGCATGACGCTTTGCTGGTTCATCAAATGTAGAGCTAAATACCTCAGCATCAACCGTTTCTTCAAAGTCTGTCACTTCTTCAGGACGCTCGTCTAGTAATAAAATGATAAGAACAACCTCGGGGTGATTTAGGTGAATTGACTTCGCAATCTGCTTGAGAAGAATTGTCTTGCCGCCTCGAGGAGGCGCCACAATCAAGCCGCGCTGCCCTTTACCTAAAGGTGCAATGAGGTCTAATACACGTGGCGAAACACCTGTTTCGGTGTTTTCAAGTATGATGCGGCGGTCGGGGAACATCGCTGTTAACTGCTCGAAGCTTTTAGGTTTTTGGTATTCTTCAACAGGAAGACCTTCCACCTCGATTACTTCGCTCACAGAAAGATATTTATCTCTTCCCTTCGGCTCACGTACTAACACTTTAATTTTCTGCCCCGCAATCAAACCGTGCTGACGAATAATATTCCCATTCATATACAAATCATCGGGAGACGTCTTAAAACTTTTGACTGAATCGCGAAGCATCGCATAGTTATCCTTCGCTTGCTCCATAATACCCTCGGCTGTGATCTGAACGCCTTCACGTGCATAAAATGATACGAGATCAAACACTAACTGACTCTTAGATGCATTAGCTGGAATCTTCACCGGCAACGCCTCAAGCATCGAATAAATCTGAGAAAGCGGCTTTTCACGAAACTCATTGAGACAAACGGCTTGGGGCAGCTCGGGAAGCTTCGCTTCTTGCGCTTCTATTTCTTCCGCTGTTGTTGTCTGTGTCTCCACAGTCTCATCGACTTGAACTTCAGCAGCTAAAGCAGTCTGCTTTTCATTCGTTTCTGGTTCTTTATTCATTGATAAAATTGGCGAGTTATCTACTAAAATTTGTTGGCTAGAGCTTCTAATCTTGGGCTAATAGTGTGATCTTAGATCAAGCGATCTCAGATATCTTTTGCATTGAGCTTCAAGTATTTCAACCGTGCCTTCATTCCAGAATACCATGTCAGCCATTGTTAATTTGGCGTCAATACTAAGCTGAGATGCTATCACTGCTTCTATAATACTTTTCTCCCACACGTTGCGATTGGTGAGCCTCTTAATTTGTGTTTGCTTGCTAGTTGCTACTAACAAATTGGCTGACTGACCAAAATCAAATCCACTTTCAAACAGAAGAGGAACATCCGCAACGAACAAGCGAGATTCATTTCTTTTACACGTATCAGACAGCAATGCAAGACATTCCTTGCGTACAAAAGGGTGAAAAATACTTTCAAGAAACTTCTTATCTTCTGGCTGATTAAAAACTCTTTCGCGTATAAGACTCTTATTAACAGTGCCATCAGGCAGAATGATTTCACGGCCAAAATAGGCTGTGATTTCTGAAATTACGTGAGTCTCTTCATAAATCGACCTAACACATTTGTCAGAGTCAAAAACAACCACTTCAGGGTAAAGCCGTTTTAACAAAACACAGAAAGTCGATTTACCCGTAGCAATACCGCCAGTCAGTCCAACAATGTAAGGAAGCGAATTCATATGGCAGGTACAGAGTAGTACAAACGAGTTGCTAATCCATATTTAATAGACATTAGAGACATAAAAAACCTTGGTCGCTGTAAAGCAACCAAGGTTTGGTGTAATCTAATCAGATACGATAAATGTTACTGAGGTAATTCAGGTAGCAAGCTAGATCCACTACCACCGCCAACAGCAGCTTTATTGATTCTCATACCAGCTGGATCAATGATTTCAGCTGTTACAAACACCACCAAGTTACTCTTGATATGGTTTTCAGAGTTACTTTGGAACAAGCGTCCAATAATAGGCAAATCACCAAGAAGAGGTACTTTGTCTTCTACGTTCTGAACGTCTTCACGCATCAGACCACCTACTGCAACGGTGTATCCGTCATAAATAGTCAGAGCAGTGTTGACCGAGCGCACCGCAAACACAGGCATCTCGATACGGTTCTCCGTAATGACAATTGGCACCACTTCTCCCAATACGTTAGTAGTAGAAGACTGAATGGGTGAACCATAATTAATGAAACCTTCGAACTCAACAATCTCAGGAAGAAAACGGAGATCAATGGTGTAATTGTTATCACCAATTGTAGGTTCAATTTCAAGGCTCACACCTGTGTTACGTGTCTCAAATGCTGTAGGAGTAGCAGGCGTAACTGGGAATACTGATGTAGAGGCTGAATCCACTGTCGTGAGAGAGGAGCTCGAACCTACATTAGATGGGAGCTCTGGTGGTTCATATTCAGTAGGGTAAATAAATTCACGAACAACCTTCACAGTAGCTTTTTCACCACTTCTAGCAAGAATACTAGGAGCCGTCATGATATCAGTTCCTTTTTTCTGATTCAGTCCACGCATGATAGTTGAAACTTCGTCCTCACCGAAAACTCCGGCTAGAGAAAGAATGCCTGGGGCAACAGTACTCTGCTCTGATGAACGATCTGGATTATTAATAATTGCATCAATACTGTTACTAGTAACTGCAAAACTTCCAGAACGGTTACCCGCTGTTACGATACCTGATCCATCTGATCCATTAGAAAAATCAGACGAGGTGTATGAGTTACCAATACCACTTGTTCCACCATAAAGAGTAGAGTCACCCAAGCCAATACCACTGCCGATAACCCAATCAAAACCAAGTTCATCTGTATTTTCTTGGGTAATTTCGATAAACTTACATGTGATCTTCACCTGACGTGCACCCTTGCCTCGGATCGCTGTTATCAGATCTTCAATTCTCTCTAAGTTACCGAGAGTATTGTTAGCAATTAGTGTGTTAGATGCTGATATATAGGTTACAGAGGCATTATCAGGGAAACTAATTCCATTTGCTAATAAAAGTTCTTTAGCCGACAGCTGATTCTCAAGAGTTGATCCTCCTAGGCCAGCGCTATTATCGCTTCCAAATACGTCATCGACCTCTGAAGTGTCGCCGCCGACATCTGCTGAAAGTTTGGCGATAAAATCAGGAGGTACAATAAAGGTGCGAGGGTAAAGGTCATTCAAGCCTTCTGACTCATAAGGAAGTAATCTGACTGCATAAGCATCGATTTTAAACTTCAGGCGAGCTTGCCCAGAGACGTACTCAAGCACCTTAATAAGTGGTACATTACGCAAGTTGAGTCCTGTGATACGCTTCGTACTGATGTCAGCTGATGAGCTTCCACCATCAAGTGAATCCGAGCCACCCGTTACTTGTGATTCAATAATGAAGTTGATACCCTTGCGAGATTCATCAGGCTCAGTATCGAGTTCTGCTGAACGCAGACGAAGTTGATCTAACACTTCTTCTAAAGTGACATCATCAGCTTCAAATGAAGGTAAGATAATATTGTTCAGTTTGTCTTGGATGTATTGAACACCTGATTCTGTTACAAAACCAGTAGGATTGTCACTGATATCAGGAAGTTCAGATGGAACCGCCATTTCCCAAGCGCGGTCTACCTCTTTAAGCAGCTCGCTTCTTGTGTGATCATAAGCCGCTCTGTAATAATCAGCTTGTGTCTGAGAAACTCTTTCAAGTCCGCGACGCGCGGCTTTGTTGTACTTATCAACACGAAGCACCTTATTGTACTCACTTGCAGCTTCATCGTATTTACCAAGATTGTAATAACCTTCAGCCATGTAAAGAGTCTTACGAACTTTATCGACATCCTGAGTGTGCTCATAAGTTAGAGCTGGATTCGTACGTATAGGGTCGTCAAGATGATCTAAACCTCTGGCTACATCTTTGTTTGATGGGTCATTAACCAATACACCTTCTAATAAGTTACGAGCTTCGTTGTACTTACCAACTTGAGTGTATTCCTGTGAGAGCGCTAGTGAAGCGTCACCTAGGTGATTTGTGTATGAACTGCGGCGGTCTTCTAGAGCTGGACCAGATGGTAAAAGGTTGAGTGCTGTCTGATACTGCTTAACAGCCTCCTCATAATCTCCATCTGCATACGCAGTACGTCCTGAAGCCAATGCACTATCAGCTTCCTGAACTAATGCAGCTCTACGAGCAATTTCGGTTTGCGCGATGCTTGATGCATACCCACCGTAACCTCCTGCGTTAACGACTTGCATGGTTACTGGCATAGCAAGAGCAACTGCCATAAGCATACTCGCCTTCTGGCTAGTTAGAGATATTCTCTCAACTGAGCTTAGGTTCATTGATTTATTTTCCATAATTAAGTTCTATATTTTGTGACATTTTTCGATACTGCTTGTGAAGCTTTTATTTATTTA
This sequence comes from Akkermansiaceae bacterium, assembly GCA_051252195.1. Classification (GTDB taxonomy): domain Bacteria; phylum Verrucomicrobiota; class Verrucomicrobiia; order Verrucomicrobiales; family Akkermansiaceae; genus Oceaniferula. The sequence continues at coordinate 419,606 of JBPOGD010000001.1, read as the reverse complement.
TTTTTAAAATTTAACAGGATGCGTTTTGATGAGCCCCTCCTTATTTTTATATTCTATAGTAATGATTTTATTCACTAAATCGATTGATTTGAATAAATAAGACTGATTTTCTGATGCTTCACTGTAGGGCAGTGAGAACCTATTATTTTCTTCTACTATGAAAGTTTTACCTTTTTGATCTAAAGCCTTAAGTTCAAAGGTAACTTTGCTATCCATAATACCGAACTCGCGATCTGGGGCTCCCTGCATGTTACCCTTTCTATCAAATTCATAAACTTTACCTTTCTTATTGAGCTGTAAATCCTCAATAACCCAAATCATATTTCTACCTTCACCTTTAGTCGCGACGAACTTGAAACGACCTTGCATGTATTCGTCATTAAAAGGAATAATAGCACCTGGTGTAATAGGCTCTAAGCCCATCTTATTGAGTCTATTTCCTTTTTTATTTTCTAATCTGAAAGTGGATTTACCGGAGTAGGCTGAAGGCTTGATATGAAGCTGTACTGTATCTACACTCACGACTGATAATTTGAGAACGAGCTCTGGATAGCTCTCGTAATTTACTGGACTAGTACCAGCGGTGTACTCCTCTTGATTAGAAAAACCATCTCCATCTGGATCAAGTTGAGGTGAATTATCAAAAGTAGGATCTAAACCGTATTTAAGCCAAAAACTATTTTCAATACCTTGATGGACATCACCATCTTTTCCTAGGTCAACCGAGTTGGAGAGATCTCCTCTCTTCACGTAAACGGGTACGCTAGTAAATAGGTCGACTTTCCTACCATTCACTGATGATTTGATGACCTCTTGAGTAGAGGTAAATGATTCGTTAGTAGACATCATGGCCTCTAAACCAGCTACACTTGCATCATGGTTTTGCTTAGGTTGATCAAAATCAAAAGCACCAGATGCTTTATCATTGTTACTCCATATCAATGCACCTAAGCCAAGTGCAATAACTGCGGCACCACCAAGGGCAGCTTTTTCGTAATTCTCTGAAATCCAAGACATAATTTTTTTGACTATTATTAAAGTGTTAATCGATCTAAATAGATAGCTTAGTTGCTTTTCTGATCTTGATTAGCTTTGATGAAAACTAAGTTAAAGGTGATGTGAAAATCGAGTAGTTCTTCACCCAATACTTGATATAAAAACTGATCCCCAGGTTCTGTCATTTCTTCCTCTACCACCACTTCTTCCTCTTGGGCAATTTCGTCTCCAAAGTCAAAACCACCAATGGAAACACTAGTGTTGGAAGACTTACTGGCAGTCTCAAACTTCACATCTTTTTGAGCTGGTGATCTCTGTTTCTCATTCTTAACCCTAACGGAACTAATACTGTAAAAGTAGTCTTTAGAATTCACCATTTTCTTCAGAAAGTCACGTATCGAAGCCTCGGTAGCGGTGAAGCCCAGCTCTACAGGCATCATTTGATAGAGCTCTTCCTGAGTATTCTTAGGGCGAGTGTTCTTCTTCGTTGCTTCAGGAACTCCCGTTTTTTCAACAGGTAATTCATAGCGCTTAATATTTAACAGAGCGCTAGGTTTCGTTTCGGCCAACATGTTTAAAACAGACTCGATAGCTCCGAGCTGAAAGCCCAACTTTCTCGTCGCTTCCGGCTTCGGCTGGACACTTGAGTACTTTTCAAATCCAAAACTGCAGCCAGCTGGAAGTGTTGTCCCTGAACCTTTAAAGGCTTCTCGCAAGTTTCTTTCCATCTCTACGCGAGCATCACTAAACTGCCCTGGCGATAATGACTCAGAATTCTCAAATCGGTAACTCGCTAGTTTGCTAGAAACTTCTTCGATCGTTGATTGGTAATCCTTGATTGCCTTCTCGCGTAACTCTAAGTTTTGTTCATTGGGGTATGGCTTGGCCTTACTGATATTGACATACTCAGACTTGAGTTCTTCATAACTTTCCAGTTTCGACTCATATGCCTTCCCTTGATAAACAGCGTAATACGAAATACCTCCAGCAATACATGCTGTAGCCCCTGCCAGTACGGCAACAAATTTATTTTCCTTAATCCAACTCATAACTGCGTCTTAAATTTTTTTTAAATACAAATCTCAATCTAACTATATGACTACTGACTTACAACCGGAGTAGAAACTCTCTCTCTCAAAGGTAAAATCAGTTCAAAAGGTGCTGCGTAGTCGCCCTGCTCTAACCTCGTCGGTAGAGATACGATAATTTTTTCAGAGGGCAATACATCGAAATAAGTCGAATCACTGCGCAAACTATCAAGTAATTGGGTCACTTCTTTGTGACCATTCGTTCCCCGCCAGAAACCTTTGACACGTATTGCATTGATAGCTTCTGCTTTCTTATTTTCTTTTGCTGCTTTTCTACTCTTTGACTTTTTCACCTCTTTTTTAGCAAGCGGCGTTAGTGCGGTGTTGCCGTACTCCACATTGTCAAAATCTTCTACAATGACAGACTGAATATCTCCTGGATTACCTTCGACAACGCTGGCCGGATCAAAGCCTACTACAGGATCAAAATCAACTAACCACACTGAATCACTAGCAAATCGTTCAGCGAGATCAGTCCACATATCAACCCACATGACGCGTGAATTTTGAGCAGACACAAGTTTATCAGCTATGAGACCCAGCTCTTTTTCACTTTTAGCAATCTTTACTAAAGGTTCCGAATAAGGTGTTCTCTCCGCTTTTTTAGCTTCAAGCTCGGCGTGCATAGTGTCTGCACTGTTTACTAAAGCTACGTTAGAAGCAGCCCAAGCGCCCACTCCGAGAATGAGAACTGCCGCGGCTGCGTATAAATAAGGCTTACGTCGCTGGATATCACGTTCTTGTGAAACAGTATCCGGAACTAGGTCAATATTAAGCGCAGCTCTATTAATACCGCGGAGACCCAGACCTACGAGCTCTCCCAACATATGGGCGTCTTTGCCTACTTGATCCACATTAACACCTTTGGCAACTGAAACAGCTTGCAAAGGATTGAAGAACTCTACAGGCAAATTCAACTTCTCCTGCAAGAAATCAGCGATGTATGTTAGGTTCGCTCCACCTCCAGCTAACATCACCCGCTTAGGGGCACTGATACCGTGTTGGCTTCTAAAGTAATTCGTTGTACGAGAAATCTCTGCAGGTAATTTACCGAGGGCATTGCGAATGACAGTAGATAATGCAGCAGTTGATTCGTCCATGGACATCGTTTGATGGCTGTTCAAACCTACTACACCGTTTTGACATTTCTGAATTTCTGCATCTTCAAAGCTTACACCATAATCTTTTACGATGGCTGAAGTGATAGCGGCCCCTCCCACGTTGACACTGCGGGTAAACATACGCTCACCTTCTGCGTAAACTAAATTACATGTCTTAGCTCCAATATCAACAAGTAGTGTAGACTCGGATAAATCAGCATAGTTATATCGAAGTGCGCTGTAGAGAGCCATAGGCGCAGCATCGACCTCTTTCGTTCCAAGCCCAGCACTAGAAACTACATCATTAACATCATTGAGTGCATCCCGGCGGATGGCTACAATAGCAACCTCTTTTTCACCTGGAAGACTTTCTAACTGAGTCCAATCCCAAATAACTTCCTCTAAAGGAAACGGAATATGTTGTTGTGCTTCAAAGGCTACGAGCTGCTCCAGATTGTCATCATCAATAGGTGGCAATTTGATAAATCGAGTGAATACCGACTGACCAGATATTGCATAACTCAACTTTGATGACTTCCCAACTTTAAGCTTCTTGGCCAATTCCGCGACTGCCACTCTGACCTGCGAAAGTCTGGTCGACTCCGCTGAAGGGTCCGCAAGAACAGATACTGAATCGTATCCACTAAGGATGAGCCCCCCTTTGCTAGAAGGCTTGAAACTGGCCATTGAAATACGCTGAGAACCTATATTGAGGGCTATTGTAGCTTGATTTTTTGACATAACGCTGCTTTTTATATAAAGTACTTTTTTAAAAATTAATATGCACCGAGTAACTATTTAGGAACCTCAATTTCTGCATAACGATCCCACCACAAAAACTCAAAAGGAGTTTCACTCTTATTCAAAAGCGGGATTTTGTCATAAGAAGACAGACCAGCTTTCGTCCACCAACCAGGTTTGTCCTTAGACGTAAAATACCCCGTCTGCTTCACTGGCTGGGTTCCGTTGACAAGAATTTCACCTCCAACATGGGATAAAACACTTTTGCCTGCCCTGTCACTACCGCTGATACGCATAATAGAAGTTGGAGACAAATAAACTGAGGCATAGACATCCTCATTCACAGGAACATTGATGTGGTTTACTTCTTTAGAGAGTAGGACATATCCTTTACCATCTGGATTCTCAGCCGCCACGTACCACTTAACTGTGACCTTATCGACAAACTTCACGCGAGAATCTGATGATTCAATTTTAAACTTTACCTCACACTCCAACCAATCCTTTGCCTTAAATTTCTTCTTCCCCGTATTCCCCCCAACTTCAGGCGATTGGAGATCTTCAAAACTTGGATCCTCAACATCAACTTTGTACTGCTGAGCCACCAGCGCAGGAGTTGAAAATACAAACCCTAGCAATAGAGCGGCGTGTAATAACTTCGTGTTCAAATGTTTCATAAATTTCAATAGTCACGCACTCTACTAGGCCATACTTAATCTTGACCAGCAGAAAGACTCAAAGATGTGATTTTTCTTTAATGAATACTATGTACACACAAGGAAATAGCCGATCTAGTTTTAAGATGATGAAACATCACACTTGTGAAGTCTCCCTGTCTATGATTTCTAAAAACCAGCCATGGCTAAGCCTCACCAAACAGCAATTCAACCGACCCGCGCCGCCGACTTCCCCGAGTGGTATCAGCAAGTAATTCGTGCAGCAGACCTTGCAGAAAACTCTGAAACCCGCGGCTGCATGGTTATTAAGCCTTGGGGATATGGTATTTGGGAGCTCATTCAGCAGCAGTTAGATATTCAGTTTAAAGCGACAGGTCATCAAAACGCTTATTTCCCACTCCTCATTCCACTATCCTATTTAGAAAAAGAAGCGGGTCATGCGGAAGGCTTCGCTACCGAGTGTGCCGTAGTCACCCATCACCGACTTGAAACGGAGAAACAAGACGACGGCAGTGTGAAAATGGTTCCCAGCGGCAAACTCACCGAGCCTTATGTAATCCGCCCAACTTCTGAGACCATCATCGGTGCGGCCTTTTCACGCTGGGTCGAGTCCTATAGAGATCTCCCATTGCTCATTAACCAGTGGGCTAATGTCATGCGCTGGGAGATGCGCCCACGCCTATTTCTCCGTACTGCGGAATTCCTCTGGCAAGAAGGGCACACCGCCCATGAAACGCAGAGTGAAGCGATGGAAGAGGCCTCCACCATTCACAAGCTCTATGAAAAATTCCTGCGTGACCATCTTGCTATCCCAGTTATTGCCGGTGAGAAAACAGAAGCCGAGCGCTTCCCAGGTGCCGACATGACCCTGACCGTGGAAGCCATGGTGCAGGATAAAAAAGCGATCCAAGCAGGCACATCTCATTATTTAGGAACCAATTTCTCTGAGGCTCAGGACATTAGTTTCACATCACGTGATGGCAGCAAGCAATTTGCCCACACAACCTCATGGGGTGTTTCCACAAGACTGATTGGCACCCTGATCATGGCTCACTCTGACGACGACGGCTTAATACTGCCACCACGAGTTGCCACCCAGCAGATCATCATTATTCCTGTGACACCTAAAGAAGACTCACGCGATGCTATCATTGATGCTTGCGAGGCACTTGCTACCATTCTACGTCGCGACACCAGCTTCGATGGATCACCCCTCCGGGTTCTTGTTGATAAGCGGGAAACGGGAGGCGGAGCCAAAAAGTGGGACTGGGTTAAGAAAGGCGCGCCCATCCGCATTGAAATTGGACCGCGCGATCTTGAATCAAGCAAAGTGTGCTTACAGCGCCGCGATGAAGCAGCGAATGAAAAACACTTCTTGCCCAAAGAAAACTTCATCCGCAACGTTGCGGAAACACTTCAGGAAATTCACAATAACCTTCTTGCCCGTGCAACCGAGCTCCGTGACAGTAATATAAATAACTGTGACGACCTTGAATCATTCGAAAAACATTGGTCAGCCACAGATCCAGGTTGGCTCCTAACACCTTGGAGCGCCACTAAACAGCAAGAAGAAGAGCTTTCCAAGAAACACAAAATCACCGTAAGATGCATGCCACTCGACAAACAAGACGAGCAAGAGGCCCCATGCATACTTACAGGTAAGCCTACCACCAAACGAGCCATCTGGGGACGCAGCTACTAAAGCTTCATTGCATTTAGTATTTGGATAATTAACAAACTAATTTAAATTCACAAAATATGGGTATCTTCAACAAACCTAAACTTAAAGCACAGGGCCACAAGCGCGACACCATGCCAGATGACCTCTGGACAAAGTGCGTCGAATGCAGTGAGATGATTCACGCTCTTGACCTCAAGCAGAGCCTCAACGTTTGCCCGAAATGCAATCATCACTTTCTCATTGGTTCACGCGATCGTATCCAGCTCATTGCAGACTCCGACAGTTTTCAGGAAACTAATGCCAATCTCTTTTCAAAAAACCCTCTGGGTTTCGCTAAGTATGAGGAAAAAATTGCAAGCCTTAGAAGCAAAGGTGATCTCAACGACGCCGTCGTCACCGGCTCCCTCACGATCGATGGTAAACCTGCGATGATCGCAGTTATGGACTTTAAATTTTTCGCCGGCTCCATGGGATCCGTTGTAGGGGAGAAAATCACCCGCGCTGTAGAACAAGCGACTAAGGAGAAAAAAGCCATTATCATCGTCTCATCCTCATCAGGTGCCCGCATGCAAGAAGGCATGCTCTCTCTGATGCAAATGGCCAAAACCTGCGGAGCGCTCGCCCGCCACTCTGAGGCAAAACTACCCTACATTTCGCTTATGACCCATCCCACCACAGGTGGCGTCACCGCATCGTTCGCAACAATTGGCGACATTAATTTAGCTGAGCCCAAGTGCATGATCGGATTTGCTGGTCCTCGTGTGGTCAAAGAAACCACCCACCAAGACCTTCCTCCTGGATTTCAGACGGCTGAATTCATGGTGAAGCACGGCTTGGTGGACACCATTGTCCCGCGCGGCGAACTTCGCGCGAAGCTAGCACAGCTATTAGGCTACATGATGCCTTAGCTAAGCTGCTCTCGCACTAACGCATCACACATGACCTACCAAGAGTCCATTGAGTGGCTGTACTCAACTCAGCAGTTCGGCATCAAGCTAGGGCTTGATCAACCACGTAAACTACTGAGAGAAACACTCTCATTCCCTCAAGCGGGAACCAAAGTCATCCATGTAGCTGGCACCAATGGCAAAGGTTCTACCTGCGCCATGATTAACTCCCTAGCCATGGCATGCGGCATGCGGACTGGACTTTTCACCTCCCCGCACCTCATCGATTACCGAGAGCGCATTCAGGTCAATAACCTAGAAATCCCCGAAGAAAAAGTAGCCGCCGCTCTTTCTCAACTCAGAGAACAGGTTGCCAGCTGGGAACATCACCCTACTTTTTTTGAGCTCACACTCGCGCTTGCTATGCGCTATTTCCGTGAGGAAAAATGTGAGCTCATCATACTAGAAACAGGTATGGGCGGTCGACTTGATGCCACCACCGCGGTACCAGCTGATCTCGCCGTTATTACTCCCATCGCGATGGATCACTCCCAGTGGCTCGGCGAAACGCTCTCCGAAGTCGCTACAGAAAAAGCAGGAATTATCGTCCCAAAGAAACCGGTCATCTCAAGCCAACAAGCACCTGCAGCTCAGTCGGTCATTGAGCAAACAGCCAACGAGCTTCTCAGCCCTCTCGAATTCGTCACCACTCCACTGCTGGGATACAGTATCAAACTCTCTGGTGCCCATCAGCAGGAAAACGCTCACCTTGCAGTGACTGCAGCCCATACACTAGGTATGCCACTTACCTACGATGTGGTGCAGAGCGCGATGAATCAAATATCTTGGCCTGGCCGCTTTGAACACATCCCAGAAACCCCCTTCATTCTCGACGGTGCACATAATCCACACGCAGCCAAAGCACTCGTAGAAACATGGAAATCTGACTACCCACAGCAACGAACTCATCTCATCTTTGGTGCAGTAGAAGGTAAAAATACTGATAAAGTCCTTGCCATTCTTGCATCAATAGCACAGCACATTCACCTAACGCCCATTGATTCACCTCGCTCACTCACTCTGGATGAACTTGTTGACTCCTTACCAGAAGACAGTCCACCACATACTCTGTATCAAAACCTAGACGAGGCTCTTGCTGCGACAGCAAAATTCACGGACCAACGTTCACTTGTCACAGGATCTCTTTTCCTCGTTGGACAAGCCAAGGCAAAACTTTCAAACACATGCACTCGACCGAGTAGCCAATAATTAAAACCATTTATCTATGACATTTAAATCACTTCTGCGCCGCAATGAAATTGGCGCCAACTCTTACCTTCTCGAAATGGGAGGAAACCGCATCATCCTCGACTCAGGAATGCACCCCAAGGAAGAAGGTCTCGACTCACTTCCTAATCATAACGAACTCGAATTCAACAGCGTTGATAACATCTTCGTCTCACACTCACACCTTGACCACTCAGGCTCACTCCCCGTCTTGATGCGTGACCAACCCGACGCCAAAGTCTACATGACACCTGCCACGACACAGTTGGTAGACGCCTTATTACACAACTCAGTCAATGTCATGGAAAGCAAGCGGATCGAGCTCGGTATTACTGATTACCCGTTTTACGAGCACCGCGAACTTGATGAATTTGAAGAACGCTGGCGCGCCTTTGATTACCATAAAACCTTTAACATCGGTCACGGTGTTAAAGCGACATTCCATGACGCGGGTCATATCCTTGGATCAGCAGGTATTCTGCTGGAATCGGAAAACCTCAATGTGTTCTACACAGGTGACGTTCAGTTTGAAAACCAGACACTGATTCCTGGAGCTAATCTTCCTGAGAAAGATATCGATGTCCTCATCATCGAGACCACGCGCGGAGCATCACCTCGTAAGCCAGAATACTCACGACCAGAGGAGGAACTCAAGTTCGCCAAAGCTATTAACGACTGCTTACAAAACGGCGGTTCAGCCCTCGTTCCCGTCTTCGCTATGGGTAAGACTCAGGAGGTTTGCCTCATGATTAATCGCTTTAAGAAAGAGGGTCTAATTCCAGCAAGTGCGCCTCTCCATATCGGAGGATTGAGCACTAAAATGACCCTTATCTTTGATGATTTCGCTGATAACACCCCGCGTAATCAACCAGGTTTCCGCATCATGCGGGACATGGAGGTTAAAACAGGCGGTAAAAAACGCAAAAGAACTCCTATTGTCTACCAGCCAGGTGCTATCTACGCTCTTTCAAGCGGGATGATGACGGAAAAAACAGTTTCTAATAACTTCGCTCAAGGAGGCTTCCTCAGTAATCCTAAAAACGCCCTCATTTTTGTCGGTTATGCTGACCCAGACTCCCCAGCAGGTCATATCAGGAAAGCGAACAAAGGTGATATGATCACCCTTAATCCAGAGAACCCACCAGAGCAATTCAACTGCCCTATGGAAGTCTTTGATTTCTCGGGACACGCAACACGCGACGATTTGCTCAATTACATTCTCCGCGTCAAACCCAAGAAATGCATTCTCGTACACGGTGATCTCGCAGCCACACAGTGGTTTGGTGAGCAGATTACTGAGAAACTACCTGACACCGAAGTTATTATTCCAGCCCCAGCTATTGAATACTCACTTAGCTAGATATTAATGGGAACTTAGCTGAGATCATGGTGGCTCTTGCCGCCTTGACTTTCAGCAGCTTTCTTATTAAAGCACCAATATGCAGCCGACTCAGTACATGGATGCCATCCAAAGCATCATTTCGAAGAACACTCGTTACGACGTTGCTGCATATTATTTTCTTAAAGACGCTCTCGACTTCACTGTCAAAAAAGCGGCTGAGGACAACAACGGTGAGCACCGACACGTATCCGCTAAGGAGCTTGCTGAAGGATTTAGTGACTATGCTGTCGATAACTTTGGCCCCATGGCGAGCACGATGATGTCTGAGTGGGGCATTCATCAAACTCTCGATATTGGCAACATGGTTTTCCTGCTTATTGAGGAAGGTGTATTTGGCAAACAAGAATCTGATACTCTTGAGGAGTTTGATCAGGTATTTCAACTGATGGACGTGCTTGATTCGCCCTACGCCCCTAGTAAGGCCGTATCAAACTAGATAAATGTAGGCCTTATGTAGAGCTATCCTCTACCTCGTAGTCAACGATATCACCTTTGAAATTTTCAAGAATTTTGGTAAAAAGCTTCTCAGCGGGAGCACCTTCTTCTTCTCTAAACTGGCCGTAGACCATGCCGTCTATCTTTACCTTTTTCTCAATACCGTCCTGCTTGTAATAAACAAGAGCTAGACCTTTATTATCCCACTTACGTTTATCGATGCGTACCATATCTTCATAGGGAATACGCGCACCCGTTTGAGCATACAGTGCGTCGTCATCGACTTTCATTGACCGCCCTAAGGTTCGCAATAGAACAAACAACACGATCAAAAAAAGCGCACCAGAAACCCCCGCTGCAACAAACTGGTTGCGAATATTATCGGCATCATAGGCCTTTTTAGGAGGCTCTTCATTCCAGCCTTTCTTGTCACTGGTGTACTGTCTCCATAATAACACCGCTCCTTGTTCGCCGCCTTGCGCTTTAAACACTTCATAACCTTCTATCACAATATCCGGAAGTGCCATACCTGAATCAACCCCCGCAGGTAATACTGCCTCTGAATTTTCAGGGAATGATAGCTCCATCGCCTTCGCTAGAGTCCGCCATTGGCCATCAGTGATTTCATCATCTTGAGCCGCATCATCAAAAACAGCACCAGCTAACTGGAAACTTTGATGCATGTAAAACTGAAGATTCTTCTCCTTATATCCACTTAAGCCATCTTTGATAAATAAACCTGTAAAGATTCCAAACATCAATAACATAGCAAGTGCTCTCATCAGGAACCACTTCGTAGGCTTACATATGATCATATTATTAGTCGATGAGTCCGTCAGAATCATGTTAAAGTCATCCTGCATAAAATAGTGAATAACTAGAAGTAAAAAGTTTATTCCATTTAGCCACACGTTAATTTCACAGGTATTCAGTTTGATGTATTCTCGATTCCATCTACCATGTTGTCAGATATCTCTCTGACAGCTGCCTCACCACTCACCTTTTTTATGACTCGCGACGAAACACGCAAACTAACTTCCCTCGCCTCCTGCGGCGGATGAGCCTCTAAGATGGATCCAGAGTCTCTCACGCAAGTTTTGCGCGGGTTGCCTCAATACCTTGATAATCGCCTTCTCGTCGGTTCTGCTACGGCAGATGATGCAGGGGTGTTTAAAATCGACGACGAGCGAGCGCTCGTGCAAACGACCGACTTTTTTACACCTATCGTCGACGATCCGCTTCTCTACGGAAAAATCGCTGCAGCAAACTCCCTCTCCGATGTCTACGCCATGGGCGGCAGGCCACTCACCGCACTCGCCATTGCTGGAATGCCTACGGACTTAATAGGCAACGATACAATCCGCGAAATATTTCGTGGTGGAGCTGAAATGTGCGTCGAGGCAGAATGCAGCCTCTTAGGAGGGCATACGATCAAAAACCCCGAACCCATCTACGGACTTGCCGTCACTGGAATTGTACACCCAGAAAGGTTTCTCGCTAACTCCCATGCCCGCGCAGGCGAACATCTCATCCTCACCAAACCGCTAGGAAGCGGCATCGTCTCCACTGGCATCAAAAAAGGAATCTGCAGCGAGGAACTAGCCGCCTACGCCAGTCAGCTGATGGCAACCTTAAACAAACCCGGCGCAACCCTCGCAGAACGCGCCCTCATACGCTGCTGCACCGACATCACAGGATTCGGCCTTTCGGGTCACCTCATGGAGCTCTGTAAAGCGAGCGGCGTCTCCGCTGAAATAGACGCCTCGGCCCTACCACTAATGTCCGAGGAAATATTCGCGCTCATCAGCGCAGGCTGTGTTCCCGGAGGTTCGCACAAAAACCTCACCCACGTAGCCGCTGATACCAAATATTCTGACCAGGTTACTGAAGCGCAGCAGCTCATTTTTGCCGATGCACAAACTTCGGGAGGACTACTCCTCACTGTTCCTGATGAAAATCTCAATGCGGTGCTAGAAACTCTTGAAGAAACCCTAGCTTCATGCGCTACAATCATCGGCATGACAATACCGCAACAAGAGTACTCAATACATCTAACCGCCTCCTAATTTTCGACTATGAAAACAGCACTTTCCATCGATATCAACAAACTGCCCGAAGAAGGTAAAACTTACTCTGGAGAACTTGATGCAGCTATTTTTGGCAATCTGGGTCTAGGAACCCGCGCGGCAGGACCACTCCTTTACGATCTTTTTATACAGAAATTTGACAACGAAGTCCTCGCCATGGGCCAGATCTCAGCGCCTATTGAATTCACCTGTGTGCGCTCGCTCGACCCCTTCATTCAGACGATCGACGTCGAAGACTGCAGTATTTGCCTTGAGTCTGAGGAAGGAAACATCGACCTCGCGGATGCTCTGAGAGAAGAAATCATTCTCCTCTTCCCCAACTACCCTCGCTGCGACGATGCGGATGAGCCTATGGAATGTAATTTAGATTCTCGATATTTAGCAGTGGACAAACTACCTGAAGATGATGTAAAGACTCCCCCCCGCGACGAAGCACCCAACCCTTGGGCTGCTCTCGACGCAATAGATGACGACACCAAAAGTGACTCTGCGTAGTTCTCTACAGAATCAACAAACGTTAACTTATCAGAAAAACTCCCGTCCAATTCCTTTCTCAACTTTCTTTTCTAATCCAACCTTAACTTAGAACCTTAACTAACTAATACCATGGCTGTACCAAAACGCAGAACATCCAAAATGAAGCAGAAGATGCGTCGCGGCGCAAACCGCTGGCGTGTACCAGTACTCAAGACTTGCCCAGAATGCGAAAGCCGCGTTCCCTCACACATTGCTTGCCCTCATTGTGGCACTTATCGTGAGCGCCAAGTTCTTGAAGTAGACGCCGTCTAAGCGCCTACTCGCTTTTCACAAAATATTTTTTTTCAAGCGGAATACTTCGGTATTCCGCTTGTTTCATGAATCATTTCCACCTCTTTTGTTGAGAAGCCTCCTCACTAAACCTGCCCCCCCTGATACACACCATTATCCAACTATGAAAATAGCACTCGACGCCATGGGCGGAGATCACGCTCCAGAAGTCAATATCATTGGAGCGCGTGACGCACTCAAGCTCTATGAAGACATAGAAACCATATTTCTTGTTGGTGACGAAATTCAGATTGAGCAAGAGATGCGCAAGCATCAACTGAATGATCCACGTATCAGTATCATCCACGCGCCCGACGTCGTCCAAATGGATGAATCAGGCATCAAAGCACTCAGAGGTAAAAAAAAATCATCCATCGCTGTAGCCACAGACCTAGTTAAATCCGGCACAGCGGACGCTGTCGTCAGCGCAGGAAACACAGGTGCAGCCGTCGCAGCAGCTACCATTAAGCTCCGCACACTTAAGGGTGTCGAACGCGCAGGCATCTCCTCTGCCATGCCTAATGAACACGGTATTTGCCAAATCCTCGACGCTGGAGCAAACCCGGAGGCGAAACCAGAACACCTCATTACTTATGCCGTCATGGGTGCTGTCTATGCCAACAACGTTCTCGGCGTCACGACCCCAACTGTGGGACTCATGTCCAACGGTGAGGAGGATGAGAAAGGCACCACTTTTACCAAGGAAACTTTCGCCCTGCTTAAGAAGCTCGAAAGTACCGGCAAAGCCCCCTTCAAGTTCATCGGTAACGTCGAGGGGCACGATCTATTTGAAAGCAGGATCAACGTTGTTCTCTGCGATGGATTTACCGGAAACATCATCCTGAAAAGCTGTGAGGCAACCGCAAAAGCGATGTCTAAGTGGATGAAGCTAGAGTTTAAACGCAACCCACTTCGACTCCTGGGAGCTGCTATTTCAAAAGGCGTCTTCAAAGCAGTCAAAAAAAAGAGCAGCTATGAATACGTAGGTGGCTCACCACTTCTCGGCGTCAATGGCGTCTGCATCATTGCCCATGGTGGCTCATCAGCTCTTGCCATCCAGAACGCACTCCGCGTCGCAAAGGAAACCGTGACAGCAAAGGTGAATCCACATATTGAAGAGGCTCTGGCCTCCTTACCAAGTACAGATTAGCAGTTAAGATTTATGAAGCAGTACCTGAGCTATCAAGCACCGCTCTGCTCGGTTTAGCTGGTCTAGGCTTCATCCTTCGTCGCAAGCGTTAGGTTTAGCAAGCGTATCATATTTAACAAACCTGTAGCCCGCAAGCTACAGGTTTGTTTATGTTTGAGTGCCTATTCTAGGTCTACGGTTATTTCGGAAACTTCACTCAAAATATGCTCTGAGATTATTTCGACAGCCTAGTGACAAAAGTAGAGCATCAAGCCATGCTGATGGTATTCGCGAAATAGGTTGTGGAGCAGAGCGATATTCATTTAGGAATCATTTATCCTGTTCATCGCTCGAATCCCATCTAGATTCCCCCAACTCCCAATCACTTTCTTTTTCCTTATGAGTAAATCTACATCCGCCATTCCTGTCACGATTGTTGGCACAGGTAGCTACGTTCCAGAAAAAATTCTTACGAACGATGACCTTGCAAAAATGGTAGATACCAGCGACGAATGGATCACAAGCCGCACAGGCATCAAGGAGCGTAGAGTTGCAGCGGAGAATGAATTCACCTCTGACATGGCTTCCAAAGCAGCGCTAAAAGCCATGGAACAGGCTGGTGTTTCCGCTGATGAGATCGATCTCATCATCGTAGCTACCATCACACCTGACACACCTACCCCAGCGACAGCTTGCTACGTGCAAGCAAAGCTTGGAGCGCAAAACGCCGTCGCATTTGACATCTCAGCTGCCTGCTCTGGCTTTCTCTACGCCATGCAGATCGCGGGAAATATGATATCTGACGGCGCTTACAAGAATGCCCTGATCATTGGTGCCGAGAAACTTTCCAGTGCAACCAATTGGCAGGACCGCAATACCTGCGTGCTTTTTGGCGATGGCGCTGGCGCAGCTATTTTAAGTAAATCCGTAGAGGGCGGTGGCAAGATCCTGGCCACAGAAATAGGCACCGACGGTCGTCACACAGGAATCCTAGACATCAAAGGCGGTGGCTCAGCCTGTCCTATCACTCCCGAGAATGCAGATCAAAACCTTCACGCCCTCAGCATGCAAGGACGGGAGGTTTTCAAACTCGCTGTCAATGCCATGCGCAATGCCGCTGAAAATGTCATCCAGCAGGCCGGACTCACGGCTGAGGACATTAAACTCATCGTGCCACACCAGGCGAACCTTCGTATCATCGATGCCATCGCAGATCGTCTCGCGGTACCCAACGAGAGGGTTTTTATCAACCTTGATAAATACGGAAACACCTCCGCCGCTGCCGTCGCCATCGCATTAGATGAGGCACACCGTGCAGGTCGTTTCGAGCGTGGCGATAACATCATCCTCGTCGTCTTCGGCGCAGGCCTTACATGGGCTGCTGCTGCCATCCAGTGGTAAACAAGTAGTATGCGCCAGTTCATCCTCACTCTCGGTACTTTAGTCACTGCTATATTTTCCTGCTGGGAGATTTTTCAGGGGATTTCGAGTATTATTAAAAGTGAGCTAGCGGCTTCACTCTACCACCTCTTTGTCGCGGCACCTATCATGCTGTCGCTAACCGTCACCTTTGATCACATTAATGCCCAGCTACACAGTGAATACCGACGCTTTAGAAAATCTCTCGCACGCAAAAAAGGTGCTCAACTCGATATCTACAGCCCTAATTCTAATGAGGTAGATAACACACCGTGGGAAGATGACTCCTCACATATGAGGTAGTTGGAAAATCATTTTGATATATTCAAAGTTTAAAGCGTTAGGCTTTTTAGTTGCCTGATGAGCACATTTCCATCATCAGTGACTCTGTATGAAATTCCTAGTATTCCTTGTTAGCTCTTGCACATGCTTGACTATTGTTTCGTGTGATAAAGAAACCCCCGCCACAAAGGCAGCTCAATCAGTTTCCGCGGCTGGCTCGGTTACTCATGTGACTGACCAAACAAGTAGCATCCAGTTCATCGACGACCAGGTAGAGCGACCTCTATTTGACGAGGCTCAGAAGCACCTCCGATTCGGTGGCAATCACTACAGCTACACCTACATCGGGGATTCGTTAGAGAATGCTGCGAAAGCACTTGATGATTGGTTCATTATGCCTTTTGGCGAAAATTTAATGAACCAAGCTGGTATTTCCACTAACGCCGAAAAAGTCCTTACATGGTCGGGCCTGAATGAAATCAAGGCCACTGGCAGCTCGAGCCACAACGCTGGTAAACTGTACGAGTACCGACGCGTTCTAGTCCTCAAAAACCCTGATGCGGGAGTTTTCAAATTCCTCGGTGAACCTCGCCCTACGCTTTCATCGAGCATATTCACAAAGGACACAGACTTCGCATGCGATTTCCAAATCGATACACGCGAGGCCGACGCTTGGCTAAAGCAGCTTAAGCCAATGATTGGTGAAGACCTTTACGCCCTCTATATCGAATCAGTACTTAATCAAGGGGGCGGTGGCGTTACTATTCGCAGTACCCTAAATCACGTTAACTTACGAGCATCCATTGGCATCACGCTTCACCCTGAGCAAAAGGTTAATTGGGCTTCCGAAGCCGAGCCAATGATCACCCCAGACCTTGATGCTATTATTTGTTTAGAGGCCCTGACAGAAAATTTTGACCTCTTTCGCGTGATGCTAACTCACAATGAGGCATTTGAAAAAATTGAGTTTCTAGATGGATTTGAGGCCTTCAAACTCATGGTTCCTATGGAACTCCCCCTGAAGGATTTACAGCCTGTCATCGCTTACGATACCGTGGCAAACCGCATCTATATCAGCTCACGAATTAGTCACCTCAAAGACACATTAAGCTCTGATAAAAAATTGAAAGACAGCACCGCTTATCAGATTGCTATGCAAGGTTTACCTGAAAAAGTTCTCAGTACTTTCTACTTTTCAAAATCAGCAGGTGATCAGGTCAATAACATCTTCGACCTGCTGCAAGACCAATATGCTGAACAATTGAGCTCCATGGCAAAGGCTGGCATTGATCAAGAAACAAAGGGCATAGTTGATTTTGACACTTCAAAAATTACAGAAATTTTAAACAAGACGAAACAACTACGCGCTGACTACATCGGCGTACCGTGGGTAAGTGCTACTTCACTAGATGGTTCCGCCCTCTATTCCATCAGCAGAACACCCATTGACCTCGCTACCGTCACCCAAATCAGCCAATTATTGATGCAAGGTAATGTAGCTCCACTTATCGCTACCAGCGCACTCTTCACCGGTGCCACAGCGTACCGAGATGGAGCAACAAACTCAACTTGTATTATTCAGCAACGCAGCGCCCACCAAGCAGTTAGATCAAATCAACTCATCCGTGACTACAACGTTGGCGACCCAATCAAGCTGGATGAAATCATTGGACTTGAAAACTATCTCCCAGCGATGCCCACATGCCCTGAGGGAGGTCTATATACATGGTCAAAGCTTATTCCTGAACTCGGTATACCTGCAATGAAATGCGATATTGAGAACCATCGCTACGATCCTGGTGAGAACGAGTAGAGGTTACTATTAGCAACAGCATTGCTAAAATTTGGAAAAAACCTTCGAGAAATTGAAGGTTTTTTTATTTAGCCAAACCTTCTCTTAGGTTCAGCCTCAGGCTTTTCAAAAACCCTATTTCGATGTACCCAGACGCTTTGTACTAATCCGAGGATAAACATAATCATCACGACAAATGTCCCCGAGTAACTTACCAGTGGTAAGGGAATACCAGTAATAGGCATCAAAAGCACACACATGCCAATATTTTCGAAGACGTGGGCAAAGAGCAATGCAACAACTGCCGCCGCCATAATACGCCCCGAGCTATCTCGACTATAAAATGCGATAAACAAGCACTGGATCAGTAAAAAGGCATACAGTGTCAGCAGGAATAAACTACCTCGGAATCCCTGTTCTTCTCCGATGACGCCGAAAATAAAGTCATTATGTGCCGTTTTCCACGGGATGTATTTTTTATCATGGAGCGACCCTCGCTGACTCGTCGCATTCCAGCCCGCTCCCTTCCAGCCCGCCTTACCGATCGCCGTCGAGACCCAGTGTGGTGCGTAAGCATCTCCATTGATATCCACTGGCCTCTTGTTAAGCATATCAAGGTAAAGCTCTATTCGAGCTGATCCACGCTCAGATACTTTGGGCAAAATAATGTAATACGCCAGACCTACGCAGCCAACGCCAAGGATCGCCATCAGGGTCAAATACCGGTAAGGAATACCAGCGACAAGCATGACGACGGCCGTCACAGGTAACCATACCAGTGCGGAACCCATATCACCCATCGCCACAACAATTAAAAAAGGAATCCCTGCTACGACTGCAATAATAGCCACCTTTACAAAAGGCAATTTGAAAAAAGCATGCAGCCTCGGCAAGTCCTGAATCAGTGAACTCATTAGCACGATACCTCCTGCTATCGCAAAGGGCGTCGGCTGGAAGTTAATCCCTGGTAGTTCAATCTGGTGCACCTCATTACCTTTGAATAAAGCATACACCATCAGCCCCAAGCCCCCGAGATACATCGGTATACCAAGCCACCTGATCCAGCGGTAATCGACGAGCGCGGTAACGAGAAAAACAGCACAACCAACGAGTATCCAGTTTCTCTGACGCGTAGCATAATAATCGCCACCGCCTGGCAAGTGCCTCGCTGCACTCTCGATCGCATAAACACCGTAGACTGCCAATGCCAACATCGTCAGCACAAGGAACCAGTTCATTCCAAGGATTTTTCGCAGTAGTGGTGTCATGAATTATTGAAAATCAAGCTGCACAGATTCACCCTGAAGGTCAATAGATTGTCACTCTTGCTCCCAGAATCATGCGCGATCAAACGTCTCGATGCCCTCAATGACCTTCTCGACATCATCGGTACAGCTTAACCACTTGGCGTATTCCTTACCCTCCGCGAGCTGGCTGATACAGTCAAACAGCATCGTATCCTGCTGGTAGCGTTTTACCCCCAAGAAAATCATCGGACTAATCGTATCAAAGGTGACGTAGTGATTCTGCGTCGCGTCCATAAAGATTTCCTGAGTCGTGCCCGCACTTCCTGGTGCAAAGATCACGCCGTGCTTTGCTATCGCCAATAAACCATCCTCGCGAATGCTGTTGGAGAAATATTTGGCCACGTGGCGCGAAAATAAATTCGTTGGTTCGTGACCATAAAACCACGTTGGCACCGCGAGACTGGAGCTGCCATGAGGGTGCATCTCTAATACCTGATTGGCTTTTTCCACATAACCCTCGTCGGTGTAAATGGCCGCTTCAGCTAAGATATCAAGCGATTGATCCAAGAGCGTATCTTCAGCATTCGCCATCCACGCACCTAAATTAGCCGCTTCCATGGTACCAGGACCACCGCCGGATGCGATGAAGTACCCCTTGCGAGTCAGCTCACGTGTAATTTGAGCCACTTTTCTAAAATAAGGATCACTCCGCGGAGTACCGTGCCCACCCATGATCGCGACTACTTTTTTGCGCCCATTTTGCTCCACTCTTCCTTCGAGTAAGTCCGTTAAAGCATCATCGATCGAGTGATCATGTAGTCGCTGAGCCATCGCTTCGAGCACATCGGGGCTATTTCTCCCTTTTTGATCAAAGTGATCGTAGATCCGCTTATCAAGGCTTTGATCATCCTCCGCCAACCACCCATCATTGAGTTCTTCACGCGTGTAGAGCTGACTGCGATAAGTGTTATAAGGCAAATTCTTTAACTTGGGGAAAATGATCGCACCTTTGTCGATCAAGCTCTGCAGAGCTAAGTCCTCTGGAAATGTGCAACCCAAGAAGGTGGCTCCATCGCACTGCAGGCTCTCCCAGTTTATATCATTCATACGGAGGTCTAAACCCTGAATAACAGTGCAGTTGAGCTGGCTCCCCTGACGAATCAGAGCAGCGAAGGTATCGATTTCACGGATGGCAGAACAGGTCATTTCCACAATTGTTAATTTAGAATTGGGCGATGGCAACTTAAAGTTTAAACTTCCCCCCATGAACAACGATGTCGTCCAGCTTCTAAGGTCTCTCGTCCAAATCCCCAGCGTCAATCCCGACAGTGCCCCAGATCCACGGTATGGAGACCCTGCTGAATTTACCGGAGAAGCTGCCATGGCTAATACCGTGCAGGCGTATTTAGAGAACATTGGCTACCATGTAACACAGGAAGAAATTAAACCTGGCAGACCCAACGTCATCGGCCGCGCTCCCTATGCAGGCGAAGGTGTGGATACCCGACCCCGCATCCTACTCGGCCCTCACCTCGATACCGTCACCGTCCAAGGCATGACCATTGAGCCATTTAGCGGCGAGGTTAGTGATGGCAAGGTTCACGGTCGCGGAGCATCCGATACCAAAGGCCCGATGGCGGCGATGCTACAGGCACTGAGTAACTGCCAAGACATCCTCGCAACATTACCCGTAGCAGTCGATTTCGTAGGATTTATGGGAGAGGAAGCCATCCAGTACGGATCGAAACACTTCGCCACAAAATATGCTGACACCTACGAGTTCGCCATCGTTGGAGAACCAACCTCTCTCGACATCGTGCATGTCACCCGAGGCAACCTCTGGGTCACCCTCACTACCCAAGGCAGAGCCGCGCACGCCTCCCAGCCTGAGTTAGGCGACAATGCCATTCTGAAGCTCACCCGCTCCCTCGACACAATGGATCAGCTCCTCACCAAAGAACTCGCCAGCTACACCCACCCCATCCTCGGGCACACCTCACTCAACGTCGGAACCATCAAGGGAGGGAGTATCCCAAACATCGTTCCCGAGCATGCCACCGCTCAACTCGACATCCGCACCACCCCCGCCATCTTCGAAGCAGGCGGTGCACTCCAGGTCGTGCAACAATTTGTCGCCACGCATAAGCTCCCCGTTTCCATCAAGCATTCCGATGAAAACCCGCCCATGGAAATTCCCGCTGACAACCCGTGGATCCTCAAAATGCAGCAAGCCAACCCCAGCTCAAAAGCCGTAGGTGCACCTTGGTTCTCAGATGCCGCCCACCTATGTAACGCCGGCATCCCCGCCATCTGCGTCGGCCCCGGAAACATCCACCAAGCCCACACCAAAGACGAATTCATCAGCATCGAAGACCTCGAAAACGGCGTCGTTTATTTCCAAAATCTCATCGAGTCTCTATAACTCAACATCACGTAGAGCTCACTACTCCGAACAAAGGGCACTTTGACACTTGCTTTCTAACAATCTAACATCATTAATGTTAACTAGAAATTCATTATCTTTATGCCTGTTAGAAATAATCTAATTCGATACAGCTCAAAATATGTGAATTAATAATAAAGACACACGTATTTTAAGAACATCAAATCCTTCGTAGGGACTAGCAAGCTGTGTCGCAGATCACCAAAACTAAAACCCTAGAAAATAATAAATATGATTGCAAGCATCACACAAGAATCCAGTATCCACTGGCCCATTCTCATCGTTCAGATAGTTAATTTGCTCGTGGTGATAGGCTTGTACCTCCTGTCAGCGAAGTCAATTTTGGCCAAAGGTAAGGGGTGGGAAGTACCAGCCTGGCTTGTCTTATGTTTTTGTGTACCAGTAGTATTGCCTGTCATCGCACTCATCCATTTTCGCACAACTCGATTTAATTCAGCTAAAGCCTGATTATTCATAACAATCGATGAATAATTTCAACACTCATCTGCGCCATCTGCGCTTATCAGGCAGCCATAGCAACGTTTAAGCTTAACGTTATCATCTCGCAACTGCCGAAGCTCTCTAGCCTCCGCATTAGTCACAGCCGTATCACCTACGATTCCACGGGAACGGGACTCACTGGTGGTGCCTGCCACAATATTTACACGACCTATTTTTACTCTCAGACTGATTCTGGCGTCCTCGATGAGTGGTACAGCTGGCTCGTTTCTGCTAACATCATTTCTGCTAACATCATTTCTGCTAATATAGCACCTTAGCTAAAAAAAAAACGGCTCCCATCACAGAAAGCCGTTCGATTTTTTTGATTAATTATACTTCTAAGTATTAGAGCCGACGTCTACGCATAAGCATCATTGTCCCTGATAGAGCGAGGAGCATTGAGCTGCTCGGCTCTGGAACAAATGCCAGTCCATCGATATCAAAATCGACACCGCCTATTCCTCCTCCTAGATCGGTATGAGATCCGTCTGTAAGATTAATTTCAAAAAAACGATTACTACTATTGCCAGCATAAAGCCTACCTGTTTCAGGATCTATAGCCATACCCCTCACGTTGAATGCGCCAGTTCCAATATTTGTGTAAACCCCTGTAGTGGGGTCAATACTGAATGGCACTAAGTTAAGCCTTGTTAGCTTTGTAGTTACTACGATGAGGAATCTCTTTCATTTGATGTCTTGGAGCCGTTAAAAGTTGGTAGGATTTGGGTCTTCGTTTAACGCATCTGGACTCCTGTCTTCCAGGTCGAAGAGGCACTTCGTTATCGGCGATGGCATCGTAGAGCGCGGACAAGGTTCGGAACCTTTCTTCTTTACTGATTTTGGCATGATTGAGGTATGGTTCCCACTGGCGTAGTGCCTGAAGGCTCCCTTTGAAACTTAGCCGACTCACATCTACCTCTCGTTCTTCAGCGGCTTCATACATCAACATACGAACACTATTATAAGCGATAAAATGCATGATGATTTCCTTGTGCAACATATCAGGGCTTTTACACCTTCGTATATCCATCCCCATGGTCGTTTTAATATCCCTGAAGTAGAGTTCTACATTCCAACGCTGGAGATATAAATCAGCCAATTCATCTGCTGTATGAGCCTCTGGATCAGTAATAGTTGTGATAATGTAAAACGACTCAGTTCTAAATCTAGGGACGTTAACAGTAACATGGATTTGCCGTAGTTTGAGTGATGGCGGGAGGTCTTCCCACTGCTCTCTGGTGTAAGCGCTATTCTTGTTCCAGACGGGGTTTTTCCATGATATCAGCAAGTCGTCTTTCGCAATACCTGATGGGCATCAACTTCGATAACCGGCATGCGGCGAGCTAAGGTAATCACAGAATCAACCTCACGTTTCTTGAGGTTTACTAAGTCATAATAACTGCAGAACCCTTAGTCTCCTAAAAAGACATCTCCCTTTTTAAAGGTCTCCCACTGCTTGCGAAACAGAGGGAGCTCAGCACTCTTTTTATTTCCCACCTCGAAGCTCAGTAAGCCACCAATTGCGAGAGAAAAGCAGGCGCAAATACGTGCTGTAGGGAAGCCGCAAACTTCTTTATGCTGACGCTGCTGTGGCCACTCCTCCTGATTGGCTGGAGTGTCTGGGATACTGACGCCCGTGCCATCAACCACTACCACACGCCTACCTTTTAGGAACCCGCGCTCTGTCATGCTATCGAGTCGACTAGAGGTGTGTTTAAGAATATCCATGAGCTCAGACTGTCCGAGTTTCTTACGTGCCTGACAATAGGCTGAGGTCGATGAAGCTGGCAATTTCAAAGCTTTCAGCGAAGCATAAGCCTGCATCTTTCTCACTACCTCTTTGCAGCCTCCATCGGCATTAATGACTTGGGAGAAGAAAGCCCTAAAGGTGTTTTGTTTACTGAAAATACGACGTCTTGAATGTGCTTTTTTTCTGATGCTTCAAGCTTCTTCTGAGGGATAAATCCACGAAAGCATTCTGATAATTGAGAAAGGTTTTCTCTTTTAATCTAGCAAGCTCACCCACTGATTTTTGGGCTGTGCTCAGACGTTTTCCACCCAATGTTTTCATGTGAAACCCAGCAAGGAAAGGTGCCTCTCTTTTCATGAAAAAGGCTAACAAATCCAGTGGTTTTTAACAGGCTCAAATCACTTGATTTACGGCTTAACTTAGTGCCATTCGTTGCTGACCCCTTTTAATAAAAATCAAAAATAGAGCTTGTTTTAAAGGCCGCATCTGACCCCTTTTTGACTCAGGTATCATCATTCACTAGCGCAACACGAAGGGAAATTGGGGTGAATAAAAAAGGTGACTTCCAGAGAAAATCACCTTTTGAAAAGTGTCTATTAAGAAAACACTCCTTAATTTTAAGGTTGATTTACTACCTATCTCTTACGGCGTAGAATAAACCCTACAGAAGCTAAACCCAAAAGAAGAGTGCTTGATGGTTCTGGAACAAAACTCAACGCAGACACATCAAAATCTGTCGATCCCAAATCTGTTTGTGCACCAGTAGCTGTGTCGATTTCAAAAAAGAAATTTGAGTTATTTCCACCATAAAGAAGACCTGTCTCTGGATCTATTGACATCCCTCTAATATTGCGGGTTCCTATACCAATGTTCGTATAAGCACCGGTCACAGTATCAATAGAAAATAATCTCCCAAAGTCATTCGCACCATAGAGCGTATTCGTTGCAGCGCTATAAGTCATCGCATTAAGAGTAAAATCAGTTCCATTCAGAATACTCGTCATGGCTCCTGTTGTACGATTGATGCTGAAAAATCGGGAATCATTACCTCCATATAAAACATCATTGGTAGAATCATAAGCTAAACCATTGATATTGAAGTCAGATACAAAATCGATATTCGTTTTTGCCCCAGCTAAATCAATGGAGAAAAATCGAGAATCATTACCTGCATAAAATAGGTCATCAGTCCCAACATACGCCATGCCTGCCACATTAAATGACCCAGTGGCCAAACTTGTTGAGGGATCACCATCAGTGATATCATCGATGGTATATACCCGACCCGTGGCAGCCCCTCCATACAAAATGGTGGCATGCAATGTTCCACTGCCGACTAAACTAGCAGCAACTACAGATATTCTTAACGCTCTTTGCAATGTTATTTTATTCATTATATGTTATATGTTATATGTTATATGTTATATGTTATATGTTATATGTTATATGTTATATGTTATGTGTTATGTGTTATGTGGATTCCATATAAAGTTGCAGTAGTCGACACCCAAGCAATACCAATAATGGTGTTACTGCTAAGACAAGCAATAAGACAAATTCTTTTTATAGTTTTATCCATAACAATAACACAAAACTAACTTTCTAATATTTTGTCAAACTATTTCGTCATCAGCAAACTAACACGTAAACAACATCAAATTATCTGCTGAGATAGAATTCCGTGCGAAAATCATCATATGTGTAGCGACATAGTACCTACTTTACTTCACACTGAAAACTCAATGAATATTGCCCGTTAAAATTCAGACTTCATTTTGCTAACTATAGAATTACCCCATGAGAGAGGTATCGCTCGTACTAATTCTATTCTCCTAGTAGCCCCATTTATTAGAGTTCTTGCTGAATATAATAGAAAGTGCCACAGACCACTTCTTGCAAGCTACTTCTTCTTTCGCTTCCCACCCGTCTTCTGAGCGAGGCGGTGCTGGTAGTTTTTTTCCTGCTGACGAAAAATGGGTACGAGTGTGTGCTCGATCCAATCAAATGCTACCTGCAGCCCCGACTCATCATAGATCCTACCGATCAGTGCTTCCACCGACGTAGCATTACCCACATTGCGCAGAAAATCATTCGAAGTGCAGCGGATAAACATTTCACCGTCCATCTTCCCCTGCTCTTTGAGGATCATTTTTCTCATGTAGAGAGCGAGAACGGCGTCGCCTACCCAAGCTTCCTCGCGCTCTTGCATAAGATCGATATCTATTTTTTTAGGTGCAGACATACTCAGTCCCTCAAGGAATTTGAGGTGTTTCCGCCGTTTCCGTAACGGCTGGATCTACAGGAGTCAATTTTTTCTCTATGGTATCTCTAAGAATCGATTCCGATTCATTATCCCAGTAGCCACTGCCCAGCTCCATAAATACAGAAGAGTACGGCAGTGCGGTGCGACTCTTGATCACGAGAACCTGATAATCTTTTGTAGTCGTTTTTAGCATCTGTAGCAGCATCTCATGATCGAGTCTGATAACCTCCCTCTCATGCAGGGCGGCCTTAAGCTCTTTCTGGTAATTTTTCACCCCTGGTGCGTAATCGTAGGAAACTTGATCGATCTCCGTCGTCACATAGATCCTTGGCTTCACGTGGTGTGTCTCTTCGATGACAAGCTCCACCGACTCGACGAGCTCTGGAATATCCGCATCCACACTCATCACCTTGATCCCTTGCCGTGACTGAACAGGAAATGCCGCTTCTGCAATCACCACCCAATTCCGCTGGCCCAAAACCTTGATCTCAGGGCGCAGTGCCGTCATCACGGGACTGTCAACTTTAGCACTCTCCGTGGCACAGCCCGCCACTGTTAAGATACTGATCAGCAGCATGCATGATAATTGGAGCGTTCTAATAGATGGAAATAACATAAGCTGTGCTAATCAATATTACACCACTCAAACTAACGCCAATGATAAATACTGCAATGTGAATACGCAGCATTAAAATTTACACCACCAGCTCTCACAGGCAGCTAACTGACTGGTTCCAGTTTTATGATTGCCTCTTTTAATAACTTCGCAGGCCACTGCCCGGGAGCGGTAGGCGAATCACCCAGATAGCCGTAATTCAGCAAGGAGCCATGCTGCGCATAAAGAAGCCGGGAAACAGGAGCCAGTGAGCCCATCCCCATCATCGACATCGGGTGATCATTTTTTAACAAGAGCTTTGTACATGTTACCATATCCGCAACGCTCTGATGCCGAAGGGCGAGTTTAACGATGTCCGATTCTTCCGACAGCTCAATGATGCGCTGCAACTGATACTCCGCAGGCGTTTTTTCAAAATTGTGATAGGAAAGAATCAAGCCCACCTCGTGTCTTCTGACGTGATCAATCGCATCTGATAAATCTTCAAAAGCGGACAGCTCAACATCAATCCAAGTAGCACGATCAGCGATAGCTACCAGTAAGTCAGAACGCTCTTCTTTACTCAGCTCAACGATGCCACCTTCAGCCGATCCTCTCGCCGTAAAAAGCAGTGGGAAATCCTTGAAGCGATCCAGTTCCAGGTCCAGTACGTCCATATGCTGCGCCATACCATCGAGTCTGATTTCCAAAAGGTCACACAGCGACGGCAGCTCGACAGGCTGTAAACAGGCGAGCTGATTCAGCGTGGCTACGGAGCCAACAACGAGAGGTCTTTCTGGGATGGTGACTGCTTGCTCAATCATGCTGCCTTATTAGTCACATAGGCATAGCCAATTTGTCAATCTGCATTGGTGAAATGCCTCGAGCGTTTTTGGGTAGCTCTACTAACCACTCTTGAGATAAATCTCCCCGTTTTTATATCCTATATGGAGCAATAATTGATCGCTATCATGATTAATCACCTTCGCTATCACAGGCTCAAGGTACTGCCGAATCCTTCTCCGCAGATGTCTCGCTCCGTAGCGCGCGTCATAATCACGCATCAGGAAGGCGCTTGTCTCTTCGTCTAACGAAATTGATATTCCGTATTTCAACAGACGTTTCTCGAGCATTGAAATTTCTACATCGAGGATCGATCCCAGAGCCTCTTTTTTCAGCGAATCAAAGCGCACTGTGCGATCGATCCGATTAATGAACTCGGGGTCAAACCTGCTTCGCAAGGCTTCTTCTAGAATCAGCTTTTCCTTTGCGTGGGAAGGCTTTCTCCCAAGCCACTTTCTCCAACCATGCTCGAAGGACATTCGATAGTGCTCCAGCTCTCTCGCTCCCTCGTTACTCGTCATAAAAATAATGGCGTTGGCAAAACTAAGCTGCTTATTACCCGACGAAAGTTCCAGCACGCCGCTGTCGAGAATATTCATCAACGCACGTGCCACCTGCGCGCTCGCTTTTTCAATTTCATCAAAGAGCACCAGCCCAGGCTTGCCGTAACTGCCCTCGACTTTTTCAAACTGAAATAGGGAATGGTTCTCCTTACTTCCCACATACCCAGGAGGCGCGCCCGTAATCGCAGCAGTATAGTGCTCCTGCGACAGTGTGTTCATGTCGATGCGGCAAAGCTCTGTGGCATTACCCAGAATCGCTTCTGCCAAAATGCGTACTGTTTCCGTTTTCCCCACACCTGTCGGGCCTAAAAGCAGAAACACCGCTAGTGGTTTCCCGCCACTGCCAAAGTCAGCACGCACCACATGCAGCATGTCACTGACTGCAGTATGCAGCTCAGGCTGACCGATAATTCTCGCCTTTAGCAAATCAGCTACCGCCTCAGGATCAAAACGGAATCGTGACGGGTGACCGCTCGAAGGTAGATGCTTCGCCTCGGTATTCTTTCGCTCATTCGCCGCGAGAACTTCATTGATGTAAGGCACGGCTTGGAGAAATAAAGATGATCTCAGGCGGTTTCCTCTTTCCCTTCAGCAGGAAGATTTCCTACGGGGCAGTCTTTAACACCAATGGTGCTGCGTGTAATTGCCTCCACATCCGCCTGCGTTTTCTCAGCATCCAGAACCCAGCTGCGATAGAAATCAAACGGACATGTCGCAACGCCCTTGTCGCCATCTCCTGAGTTATGAACCCCAGTGTAACCACGGTGAAGCAGCTTGAAGAGGTGGTTCTGCGATTGATCATTGGCGCGAGCATCGCGGATCTGGCTGACTGAAAGCTGAGCGTACTGAATCCCCATGTCCTCTTCGCCACACTCACCGAGCGTACGGCCGTCAAAGCCAATAATCGCCGAGTGGCCGAAGTAGGAATAGACCCCATCAAAACCCGAGGCATTTGCCACAGCGACATAGGAATTATTCGCCCACGCCATGCTTTTTGCCATCATCACCTGCTGTTCTTTGGCTGGATACATGTAGCCTTGGCAGCGGACAATCAGCTCCGCTCCTTTCATCGCGCAATCACGCCAGATCTCAGGATAGTTACCGTCATCGCAAATGATCAGACTGATTTTCATCCCCTTAGGACCTTCGGAAACATAGGTCGTATCGCCAGGGTACCAGCCCTCGATCGGACACCACGGAATGCACTTGCGGTATTTCTGCACAATTTCTCCGTGGTTGTTAATCAAAACCAAGGTGTTGTAAGGAGATTTTACCGGATGCTCCTCGTGACGCTCCCCAGTGATTGAGAACACGCCCCAGGTGTTTGCCTCTTTACAAGCTGCGCTGAAAATCTGCGTCTCGTCGCCTGGAATGGTCGCCGCTGTCGCCATCATCTCATCGCGATCATACATAATTCCCATCGTGCTGTACTCAGGGAAAATCACTAGATCCATGCCAGGAAGACCCAACTTCATCCCCTTGATCATCTCACCAATGTTTCTCGCGTTTTCCAAAACTTCCTCGCGCGTATGAAGCCGAGGCATTTTGTAATTCACCACTGCGACACCCACAGTGTCCGCACTACTTGATATATCTCCGTGTCTCATGATTACTGACACTTTTATAAATGTAAAGTGGCGGGGTCAAACAGGCATTAGGCTTTGTGTGTCATAATGTTGTAAAGATCACTCATCTGAGAAATCACGTGTATCACCTCGTTCTCAATGACGCATGACAAGTGAGTTCAAAACCCGAGGCTAGGACTCATTAGCCGTAGTATTAGCCGTAGTCGCTCGGGCATACCGCTCTCGAATTGAGCGACTCTTGTTTTAACTTTCAGGCGATCTAAAATAGCGTCTCTAGCACAGTTGACACCAGGGGGTTTCTAAATAAAATTCCGTCATGCTTAGCGCATTGATTCTTATTTTGACCGTTCTGATTAGTGGCTATCTGGCTTTTTCCAAGCATCTCCGTGGATCATCCAACTGGGCGGCGACAGTTACGCCTTTGGCATCCATTATGGGAAGTGGCTTCTTGATTAGTGCCCCGCTCTTGGCTGGCGTTGTGGGAGTTTACTCCCTCTTTTGTATGGCCGGGCTACTGGTGTTAGCTTTTGGAGTGGGGTCGGCGATACGTTTCAATATTCGTCACTTTGAGCCCATTGAAAATGATGGTCACGGCCTACCACAGACCACGGCTTTATTATCCCGCATCATCTTAAGCTTCGCGTACTTCATTTCGATCTCCTACTACCTTCAGCTCCTGGCGGCATTCTCTTTAAACGCTTTGAACATCGAAATCCAATGGCTTGGAAATATCATTACAACTACACTCTTAGTTGTCATAGCTGGACTCGGAATGTGGCGTGGCCTTGCACAATTGGAAAAAATGGAACGTTATGTCATCAGCTTAAACTTGGGAATGGTGGGAGCTCTCATCGTAGGGCTGATTTGGTTTAACGTGAGTAAAATGATGGACGGGGCTTGGGCTTTACCAGCGGTGGACAGCGGGATTAATTTCGCTGACTTCCGGGTGCTGCTCGGCCTCTTGATCGTTGTGCAGGGTTTTGAAACCTCGCGCTACCTTGGGGCAAACCATTCAGTAGATCAACGTATCCAAACCATGAAGCGAGCACAGATCATTTCTGGAGTAATCTACTTACTATTTATCGGGCTATCCACCGTGCTCTTTCATGACGGGCTCGGAGCAAACGTGGTTGACATCATTTCCATGGTAGCTCCAGTCGCAGTAGTCCTCCCTGTACTGATATCAGTTGTGGCGATCGGAAGTCAATTCAGCGCGGCTGTCGCCGACACATCGGGAGCGGGTGGTTTACTATCTGATCTTTCAGGTGGCAAGATGACAGCAAGGAAAATTTACCTTGTGATTCTTATCATTACGATTGCATTAACTTGGTTATCCGATGTGAACGAGATCATCGCTTACGCATCTCGTGCCTTTGCAGCCTATTATTTCTTGCAGTGTCTGGTTGCTCTTTTCGTGGCGAAAAAACTGAAGAAAAATCAGACCCTACTTTTTGCCACTCTCGCACTTATCTGTCTCGCCGTCAGTGTGTTAGGACTACCTGCTGAGTAAGGAATGGTCCGATAAACCTGCTCCTTTTGCAGACATTATCCCCCCTCTATCGGTGCTAGTAAACTTACCAGAGTATCGTCATCGAGTTTCAGCTGGCTGAGGGATGCGGTGAGAATCGAGTCGGAGATGCCGCTTTTCTTTTTCTGCATCTGTTGGATCCGCTGCTCCACAGTGCCCTTGCAGATGAGCTTGTGGACGAAGACGGGCTTGTCCTGCCCGATGCGGTAGGCGCGATCAGTAGCTTGATTTTCGGCAGCAGGGTTCCACCAGGGATCGTAGTGGATAACGGTGTCGGCATTCGTAAGCGTTAGCCCGGTGCCGCCGGCTTTGAGTGAGATAAGGAAAACCTCTGCCTCATCGGCTTGGAATCTCTCCACTAGTTCCTGTCTATTTTTGCTCGCTCCTGTGAGCTTTAAGTAGGTGGTACCTTCGCTGATGAGGTAGTCCTCAATGAGCTGCAGCATAGAAGTGAACTGGGAAAAGATCAGAACACGCCTGTTTTCTAGCTTTAATGTGGTGAGCAGTTCTTTGAGGTAATCAAACTTCGCGGACGACCTCGGGATTTCAGGCTGAAGCAGCTGGCTATGACAGCAAATTTGGCGGAGCTTCAGCAGGGCGTCGAGAAAGACAATCTGAGCCTCCTGACCCCGGATCGCGAGTGCTTGTCGCACATGTTTGTCCATGGTCGAGCGTACTGTTTCGTAAACGTCTTTTTCCTCCGACCCCAGCTCGATGTAGTGGGGAATCTCCGTCTTTGGCGGAAGCTCAGTAGCGACCTGATCCTTCGTTCTGCGGAGAATCAGCGATCCTACTTTATTGGCTAAAGCATCCGCTCGAGCTTGATTGCCGTCTTTTTCAATGGGAGTGCGGAAGGTGTCTCGAAAAGTATCCGCTGTACCCAAAAAGCCTGGCATAAGAAAATCAAAGAGACTCCAGAGCTCGCCGAGGTGATTCTCGATCGGTGTGCCCGAAAGGCAGATACGATAACGCGTATCGAGCTGGCGAACCGCGTGTGAGACCTGTGCACTGGGATTTTTAATATGCTGCGCCTCATCTAGGACAAGTAAATGAAACTCCTGCTGTTTAAAAAGCTCAAGATCACGATGAAGCAGGGCGTAAGAACTCAAAGCTAGATCCGTATCGGCTAAATCTACAAACCTGCGGTGCCTATCCGCCCCTTGCAAGATCGTCACCCTCAGAGATGGCGCAAATTTCGCCGCCTCACGCTGCCAGTTTTCCACGACACTGGTGGGTGCGATAACAAGGTTCGGCAGCCTATTTCCCTTCTCTTTCTCAGCAAGAATATGCGTCAGCGTCTGCATGGTTTTACCCAAGCCCATGTCATCGGCTAGGATACCGTGAAGGTCATTGTGAGCGAGAAACTGCATCCACTCGAAACCCTCACGCTGATAGTCGCGCAGAGTAGCCTGCAGAGTTTTTGGCACGGGCGTTTTATGCAGCGATGGTGCTTTGATCTGAATCACCTCCGTTGGTAGAACTAGTGCAGGATCATCCGCGGCCAATGTTTCACTTAACTCTGCCACTTCAAGTTTATGCAGCTTGATTTTTCGCCCATCGAACTTGTAATTCACCAACTCACCGAGGTGCGTCAGGATTCGACGAAACCGTCCTATCGGCAAAGTCAGCGCGCGGCCATCAGGAAGGAAAATCAAGAACTCCTGTCCCTGCGGCAAGTTTGCTGTTGTTTCTAAAAAATCATACTCTACGAGCGTCGCAAGAATCGGCTGCAAGTCGAGTTGCTCGCCGTCGATCTCAAATCCCGCTGACAAACTAAACCAGCCTTTGCCTTCATCGACAAACTCCGCCTTCCAGCTCGAGGCGTTAAATTTCAATGGTTTCTGCGCGACATTATGCGCAATACTCACCTCCCAGCCGCGTTTTTCCAGTGCCACCACGCCCTCGTGGAGAAACCTCTGCCAGTAAATCGACGGCTGCCACTCCTTCACTTTCGGTGCCCAGAGAGTCCCTTTCACGGGAGGTGCCGATAGTTTCTTCAACGAAACAGGAGGCTCCTCTGCGCCAGGGATGAGATCGAGCGCGTAAAGTGTATTCAGCGCTGTCATCTCAGCAGCACGATTCCTCGGCTTGGAAATATTTCCCGCAGGATCGAGCGGGTGTTTCCCCGATTCATACACCGCATATGCCGCGGCAAAAACCTCAGGCAGCCATTGATAGGGGTCACCCTCAGGCCGACGCTCTACACGCAGCTGAAAACTCACATCTTCCGCCATAGAGACCTTTATCTCTGGCTCCGCAAGCATCTTCGCAGGCGGTTCTTCCACCAGCTCCCCAAACGCCTTTTCTAGTCTTCCTGGGCGCGATAGATGTTCCAGCACCGCAGCGGAGTGCATACAACACAACCCCACCGAACAGCTACATGAGGTATCGAGTTGAAAGGCTCCATCTTCCCGCCAGATCGAAATCGTCGATTCATCCTGATGACCCGAAGCGTCCATGATTGAGGACACAATCTCTACGTCCCCCGTATCGAGAACTTCCGCCTGACAGCGCGTCACTTTCTTTGCACGCGCGATTTTAAACCCAGCCGCCACAACAGAACTAGAAAAGGTAGTTTTCCAGCCTCCCGAGTTTAAATAGTCAAAAATATCCTCATGCGTCACGTAGATGGATGTAGCATTTCAAAGAAAGATTGCACGAGTGTTTTTCCACCTCTGCCATCATTGAGTCTCTCCCAAAAATACGACTAATTAAGGAAGTGTCACAAGACGGTAAAATTGTCTCCCTCCATAAAAATAGCAGCTCCACTATCTCCATCAGTTTCTTCGCATGCAGCTATCCTTGAAACGTATTAGAGTCTGACCACCATGAAATCCTCTGTACATAAAAATGGCTGTTAATCAGCCGGTGTTTGTATTTTTGGCAGTTAATTTAGCTCGACCACGCAATATGAAACTCTCTGCAAAAAGAAAATATTACTTCCTCTAAGCGATTAAGGATTGCTGGAATCTAGCTTTTCCGCACAATGATGTGCACTTAGTGACTTCTATAAAAAGCACTAACAAACTGCTCTTATCCTATGTCTAAAAATTTAAATATCTTAATCGCCTGCGGAGGAACGGGCGGTCACCTTTTCCCAGGTATTGCTGTCGCTGAAGAACTTGAACGCCGTGGACATAGGGTGAAGTTGTTGATCTCTGAGAAGAGAGTGGATGCTACGGCTACGAAAAAATATGGTGATCTCGCCTTTGAAACAATGACCGCCATTGCGATGCCACCAAAGACGTCGCCGAAAATGATCCCTTTTTTATTCAAGCTTTGGAGTAGCGTTCGCCACTGCAAGGCTCTGTTGAAAAAAGAGAAATTTGATGCTGTGCTCGGTATGGGAGGCTTTACCTCACTGCCACCCGTGCTCGCTGGTCACCAGCTCGGCATCCCCGCTTATGTGCATGATTCTAACGCATTACCTGGCAAGGCGAACCGCCTTAACGCTCGCTGGTGTAAGAAAGTCCTCATTGGTCTCGAAGCCGCAGGAAAATATTTCCCCGAATCAACAGTCGTCGTCACTGGCACTCCTATCCGAACGGAGCTCGAAAATTTACCCACGCAGGAAGATGCACGCGCGAAGTATGGACTCAGCATGGATGCCAGAGCCGTCATGGTCATGGGCGGAAGCCAAGGCGCAAAACACCTCAACACCCTTGTAGTGGAAGCGGCTAAAGCGATGCCTGATTTACAATTTCTGCATATCACGGGAGCTGCTGACTATGAGCGTGTCAAGGACTTAGCGAAAGATCTCAAGGGCTATCACGTCATGGCGTTTTGCGACGATATGGCATCAGTCTACTCTGCCTGCGACATCGCAGTTTGCCGCTCAGGTGCCTCTAGCCTCACAGAACTTTCCTGTGCAGGCATGCCTTCTATTTTAATTCCCTATCCTTACGCTGCCGATGACCATCAGACGGTCAATGCTGAAGTCTTTGAAAAAGCAGGTGCCGCCGTTCTCAGGCAGGAAAAAGATCTTGATGCGGGCGAGCTGATGACGGAACTTTTCCGCCTAAGCGAGGATGCTGACATTTGGAAACAAATGTCCATTCAGGCGGACTCACTTGCGGTGAGAGACTCTGCAGCTCAGATTTGTAATGAAATTTGTGCCTAATTCACCAGTAACTCCCATCCATCGAGGAAACTTACTCTTTTAGATTTTTTTTAATGAACATTGATGCACTCAGCAGCCGCCTAATCAATCGCAGCGATCACGAAGCCCCTCTAAAGATTCATCTCGTAGGCGTTGCAGGCTCTGGCATGAGTGGCTTGGCGCTTCTACTCTTAGGCATGGGACATCGCGTCAGCGGCTCAGATCGTGTCACCAGTGGTGAGACTCAGCGACTTCAAGGCAAGGGCCTGCAGTTTTCCTGTCCACATCACGCAGATGACGTGCACGGCGCCGATGTGGTAGTCTATTCCTCAGCAATCCGACCCCAGAACCCCGCTCGGGCGGAAGCGGATAAGCTCGGCATCCCCAGTATCCGCCGCGCCGAGTGCTTGGCAGCCATTTTACATACCCGTAAAGGAGTCGTAATTTCTGGTACGCATGGAAAAACGACAACTTCCGCGATGTCCGCCCATGTTATCCGCCGTGGTGGCATCATGCCCTGTCACTACGTGGGTGCAGAAATCCCCGTACTCGGAAGCAATGCCCACTGGGAGGAGGACTGTGAGCTAATGATCGCTGAGGGAGATGAAAGCGACGGCACCCTTGCTCTCTACAAGCCTGAGCACTGCGTCATCCTTAATATCGAGGAAGAGCATTTGGATTTCTACAGCGGGATCGAGCAAATCAAAGAGGTCTTTACCACGCTGCTAAATCAAACCCGCGGCAGTAAAATTTATTTTTCAGGCTGCCCCGTGGCGAGTGAACTCTGCAAGGACAGAGAAGGTGCGGTTTCCTACGGCTGGGAAAAGGCTGATTTCACTGCAACAGATGTTTTTGAAACAGGCGGGACAGTTGCCTTCGATGTCACTAAAAGTGGCAAATTTTTGGGACGTGTCGAGCTTGGTATTCCAGGGAGACACAATGTTTTAAATGCGCTTGCCGCCATCGCGGTGGCAGATGCAGCAAGTGTGGATTTCCAGCTGGTTGCTCGTGGTTTAGGTACCTTTGCTGGTGCAAGGCGCCGATTTGAAAACAAGCACTTGTCCGATAAACTTCATATCATCGACGATTACGGCCACCATCCCACAGAAGTCGCTGCAACCCTTCAGACGGCGCAATCACTAAAGCCCGAGCGACTCGTTGTTGTTTTCCAGCCGCACCGATACAGCCGCACGCAGAAGCTGGCGAAGGAGTTCGGCATCGCGCTACAAGCAGCAGACCGCGTTTTCGTCACTGATATTTACCCAGCCAGCGAACTCCCTATCGAGGGCATCACCGCGCAGACTATTGTGGATGCCGTCAAAGCTACTGGTGATACTCGCGCAGAGGTGGTCGGCAGCGTCGCCGAAGCTCATTACGCAGTGGGAAATACCCTTGAAGACGGTGATCTTCTCATCACTCTAGGAGCAGGAAACGTGCATGAAATCGGCACTAAGATCGCTCGTGACATTACCGTGCTCGAAGAAATGCTGCGTATTTCCGGACAAAATACTAAGGCAAAACTCTACGAGCCGATGCGCCGCCACACGACGATGCTTTGCGGTGGCCCCGCTCAGTTTTGGCTCGAGCCAAGTACTTTCCAAGCATTTGCAAGCCTGATCAAATATTGCCGCGATCGCGGTATCCCCCAGCGCGTCATTGGCAGGGGGTCGAACCTTCTCGTCCGCGACGGCGGCATCCGCGGCGCAGTCATCCACCCAAGCGGAGGTCAGTTTTCTGAAGTCATCGTTGAAGGCGACACCATCACGGCGGGTGCTGGCGCTCGATTTAAAAAGCTCGCTAGCGTCGCGGCCACCCATGGCCTCACTGGCATGGAGTGGATGGAAGGCATCCCAGGAAACGTCGGTGGCGGACTTCGCATGAACGCTGGCGCCATGGGCATTGAGACATTTGACCAAGTCATCAGTATGACTTTCCTCGATGAAGATGGTGAAATCCGTACACGTAATCGCGATGAGATCACGGCACACTATCGCAGCGTGCCTGAGCTCAGACAGCACTTCGCGCTACAGGCTAAGTTTCAGGCAGAAACATCAGATGCTGCAACTATCAGCGCAAAGATGGATGAATCACGCAATAAACGCCGCAGTTCTCAACCTATCGCCGCCAGTGCAGGCTGTATTTTTAAAAACCCTGACACAGTTCCTGCTGGTAAACTCATTGATGAACTCGGTATGAAAGAGCAGTCATTCGGCAAGGCTCAGGTTTCTCAGGAGCACGGAAACTTTATCGTTAATCGTGGTAAAGCCACAGCACACGAAATCCTCAGCCTCATTGATCAGATTAAGCGCGAAGCAAAGGAAAAGCGCGATATCATCATGGAAACCGAGGTACAAATCATCGGTGAAGACGAATCTTCATTTTAATCAACACATTCAGACACAATGAATAATACTCTACAAATCGCTGTCCTCATGGGAGGGCCTGGTTCTGAGCGCAAGGTTTCACTTGCCTCTGGAAATGCCGTTTTAGAAGCACTCAAGAGCGAAGGGCTCAATGCTGTCGGCGTCGACGTCACTGAGCACGCACTTGACCTCCCCGAGGGTACTGCACTTTGTTTTAATACTATTCACGGCACCTTCGGTGAAGATGGTGAAATGCAGACTATCCTTGATGATATGGACATGCCCTATACTGGTGCAGGAGCCATAAGCAGTAAGCTAGGATTTGATAAAGTGGAGAGCAAAAAAGCCTTCATTGAGCATGGTGTGCCCACTCCCGCCTCAGAAATCGTTTTTAGTGACCAAGGCATTACATTCCCTCAGATGTCTCTCCCCTACGTCGTAAAACCACCGCGTGAAGGCTCAAGTGTCGGCGTCCATATCGTTCGTACTCAGGAAGAAGCAGAAGTCGCACTGACTGACGCTGCCAAATACAGCGATGACGTCCTCATCGAACAATTCGTAGAAGGAAAAGAGCTTACCGTCGGCATCCTCGACGGCGTCGCACTCCCCATAGTCCACATTGTGCCACGCGACGGATTCTACGACATGGCCAACAAGTACCCGTGGATGACTGGCGATGGTGGCACCGACTACTTCTGCCCCGCTGAGCTTGATGAGGAAACCACCGCCAAAGTGCAAGCAGCTGCCCTCGCTGCCTACAATTCCCTCGGAGTAGAAATTTACGCCAGAGTCGACGTCCTTCTTGATGCTGACAACAACCCTTACGTGCTCGAAGCCAACACCATCCCCGGTATGACCGCGAGTAGTTTGCTACCTAAGTCCGCCCAAGCAGCCGGAATCGAGTTCGGTCCGCTTTGTAAAAAAATTGCCGAGCTGTCGTTGGCGTTTAGAGCCTCTTAAAAAATTTCATCCAAAAAAATGTTAGAATGATTTGAACAGATATTCTAATAGAACAGTCAACTAGAGATACCGCTTATTGCGAGTAGCTGACCCAAACGAAATTATGAAAAACAAATCTACCAGCATTCTATGTATCATCTGTTGTTTATTATCACAACTATCGAGCTTACGAGCCGAAGAGTAGTCCAAGGAAAAATCTTTAAAAAAGCAGGGCACCATACTTGTAACCATCAAAAGAGAAAGCTTAGAAGGTCAAATTTTGAATGCGATTTCCACCCATGTTATCGAAGAAGAACATGGTGAATTTAATGGAGAAATCGCTCTCAACATAAGCGACGTCCTAAAGAAGCCTCATTATCTGATAGTTGACTTCGGTATTTTTAAAAGCTTAGCACGCTACCTAGTCTATGACTCAGCGGTCATGATACACAGCGTGAATAATGATCAAATTCATGTAAAACCACTGAAAATTCTTGATGTTAAAAGACCAAGACTGGAAAGCAATAGCTACACGATATCGACGACCCTCAAAGACAAACTCAGCATTCACTTTGAAAAAGTGAATGCTGATCAAAACTGATCATCGCTCCAACTGATAGTCAAATAATTGGACAAACCATTTATCGACTCATCTGTATTTAGAGAACTGTAATACGTTTCAAAAAATTGCAGTTCTCAATCATCCCAATTATGGTGACACAAAAACTTCTTGTATTTTTACACATAAATCATAACGAACATTTAACAATAATATTCGTTTTTGTGACATTTCTAAACAACAGCACTATCTAATAAAATGAATATTATTGAATAAAAATTGAATATAACCCCATGAAAAACCCCCTTTTTCTATCTACAATTAGTATGCTTGCTTTAGCTAGCACTACGAACGCCGCAATCGTCTCCATTGAATCCATTCGAGGTAACGGAATTAATGGATCAGGCCTAACACTGGTTAACAGTAGTACCGATGCAAATGGCACACGTACTTACAGCTTCACTATCACAGGTGATTTAGATGGTGGTACTGCTAATGACACATTATCATTCGATGTTGTCGCTTCCACATACTCAGGATCTAATGTTGGTACGAACGGCGACTTAACTGGTGCAACGCAAGTTACAGCCACAGAGAATCGATTTTTCTTCTCTCAATCTGCAAATGGAAACACCGCAGACTTCATGGCCGGCACGATAGGAATCAACAATATTACTTACACGGGGGGATCTGACACAGCCAACAATATCACCGCAGCTTACGTTGAAGGAAGTGCTACCATGCGAAAACTCGGGGCTGGAACAGGCACTTACTACACAGGCCTCGAAACCACCGCTCTAACCCTTGGGGGTAATACCTCAATAGTCTTGCTAGACCCAAGCAGCAACGGAACGCTCTCAATAGCAAATGACGACATTGCAGGCGTCGTTCGTTACAGAAACTTATCTTTTGATATTGAAGTATCTGATGCGGTTCCTGAGCCTAGCTCAGCAGTTCTTCTTGGCCTTGGTTCTCTTGGTTTCTTACTAAGACGCCGCCGCTAGTCGGCTGTCACCAGATAATAATTATCCTTATGACCTGTCGAGTGATCTCGGCAGGTCGTTTATTTTAAACTATGTGCTCTGAAGATGATATATCATCCCTATCATTCTCCCCCAGCCCTTACATTTGAGGCGTGTAGCAAACGATTTGAAAGCTCGACTGGTGACTGATAAACACACATCCAGCATTCGCTTTGAGCAAACTCTCTACCACAACGCTGGAGCAACTGTCCTTGCCAATGCTCTTTACAACGACCGCATCACTGTTCGACACCAGCTCAAAAATAGCTGAATCCTCATCCTCAAGTACCATCTGCCTTCACCCGCTGCCAACCTGCGCATCACCAGTATCACTAAAAATAGTTTATTTCCCAAGTTCTGGCTAACTGTTGGCAAGCATTCTTCCTAAATTAGAAATTAGTTAGTCGCTCTCTTGATAATTTTCTAAGGCGGCTAGAATATTGCCCCAAAAACGGTATTCTTTATCCATCTATCTAAATCCATACAAAGGCTCAATCGACCCAATAACACATAACATCAAACCAATACTTTATTTTACTTGCTTAGCGTGTCAATCCTGCTAGATTTTATGAATCAACGCATTTTGCTAAAAATCATTTAAAAATTAAAATTAAATATACCCACATGAAAAAAAACACCTTCCTATCTATATTTAGCATACTAGCTATCGCTGGAACTGCTAACGCTGCGATCGTATCTATCGATTCATTTAATGCCGCCGCAACAACCAACTCAGGATTTACAATCACCAGTGTCACCGATCTCGCTGGCGCACGCACTTACAGCTTTTCAATCACAGCTGATCTAGACGGTGGCTTCGATGATGATACGCTAACATTCGACCTTGTCGCTACTACCTACACAGGATCTGATGTTGGTACGAATGGCGACTTAACAGGTGCTACACAAGTAACAGCTGCCGAAACTAATTTTTTCTTTTCTCAAGCTGGAAATGGAAACACAGCAGACTTTATGGCCGGCACCTTTGAAATTACAAATGTAGTTTACACAGGAGGCTCTGATACAGCCAACAATATCACTGCAGCTTACGTTGAAGGCAGCGCTACGATGCTAAAACTCGGAGCTGGAACTGGAACCTATTACGAAGGCCTAGAAACCACTGCTCTCACTGTTGGAGGTAATCTTGCAACGGTATCACTCGATCCAAGCAGCAATGGAACAATCTCGGTAGCCAATGGCGACATTACAGGAACCGTCCGTTACAGAGTCCTGTCTTTTGATATTGAAGTATCTGATGCGGTTCCTGAGCCTAGCTCAGCAGCTCTTCTTGGCCTCGGTTCTCTTGGCTTCTTACTAAGACGCCGCCGCTAATAATACTTTATTGATACAATAATAATACATACGACCTGCCAAGTAATTTTGGCAGGTCGTTTTTATTTCAATCGACTTACTCTGAAAGCCATCTCCTTAAGCGATCAGTAGCTAAGCTTCCAACTCCTCACCACCTACGTGAAAGCCGATCTTGCGGCGTGGCTTAGGCTCTTTCTCGCTTGAATCTTCAATTTTTCGCGTATAGCAGACGATTTGAAAGCTCGACTGGTGGCTGATAAACATGCAGGGCATTCCTTGGAGAGAGCCCTCTACCACAACGCTGGAGTGTCCGTCTTCACCGATGCTTTCCACGGCGACCGCATCACCGTTCGACATCAGCGCAAAGATCGCTGGTTCCTCATCCTCAGGTAGTGCGGCACGCCATCTGCCTACACGCGCTGCCAACCTGCGAATAAACTCACCTGACGACTCAAAGCGATGGTTTTCCTCAGCAGGCATGCTAGCCAGCATTTCATTTAAATGAGGCATTCCTGTTGCTCCGGGTAAAGATAAATAGGGACGGTGAATCGATGGATCGTCGGACATGACGCGAATGTATCTCAGCAATTCATATTTTCACGCCTGTTTTTTACGCTTTATGACGCCACGACTATGAAGATGTTTGACGAAGCGTAAGGTTAAGTTTACTTAAAGAGTAGCCTAAGACGACGCCATGCCGAAATACCAATCACGTACATCACGCAAGAGGACTTCTCGTGCTCCACGTACTGTGCGCAAGGGTGGTGATCTACAGAAATTGCATCTTAATGTCAGTT
The DNA here is from genome assembly GCA_051252195.1 of Akkermansiaceae bacterium. Lineage (GTDB taxonomy): Bacteria > Verrucomicrobiota > Verrucomicrobiia > Verrucomicrobiales > Akkermansiaceae > Oceaniferula. The sequence goes on along the minus strand of JBPOGD010000001.1, from coordinate 377,387 downwards.
CACCGCGCATTGTGATGTTTCAGTTTCTCAAGGGGCTGACCCAGTTTACTAAACTTGCTGTCGTTTTAAGCCTAATTGGCTTCATCTGCTACGGTGGATACCGCGGAGTGCAGCATCTTTTCCTAGGTAATGAAAAATACATTCTGCAGGAAATCGAGCTCAATACTAACGGTAAACTAAGCCATGCTCGTGTCGTTGACATTGCTGATATCGACCTCGGGGCAAGCATCTTTGCTCTCGATATTGAGAAGCTGCAGGCCAATATTCAAACTCTCCCCGAAGTCATTTCCTGCGATGTCGAACGCAGGCTTCCTGGCAAGCTCCGTATTACCCTTGTAGAGCGTTCTCCCGTCGCGTGGGTACAGTCGACACAGCTAGGCTACCCGGGCAGAATGAATGGTGGCATTCTCATCGATGCTGAAGGAATCACTTTCCCCTGTGAAGGTTTACTTTGGGATACTGCACAGGATTTGCCCGTCATTGTTATCGGCGATGCAATAGCTGAAAATTTCCAGCATGGCTCACAAATTAAGCACCTCGACACCCAGCGCGCGCTGCATTTGATCAAACAGTTTGAAACTCAAGATGTAAGGTCTGAGTGGCTACCTGAACGCGTGATCTTAGTGAATAGTTACTCAATGCAAGCAGCATGCAATGATGGCTCACGCGCCACTTTCGGTATGTACAATCACGAGCGCCAGCTTGCAGACTTCGTCACGATTCGAGAGCATTCTTTAAAAACAGGCAGAGAAGTGGAAAACATCAATCTCATCCCTAAGATCAACATCCCCGTTACTTTTGCAGATAATAGCAACAGCTACTCTGAACCCACCCATACTCCTGATTCTCAGCGCCATTTTAATAATCAAGATCAACATGAAATTCAGTCGATTCTTGGTAGAAACTAATCTATGTCATTGCCTGTTCCCCACTGCTTCTGATTCATGGCTAAATCTAAAATACACGTTGGACTAGAAATCGGCACCACCAAAATCTGTATGGTGGTAGGTGAGGTCAAATCTGATGGCTCCGTTAAAATTCTCGGAGTCGGCGAAACACGCAGCGCAGGTGTGCGCAGAGGCGAAATCTCAGACTACCCACAGGTGCGCGCAGGCCTCAAGGACGCACTGCTCAAAGCCGAGGATATTTGCGATGTCGATATTAGCAGTGTCATTCTCGCCGTCACTGGCAAGCATATCGAGGGTGTTAATAATCGCGGCACCTATCGGCTCCCAGACCACGAGGAGGAAGTCCACGAGGGACATATCGAGGAAGCAACAGAAATCGCCCGCGATCTCGCCATTCCCAGCGATCACGTTTATCTGCACAATTTCATTCGCCACTACCGACTCGACAGCCACGAACACACGGTAAGTCCCTTGGGACTGCTCGGTCGATCTCTAGATGTCGATTTCCACATCGTCCACGGCATCCGCACGCGGATTCAAAACAGCATCAAGTGCGTCAGGGAAACCCCGCTCGAAGTAGACGATGTCGTCTTTGCCCCTATAGCAGCTGCTCAGGTAGCACTTGAGCGCGAGGAAAAAGACTCAGGAGCACTCGTTATCGACATCGGTGGCGGCACGACTGACTACGTTCTCTACCTCAACGGCTCTATCGCGGCATCAGGCTGCGTCCCAGTAGGAGGCGACCACATTACTAATGACATTCACCTCGTCACTCGCATCCCACTAAGCCGAGCTGAGGAACTGAAAAAAACCGAGGGCGATGCATCAGGCGATCCTGCACGTGGCATGGGCATGGTAAAGGTCATTGATGACCACGGCTACGAGGAGGGTGAAATTTCCCGCTCCTTACTCAATGATATCATTTACGGACGTCTCGAGGAAACCCTGACCATCATCAAGGATCAGCTGCCCAAGAACGCCCTCACAGCCGTCGGGTCTGGTGTCTTCCTCACAGGAGGCACCAGCCGCATGCGAGGCTTCAACGAACTTGCGAATCAAATCTTCGGGCTGCCCATCTACCAAGCCCAGCAATCCAATATCAGCGGAGTACACGCCAACTTCCGCGATCCCCAGTACTCCACCGCCGTAGGACTGATCCGCTACGCACAGATACTCGACGCAGAACGTGAATCGAACGAAAAAGGAAACATCCTCACACGTGCGCTAAAATCATTTCTCCCCTTTGGAAAATCATAGGAGGTACATCCGCCACTGAGCTGCGACGAGGGTAACTTCTACCAAGTCTAATTACTCCTTGCTACCTTATGCTAGAGGCTCTTTACTAAGGGTATATGAAATTAAAGTTTTGCGGTGCAGCAGGCACGACAACAGGTTCTCAGCATTTACTCGAAGTCAACGGACAGCGTATCTTACTCGATTGCGGCCTTTATCAAGGAAGGCGTGAGGATGCTAACAAAATCAACTGCTGCTTCCCCCACTTTGATCCAGCGACCATCGACGTCGTAGTTCTCTCCCACGCGCACATTGACCACTCAGGCAACTTACCCAATCTCTGTGCCAAAGGCTTCGAAGGAAACATCTACGCCACTTTTGCGACCCGTGACCTCTGCCAGGTAATGCTTGCAGACAGTGCACACATCCAAGAAAGTGACAGCAAATGGCTCAACAAACGTCTCGCTAAAAAAGGACTCCCTCCTGTGGAACCACTCTACTCTGAGCGCGACGCAGAAAAGTGCCTGAAGCAGTTTATTAACGTTGGTTACGATCGCCCCATCATGATTGCCAAAGGGGTCACACTACGTTTCTACGACGCGGGGCATATTCTAGGAAGTGCTCAGATTTTACTCGAAATCGATGACGAGGAAGATGGCAAGCATAAGCGCTTTCTCTTCTCAGGCGATGTTGGCAGAGGCGGCAATGATATCCTCAATGACCCCCAAGCTGTGAAAGACGTTGATTTCCTCCTGATGGAAAGCACCTACGGCGGTCGCGAGCACGAGCTGGGAACGAAGGCCGACGACAGTATCGCGGCGATCCTCAACCGTGCCATCGACCGTGGCGGAAAAATCATCATCCCCTGCTTCGCCGTTGAACGCACGCAGCAGATTCTCTATGTGCTCCACCAGCTCTTCGAAGAAAAACGCATTCCTGAAACTCCCGTCTACGTTGACAGTCCACTCGCAGTGAATGCTACCGAAATTTTCCGCCTCCACCCCGAGTGTTTCAATAAAGAAGTTAATGATTTCCTCTATGAAAAACGTAACCCCTTCGGTTTCGAAGGACTAACGCTCATCCGCTCTGTTGCCAAATCAAAAGAGCTGAACAAAAACGAGGAACAATCTATTATCATCTCAGCATCTGGGATGTGCGAAGCAGGCAGAATCCTCCACCACCTCCGCAACAATATTAGCGACCCTAGCACCACTATCCTGTTTGTGGGATATTGCGCCCAAAATACGCTCGGCTCTAAAATCCGTAATCTCGATCCCGAGGTAAGAATTTTCGGCGAGCCGCACGAGCTGAAAGCACATGTAGAAATCGTCGACTCTTTCTCGGGTCATGCCGATCACTCGGAGCTGCTCGACTACTTTGAAGCTACCACAGGAAAGAAACAAAAAGTCTGGCTCATCCACGGTGAAGAGTCTCGCTCTGAGGTTCTCTGCGAGGCTCTCCGCGAAATTCACGACGGAGATGTAGAAGTTGCCCAGCTGGGCAAAACCGTGAGTTGTTAAGTCAGGCTACAGCGCGATGGCAGGGTCGTTTCGCTGAAGCGATCCTAGCGTGCTATTTGCACCCCATCCATTTCACTGACGACGTCATAACAGCAGAGCAGTATCTCACGGAGATTGCCCTGCTTCTCTTTCCACCAAAGGTCTAAATGTGGCTCGAGTAAATCAACATACTCTGGCGCTACTAGCCTGACGCAACGGTCCAAAACATTCCGTTGAGGATCGAGATGAACAATGGTTTTTAGATGATTCTGGCGGTGGCGAGTAACGATCAAACCTTTGGCCTCGCGAGTTAGCTGGTAGAATTTCCGCCGTTGTAGATATGTTAGCTGCTCTTCGCCATCGAGGATAACTACTCGCTGAGATACATCCGCCAGCTCTGCCCACTCCGTGTCATCGAGTCCATGCGATTGCCGATTGAGAAACAAGCTCAGCACGTTCTCACCGCGCCTAAGCATTCGCTGCCTCCATGCATCCAGCAGCGTAGTTTTCCCCGCGCCATGCCTGCCTGTGACGGCGCATGCATAACCAGCACCGCACCAACGCAACTCGATCTCAGCCCACGTTAAACCCGACCACAGTGGATCGAACCGGAGTAACTTCTCCACACGATCGGTCGCAAAAGGATTCTGGTGAGCTTGCATAAATAATTGATTAGAGACTAAGATTTGTAAACACGCATACGGCGGCTCACCTTCTTCTCAGAAACGGCACCCTTCACCTCCTCTAAAAACAGTGGTTTGCCGTTGGGAGAAAGCACAAATTCGTAACGATCCAAGCCTAGGCCCTGAGGTAAGACCGCCTCAATCACCCAGTGAATGGTGATCAGCTTTCCGGTAAAACTGTGCGGCTCGCTTGGTAGGGTGAAAGCAAAACTGCCAGTGCCAGCCGACCAGAGAAACGACTGCTGCTCTAGAATGACGATCTCCTGCGTTCCCCTACCACTGGTACTATAGAGCAAGCTCACTTTCACTTCCTGATCATGCTTTTCCCCCGATGAATCACTAGGTGCGCCCCAAGTCACGCCTCCTTGAATCACCTCACCAGGTGTGTATTCCTTATGATCCAACTCCACCTCAATGCTTATCGGCTTACTCATTTACTTAGGTCTCCTTCGATTGCTTTTACCTGTACTTCATAAAGATCTGAGGCATCAGGTGCCATCCCGATCTGTCCATCGACCCATAACCACCACTTAATGGCATTGTGCTTACCCTGCCAGCTCGGCGCAATATTACGCCTGCCTTGCGGGATGAGTATTTCCAAATCACCCGCTGAAATCTTCCTTCGATCCTGCGTATCAAGAAGCACCTGTTCATAAAACACCGAGCTAGCTGAGTGCGTGTCTGTGCCTCGTCTATACTCAGCATACTCCTCTGCAATGAGCACGATACGGAACTGCTTGATTTTATGTGCTCCTTGATTCACCCGCCACTGCACGTTCATAGGCTCGCCCATTATGATCTCCGTGTCGGCCAGAGTCACCACTGGACTGGGGTTAAATAGAGCTATAAAGCGGTACACAGCTAGGATTATAGCGATTACTCCTACCATAGAAAACAGGGAGAAAAAGATCTTCGCGCCAGTGTCTGCTGCTCCAAAACCATCGGCAAAATGCGCCCGATAGACAATGATTACGATGCCATTCCAAATTAATGCAAAAGCAAAACAGATCCACCACGCATTCACCCTTCTGCGGCTTGGGTCAAAAACCTGAGGACCTTGAGCATTCACTGCAGGCCGCTTTCCTTTTCCAGCCGAAAGCCTGACACCAGAACTATTACTGACCGATTTTCTAGGCAGATCTGCTTTATTTCTAAAAAGATGCACTAATCCACCCATGCCAATTGCCATGAAGGGCAGCGGAAACAACAGCCACAAAATAGACGCGCCCATTGAGGTTACTAACATCGCTTGCCACGGTTTTTCTGGATTAACATAGCAGACGATCTTTCGACCGCGTGGATGTTTATCAACAAATGCCTTTTTACCACTACGCCCTCCCGAACTCCCCGACATGACTTTTACTCTATTCGAGCAATAATCCACGCCCTTGTAGTGATACCGGTAAAGTACATCAGCTTTATAAGTCGTCCCATCATCCGTATTACTTCTGATCACTCGACTCCACAGAACCTCGGCAGGAGTTTCTTCCCAGTCCCTTGCATCCAAGCCCTTCATCACTCCGCTGAGTAAAAAAACCATCGCCCCGATCCCAGTGAGAGCAAACATCGAAAAAAAAGGCACCATGATCAACATGCCAGTCTTTGAGCCCTTAACTTTCTCACTCAGAGCAGCTTGCTCGCCAAGAGCTTCAATACCCGCCTTCTTTTTAGCCGCTACTATGATGCCTATTCCAATCGCTACAAAGGCGGCACCAAAAATAGCAAAGGCCAAACCTACTAGAAGCGACTCTCCAAGTTTGACTTCCAGTACCGCTTCGCTGGGATTGGATGGGTTGACATAACAAGACCTCACTCCCTCATTCCGGTGCTTAGCGAGGAGTTCCTCGATTTCCTCGATCTGATCGACGCCTTTTTTCCCATGCCAGACTTGATCTCCGACATAAGTCTGCCCTTGCCACTGGTAGCTATAGCTAACAATTGGCTGAAATGGCAGGCTCTGCTTTTTGGACATCTTCACCTTAAAGAGTTCCACTTCGCAAGGTACTTTCTCCCATCGGCTTTCCTTCACTCCAGAAAACATCATCCACAGTCCCGCTATTAGAAACATGGAGCTAAACAGAATCCAAACAACACTGAAGACAATGTTGCCTCGTTCCGTTTGATGACGACTTGACCTTCGATTCATACGAGATCGTTCTAACATCAAAAACTATCTAAGCCCAACCGCTTTTCTCACTCGATCCAGCACTTTGGTCGCTTCGACGCGAGCCTGCTCGGCACCCTTGGCGATAACCTCGTGAACGTAGTCGAGGTTTCCTTCAAGCTCTTCGCGTTTCTTGCGGACTGGCTCAAAGTACTCCCAGTATGCCTCAAAGACACGCTGCTTGAAATCACCATACCCAAAACCGCCCGCTTCATGATCGACGAGCATTTGCTTCATCTGGACTTCGTTAGCAAAAAGTTTGTACAGCGCGATGATCGTTGATCCCTCTGTTGCCTTGGCATCCTCCACCGCGGCGGAGTCAGTGACGATCTTCATAATCGATTTTCTCAAAGCTTTCTGAGCTCCGGTAAGAGGGATGGTGTTGCCATAGCTCTTCGACATTTTCTGGCCATCAAGACCTGGTACAATGGCTGTGTCCTCCTTGATCTGAACTTCTGGAATAACGAGGGTGTTTTCACCAAAACGGTCATTGATCTTCGCTGCAAGATCACGCGTCATTTCTAGGTGCTGCTTCTGGTCTTTTCCCACAGGGACTAGCTCGGCATCATAAAGTAGAATATCTGCTGCCATCAGTGTCGGATAAGCAAAAAGAGCGTGATTCGCATCGAGCCCCTTGGCAACCTTGTCTTTGTAAGAGTGCGCGCGCTCAAGTAATCCCATGGGGCAGACGGTGGATAGTATCCATGCTAGCTCATTGACCTCAGGGATGTCGCTTTGACGAAAAATCGTCGCTTTTTCAGGATCAAGACCACAGGCGAGAAAGTCGACAGCCAGATCCTCGATATTTGCTCTCAGCGTCGTCGCATCACTCATACTCGTCATCGCATGATAATCCGCGATAAAGTAGAACGCCTCTCCTTTTTCTTGAAGCTGCACCGCTGGCAACATCGCACCAAAATAATTTCCGATGTGGAGTTTGCCGCTAGGCTGAAGCCCTGTAAGAATTCGCATGCTCTTTTTTTAGAAAGGGGCGGAGAAGAAGCAAGAGCGAAAAGCCACTCATACTTCCAAACAGCTTAGATACCTGCTCTCTTATACCCCACTCGCTTATCAAGCTCTGCCTTTAGGTCGTCTAGCCCCTCTTCCTCCATGGCGGAAATAGGAACAATCGTCACTTTCGGAAATCGCTGTTTGAAATTCTTAAGATTTTCTTCAGCGCCCTCAAGGTCCATCTTGTTAGCAACGACAAGCCACTCAAATTTAGATACATCCTCATCGTAGAGCTTGATCTCCATTCTGAGAATTTCTAAGTCTTCGATAGGATCTCGGCCCTCACTTCCCGCCATATCAATGACAAAAAGCAATAAACGGCAGCGTGTAATATGACGGAGAAACTCATGACCAAGCCCTCTGTTTTCATGCGCTCCCTCGATGAGACCAGGGATGTCTGCCACAGTACAGCGGCGGAATTTAGGAAATTCAACGACACCTACCATCGGGTTGAGTGTCGTAAATGGGTAGTTCGCTATTTTGGGTTCTGCATTAGAAAGTTTACTAACGAGTGTTGATTTACCAGCATTGGGGAAACCCACCATGCCCGCATCCGCTATCCGGCGGAGCTCAAGGTAATAGACACCAAACTCAGCCTCGGTACCCAGTGTGTGCTCCTCAGGCGCTTGGTTGGTCGAGGTCTTGTAGTGCCAGTTCCCTTTTCCGCCTTTCCCGCCAGTACAGAGGACGAACTCCTCGCCGTACTCAGTAAGATCAGCTACTGGTTCAAGATCAACACCTTCTTCACTACGCTCCATTTCCACCGCCTCCATCACTGTTGTCGCAGTACTTTTATAAACAACGGTTCCAGGAGGCACTTTCCCGATCACGTCCTTGGATGTCTTACCGTGACGCCTCTGGCCTGCGCCATGACCTCCATCCTTACAGATTAACTTAGGGTCGTAAGAGTAAGCCTTGAGATTATCACATGAAGGATCTACGCGAAGAATAACATTACCGCCATTCCCGCCGTCTCCGCCATCAGGCCCGCCTTTGGGTCTGAATTTTTCGCGGATAAAGTGAACGACGCCGTTTCCGCCATCACCTGCTTTGGCGATGATTCTAATGTGATCAATAAACATAACTCGTGTAATTACCTCTGGTTAAAGTAGTGGCAAGGGCGCAGGTCATAGCATGATATTTAGCATTGAAAATGCGAAAACGCATAAAACACCATTTTTCACTTGGCAAACTACCATATATTGTGCAATTTCCCGCCCCGCCACTTTCTGGCGGCATCTATTTTCTAAAATTTCATTTATCATGCTTACTCTAAGACTCAACCGCCAAGGCACTAAAGATCGTCCTTACTACAAGATCGTTGCTGTGGACAGCCGCAAGCGCCGTGATGGCCGTTACATCGAGCAGATCGGTTCTTATAACCCAATGGAAGATGGCACCAACTTCGCCGTCGACATTGAAAAAGCAGATGCATGGGTTGCTAAAGGAGCTCAGCCATCAGATACCGTTCGCGACATCATCAAGAAAGCTCGCAAACAAGCACTTCACGCTGAGGCGTAAGTCGTCTTCAACTTTTGTTTTATCAAAAACGTATCGGTTTTCCCGATGCGTTTTTTGTGTCTATTACACACCGTTGAGAAGACCGATTAAGGGAAAGCGACTACCTCTAGTTGTAGACAGCACAAGCCACCACCCGTGGCCTCGCTCTGTCTCCAAATAGATGCGGCTCTACTTTTGTAGACACACAAAAGGCAGGCAGTTTCCCGCCTGCCTTCACAGTTGTTATTACGTCTAAGAAATCCAACTTACCACTTTTTGTAAGGAAGAAATTTACCATTCATGGTAACGACCACACGGTCTCCTTTAGGATCCTCTTCCTTCTCAACATCCATGGTGAAATCGATAGCACTCATGATGCCATCGCCAAATTTTTCATGAATTACCTCTTTCAATGCACCTCCGTAAACGTAGGCGATTTCATAAAAACGGTAGATAAGTGGATCTTTGGCCACAAGATCGATATCCGTTGCCTTCATCGGGTACTCTGAGAGAGCTGTAGTAATCTCTGGGCCAAGTCCTAGAAAGGCGGTGAGTTTCTCTGCGTCTTCGGGTACGAGGCTGTTTTGACCAAGAACGACGGAGGTGGTAAACACATCGGAGAGATTTACAGCAGCTGCGATATCACCCCAGCTTACTCCTTTTTCTTTTTTCGCAGCCATGATGGCTTCTGTCATTTCTATTTTTTTCATCATTTTTTTTGGGTTGGGAAAGAGCAGTTTATGCGTTGTTGTTCCTTTTTGAATTTTTGTTGTTTAGTGACTACCACTTACGAGGAACTTAAGAATATGATTGCGAAGCTCGTTATAGCGCGGGCTTTCGATTAGTTCTGATCTGATACGAGGCCTTGGAATGTCTATTTCGAGCATTTCAGCAAGCTCGGCGTGAGGCCCGCTGGTCATCATCGCAATACGGTTAGAAAGCAGGATAGCCTCATCCACATCGTGCGTGACCATGAAGACCGTACTGTTGGTCGCTTCCCACATTCGGAGAAGCTCTTCTTGGATCGAGCCTCGCGTGAGAGCATCAATCTGGGCAAATGGCTCGTCCAGAAGAAGGATTTTAGGTTCAGCGGCGAATGCTCGGGCGAGACCCACACGTTGGCGCATTCCACCTGAGAGCATGGATGGCTTACGATTGGCTGCCGATTCAAGGTTCATCATCTGGAGATATTTCATCGTCCACTCCTTGACCTCAGACTTGGACCAATCTTGGTGGCTCTGCTTCACAGCAAGGGCGACATTTTCGTATGCTGTTTTCCATGGCATTAGAGCAAAGTTTTGAAAGACGACCATACGGTCGAGCCCTGGCTTCGTTGTTTCTTTACCATCGAGGATGATACCGCCTTTGGTAGGTGCATCGAATCCAGCCATAATATTGAGTAAGGTGCTCTTGCCACAGCCTGAGTGGCCAATCATAGAAACGAATTCACCTTTCTCTATTTTAAAATTAACGCCTTCAAAGACGACAAAGGTATCACCTTTCTTTGCGCCAGACTCTAAGGATGGGTAGACTTTACTTACGTGATCGACAGTTAAATAGGACATAGTTGGAGAAAGTGTTAAGGGAAATTAAGCTTCAGAGCACTATGCCTCAGCATAGGTAAATTTAGCGGCCAGCTTTGATAGCCCGTAGTCGAGTAAGAATCCGACAATACCTACTACGATGATCGCAAAAATCACGCCGGCGATGTCGAGATTGTTCCAGCCAATCCAGCTGAGGTACCCGACTCCAAGTTCGCCGAGAAGCATTTCGGCGGGAACCACGGCAACGAGGGCGCTACCAAAGGAAATTCTGAGTCCAGCAAAGATGGCAGGCGCAGCTGCGGGAAGCACGACCGACCAGAAGCGCCTCATCCAACTCATTTCGACCATTTGCGAGACGCGGAGGTAATCTGGTTTAATATTGGACACCCCGAAAGCGGTATTTGCCATAGTCGACCACAGCGAGGCCATGAATACGACGAGTACGGAAGTAAAAAAGGGGTCTTTCACCGTGTACAGCATCAGTGGCATCCATGCCAGTGGCGAGATCGGTTTAAGTAACTGTATGAAGGGATTGAGCGCTACGAAGAGCGTCTTCGACATCCCAATTAAGATACCGAAAAAGATAGCGACTACTGAGGCTAAAATAAAGCCCGTGAGAAAACGCTTCAGTGTATACCAAACCAGAAGACCGATACCATGGTCGTTTGTACCATGTTGGGTAAAGGGTGCTCTCAGTTCCTCAACAGCCGTCTCGTAGACTCGCATCGGGCCAGGAATAGTCGATAGTTTTTCGGGGTTGTTAGTATAACCACCTTGTTCATCGCGAATGATGTCTCCGTTCATCTCCATTAGCATAAGGTCGTCCTCTGATTTCCCGGCGGGATCAAAGGCAGGTATGCGAGTGGACGCTGACCACAGGAGTAAGAAAACTCCAAGGATGACCAGTGAAAGTCCATAGGGCGCATATTTAGCTAATTTCGGTGGTTTCATAAGAGACTATTTGTAGATGACAAGGTGGTTATTCATAACTGAGCTAACTATAATTTAGTTAGCGCGGGTGATCGCAAAGCTCTTGGCATAGCCAAGTGGATCATCTGGAGTGAACTCTTTGCCCATGACGGAGAAGGAGTCGAGCGATGGGAGCTTCTTCTTATGTCCAAGCTCTTCGATCATGTCAGCACACTCACCTTCGAGGTAAACTTGCTTAGCAATAGCATTGAAATCAATGTCGCCCTTAATCTGTCCCCAACGTACCATCTGAGACATGATCCATTTCGCCATGGAGTTCCAAGGCATAGGATCGAAGTCAATACGATCAGGAGCTTTGACAATCCCGGTAATACCATCGACGTAAGTTCCTGTAAGCACCTGCTCAAGCACAATTTGTGGCTGGTTAAGGTAATTTTTCGGCGCGATGGCTTTCGCAATTTCCTTACGGTTCTCTGGCTTAGAAGAGTAGTAAGTAGCATCGACGATTGACTTAAAGAGCGCTTTATAAGTATTCGGATTTGTTGTCGCAAACTCCTGAGAAACAGCGAAAGCACAACATGGGTGACCAGGCCAAATATCTTTAGTGAGCTTGAAAATGTAACCACACTTTTCGTAGACAGCACGCTGGTTAAATGGATCTGGAGCAAGATAGCCATCTACGTTTCCAGCTTTCAAGTTAGCTACCATCTCTGGTGGTGGAACAACGCGAATTTCAACATCCTTATCTGGATCTACGCCACCTTCAGCGAGATAGTAACGGAGAAGGTAGTTATGCATGGAGTACTCAAATGGCACGCAAAACTTAAAGCCCTTCATATCCTGTGGTCCTTTTACGGTGTCCTTGTACTTGTTCGCGAGAGTAATGGCTTGACCATTGATATTTTCAACAGCCGGCATCAAATAAGGCACCTGCTTAGATCCTGCACCCAAGGTGATAGAAATAGGCATGGGGCTGAGCATGTGTGCTGCGTCAACTTCCTTGTTAATACCCCAATCACGAACCATAGACCAACCTGAGGCACGGCGCACTTTGGCGTTCAAGCCGTATTTCGCGTAGAAACCCATAGGTTCTGACATGATGATAGGCGTTGCACAAGTGATTGGAATGAAGCCGATAGAAAGGTCTTTTTTTTCAATTTCACCGCTTTTCACATCATCAGCTGCCCATGATTTGAAGCTCGCCATAGGGAATGCACCCGCGATCATGGCTGCTGCGGCACCCTTACCTACGCGACCGATAAACTCGCGACGAGCGAGATCATTCGGGAAAATAGCGCGTACAACTGCTTCCTCGATAATATTATCAACCATCGCTTCATGGCTATCTGCCACGGGAGCATCTGACTGTTGCTGACAGCTGCATGGTCCGCTGTGATTACAAGGCTTGGCACTTGATGATGCCATGGCTTTAAAATCAGAGGACGTGTGAGCTACGAAGTCCTTAGCGGCATCATCAAGGGGTGCTGCGGAATCGTGCGAGTGCCCTGCGCCAAGCGAAATGCTTGAATCATAGGGGTCTTTCATTACTGGGTATTCTTTCATGTTCTATTTTAGGTTTAGGGGTGGCATTTAGTTGTTGATGGCTGACCCTTGTCGGAAATGCTTACTGACAAGAGCCTCATAAATATCTTCACGGAAGCAGCTCATCACTTCCTCTTTGGTTGGGCGGACAAAATCTGATTTGATCTTGTGCATCGAGATTTCATCCAGCACCCATGCTGCTTTTTGCAGAGAGGGTCGGTTGGCATCATTTCGATGAAAGATAATTGCTTCAGAAGCGGAGGTGAGCCTACCCATGCCCATGCTGAATGGACCTACGAGAGCGTTGCTGAGTGATTCGACGGATACGTTAACATATCTTGGGTCAGATAGTAACAAGGCTAGATCCTGACGATTGATCGGATCATCACAGTACGCCGCAGCATCGGACAGAGCTCTCAACAGGGCGATATGTCGATCAGGATCTTGATCGTGAAAGCTTTCTTTCACCATAAACACCTTTTCTGGATGCATGGTAATAAAGTCTGAGGTCAGTGTGGTACACCACCCTACGTTTTCTAATAAACCGAGGGAACTCCACGGCTCTGCTACACAGTAACCGTCAAGGTACCCGTTTTTTAAACAGTCGTGAACCTGTGGTGGTGGTACAACAACAATGTTAACGTCATTCTCAGGATCAATGCCGTGGGCTAAGAGCCAGTGACGCATCAGGTAATTTTGAGAAGAATACTGTAGTACGCCTGCGAAGGTCAGTTTGCGGGAAGGGTTGTTCCGGATAAACTCAGCAAGAGTGTTTCCATCTCTCACTCCCGCCTCCCAGAGCTGGTTGGATAGCGTAATTGCATTTCCGTTGTGCGCAGTGACAAAACCAGTCACGCATGGTGTGATCACACCACCGTAACCAAAAGATAACTCCATCACCATACTCGCTGGAGCCTGTGCTGCATCGAGCTCATCATGCCTGATTTTCTCTCGAATCGTCGCCCAGCCTGGCTCACGTGACAGCTCCACATTGAGTCCGTATTTTTTAAAATAACCAAACTCTTTTGCTACAACTAAAGGAGCACAATCCGTCATGGGAACATATCCTAGCTTCAGCACCTTTCTAGGTGTACTGAGTGCGGATCGTCTCGCATGAAGGTTATGAATCACAAACTGTGATCAAGCAGGGGTCATACCACCTTCCTATTTCAAACCTATTTCAATCCGTACATAATTTCACCCCCAATGGTGAAAATTTATATCTATAGGAACATTTATCACAAATGGAACTCATTATGCTACATCTTTGCTATGAATGATGCCATCGATACCAAAAAATTAAGGATGTTCGTCACCACAGTGAAAGAAGGCAGTATGCGGCAAGCCAGCAAGCTACTCTTTGTTACACCTTCTGCGCTAAGCCACGGTATCAAGTCACTGGAGGAAAACCTTAACACGCAGCTCTTTGACAGAAATGGACCCGTCTTAGCCACCACCTCGGCAGGTAAGCAATTTTTCAACGAAGCTCTCGATATTTTGTCGAGGCTAGATCAGGCCATTGAGCGATTCTCCACCAATGACTTGGAAAAACACGTCCAGCTACACATCGGCACGACCAACACGGGTTGCAGCTATCTCTTTCCTGGTATTGTAAGGGAGTTCAGGGAAAGTTTCCCCAATGTCTCGCTCAAGCTAGAAGTAGGAGATACCGATTATCTTATTAATCGGATGAATGAGGCCAAAGTAGATATCATCATCGCTCCTATTCAGAGAAATTACCCCAATCTCGTGCAGACAGAGATTGGTCACGATGAGCTAGTCTACATCGTACATCCCGAGCACCCTTGGGCCAAGGCAGGAAAAATTAACCCTACCTCCTTATCGAATCAGCAGCTCATTCTACCTGCCGTAAATTCTCACACCTACAACCTCATCGATGCCATGTATCGAGAAATGCGCGTTCCTTTAGAACCCTTTATCGAGCTAAGTAACGAAGAAGCGATCAAGCAGCTCGTCTCACTGAATATCGGCACGGGTATTCTACCCAAATGGATTGCTCAGAAAGAAATAGAAAATGGTTCCCTACTCGCCTTCCCTCTAAGCAGCCGCTCGCTCTTGCGGCGCTGGACGATATCGCACCGTGCCAACATGACGCTCACCTTTCCCGAGTTTCTATTTATCGGTACAACGAAGTCTGTTGCCTATAATTTAATTTCGAAAATTGGAGATGTCAGAGAATGAATTTCAACTACTCATTGCCAATCACCATCTCTCTATCTGCCAGAACTGAGGAAATCACAGCTAGGCTCGACACCCACACCTATCGTCAGTATAAGGCTTGGGAGTAACCCAAACTAAGACCAATCGATATTCCAAAAAACCAAATAGCAGATACAGATCAAGAGTGGGCCGTTGAAAAAACGGTAAACCCCAAAAGGATAGTGATAAAAATTGGAACAGGTGTTCTTACAGGAGACGATGATGTCGTCATTGACGAGCCGTCGTTCTTAGAGATTGCCAGAGCTGTTTCACAGTTAAAATGTCTCGGCTATGAGGTGATTCTTGTATCAAGCGGAGCAGTGGGTGCTGGATTAACAGAGTTTGGCATTAAAAAACGCCCTGTTGGCATTGCTAATATTCAAGCTTTTGCAGCCATTGGGCAATCAAAACTTTTATCCCTCTACCGGAAGCATCTAAGCGTTTGGAACCTGAATGTTGGTCAAATTCTTCTTACTTATAGCGATTTAAAATCTGAGAAGCGCCGTGAGCGAGTACTGCGTACACTTGATGCCATGCTTGCAATGGAAACTGTTATCCCGATTATTAATGAAAACGACACCGTAGCTCCCGAGCACGAGCGTTTTGATGGCAATGATATTCTCGCCGCTAACATCGCCGCACTTTGTGGAGCACGGCAGTTACTCATGCTTACAACGGTCGACGGACTTCTAGCGCGCAACGATGACGGCTCTCAAAAACTTGTTAGAGAAGTCATTGATGTCGATGAAGCGATGGCTTTAGTAGAGGAAAGTAAGGGCGCCATTTCCGTAGGTGGTATGCAAAGTAAACTAGAGGCTATTCAGTTTGCTCTCAGCCATGGAGTAGAGTCTTTCATTGCCAATGGTAAATGCGCCAGCCAGATACCTGCGCTCATTGATGGAGTTTACACAGAGCGCACGCGTTTCGAGCCTGACTTTGAGCCAGAGCTGTTGGAGTAGATATCAAAATTCTACGCC
Source organism: Akkermansiaceae bacterium (assembly GCA_051252195.1). Lineage (GTDB taxonomy): Bacteria > Verrucomicrobiota > Verrucomicrobiia > Verrucomicrobiales > Akkermansiaceae > Oceaniferula. The sequence goes on along the minus strand of JBPOGD010000001.1, from coordinate 361,176 downwards.
TACTCCACGGTGACACTCTTCGCCAAATTCCTTGGTTGATCAATGGAGCAGCCACGAATTCTAGCGACGTGGTAGGCAAAAATCTGTAAAGCCACTGCAGCTGGAATGACGGAGGTATAATGTGGGCAGGCAGGGATTTCGATGACATGGTCACAAGCATTTCGCGCCTCCTCATCGCCTTCTGTAATAACACCTAATACTGGCGCGCTTCGGGCCTTGCACTCCGCGACGTTACTGAGAGATTTATCCTGTCCTGGACCTTGATTCAGCAGAGCAATCACGGGCATAGACTCTTCGAGAAGAGCAATAGGGCCATGTTTTAGCTCCGCGGAGTGATAACCTTCAGCATGGATATAGGAAATTTCTTTCAACTTCAAAGCTCCTTCTAGTGCCACGGGGAACATGTAACCACGCCCAATGTAGAAGCAGTTATTATAATCCGCGTAATGTTTGGCAACTGCAGCAATATGGTCGTTTGTTTTTAGAACCATTTCCACAAGCTCGGGTATACGCTCTATCTCTTTGGAAATAACGATGCCTTGCTCAAGTGAGAGGCGATTCGCTCTTGCGAGTTTCAGCGCAACCATAAGCAGCACAGACACTTGACTCGTAAATGCCTTTGTCGAGGCAACGCTAATTTCTGGTCCCGCGTGAAGATAGATCCCACGCCCAGTTTCACGAGCAATTGTGGAACCTACCACATTGACGAGAGCCGCGACAAGCGAGCCTTTTTCAACAGCCTCCCGCACTGCGGCCAGGGTGTCAGCTGTTTCTCCTGACTGAGAAATCGCAAGAACCATGTCACCGCGTCCCACGATCGGATTTCGATAACGAAACTCTGCAGCCTGTTCTACTTCGGCGGGAATACCCGCAAAGTCTTCCACCGCATATTCGCCTATCAACCCTGCATTCATCGATGTCCCACAACCAACGATGAGGAGCCGCTTAATATCCACTAGTTCGCGTGGAGAGAGATTTAGCCCTGAGAGTATGCCAGTGCCACGTCGAGTATCCAGCCTGCCGCGCATAGTGTTTCGGATAGCTTCAGGTTGTTCAAAAATTTCCTTCAGCATGTAGTGATCATAGCCACCTTTTTCAGCGGCATCGCTTGACCAGTCAATCTCAGACGGCGTTCTCGTAACGGCACCGATGCCCATGCTGTGAATATCCACCTGACTTCCTTCAATGCGGGCAATATCATTATCGTCGAGGTAGATTGCCTGACGCGTGTAAGTAATGATCGCGGAGGCATCTGAGGCAACGATTGTTTCATCCTTACCCAGACCGATGACGATGGGTGAACCGCTACGCGCAACGACCAAGACCCCTGGCTCGTCAGCAGCCATGCAAGTGACTCCATAGGTACCGACAACTTCTTTGAGCGCCTTGGTAACAGCGGCAAGAAGATCGCCCTCATAATATGCCTCTACCAAATGTGCGAGGACTTCGGTATCTGTTTCTGATCGAAAAGTATTTCCTAAGGCGAGAAAGCGGTCACGAAGGCCATTGTGATTTTCGATAATACCATTGTGAACGAGTACGATTTTACCGAGCGGCCCTTCATGAGGGTGCGCGTTTTCTGTCGTTGGAGGTCCATGAGTCGCCCAGCGCGTGTGAGCAATTCCACTGTGAGCACTCGCGAGCATCTCATGGGCTGGATCTTCATCGACGAGTTTGGCGAGGCCAGCGACTTTACCGCTCTGCTTCTTAACCAACAATCCATCCGCGGTACTCACTGCAATACCTGCCGAGTCATAGCCTCGGTATTCAAGTTTCTTAAGTCCGCTAATAAGAACGGGCATAGCAGCGCGTTTCCCTGAGTATCCTACGATTCCACACATATTATGATGATAATTTAAAAGTTGTTATAAAATGATTAAAAAATGTCTTCTTGGACGATGCCAGCAGGTAAGGTTGATGTTCCAGGCCCTAACTTCCTACCAGGATAGATCGCGGTATGAATACCTGTATGAACGCCGTTGCCAATGATGCAACCAAACTTTCTGCGCCCCGTGTCGGTAAGAGTTCCAGCCACGACAGAGCGATGATTCGAGCCATCATGACGAAGGTTCGAGGTGATCGTCCCTGCCCCAAAGTTAGCCTGTTCACCGATGACTGAGTCACCGACATAGCTCAGATGCCCTATGGCGGATCCGTGACCGACAATCGAGTTCTTTATTTCCACGGCCTGCCCAATATGACAACCATCGCCAATCGTCGATGAACCTCGGAGGTAGCAATTAGGACCAATCTTACAGTTCTCGCCTATGACCACATTTCCTTCAATAAAGACCCCTGGAAGGATTCTCGAGCCTTTTCCAAGATGGATGACACCCTCGATATGTGCTGCTGGACTGACTTCACCCTCGATAACGTCTTCCTTAAGCGCCGCCACTACTTGTTCATTAATGGCAATAAACTCCCAAGGATAGGCAATAAGAAAAGACAGATCAGAGGCGATGACCACTAATGCATTTTCCACTTCATCTCCTATCCATGCCAAACTATCACCTCTGACTGATTTAAGAATAGCGGGGCTTGGTGCGTTTCTCAGAGCGATCCAGTCTTCTGAAGTGATCCATGCATTTTCCTGCTGATGCGCGCTTTCTACTCCTTGGCAATTAATTTGCTGAAGGTCAGATAATTTGCGTCCAGCGATAAGCTGCTCGCCAATCGAACTATCTTGCAGCAATGGCCACAAGGTCGTGCGCAATGTTGAGGTGTTTGAAGGGTGAACAGTCATAATGATCTTAGGCTCCTATGCTCGATCTTACAGCCTCGGCCATGAAGTTTGCATGCTCTTGGGCCAACGTTGCGTCTGAACACTCAGCAAGGATACGGATTTTCTTTTCCGTGCCGGAATAACGGACCAAGACGCGGCCGTTTTCTGCAAAAGCCAGTTCAGCGGACTTAATAGCCGCGACGAGTTCAGGCACCGCTGAGATAGGTGGCTTATCTGATACAGCCAGAGCAAGAAGCACTTGTGGATAAAGTTCCATGCAATCTGCCAGCTGGGAAAGCGGCGCAGATTTTTCCTTCATCAAACGCAGCACCATCAGTGCACTCACAATTCCATCGCCCGTCGTCGCGTGATCGGCATAAATAATATGACCAGAGTTTTCTCCTCCAAAATTGTAGCCTTTTTCACGCATACGCTCGAGAACGAGGCGATCGCCGACGCCTGTGGTCTCTAATGCAATACCATCAGCAGCCAGTGAGTCACGCATGCCGAGATTACTCATCACCGTAGCGACAAGGGTATCATTTTTCAATTTCCCCTCAGCCTTGAGAGCCTTTGCACACAGACAGAGCATACTATCACCGTCAATGACCTTACCCGACTCATCACAGAAAATGACCCGATCCGCATCACCATCAAAACATACTCCAATGTCAGCACCCGCTTCCCGCACTACAGCCGCAGCCTTCTGAGGATGAAGAGCGCCACAGTCGAGATTGATATTTTGTCCATCAGGCAGCGTGGAAAGCGATATCACCTCAGCTCCTAGACTTTGGAAAATAATCGGAGCCACGTGATGAGCCGCTCCATTCGCACAATCGAGTACGATCTTCAAACCCTCTAAACTTTTGTTTTCAACCGCTTTCTGAGCAAAGTCACTATACTGCTCAGCAGCATTATAGAGATGTTCAACAAGGCCTAATTCACCCTGAGGTTCAATGAGGATTTCAGCGAGGATAGCTTGCTCCACTGCCTTCTCCTGCTCGTCGCTGAGCTTAAACCCATCGGCGCCGAAAATTTTGATGCCATTGTCTTGAAAGGGATTGTGTGATGCTGTCAGCATGATCCCTGCGTCACAATTCATTTTCTGAGTCAAATAAGCAATTGCAGGCGTTGGAACCACACCTGCCAGAATGACATCCGAACCTTCGGAAACCAACCCACTGGTGATGGCCAACTCCAACATCGTTCCAGAAATCCGTGTGTCTCTGCCGATAAGCACCTTGTGCGAGCCATCATGCATCGCTGGCAGCACACTCGCTACAGCTCTCCCGACTCTGAGAGCCACTTCAGCTGTAATAGGCCATTGATTAGCAATACCGCGAATGCCATCAGTGCCAAATAATTGATTACTCATAGAAAAAAATTCAGATCAGGGAGGAAGAAAGAAGTTCAAGGAAAATGGCGGTTTTTCTACAGCTTGTAAACATCTGATTCCTTAAGGAGACAACAATATGGTTCCGATCTTCACAACTTTCGCTTATAGCTCGGAACATGCAGCTTAAAACAGTCGATCTAGCAGCACTTTCAGCAGCAGAACTCCGAAGCACAGGCAGAGGTATGGTGCTCACATATGGTCGCACGCCATCCCCATTTGGGGAAATGCTTTTGGCCTACCGCGATCATCAGATCTGCCACCTCAGCTTTCATGATGCACTTACCGAGCAGCAAAGCTGTTCCATTCTTCAAGCTGAGTGGCAGCACGCTGAACTGCGCCAAGAGAACTCTCGTGCCAAACAAACCACCGCAGAAATCTTCTCAGATCAAGCGGCTCATTTTCAATTACTTGTGCACGGCACTGACTTGCAAATAGCCGTCTGGCAAGCACTCCTTCATATCCCCCGAGGATCACTCAGCAGCTACGGTGCAGTTGCTGCAGCAATCGGTAAGCCCAAAGCCGTGCGAGCAGTAGCCACAGCTATCGGAAAAAACTCCATTTCTTACCTCATCCCCTGTCATCGAGTAATCAGGAAATCAGGCGAACTAGGTGGATACCGCTGGGGACTTGAGCGGAAAATGAGCATGCTGCAAACTGAGGCTAAATGCAGCAAGCACTGAATCCATGATTGCTCGCAGATCCCTTGCTTGCTAAAGATTCACCCATGTTAAAAATGAGCAACGCCTTCGCCATCCGCATGGCGATATGGACGCTACTGGTGCTCTACATGGCAGCTGATTTCTTTCTCTTTAACGGGCCGCTAAAAAAAGAACTACGTGATCTTTTCCCGACTCAACTAGACGAGCAAAGTGAAGCCATCGCAGCAGGCATCTGCGCCAAAGTCTACAATGCACCAATTTATAAAGGGCAAGTCGATCGACGCATTGCAGAAAATTTATGGAGGAATGGGCGGTCGATAGATAAAGTAAGCAAAAATGAATTTATTATGCTGCGATGGGCTGCGCTAAACGACCTCATCGATGAACATATTTTACGTATTAAAATAAGAGCCAACGAGGAACAAGCTCCTCTCTCAGAAGAAGCTATAGAGGCCGAAGTTCTCAAGTTTGAAAAAAGATTTGAAAACACAGGCGATCTGCATGAAGCCATGCTTGCCCAAGGCATAGAGAGTCAAAAAGAACTGCGCTACCGTCTCGCCGCGCGGCTGCAGCAGGAAAAGTACGTCCTCAGTAAAATCGAGCCTAGCATCATCGTTTCAGAGCAAGTAGCCCTAGCCTGGTATAAGCAAAACAAGGCAAAGCTTATTATGCCAGAGCGCCGTCGTGTCAGACATATTTTCATGGCGACACTCGATAAAGATCCGGACGAAGTTAAACGCAGAATGCTCATTCATCTGGTTCAGCTTGAAAAGAAAACCATCAGCTTTAAAAAACTCGCCGCTCAAGTCAGCGAGGACCAGCGCAGCAAAAATATCAGCGGCGATCTGAACTGGATGACCGCGCAACGTGTCCTCCCCGACTTCGCCGAACCTGTCTTTTCTCTTCAGAAAAACTCTCCTAGACTCATCCAAACGAAACTGGGCTGGCACATCGTCGAAGTAACCGAGATTAAAGCTCCTGAACTACTGCCCTATGAAAGACTCAGGGAGGAAATCATCGCGTCACTTCAAGACAGTCGTCGAAAAGATGCCATCAAGCAGTACCGCCACCAGCTTCGCCTCCTCAATCATAAGAAAATCAAGATTTTTAAGGCCGTAGTGGAGGGGCGATAAGTCAGTGAGTTTCCAGCCAACCTAACACGATTCGAAAAAGCTGCCGTGCACGAGGACTAAACCCTCGCATCACAGCAGCTTGATTAATCAGTAAACGCAGACGCGCTCTAGCTATTATCTTTATCCATCAACTCCTTGTTGAGATGAGCTAAAAAGCTTTTAACACTAGGGTGGGCAGTGGCTACAAATCGGTCAAACTCTTTACCCTTTTCATTAAGTAGTAACACCGTCGGCACACCTTCTACTTTGTATTTCGCCAGTACCTTTTGATTAGCCTCATATAAGGCTCTATCATTTTGGGGGATATCAATCTTCACCAAGATATATTTCTTGGAAGCTTCATCAACAAAGGCGTCCTTAGAGAAAACCTCTTTGTCCATCTGCATGCAGGGTGGACACCAGTCAGAGCCTGTAAATTCTACTAGTACAGCTTTTTTCTCCATCTTCGCTTTCGCTACAGCGCTATCGATATCTGTCATCCATTCTCCAGCGTAAGTAGAGCCTGCGAGGATTGCGAAACTGAATATTGTCGTTATGAATTGTTTTATTGCTTTCATCACAGGTAAGACCAACTGATATTGGTATTTATTCCTGTGAAATTTCGTTTTCGCCCAAAAAACGCCTTTTAACTCTTCGCCGCCAAACGTTCGAGAAGCTTCTGGTGAATACCCTCAAAGCCTCCATTACTAAGCACCGCGACCGTATCACCTGCTTGAGACTGCTTCGTCACGAGTTCCACGATTTCTTCAACATCTTCACAGTACCAGCACTGAGTGCCAGACGCTTTGACTTCTTGAACTAGTTTCTCAGGGTCTAAGCGATCCGCTTCCGCTACCTTCTCTGGATCGGGCACAGCGGGAACGATGGCAAGATCCGCCTTACTCAGCGCCGCAGCCAGCTCGTTTTGGAAAATATTACGGCGCGTTGTGTTAGAACGCGGTTCAAAGATAACCCACATGCGGGAATCAGGATACTGCTGGCGCAGACTATCGATCGCTAACCCAATTGCGGTAGGGTGGTGCGCAAAATCATCAATAATACGTACTCCACCTTCGATGCCTCGGACTTCTTGACGTCTCGCTATCCCTTCAAATGTGAGTAAGCCATGACGAATCTGTTCAGCGGAAATACCAGAAAATCTTGCCGCACATATCGCCATCGCAGCATTTCTCACATTAAATTCACCTGCCATAGGTAAAACGTAAGTTTCTCCGCCAATGTCGAATTGGGTTACTTCAGTACCGTAATCAATATTGGTAATTGGTAAATCGCAGCACTCACCGAGACCGACAGTTTGCACAGGAGCTGGAGCGTTTGTGGCCACTTCCACACTATTTTCACAATCTCCATTCACGAAGGCTACACCGTTTCTCGGCACGATATTGAGCAGCCTTTTAAAAGTCAGCTTAATCTCATCAATCGAATCATAGATATCCGCGTGATCAAATTCGATGTTATTTACGATCACTACCTCAGGCAGGTAATGGAGAAACTTCGAACGTTTATCAAAAAATGCAGTGTCGTACTCATCACCTTCCAACACTACAAAATCAGAGTCTGTAAATGCAGCACCTTGACCAAAATTCCTTGGGATACCGCCGATCATATGGCTAGGATCTATGTCTGCTGACTTCAATAGCCACGTGAGTAAGGAGCTCGTCGTTGTCTTACCATGAGTACCGCTCACCACTAAATTCCTCTTCCCTCTCAGGAAATGCTCTTTAAGAACCTCAGGCAGAGAAACGTACAGTAGCTTGCGCTCGAGAGCAGCTTCGGCCTCCGCATTTCCTCGACTAATCGCATTTCCTACCACGATGACCTCGGCAGTTTCAGGAATATTTTCAGCCTTGTATCCTGCAAAAATCTGAACTCCCTGTTCCTCTAGAAACGTTGACATGGGAGGATAAACATTTTCGTCTGAACCCGTCACCGTAAAGCCTTTTGCCTGCATAGCCGCAGCTACAGAGCCCATCGCTGTACCGCAAATTCCTATAAAATGGATGTGTTGCATTGTGTAATTATTTAAAAAGTAGGTGCCGAAATAGTGCCTTCGCTAATTTCAGATGATCGCTTGCGCAAAATCTTATCAGCCACCTCCGTGACCATTTGTTCGAGAAGAAGCCGCAAATGACTATCTGGACGATAGTCAGCAGGTGCGATGTGTTTCACTCTATCAGACTTACCGCAAAGTTGATAACACTTCCTGAAGCTACGACGCGTAGGGTCTTCAGGATTGTACACAGCAATAGCATTACCTCCATTTCTGCGCATCACCGTAAAACAGGGTACGTCTGTGGGCCCATCACCTACATAAATCATATTTTCAAAAGGAATAGGACGTAGTTCATCGGCTAGATGATCATTCACATCTTGGCTGTAGTCGAGCAGCCCTTTATTAATACGGAATAGATACTGTGTCTTTGTTGTGTGGGAAATCGTGCGCTTCGAATAACGAATATTCCCACGCTCATCTTCGCCAAACTCACAGCCGTAAATGGCCCGGAACTCATCCTTAAAACTACTGCCATCAAGCAGCGCCTTAAGACCTGATGACACGATATAAAACTCGATCGTAATACCATGTGTGTGGTGCTCTGATGACAAACAGCCTTTTTTCAAACCTTCAAAAATATCGGAGACACCTGGGAAAAAGCTCAAATTGGCACCTAATTCAGTTAGCCTAGCGTTAGAGACCTGATCCATTTCTAGATAATCAAGTAGACACTGCATGTAGGCAAGCTCACCATCCCAGCCATCTTTCTCAACCAAGGTATTACATTTTTTCCAAAAGGACTCGGGATCAATGCCGAACTCAGGGAATAGCACATCATCCTGCATATAGCTTGGGCTCAATGTCTGATCGTAGTCAAATACGAGCGCAATCGTGTTCTGTGCAATAGCCATGATGGGGTCTTTAGATTCACACCTCTGACAAGAGGCACTGCATGAAGAAACCAATAGACATGCTTAACAGCAAGCGCGAAAAAACCGCGCCACCTTATTTCAATAAGGCCGACGCGGTTTGATTTACTAAAAAATTAAATAGTAAGATCTTTTACAGCACTATCAGCTGAGTTTTTACCCACAGAAGCGATGCCATTCTTAAGTCCGGATTCTGTTTTATACATCTGGCTTTGACCAATGACTTGTCCATTACCAGCCTTTAAAACAAAGTACTGCTTCTCATTAGTCGAGGCCTTGATTTCAAACTTAGACTCATCCATCCCATTTTTCTTAACGGATTCGATCCCGTTTGAGCAACCTGCCTTGTCTTTATAGGCTTGTCCCGTAAGGATGATTTCTCCGTTTTTTGCTTTGAGACGGAAGTGGAATTTCTCGGTTTTTTCGCTCTGGTAGATTTCAAACATAGTGTTTTTTTGTATTTAATTAAATATGACGGTTTAGGCTAACGAAAATAATAGACATCACCAGCTCAGAATCATGTCACATCATAATTTTATATGACTTACTTGGATTCCAAAACAGCATTCCACTTCTTTAAATTTACCTTCTGTGCAGCAAACAGCGCTTCGGTAGAATCAAGCACCTTGATGGTCTTGATCAAATCACCTCCACGTATGGCATTCACCACGTCCATACCTTTGGTTACTTTACCAAATACGGTGTGCTTTCCATTCAACCATGCCGTGTCCTTATGGGTGATAAAGAACTGAGAACCGTTTGTTCCTGGGCCAGCATTTGCCATTGAGAACACGCCTGGTCCATCATGCTTAAGTGAAGGAACAAACTCATCACCAAACCGGTAACCTGGACCACCGCGACCTGTTCCCTGTGGATCTCCACCCTGCACCATGAAATCAGGAATGACACGGTGGAACTTCAAGCCATCATAATATCCGCGTTTCGCTAGATTAAGATAATTTGCAGCCGTCATTGGCACCTGAGAAGCGTATATCGTCGCCTCTATCTCACCCTTACTTGTGGATAAAACAATGCGGATATCTTCGACTGCCGCGGCCACTTCTTTTTCTACTTTCTCTGTTGGTGCTACTTCAGCAAAAGAACCCACAACAGAGGCGAATACGGTAAATATAGTAAGGATAGATAATTTCATCAGGCGCATAATAACGCATTATTTCATAAAACCTGCAAAGAAAAACATTCCACCATTAAGTTTCTAGAGAAATATCTATCTTGACCCAAAATCGAATAGCACGTATTTCGGCCATCTGCCAAACCGCAGAGAGCTCTTTCAAAAGAGCATTGTGAAGGTCTCCAGCTGCTCCGCTGGGGATCTTTTTTCTTATATGGCTTTATTTGAAAGACCGCCTATCAGATTCAATCTCTCGCTCAATTATTTTACTAGCTTTGGGCTAGCTTGATGTCCCTCTGACCAGATTCATCTAATCCATAATCCTTGACTGCCTCTCTCAGCATACGAACGAATGCCTGTTGGTACATAGAAAGCGCGTGATCCCTATTTGCCATAATCCCCCACTCTCTTAAAATCGGTTTCCTAGGAATCGAGTGAGCAATAAGTTCTCCACTGGAAATTTCATCGATCAACATCCAACATGAGGCGATGCCCACACCTAGGTTCATGCCAACCATTTTCTTTTGAATATCAACATTGTAGACCTCGATGAGGCGTTCCACTTTCGTCCCTAGCGTATCTAGGTAAGACACTATTTTTTCTTTAGTTTTCCCGTGACGTGTTGCCGTGATAATGCATTCTTTCTCGATGTCCTCCTCGGTAATTGACTCCTTTTGAGCCCAAGGATGAGTGGCTGAAACGATGAACTTTTTCTCATCATTAAATAATTTATAAAAAACGTAAGGCGATTTTTTTTGCACCGCCATTTGAACCCCTATCGCCAAGTCGATCTCACCGCTATCGAGCATTTGCAAAAGCTTATCCGTGTTCGCTGGTACAAGGTCTATCTTTACGTCGGGGAAATTCTCTTGAAATTCTCTGAGCAAATTATGAAGCAAATACTCACAAACAGCTTCACTCCCCCCAAGCCTCAATTTTCCACTACCCCATTTTTTCACTCCCGTAATTTCTTCCTCAGCTAAGCTGATCCTTTGAAGAATGACGGTGCAGTGTGGTAGGAGTAATTGACCTTCTTTCGTGAGACTTACATCTCTAGCACCTCTCCTGAAAAGCTTACACCCTAGAGACTTCTCTAATTTTTTAATTGAATAACTAATGGCAGCTTGTGTGACGTGAAGCTCTCGTGCAGTCACAGTAAAACTACGTGTCTGCACGAGAGATCGAAATGCCTCTAGCTGGTGGATATCATGTAAGAAATTACCCATTTATTCATGCTGTATAATTTCTAATTTGTTTCGCTTTATCAAGCATGCTCGATAACCCAAGGTCTACTGCCTTTGTTTGACTGTAAGGCAGGAGTCCCATCCGGATTTTTCGGCGATGGTTTGCTTTTGTGCGTGTGATGGTGACACCCAGTCCGACACACGTGAGGCTCTTGACGACTTTTCTCATTGCGCTCCATAGCATTCCTGACAACAGGGCTGAGTAACTTGAAAAAAGGTGCGCTGATCAAACGTGGTGAACTTACTCCACAATCTGGGCAAGCACATGGCTCGCCAGATTTCGACATCGGATTAAAATGCTCGAAAACGCCGTGCTCATTACATTGGTAATCGTATAGTGGCATATCTTAACTTCGTTAATATTAACGGTTCTCTACAGAACTGAAGCAAGATCAGTGCCACCAGATACCATTTTCTTAGGTCCTGTCGCGCAAGGCTTGATATCAAAATCAAAAATCTCGGTAGGTAAGTAAAGCGTCGTACAAGCATTAGGAATATCCACAATACCACTGATACGTCCTTCAACGGGTGCTGTACCTAGAATCGCATACGCCTGCTCACCTGTGTAGCCGAACTTCTTCATGTATTCGATCGCATTGAGACAAGCCATTCTGTAGGAAACGTGGGGATCGAGGTAGAACTGCTGTCCTTTCTCGTCAACGGAAATACCTTCAAACACGAGGTGTGAATTGTAACTTGGCTCCATAGGACTGGTCTGGAAAATAGGATTCTTCACGCCGTACATCGCAACACCATTTTTAATGAGATTCACACGAATATCGATGAATCCTGCCATCTCAATAGCGCCACAAAATGTGATTTCTCCGTCACCTTGTGAGAAGTGAATGTCTCCCATAGAAAGACCACCATCTTTAACATATACTGGGAAATAGACTTTTGACCCGCGAGTAAGGTTTTTAATATCACAGTTACCGCCATGCTCACGTGGTGGCACAGTACGTGCCGCTTCCAGTGCTGCTGCTTTCGCCTCTTCGCCTTGCATACGTCCCATGTGAGCCGTGTCTGCGTAAGGCAGTGTACATAAAGGTGGAGTGCGTTCTGGATCAGTATCGAAAAGCTCTTTCTCGCGCTTATTCCACTCATTAAGAAGATCTTGCGATGGTAAACAACCAATTAGGCCTGGATGCATAATACCTGCAAATTCTATATTAGGAATATGACGTGATGAGGTGTAAATACCATGGAAATCCCAGCAAGCTTTCTTCGCCTCAGGATAGTGCTCGTCAAGGAAACCGCCGCCATTCTCTTTGGCAAAAAGTCCTGTAAAACCCCACTCAGATTCGGCAAGTGATCCGAGATCAAGAATATCGACAACCATCAAGTCCCCTGGCTCCGCACCTTCAACACCAATGGGCCCACTGAGGTAATGCACACGAGTGAGGTCTACATCTTTAATATCGTTGGCAGCGTCATCGTTTTGGATCTGGCCACCTGTCCAGTCAATACACTCAACACGAAACTGATCACCAGGCTTCACCATTGCCACCATGGGAATGTCTGGGTGCCAACGGTTATGAAGGCAGTCATGTTCCTCAGGCGCAATAGTCGTATCTACTTTGATTAATGTTTTAGGCATAATTAGGTATGGGTTAAATAAGTTGGGGGTAAAAAATTGAATTTAGACGGATAGATATTTTTTGATTTTTTCTGCATCCACGTCTGCTTTGTCGGCCTCGTGGACAATATTTCCACCGTCCATTACAAGAAATTTGTCACATGCCTCCATCGCGAAAGAGAGAACTTGCTCAGCTACGATGATGGAGATGCCTTTCATGTCTCTGATTTTACAAAGAACGCGCGCCATTTCCTTGATGATAGAGGGCTGAATACCTTCTGTAGGTTCATCGAGTAGCAATACTTTAGGCTCTGTCACAAGAGCACGTGCGATCGCAAGCTGTTGTTGCTGCCCGCCAGAAAGGTTACCCCCTTTGCGGTTTGCCATTTCAGCTAATACTGGGAAGAGTTCGTAAATATAGTCAGGGATTTTTTTCTGCTTCGTAGTTTCAAGACCTACCATAATGTTGTCTTTCACCGTAAGGCTTGAAAAAATCATGCGTCCCTGTGGCACGTAAGCGACACCCTCCATCACCCTTTTGTAACTTGGCATACCACCTACCTCAACACCGTCGAGGTTGATAGAGCCCTTCGATGGAAGAACGCCAATGAGCGATTTAAACAGAGTTGTTTTACCCATGCCGTTACGCCCCATAATCCCAAGGATTTGGTTATCTTGGAGTTCGAAATCAATCCCGTGAATCACTTCACTTTGGCCGTAACTTACTTTTAAATCTTTGATAGTAAACATAGTAATAATGAGTGATTAGTGACCGAGGTAGACCTCTTGAACTTTTTCGTTAGCTTGAACTTCGGCCATCGTGCCGTCGGCAATAATTTTCCCTAAGTGGAGGACTGTAACTCGATTGGCGATCTGAGCGACAAAATCCATGTCGTGCTCAATGATGATAATAGATCTTTCCTTTGCTATTGTCTTTAGTAGCTCCGCAGTAGCATCGCGCTCGCTAGCACTCATACCAGCTACTGGTTCGTCTAAGAGAAGAAGGTCGGGGTCTTGGACGAGGAGCATACCAATTTCCAACCACTGCTTCTGACCGTGACTGAGCAGTCCTGCCTGTTTATCTAAGGAGTCTTCAAGAAATATCTGCTTTGCAATATCAACGATCTTCTGAATATTCTCTTCTGTTCTACGGAACTTCAGCGACCCGAAAACAGTGCGTCCATATGGGTAGGAAATTTCCATATTCTCAAAAACTGTCAAATTTTCGTAGATAGAGGGTGTTTGAAACTTACGGCCAATCCCTTTTCTTACGATTTTGTGCTCGCGAACGTTGGTGATGTTTTCATTGTTAAACTTCACGGTCCCCGATGTTGATGGCGTTCTTCCTGAAATCAGGTCAAGCACGGTTGTTTTACCTGCCCCGTTTGGACCAATAATGACTCTGAGCTCACCTTTATCGACATAGAGATTGAGGGAGTCGACAGCCTTGAATCCGTCAAAACTTACGGTCAAATCCTCGATTGCGAGAAGAAAGTCTGTGTTTGTAGTCGTTTGCATAATTAAAACTTCTAATCGTTATTATTTTGCTGAAATGGTAAGCGCATCATCGTCTGACTTTTCCTTCTTCTTTAGCTTCGCCATCCAAACTTTGAAATGATCCTCATAGAATCCTGCCAAACCTTTAGGCAGTAGAAGTACAATCATGATAAAGAGCGTTCCGTAGAAAAATATCCAAAGGTTGGGATAGGATTCTGAGAAAAAAGTCTTCGCAGCACTGACCAGCACCGCACCATAAACTGCTCCGTAAAGGCTTAAGCGACCGCCCACTGCTGCGAAGATAACCATATCGATCGAGGGGACTACTCCGATCAAATTAGGTGACATAAAGCCAACCTGAAGTGTGAACATTGCACCGCCAATTGATGAAATAACGGCGGAGACACAGAAGATGAACACTCTGAAGCCTGTGAGATTATACCCAGAGAATCGGACACGCTCTTCCTTGTCGCGCTGTGCAGATAGTACTCTTCCCAGACGAGATGAGAGAAGGTATTTACCGCAAAGGATAACTGCAATGAGAAGGATGAAGTTGATAAAATAGAGAATACCCTGCGCACTATCTGATCGGATATCCCAGCCATTGAGGGTTCTCAAATCGGTCATTCCATTAATACCACCGAAATAACCCTGCTTGCCTACGATATAGTACCAGAGTGCAGCTACCATCGACTGAGTTAAGATTGCAAAAACAACACCTGTAACCCTGTTTTTAAAATAGAAGATACTGAAGACATAGGCAAAGATTGCTGGCAGTACTACGATCAATACCAAAGTGAGCGGGAAGCTTTCAAAAGGATACCAAAACCATGGAAGCTCAGTAATTTGATTCCAGTCCATGAAATCAGGAATCCCTGGTGTCGTTTGAATAGAAGTTGTTTCAGGATCGGATGCCTCAAGCTTGAGAAACATCGCCATACAATAACCACCTATGCCGAAGAAAGCACCTTGCCCCAGACTCAATATACCTGCGTGACCCCAGCAGAGTACAAGCCCGATGGCGGTGAAGGCAAAGCAAAGATACTTACCTACGAGATTGAGGCGAAATGTGTCAAGAGCCAGTGGGAGGATCACCATAAAAATAGCGATCAAAATTAGCATACTAATGACACCACTTTTCCCACCTATGACAGCGTTGAAAAATGACTGCGATTTAAGTCGCTGTTCTATGTTAAGATTTTTGTTCATAGTCGTGTGAAAAATTATTTGTCGTAAAATTAAGAGCGGATTTTCTCAGCGAAGAGTCCCTTAGTAAACTTCATGAGTACTACGAAAATGATCAAATAGAGCCATACTTTGGCTACTGCACCCGACATAAAGAACTCGAGGATGGATGAGAGTAGAGCTAGGAAGCCACCAGCTACGAAGAGGCCAAACAGACTTCCTAGACCGCCCACGACGAGTACTAAGAATGAGTCAACGATGTAGTTTGTTCCCGCTGTAGGTGAGGTTGAGGCTACTGTGGTGAAGAATGCGCCGGCTATTCCAGAGATGCCGCAAGCGATGGCGAAAGTGACACGGTCAGTGCGGGCGGTATTAATACCTAATGCTCCACTCATGACGCGGTTTTGAGTAGTGGCACGCATGCGTAGTCCCCAGCGTGTTTTCTTCATGAAAAGAATAAGCCCTCCTGTAAGGCAAATGGTGATAACAAGTAGACAGATACCATTGATAGGAATTTCGGTCGTGTCGTTGATAGCATATGAACCCATGAGCCAATCTGGTAATGTAGCACTCATCTCGCGTGCACCGATGAATGTACGGTAGCACTGCTGAAGAATTAAACTTAGACCCCATGTGGCCAAAAGTGTGTCGAGGGGCCGATGATAAAGCCGTTTTATCAACAACATTTCGACCAAATACCCCATTATAAAGGTAACTATGAAAGCCAGTATCATTGCGATAAAGGGGTAATACGTCATCGCGCTGGGCATACTTGACTCGACAAATTTAGAAACAAGACACATCACATACGAGCCCATGACCAAGAACTCGGCGTGAGCCATGTTAATGACCCCCATTTGGCCAAAGATGATATAGAGCCCCAGCCCCATCAGAACATACAAACACATTACACTGACGCCACTAAAGGACTGCATAATGAAGATCGCTTTGATCTCCTCCATTGAATAATCGCTGAACATAAGAATTTAGATTTTTTAAAAGATAGAAATGTAAAGATGGGAAACTGAGACTTTTTAAATTTGAGGCTGAGCCTCAGGGAGGTTGCTTATCCCCATGGATAAACAACCCAATGGAATTTTACTGGTAACCTTCTGGGAATGGATCTGGCTCGATAAGCTCAGATTCAGCTACGATTTCAAACTGACCATTCTTGAGGAATTTGCCGATTTTAGCCTTACTCCAGAGGTGATGATTACTATCATGTAATTTGACATAGCCCTCAGGTGCATTGGGAAGTTCGATGCCGTGTGAAGCTTCAGCAATTTTGTCGATATCGAAGCTACCTGCCTTTTCAACAGCAGCTTTCCAGAGCCATGGCCCGAGGTAACCCGCTTGAGTTACATCACCGATCACGCTTTTCTCACCCCACATTGCTTTGAAATCTGCAACAAACTTCTTGTTATTTGGATTATCAATTGACTGGAAGTACTTCATGCATGAGTAGAATCCTTCTACGTTCTCACCACCAATTCCGAGAACTTCGTCCTCTGTAGTTGAGATGGTAAGAAGATTGTATTTCTTCGATGTAACACCAGCTGCTTTGAGCTGCTTATACCAAGCAACATTACTACCACCAACAACGGCAGCGTAGATGAGATCTGGCTTCTTGAGCTTCACCTTGTTAATCAAAGTACCGAAGTTTGTGTGACCAAGAGGATAGTACTCTTCGCCTACAACCTTACACTTAGGATCCTTCTTTTTGAGGTATGCTTCAATGTGCTTACGGGCAATCTTCATGGAAGTTCTTGGCCAAATATAGTCAGAACCTACGAGGTAGAATGTACGTGCACCTAAGTTTTCATAGGCCCAATCAAGCCCCCAGATGATCTGCTGAGTCGCTTCCTGACCTGTGTAGATCACGTTCTTGGACTGCTCAAGACCCTCATAGAATGTTGGGTAGTAGAGCATGTTATTTTCCTTTTCAAAAATAGGAAGCACCGCTTTACGTGAAGCTGATGTCCAGCAACCAAATACACAGGCTACCTTGTCATTAATGATCAGCTTTTTTGACTTCTCAGCAAAAGTAGGCCAGTCACTGGCGCCATCTTCCTGAATGATTTCGATCTTACGACCTAGGACTCCGCCCATCGCATTGATCTGCTCAATGGCGAGACGCTCAGCCTGGACTGAACCAGTTTCACTGATCGCCATTGTACCAGTGATTGAGTGAAGCTGTCCTACAGTAACTGTCGTATCAGTCACAGCAAGACCAGTAGTATTCACTTCTGCGGTGGGATATTCCATCGCAGAACTTGTTGATGTTGTTAAGGCTGCTAGTGCAGCAAGACCGCTAGTTAGGACGGTCTTTTTCGAGTAGTTGAATTTCATAGCATTCTGTTTTTGTTTAAAAAAAATGACATCCTACAGGGCATGTAGATGAAACATTTTTTCCGTTCAAAACTTGAGCAACGCCTGTGCCAATGAGCTTCAACGTCTATTAGATATGTTTTACACATATCTATATAGCATTAAAAATATTTATAGATGGTTGGCACGATAACTGTATTAATACTATTTTTCAAAAACTTAATATTGAGCGTTAAAAGAGCTAACGAAAGGTACTATTTCATCCTCATTGGTTGATAACTTTCAGCAAGGTTGTTGAAAATTTCTCACCATAAGCCCCTACTATGTTTTTTTCAGAAAAATAAACGGCTCAATTACTCAAGCGTTTATTTTTTTAGCTAAGATTCATTCTATAACCCACGCCTCGCAGTGTGATTAAGTACTTCGGCTCGGCTGGCAAAGGTTCTATTTTTTTACGTAGAGAAGTCACGCAACGATCAACGTTTCGGCCTCCCGACATAAAGGTGTAGCCCCACACCACATCCAAAATTTGCTGCCTCGAAAATATTGTATTGGGATGGTCCAAAAAGAGCTTTAAAAGCTTCTTCTCTTTCGGTGTAAGAGAAACCTCCTCACCCGATTGATCGCACAGCTTTTGAGAATAGGTGTACCATTTTTTATTAGCTAAAGAGACGAAAGCCTGCTCACTAGCTTTTGAGTAATAAGGGCGCAGGTGAACTTTGATCCGCGCTAATAGTTCTTTGATGCGAAACGGTTTCGTCAAATAATCATTAGCTCCTACATTTAAACCGAGTAGTACATCCTCTTCTTCCCCTTTGGCTGTAAGCATGATGATGGGCGTGCTTAGATCGACTTCGCGAACGCGCTTGCAGAGCGCAAATCCGTTGAGATTGGGTAGCATGATATCAAGTAGAATAAGGTCTGGTGAAAAACTCGTCACCCGCTCGATACCCAATAGGCCATCCAGAGAAGACTGCACTTCATACCCCGAATGCTCTAGATTATCCCTCAATGCCCGCTGAAGCGAGGGATCATCTTCGATAATAAGAATTTTTGCACTCATGCGATCATGGGAATCATAAGGGTGAAAATAGTTTTTTCTGGCGTGCTCTGCAGCGTAATACGTCCTGCATGAGCCGTGGCCACTGATTTCACAATACTTAAACCAATGCCCACCCCTTCATGTTTTCGCGATAACTTATGGTCACTTTGAAAGAAAGGATGAAAGATCGATTTCTGCTGTTTTTTAGAAATTTCTTTTCCGGTATTTTCTACGTGAAAGTAGATCTCTGAACCATGAGACTCTACACAGAGACGTACTTTTCTGGGGATTAAGGAAAATTTAATCGCGTTATCCAGAAGATTAATGAGTGCTGTCTGAATAGCCGTCACATCGACCTCGATACTTGAATCTATTTCTAATGCTGTGACAATCTTGTAGTCCTCATCATTGATCGAAGGGTGAAGTGAGAGCCAATCATAAACAGGTGCTAATAATTCCTGGATACTGAGGGTTTCTGTTCGCAAACTCTTACGCTCGATTCTGGAGTAGGTCAGAAACTGATCCACTAGTTGCCCTAGGCGTTGATTTTCACGAAACAAAAGCCCCAAGTATTCACGCTCTTCTGCGTCATTAAGTTCTCCATTTTCTATGGTTTCCAGTAATGCTTGAGAGGCTGCTAAAGGCGTTTTCAGTTCGTGAGTAACAGTGGCAAGCAGGGAGTTTTTCAGTTCGGTAAGCTCCTGTGCCTTCGCCATTTTTTTCGCTAAAATCCAAGAGCTGAGTAGTGCAAAGCATGTCGCTAAAGCGGCGATGATACTAAAGGTGATCAATCTCTCTTGAACATGCTCTGCATTATTGGGTAAGGTGATTGATAGGGTGAGAGGCTGCTGAAGCACTGTTAAATGGTGAACCACCTCATTAATTGATCTAGCTGGTTGTCGTCCTAGCTGAAGCTGCAAGGGTTTTGATCCAGCAAATCGATTCCCTAGCTTTTCCACCGCAAGAAAGAGGTGGTTTACATCATCTAGTTGAAAGCGAGCGAGGGCATTTTCCTGACAATAAGTATCCAGGTTCGCCGCTTCCGCCATATCAAACACGAGGATACTGTTGAGTAAAAAGGTCGTCTCCATCTCAAGGAGTTTGGCGAGTGCTACTATTTGCTCTGTATGAGCTAGATGCAGGGGGAAACCATTAACGAGGTCGGTCACAGAAGACTTCCAAACATCTGCTTGCTTGGATACGAGGAAACGCCATGCATCGACGGTAATATTTCGACCACTCTCATCGTACTGGCAAGTTTCATAATCAAATTCACTCTGTAAAGTTAATAGACCACTCAAGGCTGCAACTTGATTATAATTGTGCTCATTGATAGCCAGCTTCAAAGCTCTAGCACCATTCGTCGCATTTTTCCGCGCCTCATGTTCAGTAAGGATAGGAAACTGGCGCCCGTTTACTAGGTAACTCGCAGCAAAAAAATGATACCGCTGCGCCTCGCTCAATGTCTCAGGGACTTGTAGTTGCTTTAAATTCTCCGTGATTTTTTCCGCAATCACTTCTAGCTGAGCAGCTTGAGACAGGCGAAGCTGTTCTTTCAATGCTAATGGCTCAGCTCTGGATGCTTGATTCGCCATCCACAAAAGTGCCCCTACTGGGACCGTAAAGGCAAAGGCGAGCAGCAAAAATGTGGACCAAAAACGCATCAAGTCATTCCTTACTTTCTTCCACTTTTCTCAAAATCATCGCTAAAAAGTGATCTCTATTCTTCGGTGAAATTAGATACATACTTTTCCTCGTTTTGATTTGTATCCGATCGAGCGACCAAGCCGGTGCAGACAGGGGGTTACGTGATAATTTGGCCTCTGTAATATCCCCATAGGCTACTTTATATTTTATCACGCCACACTGAATCAACAGCTCCTTTTTTGCTAGAGTATATTTACAGGGTACACCAACGAGCACTACAGAGATTATCGTCAAAAAGGTAACGATGAGATAAAAATTAATCCCCACCCAATTTCTCGGTGAATTGCTACCTATTATTTCTATCGCTGGGTAGATAAGCACTATTAATGCAATCGCTAAGACAATAACGATCCAGCGATCTACCTTAGAAGAGACAACGATTGAGTCATCTCCTTTATCGTTTTTATTCGGCATGGAAGGCTTTAATGATTGTTTCGATGTCCTCTTTCACTTGATCATACTGTACCGTGGGGGTCCGAAACACAAACCAATGACACATGTCCTCTTTGACAAAATAGCAGCGACGTTCAGCTATATTTTGCCCCTCCCATTTATATTCTGCGACATAAGAAATCGCTTCGTAATTTCCATGCTTAAAACTAGATTTCGTTCCCTTTTTGATTTTGTACTCAGGGAACGTTTTTTGGAGAATTTTGTAGTCATTCTTAAAAACTGTCTGTGCTGACTCTTTATTGTTCGGGCTGGAAAGAAGATAGGCTTTTACCTTCATTTGTGGGGAAAGAAGCGAAACTTGCTGACTATAGCCAGTTTGAGCATCTAGTCCCACATACCATCCATCAGGTACGCTGACCTTTGTATCACATACCTCACTCTGGTGAGACGAAATCGATTCAGCCGCTTCTGTCACTGATTTGATGAACTCCATACCCCAACTTCCAGAATCAACTTTGATCAAACGGTGGGGCAGCGCTGCTTCCACCCACACTTCCATCGTCTGGATTTTCTGACCATTGATAAAATTTTGCAGTAAAACAGGGTAAGTTAAAAAATCTCCTGCTGGCGA
Source organism: Akkermansiaceae bacterium (assembly GCA_051252195.1). Taxonomy (GTDB): domain Bacteria; phylum Verrucomicrobiota; class Verrucomicrobiia; order Verrucomicrobiales; family Akkermansiaceae; genus Oceaniferula. The sequence goes on along the minus strand of JBPOGD010000001.1, from coordinate 339,609 downwards.
CTCTATTTTGACCTGCTCATCTACCTTTATTTTTGCCGTGGCTAAACCAAGCTGCGGCAGGCAAAAATCAACAGAAACACTAAAGCCTTTCTGCAATGGTAGTCTGCGCAATAAGCTCATTATTTGCGCGCCATCAATCGTAGGTTGGCTCAGTGTTATTTGATGATTGTCACTCTTGCCTTCTGGTTGAGCCACGCACTTCCCACCTATTTTACTGTAAATAAGCGCTTTGAGCGTTGAGCCTACAGCTGACTCCCCCGATGAGGGTAAAAAAGTTTTCTTACTCGATATTGCTGAATAATAGATCACCTGATCAATATTCGCCAAACTATAGCGTTCATCAAATTTCCACTCTTTTTCCGTACCAGAAATTGTAATTATTCCCGAACCCATTGTTTTCCCCGCCGCATCAACGATCGTGTACAATTGCTGATCGAAATCGCCCCACGGTGCTGCTTGTAGGAAATCAAAGGACTCTGTGTCCTCTGGGGTTTCTCCTCCTCGTCTTTGTGCTTTTTTCAAGGCTGTTGCTGCATGAGCATCACTAGGGTCTGCCTCCACCCACTGTGCTGCATATCGTGCCGCTTGATCGTAATTTGCCTTTTCCATATAAGTAGAAACTAAACCGCTTAAAGCAGCGGTGGCATAGGGTGAAATCCCCACCGTTCTTTTCCAGAAACTGAGTGCCTGCTCGCTGTCCCCCTGCTGCTTAGAGCACCAACCCATACCATTAAGTGCGCCTACATTCTCTGCGTTTAGTTCGATGGATTTCTCAAATGACGTCACCGCTATTTCTAAATTTGCGGTATTAAAATAACACCAGCCTAGTCCATTCCATGCATTATCGTGATAAGGGTTTGCATCGAGAGCTCGGCGGAACAGTTCTTCTGCTGCTATGAACTCGCGTTGATTAAAACGCTGCCATGCTTCCAGAGAATTCTTCTCAGCCAAAGCAGCATTGATGCCGCTCTTCTTTTCTAAAGAAGACCTCCTTAGTAGTTCCTTAATCACAATCGCCTTAAAATCTAGCACCTTAGAAAATTGACTCCGCTTCAGCAGCTCAGTCTTATTATCAGCGTACTTGCTCTCTAATTCCTCATAGAGCATAGTCGCATCTTCTTTTTCCTCTAGAGCAAGAGCACACTCGATCGCTCTCACATAAATTTGCACCATCAGCTCGTCTGACTGATGACTCGAGTGAATAGCGTCTTTATAATTCTTATAGGCTTGCTGAAAATCACCGAGCACATCCTGCTGGTAACGTCCTTCTTCCAAGAGAGATCTAACAGCCTGTGCGTGTGCGAAGACTCCAAATAGTAATATGATTAATATCGCTTTCATGTCACTGCACCTTAGCTACCTCATGTAACCATTGTGTTACCATGAGCGCTTTTATAGATTAAATCGATCAATCAGTAGATCGAAAAACTACTCGGTAACACCCTCTGGTGGCTTTTCAGGATTTACCTCTGTTGCTACTACTGCGGGAGCCTCCGCTTCTGGAGGGACTTCTTCAGGGGCTATTTTTTCTGGATCTTTCTTTTCTGCAGTAGCTTCCTGAGGTGCTACTTTCTTATCAGACTTCACAGTTTTCTTCGGCTGTGCAGCTTTCTCCTTGGCTGTATGGAGCTTGCCATCAGAGAAAAACAGTACTTGGCCCTCGTTGATCAACCAGTGAAGATCGTGATACCAGAGATGCTTAGTCTTGTCGTCGATATCAACAGGTAAACAATCTTTCCACATTTGATCGATATTTCCCGATGGGTTTGCAACTACCCACTTGTAAAGCGCGGTGGGTCTGTCAGCCAAAATCACACTATCGGAGAGCTGCTTAGGTCGCGCCGGCCCACAGTGAAGACGCTTTTTCCATTTAAAAACAGCGAGGTGGCGACCCGTCATCTGGCGACAAAGTATCGATGCCAGCTTACCAGGATAGCGTTTCTCTTCCGCGATCGTATTCTTTGCCAGCGTCAGTAAGCCTGGGTTTATCATATTGCGGGGAACATTTGCTGGCGCCGAGCTCACCTTATTTTGCTCATACTCTTGTTTAAATGCGTTTGCTAGAAAATGCTGTTCTACTTCACGGCGTGTCGTTAAACATTTAGCCTCAGCAGGAGTTACCTCCTCTTCGGCTGTAGTAGGCACTTCAGTAGTTTCTACAGAGTCGGCAGTTTCACCAGTTGCAGCCTCACTAGATTGAGTGTTTTCAATATTGGTATCAGCTAATTTCTCCGTCCACTGATAGCTTTTTTTCATGCTATTGAGCCACTCTTGTACTACCTCTTCAGATTTTTCCATGATGAGCCTACTTTTATAATGCTCAATATCCATGTTGGAAAACTGCTCACGATGCAGATCAATAATCATCTGCTGGTAACCGTGATAGTTAGGTGGTGCTAGTAGCCTCTTGCTTATTCCACAGCGAGCGACGGAAGGAAAATTCCCCGATGGAGGATCTATTTCGATCTCTTTCTGGTCATAATAATTTTTGTGAAGTCCAGACGACCAAAAATTTGCCAGACACTCAGACTCATTGAGCCAAACGGAGTGGTTTGTTTTACTACGAAATAGAGGAACTTTTCCCTCGGTACTTTCAAAGACGACGTGGAATCGCTCAAGGCCACCTAAAACTACCCATGCTAGTTCAAAAACTGAATGCGTTCTTCCCGTGTCAAGAATCTGCTTCGCCATGGCGTCTAGACCATCTTCTATCGGCATAATCCGCGCGATAACACCTTCAGGTGGTGCAACAGGTGGTGTATACGGCTTTGCAGATCTAGCACCTTTCTGAAAATCACGCCGATTATTATGCTGCGGACGATCATCACGCCGTTGGGCGGGGCGAGACCCAGATCCCTCTGAAGAGTTTGAGCTACGTCGTTCATTCCCGCGGCTCTTGTAATTCGTTTTCTTAGGCTCATTACGAGCCCAAGCTGGGCCAAAGTCTAATGCGCTTAAATCTGGCGCTTGATCGGCACCGTCGGAAGATGGTTTCTTCTTACTCATGATTGAATTTTATTTTCCACGTTATTGGAATGATTGAAAGCTTTCAAATGAAGAAGTTTAATCGTTTTCGTCACTGCATCATCATGGCTCTTAAGAACACTTTTCGCCCTTTCCGTCATAGAAGCAACATCTAATTTTTTGGTCAAAATACTCTCAATAGACTGAGATAATGTCTCACTTGATTTCAAAACAACAATACCACCAGATTCAGCTAGACTAGTCACTAGCGGCTCAAAGTTTCCCATGTATGGCCCACAAATAACTGGTACACCGGCTTGAATCGCCTCAACAGGATTTTGCCCGCCTTTGCCTAGAAAGCTTTTTCCAATGATGACGATATTTGCGTGAGCCGTCCAATCTCTGAGTTCACCTGTGCTATCGACGACAAAGCAAATAGGCAATGCCGACTTCGGCTGATGAAAATCACTTCGTAAAATCACCTCCATACCCAACGACTCAATGTCCTTGGCTACCTCAGCTCTTCTTTCCGCGTGCCTTGGAACAATAACAAGTAAGGCTCGCTGTTTTTGCTCTATCGCAAGATACGCTTCTACAATCACACGCTCCTCTCCTGCGTGAGTGCTAACGGCAAGGATCACTTGTTGTTCATTGCTGTGCTTTAAGCTCTCCAGCATGGATTGAAATTCTGGCCGTTTTTGAGGCGCATATTGTACCTGTGACATATCGAATTTAATGCTACCTAAGACATGCAGCTTATCGCGAGCCACGCCGATTCGGTAATACCTCTCTGCATCCTCTGCATTTTGCGTACACACTTTATCCAACATTGCAAAAATAGGTTGGACGATAGCTCTAAGCTGAATGTAGCGCGCTTCTGAACGCTGCGATAGTCTCGCATTAATTACTGAAACGGGAACCCCCTTCTTATTCGCGATTCGAAGAAAATTCGGCCAGATCTCTGATTCAACAAGAAGAATCTGCTGAGGTTGAAACCGACATAAAACCGACTTCACCATCCAGCCAAAATCCAAGGGACTATAAATCACCCTCAGCTTATCTGACGCTTTTTTTCTCGCCACTTCATGCCCTGTAGCCGTTGTAACTGCTAGAACTATTCTTTGTTCAGGATAAATGGACAGCCATTGATCAATCAACTTCAGTGCAATAAGAACTTCTCCCACAGATACAGCCTGAATATAGACACCTCCCTTGGGCTCAGCTGCTTCCGCCACATCATAATACGCCACTCTTTGGAGTAACCCTGTCCCGTAGCCGCCCCGTTTCCACATTTTTAACAACCATCCAGGAAATGCCAGCAATACGAACACTGGCAATATGGCGTTATAAAAAAACAATATTAGCAAAACGGGCATTTTTTCATGAGTTGTTATAGCTCTTCTTTCGCTTTACGTTGATAAAAAAGAATCCCACAACCTCCATACTTACGGTGATCAAGTAGATCCCAGTGTTCTGAGTCAGCACGACTCTCACGCTTGTAGTTGGCGGGAGGATCTTCCAACACCAACAAGCCGTCCTCCGTCGTTAACTCGAGCAGGTTTTCATCTTCTAGTAATTGCTTTACGTAATCCACATCACCAAATTTCTTATAGTACGGTGGATCTGCAAAAATTAAATCGTAGCGACCTCTCTCTCCTTGAAGCATTCGAAAAACATCACCTCTAAGAACCTTCGCCCCTGTCAGGCCTAACGATTTTAAGTTTTTATTGATCACTACTTGAGACTCGCGGCTTTCATCGACGAAGGCACAAGATACTGCGCCACGACTCAGAGACTCAAGCCCCAAAGCTCCTGATCCAGCAAATAGATCCAGTACTTTTGCCCCTTTGACTCTCTGGCTCAAAATAGAAAACAAGGCCTCACGCAGCCTATCTGTACTTGGGCGAGCTACCGAGCCGGGGACTTTAATTTGCCGACTGCCCGCTATTCCACTAATGATTCTCATGATTTTATGGATGTAGCATTTCTTGATTCGAAATAGGTTGCAACACTTTACCCTCCTCTTTCATCTCATTACGAATAAATGTCATCGCTAATTCTATCACCCGACTCAATGGCATCTGCTCTTTCTTGTCCCCCGCATCCACCAGCGGATCTTTTAGATTTCCTGAAATTACGAGATCCCTCACTTTGCGGTCTGGAGTCTCTAAATTAGACCACCAGCTTCCGTGTCTTCGCTTAATCATTGAGCCCAAAAGAAAGCTATCAGCCCCTGCGGCAAACTCTGGAGATACGACGAACCGAGTCACAGCAAGCACATTATGAACAGATAGCCCGCCGTTTCCGAGAATTGAAATATCATCGCCCACGAGGCGAACATCACTCCAGTGAAACTGACATTGAGAAAAAAACAGTGGGATAGAAACCTCATCGAACTGAATTTGCTGATTCCCGTGCTTTTCCTTGATGTGCAAATTAGTCGCTGTTGCAAGCATCGCACCACGCCAAGAAACAGGGTTAAAAAAATACCCAGCTGCACCAATTTCCCCTCTTACCTGATCGGCATCAGGAACGATGCCCAACCACTCAAAATCGTGTAATTCCCCCAAACTCTGTGGCTTTAAAACAGCTTTTATCTGATAGGCCGAAGTCATGAGGCGCTTTCTATCAAGAGCTAGCTTCGCCTCTATCGCCAGACTCAAGCCCGCTAGATTTAAATTCTCATCTTTGATTTGGAGAAAAGGGCGTCGCCACTGAATTTTTTCCTCTAGGTTCATCACATTGGATAGGCCAGGAGCTTGAACCAAACCAATCTTCAATCGCCCCTCTGCATCTTCACCGAAAACAGGAGTATGCAGCGACACTCCTGAGATGGCTAAAAGATCTACTTTTTTAGTAAAAGAAATGAGCTTGAATGCCGCGTGATCCACATGAAGCCAAATGGGTTTACCTGCAGGGGCTTGAGATATTTTTTTAAGCTGAGGCTTTTTGGTTTGGGGCTTCTTTGCGGCGACTGCCTTTGGCTTAGCATTACTCGCTAGAGCTGGCTTTTTATTTGCCATCTGCGGCTTAGTGGCCTTCTTCGCCGGAGGGGCTTTTTGTGCGACTAGTGGCTTCTTCTCTTTTACGGGAGGTAAGCTCGACGCCAGCGCTGCTAGCATTTCTACTGAGACGACAAAGCTTGGGCTATCCACCCTAACATCTTTCAGCTCTAACTTACGCTTCAACAAAGGTTTCCAATATGGCACGACCTTCACCTCTTTGATAGAAGCTAAAGGCTCGGTAATTTGATCTCTCAGCTCCCTAATTTGCAATATTTTCAACTGTCGTAATGTCAGCCCACTCCACGGTGACCACGATAACGAACCCAGCTTACTATCGAGGCCTGTACGCTTTTTAATTTGATGTTCAACCTTACCTTTGGCCCACGGTGAAGATAATACGATATTTGAAACACCGTAAGACAACAAAACTATAAGAAACAAAGAAACTAAGGGGTAAAAGCACTTTTTCCATCGAGGCAACTCTGTCATCCAATGAAAAAAAACTTTTACTTGAGTTCCTTTGAACCAAGCCATGAATTTATTGTTTCGGTGGGCTAAAACGGATTACGAGACTCTTATCAGCTAGACGGTATTCGGAGGTACTTTCCTGAAGTCGGTAGATTAACAAGCAGTGCTTGCCATCAGCAAATGTACCTAGCGCAAAGTTCTCCTTGGTCGAGATGAAATCTGTAGCTTGCTCGTACTTCCATTCTTTGCCCTTCCAAGCACCTAATATAGTATGAGCCTCTGCATCAACATCTTCAATACGCTTTAACTCCCCGTTAGGAGATTGAAAACTTCCCGTCTCTACGTCGTAACGCAACAAAGAAACAGGCATGCCGACACCACTCACACGAATCATCCACAACCCGTCCTTCACTTCCTCGAGCCTCAAGACTACTTGATGCAAGGGCTTAAATTCACGCTGATTCCATAGCTTCATGTAGCCATCATACTGCTCTTGACTCAAACCCAACTTATCATGCCACGGTAGAGGAACCCCAGGTTTCGTCTGCTCCATGTACTCTTTGTACCACTCGGGATCAGCCTTTGCTGCTGCTTGCACTATGGTAATGTATTCATCAATACCTTCTGGAGGCATCACTGCTCCCACTTCACCTGCCACAGATTCTCCCGCTTTAAAAAAGGGCGCTAAATTTTCTGGAGTATCTGCGAGAACTAAATTCCCAGAAAAGGCTAACAAGAGCAATTGGCATGATAAGGCGAGGATCGGCTTCATTTGATTAGGGTAAAACTTCATACTAAAAAGATGATTATCTTGTTGTAAGTAGGGAGATCAAGTTACGCACAGCCTCTCTAAGTGCAAGCGCCAATCCACCGAGGATATGCTAAGTGAGTAGGTTACTTCTCTGCGCGGTCTATCACATATGACCTCAGCACCATTCCTGCTCCGGCAGCAACCATCACCATGATCATTAGGAGGTGGGTGGTTTTCATTTCTAGTACAAAGCGAATTCTGCTCAATATCTCGATTACAATAACGCCTAAGCCTAAACCTGAAAGCCACCATGCCCAGCGCTTTTTCGCGTCGAAAAACAACACGCTCACTCCTAATAAGAAAGGGACAAAAACAATTCCCATCGATGTCGTTTCCAAGCCTCCGCGCCCTCTACCAATGGCACCAGAAACCCACCCGTACTGCCCAGAGTGCACTCGTACAGAATCAAGAAAAAGGTACATCCCTAGAGCCATTAGAATAAGTCCTCCGCCCATCAGAAAAGAACTTGTGCCACCATTTGTACCCCCAGGCTTCATATCTCTTGTTTATTTTTCAATGCGGAAAACTTGCTCCCCAGGCTTGTAGTAGTTAAGCCGATCACGTGCTATCAGGCCTAAGTATTCGGGATCACTCTCAATGGCTGAGTACTCCCGCTGTTTCTCGTCAACCTGCTCTATCGCATGATTCTCTTGTACTTTCACCTCACTATCGAAGTGTGCACGTAGCTTCTTAAGGTCACGGTAAGGCTGTAATGTCGTCGCGAGAAAAGCAAAACTCAAGGTCAGTATAAAACAGCAAAGTGTCACACGAACGCATGCGTTAATGCCTTGAGTCCTTGCCTTGACCTTATTATATCCGCTATAACGAGTTGTCATCGTCGAAGGCTTGGTGGTCTTTTTTCTACTGACGGCCATTTGAGGTGAAATATTTTGTAAGACTTACTTAAACTTACATTCATGCTAAGGAAAAATATTATTTTTGCAATCAAAGCTTCATGACAACATTGAAAATACACATCTTGCGGGAGTTTTAGCCATGGATCAGCTAAAAGAGCATCAACTTCCACCTTGCTTCTCGTTGAGAAGTATTCATAGAGTATTCATAACAGAGCCAATTTATACACACCTATTTGGCAAAACTGGCAAACTTAAGAATCATGCCCTCAGATTTCATCTTCCAAGAAGCTAACAACTTTACAGCCAAGCTTTATGCTACTCTCAAGCTCAATCCTAAGCGAATCGTTTTTGCCGATGGAGAAGACATCCGTGTGATCCGCGTTGCAGCACGAATGGTGGAACTAGAAATTGGTGTCCCTATTCTCATCGGCGATCGTGATAAAATCACAGCCATGGCAGCAAAAGAAGACATCTCCATGCAATTCGTGAGTATTGTCAATCCTGCCAAATCCTCAGACCTCAAGCTCTTCTGTGAGCGCATACATAAGGTATCTCGATTCCAAAATCGAGTCATCGATGATGCTGAAGAACTCATGAGCCGCCCGCATAACTATGCTGCCATGATGGTGCAGTATGGTCACGCCGATGGACTCGTCGCAGGCAATCTTTCGCTACCAAGCGCCGTCTTTCGTGCCACAATGACGATGATGAAGCCGCTGAAACACGTGCCCAAGGTTTTTGGAGCCATGGTCATGGTCGCGCCTCACCTACCTAATTTTGGCCACGAGGGAATCCTATTTCTAGCCGATTGCGGTGTTATACCCGATCCTGATGTCCAGGAGTTAGCCGCTATTGCTGTGGAGACTGGAAGGCTCGCTTATCATTTCCTAGGGCGTCCACCCAGAATCGCGTTACTAAGTCACTCAACTGCCGGAAGCTCTTCAGCTCCCTCAGCAAAAAAAATGCAGGCCGTCAAAGAGCTCGCAAGGATGCAGGCCGTCAACTCTGGTATTGATATGATTATCGATGGCGAAATTCAGGCCGATGTTGCCTTAGTTGCCGAAGCGTCTGAAATAAAGAAGCCAAACAGCAAACCGAAAAACTCTGCCGACGTCCTCGTTTTCCCTAACTTAGATGCAGGAAATATTGCGCTCAAGTTACTTCAGCACGTTGGGGGTGCTCAAAATTATGGGCAGCTTATCATCGGCATCGCTCGTCCCGCTGCACAGGTTCCCAGAACTGTCACTGAGGAAACACTCTTAGGAACAGCCGCTATCGTCGGAAATGAAGCAATTAAGTTCAACGAACTCTACATGGAAACTAAATAGTTCCCATTGAACCTCTAGTTTCTTCTTCTACCGTCTCTTCTATCTCCAGAGGCTCTAGCAATGATCTGTCTTTTATAAGAATCACTCACACTATCTAGGCTATTGACGTAGGCGGTGGCAGCGTCCTTATCCTCTCTCATCCAGACGGATATAGGCGCGCTGATCGCCCGTGCGCGTTGCCCCTCATCTGTGATTGATTCTGCCAAGTTCAGGTTCACCGCGAGATCTCCATCTCTATTTGACCTCACAAATGAAGAAACTGCCTCATCCCGTACCCTGCCTGACTCAAGCCCAGTGACAAAGTTATAAGATGCCTCAGGATCGGTATCGGTCCATGTTTCCACTGTATCTCCGATACTTTGTCTCTGTGACGCCTCAGTCCCTTCTTGTAAAATCCACATGGCCGTGGCCTCTGGATCTACGTCTTTCCAGTCATCCGCGATGGACTCCATCGTTCTATTAAAGTCAGCACCTTCTGGTAACAGCGAGATTTTTGAAGCGGCCACTGCATAATCTTGATCAGATAAACCCCTCAGCGCGCGTGCAGTAGCAGCAGCCTGATCACCCGCAGGCAAGCTTGATATCCATGCCTCAGTAGCGTCCCAATCCTTAGCAGCCCATTCGCGAGCAATAGTATTCTGCGCTTCTATTCGTGACTGATCATCAGTAATCGATGCTAACATAATCGCAGCATTGGCAGGATCATCCGCTGCCATTTGAGAAAATATACTGCGTATCGATGAACTCTTATCATCCCCGTTTAAGCTCAGAGCCCACTCGATAGCAGCTCCTTGGTCTTGGAGCGCCCACTCAGCGGCAATGACACTTGCTGCTTCCATATCTGGACCACGCCCACCTCTAAAATCGTTCGGGTTTTCTGCATAATAACTAGCCGCCTCTGCTGGATCCTTAGATGCCCAGCTCTTGAGAACGGTACTGCTAACAAAACCTCCCATTCTGCCCATTGTCTTTGTATAGGACATCGCTCCATAAGGATCCTCCTCTCCCCAGCGAGCAAACAACAAATAGCCAACCATCATACGATCAGCCATGGATAGAGACTCCAACTTATCGGCCTCTGCAGCAAATTCTTCTGGGTTCAACTTTGAAAAATAATCGATCAGTACCGCCATGCGCTCGTTAAAACCATCCACAGCCATTGCTTCTTCCAGATTGTTAACCTTTACGCCACGCCGTGAGAGGTTGTCGCTACCAGTCTGATCACCTAAGTTTTTGGAACGATACGTAGAACGCACTGTAGTTGTTGAGGACTCGCCATCAGACGAACCAGATCGACTTTTACCAGCTATAAATCCAACTGCAGAGCCTATCAACAACGCGAAACAAGAAATGAGAATTGTAGCTTTCATAATATTTAAAATTGGTGCATATAAAAATACATTAGGGTATAAACTAACTTTATTTCGAAAAGTTGCTAGAAAAAATAGTTATCTGATTACAAAAAAGCCTATTAGGGCCGATAATGCCACAATCACCCAAACTGGTAAGCATTTAAAATAGATAGCAGCAGCAACGGCCACAAGCATACTCCACTCAATCACACCAGAAACTTCGCCGTTGAGTATTATTTTCACGAGCACTGCGGCAAGAACTCCTACAACCGCAGCATTCGCTCCTCGTACTGCAGCGCGCGCCCATAACTGATTTTTCAGTGCATTCCATAGCGGTAGTCCCCCTGCAAGTAAAAGCATACCAGGTAAAAACAAAGCCACGATACCTGCAAAGCCACCCAACCATGGATTAGCGAACATGTTCATCGAAGCCCCTAAAAAACCACCGAAGGTGAATAAGGGCCCCGGCATCGCTTGCGCAGCTCCGTAACCAGCTAAAAACACATCTTGTTTTAGCAAACCTTGATCTACGGTGTTCACTTCCAGTAATGGTAGCACTACGTGCCCACCACCAAACACAAGCGCTCCCGCGCCATAAAGATTGGTCCATATTCTGGCATCCCGTTGTTCCAGCAGTACCCACGGCAAGAGAAAAAGCACGATGATCACGATTACGGTTAAGCCAACATAAGCTGCCAGACTCCTTACTCCACCTGACTTAGTCACCCTAACTTCAGAGATTGGTTTACTCGGCTGACTTTTTTCAGTCCAAAACAACGCTCCTAAAATAGCACCCAGAAAAATGACCAAAGGCTGCATTATTGGTGAGGAAAACAACACCAGAATCAGCAAAGCCGCCAACGCGAGAACTTGCTCTGGCAAGCGAGGACACAAGCTCTTGCGCATGCCCAAACAAGCGATCGCGACCACAGCGATCGCAGCGATCTTCAAACCCGACAACCAGCCAGTGGCAGCATCTTCACCTACACCAACCAGCTCAACACCCATTGCAAATAGGATCATCAAAACTGCCGAAGGCAGCGTGAAGCCTAACCACGCAGCAAATGCTCCCGCCCAGCCCGCGCGCTCGTACCCGATCGCAGCACCCAACTGACTGCTTCCAGGTCCTGGTAAAAATTGGGTTAATGCCAGCAGTTCCGCAAACTCCTCCTCCTTAAGCCACTCTCTCCGCTCCACGTAAACTTCACGAAAGTATCCAAGGTGGGCGACTGGCCCACCAAACGAGGTCATTCCCAATTTCAGTGACACCCAAAAACACTCCCAGGCAGCTTGCAACATGACACCCATATATCACTCACCCACGAGAAATGACAAACTCAAAGCCTCAATGACTTGTCATCTTTGAAAAAAGAAATTACTCCATAGCCATGCTTCGCACATCCATCGGCAGGTTACGCTTGATAAGTATCATCGAGGGGCTCTCCTACTTATTTTTGCTCTATCACTCCTTCTATTCCAAACGCATGCTGGGGATTGATGACGCTATCAAAACTCCTGGCATGATTCACGGTATCTTGTTTTGCATTTTTTGCATCGCACTGCTCGATGCCATGCTAGCTCACAAGTGGAAACTCCGTATCCCCGCGCTCATCTTCCTCGCTTCACTTATCCCGCTAGCTCCCATCTGGGTGGAAATTTGGCTCAAAAAACAGCAGGATCTCAATAAGACTGCTTAATTTTGTTAACGACCTCATTAGCCTAGGCCTCTGCTATAGCCGATTCCACAAGGCGAAATTCACGGTGGTAGCGCCCACCATTTTTTGTTCGGCAGCAATTGTAGCAGCCCGATGCCCGCTTTATCCTTCTCACACGTTCAAAACCCTCACCGCATGAAGGGCAACTATAACGCCATTTTTTTGTCATACTTCTCCTTGGTAAGGGTAGCCGGTGCGTAGCTGTCTCACCTGCGAGACCGAGCTCGGCACAGGCAGCTTGCCACTCCAGACCGTGCGGTGCTATTTTTTTAAACCTCCCTCTGCCGTAGCGCTCATGAGCCATGAGATGAGCCAACTCGTGAAGCAAGGTTCTCCGAACTTCATCCTCCGATATTTCACGCAACTTCGGGTTAAGTTCTATTTTGCTATCTGCATAAAACGCTCTGCCAGCCGTGGAGCGCATCCGGGAGTTCCAGACCACATTCACCCTCTCCGCCAAATTTTCTAAGGATAGTTCCCGTAATCGCCTAGCGCAGATATTCGTCGCCTCATCATCACGGTAGAGCATTATTAGAAAAAGAGATTAAGTGACCAAAAAGATGGGCAAAGGCACAATGAGTGCCACATCGGCTAATACACGAAGTGCATTCAGTGAAAAACGCTCACGATAATGATTTAAGCCCTGCATCAGCGCCGCGGCGACCATAATGGAATAATAAAATGGCTTGGCATAAACATCCGCCTCCATCGCCGCAAATAATAAAGCTCCAGCTGCTAGAATAAACAGCCCGAGGGTGAGTGTTGACTCATGACTATACGCGGTCTCCTCATCGCGAGCGGCAGCAGCCCTTTCCCACAGATCGATGGCCGTAATATTCATCATGCACAACAAGCCAAAAACGCACACCTCTTTGCAACCGACAAACACCGCTCCTAGCGTATTGAGCACCATTAAAAACAAGTTCCATGCCGCATCACCCCAGCCTGTGTTATAAAAGGCGTAAACAACGTCATAAATATCCATCCCCTGTAAATTGGCATTAGCTGCATTCACCGGAATCCCCACCCCCATGGCAAAAATCATCCCGGCCATAAAGTTCTTTATGTAAGGCACCTCTTTCGTCCTGAAAATAACCATCAAGAAATAAAGCCCACATATGAGCATCGCCACCAGCCCAGCCGAAAGCGTGGATCGCGAAAGGACAAACAAGGCGTGATAAAAGCAAGTCGCTGCCGCCGCAAACACCAGAACTAGAAACAACCAGCGCCACTTCCAATGAAACTGATGACGCGGAGATGAAGCCCGCAGCTCCACATTGCGCCAGCTGTCTACCAATCTATCTAAAACATACACACACCAGACGGAAACAGGTAAAACCCACCAAATCGCACCTTCAATGTACTCCACCCGCATCGCGCGAGCAAACATCCACATCCATGCTAGTGCCACTAACGGAGCGTCTATACTCAGTAGGTTGGGTATTAGCCAGAGCGGCGTGCGTCGGTTTTCCATTTGAAAATGAGGGAAGTCAACTCGCCTTCAAAATTCACCTCAACAGCCTGCTTCGCAACAAACTTTTTAAAGTGTATCAAAGAAGTACGTGCATTTTAGTGTTTCGAGCTAGAATGATCTTCCGCATGTGAAGACTCCTTTTCCCCGTGAGCATCTTGCTTACCGTGGCTATCTTCCGCGTGATAAAGATTCTTAGTTCCATCTTTTGTGCCTTCGGCGCTATTCTCCCACTCGTGGCGATCACAAGATACACAAGCGATCACACTAACAGTCACAATAATACTGGAAATAAACTTCTTCATGTCGCGAGATTTCTTACCTAGAACGCACTTAAAAGCAAGAGGACAATTACACAGAGTCGACTACATGACCGATATATCTTCCTTTTACTAAATTAGTCCTCTTCTCAACTTACCACTTGCAGAACATTGATCTCTCATCCACGATCAATATTGTACCTCATATTATTATATCCATCATGTTAACACCTACCTTAGCTGCCTCTTTTAAGTTCCCCGTTGAGCTAGTCTTACTTGCTGTAGCTCTCATCGTCGGCCTGATTTTTTTCTTTATCATATTGAAGTTCTTCAAAACATGGCTCCGTGCAAGACTCTCTAACGCACCAGTCACTATGGGTAGTCTCGTAGGCATGTGGCTGAGAAAAGTTCCCTTTGAAATGATTGTCGACAGCCGCATTACTTCGGTAAAAGCAGGTCTTGAGTTTTCAACCGAAATGCTGGAAGCGCACTACCTGTCAGGTGGAGACGTCGGACACGTCGTACTTGCCATGATCGCAGCGGATAAAGCGGGTATTACCCTCTCCTTTAATCGCGCCTGTGCCATTGACCTTGCTACTAAGGACACAGGGAAAACAGTGCTCGAGGCTGTCAGAACTTCTATCAATCCAAAGGTCATTGACGTCCCTGCAGTCAGCAGCGGCAGCAATAAAATCACCGCCGTGGCCAAAGACGGCATCGCCGTTAACGCCCGTGCCCGCGTTACCGTCCGCACTAATCTCGACCGCTTCGTAGGTGGTGCTACTGAGGAAACCATTATCGCTCGCGTCGGCGAAGGTATTGTTACCTCCGTAGGTTCAGCCGAATCTTACAAACACGTTTTAGAAAATCCCGACAACATTTCAAAGCTCGTTCTCGAAAAAGGCGTCGATGCCTCTACCGCCTTCGAGATCCTATCCATCGACATCGCCGATGTTGACGTAGCCGATAACATCGGAGCTCGTCTTCAAGCTGAACAGGCTGAAGCCGACAAGCAAGTTGCTCAGGCGAAAGCTGAGATGCGCCGTGCTGCCGCCGTAGCCGTGGAGCAGGAAATGTCAGCCCGTACTCAGGAAATGCGCGCGAAGGTCGTAGAAGCCGAATCCGAAATCCCCATGGCAATCGCTGAGGCATTCCGTAACGGTAACCTCGGTATCATGGATTACGTCAAATATCAGAACGTCAAAGCTGACACCAAGATGCGCGACTCCATCGCAGGGGACGACACTGAAAACAACTAAGTAAGCTTCGGTAGGCTACACCAGTTTACCTGAGTTTTACTCTACTCCACTTAACACCTCCTTTTTTTCATGGAAGATTTCGATTTCCGCATCGTCGTGATGGTCCTCTTTGTAGTGATCAGCGCAATCCAGTGGATGGGAAAGAAGATGAAAAAAGGAGGTTCTCTGGATCTCCCGCCTTCAAATGATTCTGAGTACTCCGAGCAGTCTACAAATTCAGGCTCACTTGAAGATATCTACGATCAGTACCGCGAACAAATTCGCAAGCAACAGACGAATGTCGAAGAAGAGGAGAGCACGCCCATCGCCATTGCATCGACGCCTCCACCACTACCTCCCGAACGAGTCAAGGCTGAGGCGATGACTCATGTACAAGCACCTAGATTCCAGTCAGCTAGACAAACGCAGCTCACACTAGAACAAAAAGAAGCCGCCGCACGCTTTGAAAAAAATACGATTGGCTCTACCCAAAAGCGTCAGAAGACGAGTAAGGATATTATTTCTGTCCGCGAACTGCTCTCTCATCCCGCTTCGGCTAAAAAAGCCGTCATTTTAACCGAGATCCTCAGCACACCTAAATCGATGCGTGAAGATTCTTATGGCTATTAGAAAATGCCTCTAGAGCTAGGCCTTGATTACTCAGAAGATCAAAAAAGTCGTTAACAAAGAAGCTTCTTTGGGTTGTAACCAATGGTGAACGTTCGCCTCAAGTGAGTCGATGCGTCATCATTCCCTTGAGGAACCGCGGTGTAGTAATTACAAGTGATTTCATTTTTATTACTATCAACAATGACGGTTAGTGCACCGAACTCTTTGTCATTATAATATTTAAGTTCACTTCCATTTCCACGGCTCCACGACCTAACACCACCGACAGATACGCCACCTGCACCATTCACGACGACAGTATATGCAGGTCTATCCTCGCTCTGCGGAACTTCAATTTGCTGAAAGTTGTGCGAGTGCCCAGAGATCACAAGATCTGGCGTCCTTGCACCGTTAGAGATCGCGGTTTCAATACTATCTCTAATTGCTGAATTGTCTGAACCATCAAAGCAATACGGTGGATAATGCACCGCAATGATGAGCGCTTTATTCGGATCCGCGGCCTTCATTTCTTTTTCGAGCCAACTGCGTTGATCTCCTTCGATATAGTTAGAAATCGCTGCCATTCCAATGATCGTGGCAACAGGAGTATCCATCACCCAGTAATATCCGGGTAAGTTCATCGCAGGTCGTGTTCCTTCAACAAATTTAAGCTTAGGCTGCATAAAGTTCTCAGCATAGACAGCTAATCCACCAGGCCTGTACGAATCGTGATTACCAGGGATTGCCACGATGGCATTCGGATATTCACAGTAGGGCTGATAAAACTCCTCCTCATATAGCGCTTCGTCGCTACCAGGGTAAATGATATCTCCTACGTGGTAGCAAAAGCATGGTGTTTCAGGCAGGCCTACACCATCGAGACATTGCTTCGTCATCATGTTTGCTACATCTTGCCTATCATAGGGCATCCCATTATGGTTACTCGCATTGTCAGTGCCAGTATCGCCCATGCAATGAAAAGCGAGAATACCAGAACTTTTAATCAATGCGCGCTGTGCTGGGGTAATGATCTGATTAATGTCGTAATGAAGATCAATATTCGCGTGATGAGCCGGCACTACTGCTCCAGGTTTCGGGCCAGCATGGTGACGGCTACTATCGTAGCGATTAAACTGAGTGCCTTCAAAGTTCTTACTTGAGGTCGTATGATTAAGATTCTGTTGCGTCATATTAGTAGCGTGTTGTATGAAATAAAAATTCAGTTTGAGCTTATTTCTGAATAGCTAAAGCTAATTCAATTAGAGATCTCGCACATTCTAATTAATAATCACATCCAATTTACAAATCAGTTACGCCATGCAGATCAAATTTCTCACATTTGTCTCTTTCTAAGAATCAAAAAAGCCCCCAACACCATACGACGTTGGAGGCTTGAAATTATTTCTAGAACTTAGATGAAATCGACGATCACATCGTCCATCGCATCGATAAGCTCCTGCATGCTTTCCTCCGTTTCGTTACCCATGTTAGAAATGCGGAAGGTGATCCCCTTGATCTTACCGTAGCCGCCGTTGATGAGGAAATTGTACTTCGCTCTCAAAGCCTTGATAAAACCTGAAACATCGATCTCTTTGTTGTTGGCAAAGGTGGTGAGCGTTTTGGAACGATTACCCTCTGGCGGGAACTGGTCGAAACCATGTTTTTCTCCCCATGCGTGAATCATGGTATTTAACTTCGCGTGACGTGCATAGCGCGCCTCTAAACCTTCTTCTGCGATAGCATCCACCTTCTGCTTGAGTGCGTAGAGTAGTGAAACCACAGGAGTTGATGGCGTATTGTTTTTAACCGCGTTTTTCTCAAACTCGGCAAAGTCAAAATAGTAGCCGCGACCTTCCGTCGTCTTTGCACGCTCGAGAGCAGCCTCAGAGATAGCAAATACAGCAAGTCCTGGAGGTAGCGCTAGTGCCTTCTGAACGCCAGCGAGAACAACATCGATGCCAAGCTTATCCATGTCTACAGGAACCGCGGAGAGTGATGATACGGTATCGACAACAAGGAGAACACCAGGAAATGACTTCACCACAGCAGCTATGGCTGGCAGATCATTCAACACACCTGTTGAGGTTTCATTGTGTACGACAGTCACTGTGTCAAAGCCACCTTCATTAAGCTTCGCGCGCACGGCTTCGGGATCGATCGCCTCGCCCCACTCGACTTGAATCTTGTCAGCGTCTTTTCCACAGCTCTGAGCCACGCCATACCACTTGTCTGAAAATGCACCACAGCAGAGGTTCAGCACTTTTGTCTGAACTAGGTTACGGATACAGCCTTCCATGACTCCCCATGCTGATGATGTGGATAAATACACAGGGCGCTCCGTGCCGAGTATCGGCTTGAGGTTCGGTTGAATACTGGCGTAAAGAGCTTCAAAATCGCCACCGCGGTGACCGATAATAGGCTGACACATCGCGGCATAAGTTTCCGGAGAAATATCAACCGGGCCGGGGATAAATAGTTTGGGTAGTTGAGCGTCTGACATCGCGCGGGATTATTCCTATCCCACTCTAATTGTCAAGGAGCGCAGCAGGATACCTTCCTCCCGTGGATCTGAGCTCAGCACAATATTTCACATTTCATTTTTATGACTGCATAAAAATAAAAGACTTGCGAGCCCTCGCGATGTGTTTGCGGCTGGAAAACTACTTTGTCATCGCGCTGCGCTCATCATCGAGACCTGATTTCTCAAGGTAATAATCGTAGCCACCTGCATAGCGAGTGAGCTTGCCTGCATCAACGTGTAGTGTCGTTTCCGCCAGCCCGCGAATGAAGTGCACATCGTGCGAGATGAAGACGAGGGTTCCTTCATAATGCTTCAGGGCATGGAGTAGTGCCTCAATGGAAATGATGTCGAGGTGAGTGGTCGGCTCATCCATCAGCAGCAGGTTCGGTGGATTGACGAGGAATTTCACAAGACTAAGACGTGATTTTTCACCACCAGAGAGCACAGAAATTTTCTTATGCACATCAGCACGACGGAAAAGAAAAGAGCCTAGAATAGAACGGGCTTCATCTTCACGCATGTCGCCACCACAGGACATTACTTCTTCGATGACGGTGTTTGATTCGTTCATCGACTGAGTACGGTGCTGCGAGTAGTAGCCGAGCTTGGTGTTGAAGCCTGCCTTACGCGTGCCGCTATCAAACTCCAGCTCGCCTGCAAGAATCTTAAGTAAGGTCGATTTACCAGCACCATTAGGGCCGACGAGCACCATACGGTCACCACGCTCAACAGTGAGGTCGAGGCTCTCGTAAATGACATTTTTGTCATAGGCTTTGTGGATTTTTTCCAGCTCGATTACTTTTTGGTTCGAGCGTGTTGGCTGCGGGAAGTTAAAGGAGAAAACCTTGCGAGGCGCGATCGGCTTGGGAATGCGCTCCATTTTCTCAAGCGTCTTAATACGGCTCTGTACCTGTGCTGCCTTGGATGTCACCGAGCGGAAACGATCAATAAATTCCTGCACACGTTCGATTTCCTTGTTCTGATTACGATATGCCTGCACTTTCTGAGTGTAGCGTACGTTTCTCTGCTCGAGATAAGAGGTGTAGTTTCCTGTATAAGAAATTAGCTTTTCTTCATCAATTTCATAAACGGTCTCAATAAGTGCATCCATGAAATAGCGATCGTGAGAAATCATCAAAATCGCACCAGGGTAGTTGGAAAGATAACGCTGAAACCAAAGTAGCGCATGGAGGTCAAGGTGGTTCGTTGGCTCATCGAGCATTAAAAGATCAGGCTCCATCACGAGCAGTTTAGCCAGATGGGCACGCATGATCCAACCACCGGAAAACTCACGGGCTGGCTTATTAAAGGACTCTGGCTTGTAGCCAAGGCCTGCGAGAATTTTTTTCGCCTTCGGTTCAAGTTGGTAGCCGTTGGCAGAGTCAAAGCTATCTTGCGCAGCGTGGTACTCGGGTAAATCAGTCGTCCCCAATGCCTCGTGCTCACGCATTTGACGAATCGCCGTGGAAAGCTCAGGTGTAATTCCAATCGCAATTTCTAAAATCGTCTCATCGCCCGGATCACCAGCTTCCTGTGCAAGATAGCCAGTAACAGCGTAATCATCACGGTCCACACTCCCCGTATCAGCCTCAATCTCTCCAAGGATCATTTTGAAAAGAGTCGACTTACCGGCACCATTAGGACCGACCAGAGCAACGCGTTCGCCCCAGTTAATCGTCATGTCAGCATCTTCAAAAAGCGTGCGACCGCCTACTGTCTTAGTGAGTTTCCGTATGATGAGCATGCCGCGCTCATAATCATAACAGCTCTATTTGTCACCTATTTTGTGCTGATCAGTAGCTTGAAAGCCAAATGTAGAAGCACAGCATGTCACCACAAAATATCAAATAACCAGTATTTCGGCTCTTCCCTCACAACTTTTCCCCTCGCTCAATGTTTTATCTCTTTATGAAACGCATTATTCCACTCACCATACTCTTCTTACTTACATGTCTACCCACAATGGCACAGCGAGGTCCTGACATAGCTCCAGCAACCGGCGCACCCATCCCTCAAGTCACGGCCAAAACTATCGATGGTCAAACATCTGTTACACTCGCTGAACCCAAACGCCTCACTGTACTCATCTTCGGTTCCCATACCTGAGGCCCCTTCACTCGCCAAGCCGTGAGCTTGGAAAAAACCTATCAAGACTACAAGGACCGCGTTGATTTTTACCTAATTTACCTCAAGGAAGCCCACGCTTCAGACAGCCGCCGCCCTAATAAAAACATTATCATCTCCCAGCATACTACGCTGGAAGAACGCAAAAAAGCTGCAAGCTCATGCGTCGCTGATCTCAAACTCAGCATGCCACTCTTAATCGATGATATGAAAAACACCGTCGGCGACGCCTTCACAGGCCACCCAGACCGACTCTTCATCCTATCGCCCGACGGCACCATCGCCTACCGCGGTGACAGAGGCCCCTTTGGATTTAAAGTCGACGAGATGAAGGCCGCACTGGAGAAACTGCTCGTCACAAACTAATGAAAGTTAATCGAGTAGCGTTATCTCACTAATCCCTGTTTCTGTTAAACAGTTCAGCTTAT
Organism: Akkermansiaceae bacterium; assembly: GCA_051252195.1. Lineage (GTDB taxonomy): Bacteria > Verrucomicrobiota > Verrucomicrobiia > Verrucomicrobiales > Akkermansiaceae > Oceaniferula. The sequence goes on along the minus strand of JBPOGD010000001.1, from coordinate 318,458 downwards.
CAATGTATATCTTACGTATCATCGGAGTGTTCAATACAATAGCCACAGGTAAGGTTTAATTTAATCCTAAGTCTCTAATAAACTCATCGTCATCAGAGAACCTTGGCACTTCTAACTGTTCATAGATAATAATTCGGACAACTTCACGAACCTCTTTTTTAGACCACTGATTTCTCTCTGTTAGGACTTCAGCAAATTGAATAATTTGCACTCTTACCAAATCCTTCACGTTCATTGATGAGAATAATAACCCCCTACCAAATCGCAAATTGGGTAGGTTGTGCAACCTAGTGAGTTGACGAAATTCGTTCCATAAAGTCGTGCGATTTTCTTTAGGGAAGAAACTCAGCAATTTCTTTTCCAACTTCACTTCTGACTTATTACACTTAGCCACATGGCATAAATTTCGCCTTACTCGGTGAAATGCCAACTGCGATAGACAAGGCTTGTTTACAGATCGAGCAAGCACAGCATTATACGTATGCTCAATTAAATTTCTCGGCGTCAACATATCTCCAGCTGCAGCATCAGAAATTTTGATTCCAAAAGTTTCTTCAACCGCCATAATTATTTCTACTCCATCCAAGCCCATCGTATTGCTTCTTTTTGTTAGCGATCCTCCAACTTCCTCGCAAGCTTTTCATCCTTCTTCCTCTTTCTTGCTATTTGAAAAAAGCTCTGCAAAATCCCCAGACACTCGTCCCCCAACACACCAGCAGTGACTTCGCACTTGTGATTCAAGGGCGGATTAGAATCGAGTAAATTGATCCAGCCTCCGGCGGCGCCACCTTTGGCGTCAGGGCAGCCGAAGACGACTCGATCGGGTCGACAATGCACAATCGCTCCCGCACACATTGGGCAAGGTTCCTTGGTCACATAAAGTGTGCAACCCTCTAAACGCCAATCACCTAGTGCCGATTGCGCTGAGGTCAGCGACAGCATTTCGGCATGAGCCGTGGCATCCTTCAGTGTTTCCACCTGATTCCAAGAGCGCGCAATTACCTTCCCCTCCTTCACAATTACCGCGCCTACTGGCACTTCATTGGCCTCGTACGCCTTCTGCGCTTCACGCAGTGCTAGCTGCATGTAGTAGTCGTCACCCCTCTCTTCCATCAGGAAATCCATCGTCGGTTCATCAATCACAGATTTAATCTGTCAAAAAAACTTCAAACTTCAAAGTGAATACTCCACACTCGCATTCATGAAGGCATGGCAACACACTGATCGTATTATCGCCCCCTCACTTTTAGCTGCCGACTTCGCTAGAATTAAGGAGGAAACCACTCGCGCTATCTACTCTGGAGCCGACTGGCTGCACCTTGATGTCATGGACGGACACTTCGTCGATAACATCTCATTTGGCCCCGCCATCATCCAAGCGATCCATGAAACTAACGACATTTTTCTCGATGTTCACCTCATGATTTCACGCCCTGATCACTTTCTGCCACGCTTTATCGAGGCTGGAGCGGATATGATCACCGTGCATGTAGAAGCCGAGCACGATGTCTCTGAAACTCTCAAACGTATCCGCGAGGCTGGCTGTAAAGCTGGCTTGGCGCTCAATCCAGCGACACCTTTCGAGGACGTCATTCCTTACCTCGATCAGATAGACCTCCTCCTCTGCATGACCGTTGTCCCTGGCTTCGGCGGGCAGTCGTTTATGGAAGAAATGATGCCGAAGGTCACTCAAGCCGCTGACTACCGAAGCGAGCACGAGCTCGCCTACCATATCCAAGTCGATGGCGGCATCGGCATCAAAACAGCTGCCGTTGCCACCGATGCCGGAGCAAATGTCCTCGTCGCTGGATCATCCACTTTTTGTGCCTCCGATATGACGGAAGCAATCCAAGCAATTCGCGAAGTTTAGTGTATATTGAATCATCCATCATGATGACAACTCCCGACCTGCAAGCAGCGATTAGAAACATTCTGCGCGACGACCAGCTTTCTATTTCTGACGCTATAAGAGCTGATCACTCATGCGATAAATGGCATGTTTCAGCACTGCCAGAAATTGTCGTCTTTCCTGAAACCGCGGGAGATGTCTCGAAAATAATGAAGCTTGCTTCAGCACACCGCGTCCCAGTTTACACTCGCGCTGCCGGCACAGGTCACACCGGCGCTTGTGTCCCCGTCCACGGTGGTATTCTTATTTCCATGATGCGGATGAACCAGATTCTAGAAATCAGCCCGTCTGATGGCGTAGCCATAGTTCAGCCCGGCGTCATCAACAGCACACTCCAAGATGCATGCCGCGAAAAAGGATGGTACTACCCGCCAGATCCCGCATCGCTAAAGGAATGTACTATGGGAGGAAACATCGCAACCAACGCTGGCGGTCCGCGCTGCTTGAAGTACGGCGTCACAAAACAATACGTGCTTGGTTTAGAAGTCGTGCTCGCCTCAGGTGAAATTCTTCGCACAGGTGGCAGATGCCATAAAAACTCCACAGGCTTCGATCTCACTTCACTGATGGTAGGTTCAGAAGGCATGCTCGGAATCGTCACCGAAATCACCGTTCGTCTCATTCCGCACCCGCAAACACGCGCGATGCTCGGGGCTTCATTTCCCAATTTCCCCGCTGCTGCTGCTGCCGTACAGGCCATTCTCGACTCAGGGACACTCCCCTCGGCCCTTGAAATCACCGATGGCTTCACGATGGCTGCGGCTCGCGACTACCTCGGCGAAGATAAACTCCCACCGGGCGACGCCTACCTCATGATCGAGATCGATGGCAATATCGATACCGTCGCACGTGAGCTTCCACTTCTCAGTCAATTTCTAAAAAAACATGCCGCCATACGCATTGATGAAGCCCCAGATGAGGAGGCATGCGAGCGCATCTGGCAGCTGCGCCGTGACTTCTCCTACTCACTGAAACACACTGGACTCACCAAACTCAACGAGGATATCGTCGTGCCACGCTCGAAGCTTGTCGATCTCGTCACCTTCGCAGGACAGCTCCAAAAAGACACCGGTATCCCCGTCGCTTGTTTCGGTCACGCCGGCGATGGCAATATCCACACCAACATCATGGTCGCAAACTACGCCGATCCCGAAATCAAGAAAGTAGCCGATGACGCCCTCAACCGCCTCTTTACCTGGGTCATCGCCAACGACGGCGTCATCAGCGGCGAACACGGCATAGGCCTCGCTAAAAAACCATGGATCAGACAAGCCCTAGGCGACGTCTCCATGGATACTCACGGCACAATTAAAAAAGCCCTCGATCCTCTGAATATTCTCAACCCAGGCAAATTTTTGGATGCTTAAATAAACTTTTTTTGAAAGGATTAACAACTCACCCAGATGAACGACGATCTCTTTTCTTATAACGCACCTGCTGAATCTGATTCAAAGGCACGCGTTGCCGAACTCACGCAGCAGCTAGAGCATCACAATAAACTCTACTACCAAGACGCGGAGCCAGAGGTCTCTGATGCGGAATATGATGAGCTGATGGGAGAGCTGAAGAAACTGGAGGCTTCTCACCCAGATCTAGCCTTGGCTGACTCACCCAGTCAGCGTGTTGGTGGCGCGCCGCTGGATGAATTTTCCCAGATCGAGCATCTTGTACCGATGCTGTCTATCGAGGACATTCATGAACTAAAGAACGAAGAACTTGCGGAAATTCAAAAAGAAAAACCCAATGCCACACGGTCTCATAATTTGATCGATTGGTTTAAGCGTTTTGAGCGCTCACTTGGTCATTCCCGTGTTCCTCTTTCCATTGAGCCCAAAATCGATGGGGTAGCCGTTTCCGTGGTCTACCGCGATGGCGTTTTCGACTACGCCGTGACTCGCGGCCATGGTAAAACGGGCGATGATATCAGCCAAAACATCCGTACCATTAAGTCTATCCCACTCCGCCTACCTGCTGAAGCACCTGCTCTTTTCGAAGTCCGGGGTGAGGTATTCATGCCCGATGCCGCCTTTGCTAAGCTCAACACTCAGCGCCAAGAAGCTGGCGAACCTGCCTTTGTCAATCCGCGCAACGCCACTGCGGGAACGCTGAAGCAGCTCGATCCCAAACTCGTAGAATCACGCCCGCTCGACTGCATTTTTCACTCCTATGGCATGGTGGAAAACCCTCCCTACACCAGCATCAGTGAGTTTCAGGAAACACTGAAGGCTTATGGTTTTCAATCCACGCACTGGTTCCAGACACCCAGCACCATGGAAGAACTACAGGCTGCTATCACTGAACTCGATACTGACCGCCACAACTTCCCCTACGCCACTGATGGAGCCGTCATCAAGGTCAACGATCTCACGCTGCACGCCCAACTCGGCTCCACCGCCAAGCATCCCAAGTGGGCTTGCGCTTATAAATTTCTCCCCGAACAGGCAGAAACAATAGTAAAGGCCGTTACCGTCCAAGTTGGTAGAACAGGCGTTCTCACCCCCGTCGCCGAGCTTGAGCCTGTCTTCGTTTCTGGCACTACTGTTTCTCGCGCAACCCTGCATAATCAAGACGAAATCGACCGTAAGGACATACGCATAGGTGACACCGTCATTATTGAAAAAGCAGGCGAAATCATCCCCGCCGTCGTCAAAGTCATCACGGCCAAACGTACAGCAGACGCCAAACCATTCAACCTCTACGACTTCGTTCACGGCACCTGCCCCTCATGCTCTGGCCCAATCGAACAAGCGGAAGGCTTCGTCGCATGGCGCTGCGTCAACTTCGCCTGCCCCGCTCAAGCCGTCACCGGCATCAAGCATTTCGCATCGCGCAAGGCGCTCGATATCGATGGTCTAGGTACCGCCGTCGCAGAAAAACTGGTGGAGACGCGCATGATCACCACCACGCTCGATCTTTTCGACCTCGAAGCCAACACACTCGCCCATTTGTTGCTCGATCCCGCACAGCTCGAGCTGGGAGAAAGTAAACCACGCCGGCTCGGAGAAAAACGTGCGGAACAAATCACCGCATCACTCGAAGACGCCAAAACCAAAGCCCTCTCTCGCTGGATCTACGCCATGGGTATTCCGCAAATCGGCGAATCCGCCTCCCGCGAAATAGCCCGCCTGCACCAGAACCTCAACGAAGTCGCCCAATCAGAAATCCTCCGCGATCTCGCCGACCTGCCCAATTTCACCGAGCTTTCCGTTTCTAAACGAAAAAAAGAAAATCACCCTCGCCTCGCAAAATATCAGATCGAGTCCGAACTAGGTATTGTAGCGGCGCAAAACCTCATCACATTTTTCCAAAGTGAGGCAGGTAAGGCCGTCATCGCCAAGCTCCAGCAACTTAGCATTTCTCCGCGGTCCGATAACTACGACCCCGAAAAATCAGCCATTGCATCCTCAGCCTCACCCGTCGCTGGCAAAACTTTTGTCATCACTGGCACCCTCAGTAAACCTCGCCCCGAGTTTAAAGCCCTCATCGAATCGCACGGTGGCAAAGTCTCCAGTTCCATTTCCGCCAAAACCAACTATCTCCTCGCAGGAGAAAAGGCAGGGTCAAAACGAGCCAAAGCTGATGAGCTAGGAGTGAAAATTCTTGATGAGCTGGAACTTGATTACTTAATCAAATCAGGCAATTAATTACACTTCATGGACTGAACCTGTAATTCGTATGCGATCACTAACTTCACCTCGGATGATTTGGGTATGGTTTTTTAAGATATCTCGTGAATTTCTTCGCGATATTGTTCCTTAGCGATAGTACGGGCGAGTGAAGGCACAGGGAGTGTTAGCGGTGACTTCCGGACATTGCCCGCCTCTAGCCATGCATTTGGTAAACCAGCCACGTCGTTAAAGTAGTATTGGATGTCACTGCAGGATGCTAGTTTGATGAGTTTTAGTCGTTAAAAACCTCACCTTACTTCCTCGACTGCTTCCCTGAACGTTGATCGATCTCACCATCGGCATCTCGGTCTTCACCCCATGGCATGTTGTCTTGATAGCTAACCTTTGACTTCCGGCCTTTGGAGACATGAGCGCCGTAATCTTTGCGTAGAGTCGACTGGGCAAATTGCTGGTTACACTGAGCTAGAACAGCACGTATTGTCTGGTCGTTACTATCGAGACTAAGCTCTGCGAGAATTTCTCCTGATTGTCCGAACTCACCAGCCTGAATGACGAAAATACCTGTTTTCAGCGTATCGCCATCAATGGCTTTGCTCCACTCCGTATCGTCTTTTCCTGCAATATCAAAATGATAGCGACCTAAGACTTCATTGTGGTTAGCCACGATGCGAAGAGTCTCTGCAAAACTCGATTTTTCAGATGAATCAGCTACAGCATAGATCAAGAGCCGCTGATCGCCTGAAGCCACATTGAGTGCTTGTTTGAAGCTATGAAAATCTTGCAAAACATGGAGAGATTCAGAATTTTTCAAGGGATACTTTGTGGCTATTTTTTCTAAGTTTTTTACCACCGTGGCATTGCTTCGCTTTGTCTCCTCGCTTTCTGATGTAGAATCGACTTTTACGTTAAATACCATCTGAGGGCTTCGACCAGTTTTTGTGAGCCGTGTTTTGCCATCAGGTGCAAACATACAGAAAGCGGTGTTTTCGAATCGGCCATTCAGCAAGGCTCTTACCATCTCTTGATGTTCTTTACTCTCAAACGATTCTAATCTTACGCAGACAAACTTACGCGATAGCTCGATAAACTCTTCCGTGGCGAACAAACTGTTCTGCACATTACTGTACCCTGGTCAGAATACACCTGAAATGCCATTGCACTGAGCGGCAGCGGCCATGAAAAATATTGCCCGCTGACTGCGTTGCGCTTCCTCTAGCGCAGTATCCCAAGTGGTGTACCAAGCGACTCCCTCAGTCCCCATAGCTTGAGGACTTGCTCCGATGCTTTTCATATTTGGCCCTTTTGCGTGAACTGCCGTACAACATACTAAAATGCAAAAGTAAGTGATGATTGTTTGAAGACTCGTTTTCATAATGTTCTAATGAATGAACCATGCCAACATTGAACAGTTGCGTGAAAAAATGATTTAGTTTCAGTAAAGGTTTTGTCAAATTTTAGACACGTGCCATACTCAGAATCATGCAGTTCATAATCGTTGCCATCACCGCCTTAGGAATAGGCGCTACTTTCCTGCTAACCAGCTGTGGCACTACTGACAGCGGAAGTTTTGTGAAGGAAAACAAGACCAACCGAGGCTATAGTTCTGGCATTGGGCCATTCGATAGTAATGGCAACTATGTGGAACGCTGGGCCAACGACAAAAGCAAAGCTAACAAGTGGCGCACAGCCAAAGTCGTCAACCCCTCAGGCACCGCAGTCGCTGCGACAAAGCCAGCTGTTACCAGCCCTACTCTCGCTTACACAGCCCCTGTGACTCCACAGTCAAGCTCCGCGACTCCCCCAAGCGTGCAGACGCCTACAATTACTACTCCCAAAACAGTGGTTCAAGTGCAGCAGAAACCGAAGCCGAAGCCAAAACCTGTGGTCAAAGCGAAGCCCAAGCATAAACCACCCGTTCGTTATACTGTAAAAAAAGGCGATACCCTCTGGGCTCTATCGCAGAAATACAATGTCTCCGTCACTGCGATACAGGGGGCTAGCGGTATCAAAGGAACCAATCTAAAAATTGGCAGTGTTTTATTGATCCCGCAATATTAAATAAGCTAGATAAGCCACGAATAGTTAGCTCACTTTCAAGGCCTCTTTGTGAATTAATTCTAGCAACTGAGGATACGCATTCAAATGGGGATCTTCTTGAAGGATCTTTTCAGCTAGCGCTCTCGCTTCGCGTATCAGTGGCGTATCAGCCAGAAACTCCACAAAGCGTAGATCGGCTAAACCACTCTGCTGAGTACCTAAGACATCACCAGGTCCCCGCATGCGTAAATCTGCTTCAGCAATTTTGAATCCATCGTTAGTTCCTGCAAGAACCTCAAGCTTCTCCGTGGCACCCGCAGAGCGACCATCGGTAACTAACACACAGTAGCTTTTGTGCTCGCCACGCCCGATACGACCGCGGAGCTGATGCAACTGAGCTAGACCAAAGCGCTCCGCGTTATGTATGATCATCACGTTAGCATTAGGTACATCTACACCGACCTCGATTACTGTTGTTGCAACTAATATATCGATATCGCCATCACGGAACAGCGTCATTACGCGATCTTTTTCCTCTGCTGGCATTTTCCCGTGTAAAAGTCCTACCTGATAGGAGGATAATCGTTTTACCCATTTTTCATACTCCACGATAGCCGATGATGCCTTAAGACTTTCACTATCTTCGACCAATGGATAGACGAGATAGCCTTGCCTTTTTACTTTAAGCTGAGCTTTAAGAAACTTAGTAATATCGCTCACTTTTGGCTTCACTCGTACGCCTGTCACCACCTCCCCTCTACCTGCAGGGCGCTCATCGAGGATAGAGACATCTAGATCGCCATACATTGTTAGCGTGAGACTTCGAGGAATGGGCGTTGCCGTCATAACTAACACATCAGGCATGTATCCCTGTTTGATAAGTTCAGCACGCTGACCTACGCCGAATTTGTGTTGTTCATCAATCACAACGAGCCCTAGATTCGAAAACTTCACTGCATCATAAAGTAGTGCATGAGTACCAATAATGATTTGCGGTACGCTGGTGGTTTTTTCCTGTTTAGCTAAACTTTCTTCATGCCTAGAGCCTGTCCGCAGAGCTATGTGAATATTTAGAGGCTCTAGGTAACTTTTAAATGTTAGATAGTGCTGCTCAGCCAGTATCTGGGTAGGAGCCATGAGCACAGCTTGTGTCCCGGACTCTACAGCTAAAAGCATCGCGCAGATCGCAACAAACGTTTTCCCAGACCCGACATCACCTTGAAGCATGCGGCTCATCGGATAGGGCTGCCGCATATCGTGAATAATTTCTTTAATACTGCGTTTCTGTGCACCGGTGAGATCAAAAGGAAGTCGATGGTAAAATTGGGTGAGTAGACTCGTCTTCCTTCCTAACACGCGACCTTCCTTTTCACGATACCGTGCCCGCTTCCAGAGGACATTCAGCTGGAGAGCGAAGAACTCCTCGAGTGCAAAATATCTCCTAGCAGCTTCAGCTTGTGTCTCACTTTCTGGGAAGTGAATTTCTTTAAGTGCCTCATAGCGTGGGTAACTAACATCGACATCATAAACAGGCGCAACGGAATCAGGATCAAGCACTTCGAGCAGCTGATAGATATGCTCACGAAGTCGCCGCTGCGGCACTCCGCTCACATTTTTATAGATAGGTGCGATACGCTCAAGATGAATGGACGAGCCTTTACTGTCTCCAATGATCTCAAAATCAGGATGATCCATGAGAATTCGCCCAAGATACTCTCTTGCCCCCTTACTTACTTCTTTAGGTTTACCATAAAGAATTACCTCGTGCCCCGCTGCTAAAGCATTTTTCATCCACGGCATGTTGAACCAACGGCACGTTACCTGATTAGCATCGAATACACCGGCACCGCGCGAATCTTCTATCACCGCTTCAAAGTAAGACATCCTTGATCCCAAGCCTCGAGTCCTTGCGTCAACGACGAGTCCTCGTAAGCAACAGGCCCCACCACCTGCTTGCAGTGGGAAAGCGTCAAACGATCTTCTGTCTTCGTAGCGCTTCGGAAAATGATCGAGCAGCTCTGCGATAGTCTTCAAGCCTGCTGAGTCGTAAGCGAGCTGATCCTTGGGAGGTATCAGCTCAACTTCAGTTAGGCTTTGACTAACATGATACTTACTCATGGCTGATAAACTAGCTGTCTTTTACATGTGCGCGCACATCTTGGATAATAATCTGAAGGCTGGTTCTGCCACGGAAAACATTACGGCTAATCGTAAAAGCGATATCCCATGGTTGAGCTGGCAACTTTCTCTGACCAGCACTGAAAAACATTGCGTCATGCCAGTGATCGTCCTGTTTCATCGAGAGCTTGAGGTGATGATTTTTCAGTTCTCTGGGAGGTTCAGTCAGATAGACATCCCGACTCATAAAAATAGGTTCTGGATTTGCAGAGCCAAAGGGCTGAAGCAATTCATAGCTTTTCAGAAAATCCAAAGATAGCTCTGGAAAAGTAATATCTGCATCAATGCGAAGCCGAGGCTCTCTGTCTTCAACACTCACATTTTCTGTCACATACTGAGCGAAGCCTTTCCTGAAGGAATCTATTTTACTCTCCTCAATGCTGACACCAGCTGCCATGGCGTGCCCACCACCGGCGAGTAGAAACTGCCGATTTGCATTAATGGCTGCCATCAGAGATACGCCGCCGATGCTACGACCGCTGCCCTTACCCACGCCAGATTCATCAATGGCGATGATAAAAGTAGGCTTGTGGTAGCGGCGCATCATACGGGAAGCGACGATGCCAACAACACCTGGATGCCAATTGCGCGATCCTAAAACTATGACAGGCTCGTTAGGGTCGTGATTACCTTCTAGCTCCGCCATTGCTTCTTTATGAATCCGCATCTCTTCAGCTTGGCGATCCTTGTTATGCCCATCTAACAAACCAGCTAAAAACGCAGCTTCTTCGTTGTCATTGGTACTGAGAGTGGCAAGAGCATCTTCAGGGCGGTCCATTCTTCCTGCAGCATTAATACGTGGCCCTATCCGAAAACCGACATCTGCGCTAGCGAGGGGGCCTTTTACTTGAGCGACATCCATCAATGCTCTGAGCCCGACGTGGGAGGTGTTCTCCATTTGGCGAAGCCCGTGCCTCACAAGAAGTCTGTTTTCTGCTACTAAGGGGACGATGTCAGACACCGTCGCCATGGCAACAAGATCGAGATATTTTTTCAGATCAAAGCCTGCTAGTGGTCGCTGCTTGAGCAATGCATGTGATAACTTAAAAACGACACCGGCGGCACAGAGATAATCAAAGTGGTAACTATTTTCTTCCGCTGCTGTATTCCCTTCCACGGGAGCTTTTGAAATTCCACATTTGGGATTTACCACAGCAATGCAATCGGGCTTACCGCCAGGAGGCATTTCATGGTGATCGACTACGATGACGTCGACGCCTTCATTTTTTAAAAGCGCAATTTCAGCCAGTGATGCCGTCCCGCAGTCGACCGTAATCATTAAGTCGGGACGCCCCTCCGTCATGCACCGCTTCACTGCAGCAGTGTTCAGACCATAACCCTCTGGCCCACGCCGAGGAATGAAGCTGCGAACGTCAGCACCATATGCCTTAAGGACACCTGTCATTATAGTTACTGAGGTGATACCATCCACATCGTAATCGCCGTACACGCAAACGGATTCATGGCGGTCAATGGCCTGAAGCACGCGTGCTACCGCGATTTCCATATCGGGAAGTAAAAAGGGGTCCTGTAAATCTGCCAAGCGGGGACGCAAAAAATTCGCCATTTCAGCAGGTTTAACGCCGCGCTGCAGCATCATTTTTACAAGTATTTCAGGTATCCCATCGTCTACCTCAGGCGGAATATCGGGCACTTTGGCGAGAACCCATTGTGATTGCTTGTGACTCATGATGCTAAGCTAAGGAGCATCACCAAGCACCACAAGGCTAGAAAGGAATCATTCCACAGATTGTTAATTCACCCTGCTAATTCACGGAGAAGCAGAGGATCGGCGAGGGGTTTCTCCTGGCAAATTCTCTCGATGAGTTGATCCCAAATTTCCGCGCCCTGAAGGATCTCTACCTCGATTCTCAGAAAGTAAACAGGCACATCCAGCTCCGTAGGTTTCATGAAGCGCACCGCATCTTTTTCTGTCGTGATGATGTACTCAATATCACGCTGTACGCAGCGGTGCATGAAACGATCAATCTCTTTTTGATTGAACGAATGGTGATCCGAAAAGACGCGATGAAACTCGACACTGGCTCCGAGCTTTTTAAGGATTTTTTCAAAACTTTCAGGAACAGCAATACCGCTGATAGCAGCGACATACTTACCATCCAGATCAGCCAACGGCATGCGTTTACCCGTGAACACATTTTCCAAATGCTTGGGGCCATGAGTGCACTCGATGATTTCTGCATGCTTGTTAAATCGGCGCATTTTTTGAATCAGTGCCTCGTTTGAGCTGCCATCGCACTTCGTGATTAAGATGTAATCGGCACGGCACAAATTCCTAGCAGGCTCTCTCAATGTGCCGCGCGGGAGCATTTGCCCAGTGCCAAAGGGAGCATTTTGGTCAATAAGTACAATGTCGGTAGAGTGCGCTAGGTGGAGATTTTGCAGTCCATCATCGAGAATTAAAATATCCGCTTCGAGCTCCCTCACTGCGAAAATGCCGCTTTTAACCCTGTTTTTATCAACTACTACGGAAACACCATCCAAATTTTTGGCCAGCATCCATGGTTCATCACCAGCATACTTTACATCGAGCAACGGCTGGCCGCCATCACTGACCACCTTGGGCATTTCGTCATGAGGAATTGTTTCACCGCCGTCACGCCGCTGCCACTTCTGAGCTTTGAGCATTTTTTTACTCTTATATCCTCGGCTTAAAATGGCAGGATGGCGTCCATTTTTCTGCAGAGCGCGAGCAATTCGCTCAACAACTGGCGTCTTTCCAGTACCGCCCACCGTTAAGTTTCCTATACTAATAACGTGCGTTCCCAAATAATGCTGATGCGTCATACCCTGACGGAATCGCATCATTTTCACCCAAACGATGAGTCGGAAAAATCCCGATAAACACCACAGAATCACACGCACTAAGGAAGCACGGAAACCACGGGCGCGACCAAAAATCACCTCCGTTGCCCACTGCTCTAGTTCTTCCAGCGTTTCCCTCATTTCTAGAAGACTTATATACTTCAAACTTGAAACTTCAAATGTGAAACTTAGAACTAGCCGCATGACCAGACACGACGGCCGCCAAAATGACGAACTCCGCCCTATTTCATTCCAGCCAGGCATTGCTCCCCACGCTAACGGCTCCGTTCTCGTTTCCTTTGGAAATACTCGCGTCATCTGTGCAGTTACCATCCAAGAGGACGTGCCACGCTGGATGAAGTATCAGAAAATAGGCGGAGGCTGGCTGACGGCTGAGTATAACATGCTACCCTATTCAACACTTGAGCGAAAGCAGCGCGACATTTCCGCAGGCAGGCTCGATGGTCGCTCCTCCGAGATCCAGCGTCTCATTGGCCGATCACTACGTGCAGTGGTCGATCTCAAAGCTCTGGGTCACAGAACCATCTGGCTCGACTGCGATGTTCTGCAGGCTGACGGCGGCACCCGCACAGCCTCTGTCACAGGAGGTTGTGTCGCCATAGGTATTGCCCTCAATAAGCTCATGGCAGCTGGGAAACTAAAGAGTTTCCCGATGAAAAAACTCGTCGCAGGTGTCAGTGCCGGCATTTTCCAGAATCAGGCTATTCTCGATCTCGATTACCCAGAAGATAAGAACGCCAGCGTCGACTTTAATGTGGTGATGACTGAAAACTTGGAATTCGTCGAAGTACAAGGAAGTGGCGAGGAAAACATCTTCACCAGTGAACAAATGACCGAAATGCTTGAACTCTCCAAAAAAGGCGTCACCGAGATCATCGAACTCCAGAAAAAGGCCATCCTCGATGCCGATCAAGTCTCTTCCACCGATCTCGCAAGCTTGACCGATATTTTTAAGAAATAATCCCTCATGTCTCGCCTTCAGCGCATCAATCAAATCCTCGCATAGGCAGAAGTGGGCGGTTCAAAAACTTCCTAGTGTTCAACTGGTTTAAACACAGCATCTTTTTATCTTGCAGAGGTGTCTGAATCTATTATCTTAAGTAATCGGTTGCATTCAATTCTTTCATGAATATGCGGCTGATATAAATAACCATAAACATAAATAAATACCATGAAACTAAACAAAAAAACTCGATTAAAGGGTTTCACCTTGGTGGAACTCCTCGTCGTTATTGCGATCATTGCATCGCTAGCGGCGCTATCAACACCTGTTATTTTTAAGCAGATTAAGAAAGGTCATATGATCGAAGCGTCAAAAAATGGCCAGCAGGTCCTCATGCTTCTCAATGAATTCGACGGTGACTACGGCGGTTTCCCAAGCGACAGTTCAGCAAATAGCGACGTCGATTTAAAAGAATATGTCGGCGAATACTCTAATGACTATCTCGGACAGCTTATCGCTGGTAATTATATTAAGGAAGAAGAGATCTTTTTCACAAGATCTGGATCTTCAAGCAATACCGCTAAAAAGCCAGACAACGTTTTTACGGATAAATCCAATACACTCCAAGCAGGAGAGTGTGGTTTTGCTTATGTGAAAGACCTTTCTGTGAGCATGGACTCAAAAACACCAGTACTTATGTCACCGATGATGACGAAGACGACATTCAACGATATTGCCTATGACGGCAACGCTGTTGTCATTCGTCTCGATGGTTCAGCTCGTCAGCTACGTCTCAGTAAGGATAAGAAAGCCAAACTTCCTTCTGGAAACACTATTTTCGACATTGGCGAAAACACAGTATGGGGCGACGAAGAGCCTGAAGTTGTACTCGCTAAGTAAGCCAAGTAGCACAATATTTACCAAGCCGAAGGGGATCTCCTCTTCGGCTTTTTTTGTCGCTTCACTTTTTGAGGTCTTTGAGCCAACTCGAGAATGGGTATACTTAAAGTATTTCAATACCGCTTATGCAGTTAAATCCAAATGATATCCACCACGAGCCAGACCACCATGAGTGCGCCGATGAGTATTTTCACCGCCAAACCCGCAACGGTCCCCAAGACAGACCCTACACCTGACACCGTAGCTGGCCGCACCTCTTTTTTAGCGAAAAGAAACTCACAACTCATAGAACCTATCAATGGACCCAGTAACAGGCCAAACGGCATAAAAAACATCCCCACAATTCCTCCGAGCAAAGCTCCAGCTGCCCCCCAGCGCGTACCGCCAAACCACTTCGTGCCCATGGCGCCACTCATAAATTCAAAAACCTGAGAGGTGATCAGTAGTAACGCAAGCACAGCAAATGTCCACCACTCAACACCTGACTCCTCACCGAGCATCAATCGGTGTGACACTGCCGCAAAAAAGAGAATGAGATGTCCGGGTAAAAAAGGGATCAAGGTGCCGATAAAACCTAAGACTAACAAACATAGCGTCACCAGCCATGCCAAACTCAACCCAATCATTGGCAAAACTTCTGATGAGACATCAGAGGAAAAATGAGATAGCCAATCAAGCATGGCGAAAAGTTAATTTAGAATGGTGAATAGTAAATAGTGAATTAACCTGATCTCATGAAAGCTATTTTCACCCAATATGGATCACCCCTTGATGTCATCAAGCTTCAAGAAGGTGTTCAGGAAGAGGTTCAGAATCCGCTCCAAAAAGGCGAAGTCAGTGTTCAGCTCTGTGCTGCGCCGATTAACCCCGCGGATATCAATCTTATTCAAGGCACCTACGGCATCAAACCAGAACTTCCAGCCACTGCGGGTCTCGAAGGCTGTGGCATAGTTACAGAAAGCCTATCTAATAATTTTAAAACTGGCGATAAAGTCATCTTTACTGGCAGAGCTGGAACCTGGACAGACAGCGTCAATGTGCCAGACCACGTTTTATTAAAAATCCCTCAGGAAACCCCGCCGCAACAGGCTGCGATGCTCAAGGTTAACCCCCTCACGGCATGGTGCCTACTCACTCAATTACGCGTCCTCCCAGAAGGCTCATGGATTATTCAAAATGCTGCGAACTCAGGCGTAGGCCACTGCGTCATCCAGATCGCTAAGCTCATCGGCTTAAACACAATTAACTTAGTGAGGCGGGAGGAGCTTATCCCTGAACTTGATCAATTAGGAGGGACGGTTAACCTTCTCGATACCGCGGAGTCCATCGACCTCATCCGCGAAAAAGAACCAGCCCTTGCCTTCAATGCCGTTGGTGGCGACAGCGCATTGCGCCTGATGGACGCACTCGCAGTGCAGGGCTTTCATATCACCTACGGTGCCATGAGTGGCCGAAGTCTGAAGGTTCCTAATAAATTCTTAATTTTCAAACGTATCCAGCTGCATGGTTTCTGGGTCACCGAGTGGGTTAAAGAACAACCCAAGGAGATTGTGAACTCTGCCTATCAAATGTTAGCCCGCTGGATGGCCGAAGGCACCCTTGCTCAACCCATCGACTCCACATTTCCATTGGAAGAAATCCACGCGGCACTGAGCCGTGCTATGACCAATCAGCGCAACGGCAAAGTCCTCATCGTACCGCACAAAAAATAATTTCGAATAAATTTCATATTCCCCCCGTCGAACATGGCGAACACCAAAAAATACCAAGAATATGAAAACATTATTAATAACACTCATCACTGGAATCATCAGTTTCGTTATCATGCCGACTCAGGTTGATGCTAAACCTCCACAGAGCAAGAAAAGCCACAGCTCCGTTTATCGTAATGGTCATACGACATGTGGCTGTGCTAAATACGTGAAGCGCGTCGTCGTTAGTTACGATCGTCACCACCATCCTGTTTACCGCTACTACAGTGTTCCCGTAACTCATAAGTGCAGAACACAGATCAGACACACTTCCTCACGTAGCCCATACGTCTACAGTAGCTACCGCAGCTACAGACAACCGTACCGCTCTAGCCCACGTATCAGCTTTAGTACAAGCAATGGCAGAATAAGTATTTGCCGATAAATCAAGACGACTCCCCCCGCCTATTCTCCCCATAATTCAGCCGCTGGCTCATTATGGGGATTTTTTATGCCTGCTCAAGAATCACGCATTGCCAATTCAGATCGGCTTCTTAGAGTAGCCATCTCACATGTCCGATATCTCCACACCATCGTCTTTTATCCATCTGCACGTTCACTCCGAGTACTCTACGCTCGACTCCACCGTGCGGACAAAAGCTCTGGTAAATCGCGCTGTGGAGCTCAATATGCCAGCGGTTGCTATCACTGATCACGGAAACCTCTACGCGGCAGTGGAATTTTATCAGGCAGCAGAATCTGCTGGCATCAAGCCTATTTTAGGTTGTGAAATCTATCTCGCGCCGGCCTCACTTCACGATAAAAAAGAAGTGCCTGGCCGCAAAAACTCTACCCACCTCACGCTGCTCGCTAAAAACGAAACAGGCTGGAAAAACCTTGTCAGACTGGTTTCCGTTGGCCACCTCGAGGGCGACTACCTCGGTGAACCACGTATCGATCGCGAACAACTGACAAAATACTCCGAGGGCATCATCTGCCTCAGCGGCTGCATCAACGGTGCCGTCAACGAGTGGCTTCATGCACACGATTACGAAGGCGCACTCCATGAGGCAAAAACGCTGCGAGACACCTTTGGTGCAGCGGATTTCTACATCGAACTCAACGACCAAGGCCTCGAACAGCAGCAGGAACTTAATTCACAACTCAGGAAAATCTCCGAAGAGCTAAACGTCAAAATGGTTGCTACCAACGACGTTCACTTCCTTGGACGCGAAGATGCTGAGGCACAGGATGTCCTTATCTGCATTGGCCAGAGCCGACTGCTCCTCGATGAAAACCGTATCCGCTATCCCGAGGAACATTATTTTAAAACAGAGCAGGAAATGGCAGATCTCTTCAGGGATTTCCCCGACGCTTGCGCCAATAGCCTCGAGATCGCTGAGAAATGCAACGTCGTGCTCAAGCTCGACCCCACGAGTTCAGAAAAATACCCTCAGTTTGACGCCCCCGATGGTACCCCGCGCGAGGAGTATTTCCGCAAAGTTTGTTTCGAAGGCCTTGCAAAGCGCTACGCAGAAGGACGGCTCGAAGAGCTCGCTGAACTGGAAAAACTCGATCTCGAAGAAATGCAAAAAGTTCTCGATGATCGTCTCGACTACGAAATCAAAACAATCAATGATCTCGGCTTTGCATCTTATTTCCTCATCACAGCCGACTTCATTCAGTGGGCACGCGATAACGACATTCCCGTAGGTCCCGGACGTGGCTCTGCGGCAGGTTCCCTTGTTGCTTACACCATGGGTATCACCGATATCTGTCCAATGCGCTTCGGCCTTCTCTTCGAGCGATTCCTCAATCCTGAGCGCGTGAGTCCACCCGATGTAGATATTGATTTCTGCCAGAGCCGCCGCGTGGAAGTCATCGAGTACGTCCGCCAAAAGTACGGTGAACGTAGTGTCTCCCACATCATCACTTACGGAACCCTCGGTGCAAAAAGTGTAATCCGGGACGTCTGCCGCGTTATGGGAATCAGTTACGGCGATGCTGATATGCTGGCTAAAATGATCGAAACAAAGCCAGGCGTGAAACTACAGCAGGAGTTCGATGAAAAACAAGAACTGCGAGACATCATCGAAAACAGCAGCACCTGGAAAGAACTCTGGAGCTATGCCTTGAAGTTAGAAGGCCTGAACAGAAACACTGGCGTTCACGCCGCTGGCGTGGTGATAGGTGACGGCGATCTAGCAGAACACTGTGCCCTCACTCGTGGTAATGAAGGCGAGGTCGTCACTCAATGTGATATGAACGCCATTACCGAGGTCGGCTTACTCAAGATGGACTTTCTCGGCCTCAAAAACCTCACTGTCATTCAGGATGCGATCAAGCACATCCATCTTCACACACCTGAGTTTGATATTTACAAAATTTCCCTCGAGGACAAACCCACCCTCGACCTCCTGAACCGAGGCGAAACCATGGGTGTATTCCAGCTGGAATCAGGCGGTATGGTGGAAACATGTCGCAAGTACGGCATCGATAAAATCGACGACATTATTGACCTCCTCGCCCTCTATCGTCCAGGTGCGATGGATTTTATCGATCAAATGATCGAGGTAAAAAAAGGCATCAAGCCCGTGAAATACGAGCACCCACTACTCGAAGAAATCTGTGGTAATACCTACGGCGTGATGATCTATCAGGAGCAGGTGCAAAATGCCGCTAAACTCCTCGCAGGTTACACCCTTGGTGGTGCGGATATTCTTCGCCGAGCGATGGGCAAAAAGAAACCTTCTGAGATGGCGAAGCAGCGCGAAATTTTCGTCGAAGGAGCAAAAAAAACCAATGATATCGATGCACCGCTGGCAAACCAAATTTTCGATAAAATCGCTGGCTTTGCAGGCTATGGCTTTAACAAATCTCACTCAGCGTGCTATGGTCATATTTCTTACTGGACCGCTTATCTCAAAGCAAACCACCCCGTTGAATTTCTCTCAGGACTGCTTTCTAATGAACTAAATAACACCGACAAGCTCGGTATCTTCGTCTCCGAGTGCCACCGCATGGATATTGAGATTTTACCACCTGATATCAATAAATCTCAACTCCGCTTCGCTCCAGAAGCCTCCCCATCGGGTAAAATGGGCATCCGCTACGGACTCGCTGCGATTAAAAACGTCGGGGAAGGCGCCATGGCAACCGCCATTGCAGATCGCGTGACAAATGGTGTTTTTCTCAGTCTCGATGATTTTTCAAATCGGCTCGATTCCAAGAGCGTCAATAAACGTATCCTCGAAAACCTCATTAAAGCAGGCGCCCTTGACTGGACAGGTGAGACCCGCGCAGGAATGTTTACCCGTGTCGAGCAAGTCGTCGCTTCTGCCAGCTCTGCTCAGCGCGACCGCGCCCAAGGTCAGGTCTCTCTATTCGACACCATGGATTTTGCTGGAGCTGCGCCGGAGCCAACACAAGCCGGAACGCTTGTGCAGGATGTATCTGAATGGACGAAGGATGAACGCCTCGCCAATGAAAAAGAACTCCTCGGCTGCTACACGAGCGGCCATCCTTTGGATAAATATCGAGGTATGGTCGACTCCAGCCGCTTCAAACGAATCGGTCTCATGGACGAGCTCGACACCAGTGATAAGCGCGCCCGCTACCCCTTCGCTGGTATGGTTCGCCACGTGGAGCACAAGGTCACCAAAACAGGAAAACCCTTTGGGGTGCTTCACATTGAGGATTTCACAGGCAGCTGCGAAGTCGTCTGCTGGTCAGAAAGCTACATCCCAGCCCGCGATGCTGGACTGCTCATGTCAGGCAGCGTCATCCGCTTCCAAGCCAACGTTCAGATCGATGATCGCACTGAGACCCTCCGTCTCACAGGATCACAGATTAAAGAGCTCAAAGCTAAAAAAGCCTCTGCCAGCGGCTCCATTGAACTCACGCTCTGGGTAGCGCGTCACAATAATGACGATCTGCAAAAAATCCACAGCATCCTCAAAGCCCATCCCGGCAAAACTCCGGTAGAGATCCACCTTCAGAGCGGCGCTGGCAAACGTGCCACCATCGAAGTGGGTGACAAACTTCAGGTTAAAAAATCAGACGAACTAGAAAAAGCGTTATCGTCATGGATAAAAAACTAAGTCGCCTCACTTCACGGCGACATCTAAAGCGAGTAAACAGACATCATCTGCAAAATCACCAGTCGAGGAAAAATCGAGAGCTTTCTTCAGCATAGTGTCGAGGCTTTCATCCAAAGTTTTATCTGAATATTGCTGTAAGTGCTCAATAATTCCAGGGATACCAAACTCTTCCTCGGCCTCATTTTCTACCTCATGCAGCCCATCAGTAAAAATTAAGATTTGCTTAGTTTCTTCAAGCGAGAGTGTTTCAGTGAGATAGGATGTGTTTGGTATTAAACCAAGAGCAGGACATGCTTTTTTCTGACTTGGTTTAAGTTGATGCGCTTCATTATTAAGTTTGAGCTGAATTGGGTGTGGATGCCCAGCACATGCGTAAGTAAGCATGTTTTCCTGAAGATCCACTACTCCATAAATAGCAGTAGCAAAGATGGTAACCTCGGCACGATTCATGATCGAAACCAAACCTTCGTTCACTCCTTGAAGAAAGAGTGCAGGATCTTCACAAGAAGCTCGCTCTTTCTCAATAAGCCCACGAAGCATCGATACCACAAGGGAGGCGCGAACGCCGTGCCCCATGACATCACAGACGAGAACACCCACTCGATGATCAGATATCGGCATCACTTCATAAAAATCTCCAGCCATCTCAGATGCAGGAGCGTAACGGCAGGCAAAGTTTACCAGCTTGTCTTCCGATTCCAGAGAAAGTCCATTCAGCTCTTGTGGTAGCAGCGCCTGCTGAATCTCACGCGCCAACTGCAACTCTTCCTCAAAAGCAATATTCCGCTGCTGTAACTCCTTGGCAGCACTGGCAAGCATGCGCTGAGTGCGGACAAGATCCGTGATATCACTGGTGATACCAAAAGTACCACTGACATTTCCTTTTTTATCAATCCATGGCAACTTCGAACTTTTCGCCCAGGTATCGTCTTTGCCTTTAATTTTCACCCATGTTTCACAGTGTACTTCACTAAGCTGGGGCATACGTGACTCCATGATTTCCAGCTCTTTAGCTCGAGTCGAGTCTGCATGACTCGCATCAAAGAAATCGTGATCGGTCTTACCAATGACCTCATCCCCAGTACTTGCTCCAAGTTTTTCAATCGTGGATGAATTGGCTAAGACAAAACGTGACTCCGTGTCTTTATAATAAACATTTACAGGTACATTTTCTATCAACTGCTTGAGGCGATAACGTTCCTCTTCTAAGGCTAACTCAGCTTTTTTGCGATGGGAGATATCAATAATTGACCCTACCATCCGCGTCGCCTCACCTAATTCATTACGTACGATCACACCGCGAATTCGCAACCAGTGCCAATGACCATCGGGATGGCTGTAGCGGCAATCTGAAGCAAAAACTTCATCGTTCTGATCTAAAAGCGCATGATTAAGGGCCTTATGAAAGTGTCCCAAATCTTCTTCATGAAAATAGTCCTTGGCATATTTAAAGATATTAGGAGCGGACACTTCATCATATCCTAAAAAAAGTAGCACACGCTCAGAATAATAGATCGCTTCTTCGTTCAGGTACCAATCCCACACTCCCTCATTCGAGGCTTGAAGAGCTAGCTCAGTGCGTTCTTGCATATTGACCATCTTAGTGGAATCCATTGATAATTGATTGGTGATTTAAGATGCGTTGTTAACGGTAACTAAAACATAGATCGAAGAATTTGCACTAGGAAAAATGTTTTTCCAACCACTCGCAAGTTTCCGTTGCGATGATGCCTGCCTCTTGCTCTAAAAGGTGATCGCCATGCGGCAAACTAATATATTTTTTCTTTCCGCGTAGCACTTTGAATAAATCTTCGCTATCTTTAGGGAAAACCTCATCGTCTTTCAATCCGTGAAAGAGCAACCATGGAAGCTTGATATCGCGGCAAGCTGGTAAAATCGTGTCGATTTCATGAAGATCATCAAGCCACTGTTGAGTCAGCGGAAATTCAGACTGTCCCCACATGTGTCCGACGTCAGGAACAACTCCATGAAACACGCGCTGCACAAACTCCTTCGTATGAGCCAAGCCAGCAAGAGAAACCAAGCCGCTGATGCGGTCATCGCGCGCGGCTGTGAGTGCTCCCACCGCACTGCCTTGACTATGGCCAACATAAACAATTCTCTTGCCCAAGCCCACCTGATCGATCACAGCAGTCAAATCGTTCATACTTTTTGAAATATTCGATTCTGTAAATCGCCCCTCAGATATGCCATTTCCCGCATATGAAACACGTATACAAGGCCAGCCATTCTGAGCTAACGCTTCTGCAAGCTGCCGTAGAACTGGCCGATCTTTATTACCAGTCAAGCCATGCCCCAGTATTATGAGCACGCTTTCTCGAAATGCTGAATGATAGGCTACATCCAGTGCTTCACCTGTAGAGTTCCGAATCGTTTGCATTATGGCAGATCTAGTGCGGAGGATTCATCATGAAACGTAAGTCCTCCATCTAAGATTTTGACCCGCTGCATTAGCCCCATCTGATGAAAATCAGGCTTCCCTGAAGGTGGCTCAGACGCTGATAGAAATCGCTGCTCCGGTGAATCAACAATCATGGTAACATTCATCTCAGTATGTTCACCGAAATCAAGACGCGCACGCAAAACATCTAATGAGATAGAAGCTGCTGATAACCACGTATTATCGTCAGCCAACTCAGCGTAGGTTGTCACCCCTGGCATTGGAATGTCGACAGATTCAGCGCGCCTACGCGGTTCTGTAAACTCAGCGCTCCACCATGCGCCGTTGGCAGCTAAATTAAATTCTAAATATCTGCCCGACTGCGGATGACGAATGAATAATTCCGCTACGTCATATTTCCAAAGTTCCGGTGTAAATTCAAATGGCATTGCCTCTGGAAGCGTAAGTGCCGCCTTTCTGCGCGTTGCCACAAACCATAAATGCTCATCGTCCATGGCTAAACCAAATGCCGCAGCTTTATCAAGAGCCTCGCCATGCCAGTCTTTTGTTAGCCCAAAAAGTGCTAGATCCAGTTTGCCCCAAACAAGAGGCTGTTTTTTCCGTTCAATGATCATGAGCTTGAAGATAGTTTGCTCATCAACTTCCGACATTAAAGAATAAAAACTTCCTCAGTATACGAAGCTTTGCGGCATTTCGGCACGAAAATTGCTTGACGTGTTTTTCCCCTGCAGTAACAATCATTTTTCTATTAGATGAAAATAATTAGATTTCTCTATTTGTTTGCTTCTGCCTTCCTCTAATCAAATCATGCACGCTATTGAATACATAGGCCCCCGTCCTAAAAAACCTGCCAAAAAGACTTGGGCAGGAGGATGGCTTATGGTCGTACTCGTGATAGCGGCAGTTTACATCGTAGCTAAACCTTTGGTTACAGAGGCCATTGCAGAAAATCAAAAAGTAACCACTCTATCAGTAGAGGAGACGGTAGCTTGGTTAGGAAAGGGCAGCTCTTTCGGGGAGCAGCTAGCTATCACTGCTTTAGAGAGAACCAAAGAACGTATCTCCTATGATCCCGCATACTACGTTATATCTTACCCCAATGGCGACATCCCTGATGACAAGGGTGTGTGCACGGACGTCGTTATCCGCAGCTACCGTGCTCTAGGTATGGATCTGCAGGAACTCATCCATGAAGACATGGAGAACAACTTCCGTATTTACCCCCAGCTTTGGAATTTAAAAAAGCCAGATACCAATATTGACCACCGCCGCGTTCCGAACCTTCAGCGATTCTTTAGCCGTCAAGGTGCGGAAATTAATATCTCAGGTGATCTTACTGAAGCAAACTTCCAACTAGGTGACGTCGTCGCCTGGCGCCTACCCGATGCACAGACGCACATTGGCATCGTCGTACCAGGCCCTGGTGACCGTAAAAACGAAAAATGGATCGTCCACAATATTGGTAATGGTCCCAAGTGGGAAAATCGCCTGCTCGACTATCAAATCATTGGTCAGTATCGTTATAACGGAGTTCAAACAGTCCACTAACTGGCTGATTACTCTTGTTCCCTAGATCCCTCTAGCTGGGTACTATCGTCTCATCGATTCCATGGCATTTTGGCAATCATCATCCCCATTCCACAGGTATTGCTAATACCAGCAAACATCAGCCCTGCACCTACGAAAGCTGGGAGGAATAGCCAGTTTTGATTGAAAACCAGAGCCAAGACAGAACCTGAAAACACGAGTAATCCAGCCGCGATCCGAACCTGGCGTTCTAATGACATGACCGACTTGTTTTCAAGCACAGGACAACCCTCTGCCTTCCACGCGACAATGCCACCTTCGATAACGTGCAAGCTTTGCCCACCTGCTCGTGAAAGCATCTCTGCCGCCTTCTCAGCTCGCGCTCCGGAATGACAAAGGAGATAAATTTCCTTTTCCTTCAGTTTAAAAACTTCCTCAGGATCGAGAGCATCGAGCTGAAAAAAACGGCTGCCTGCTATATGTGTCGCTTTCCTTTCAGCGGGAGTACGCACATCGATGATTTGCTTTTCATGGGCTTCTTCACGAGAGATTTTAGCGTGGAGTTCAGAGACGGTGATCATATTGTTACTGTTGATGAGATTTCCTGGAAAACAAATGGATTGATGACGCTAGTTTCATTTAGCAATTGAAAAACCCTTCACGTCTTCCGGCAGCAGAATCTCCTCAGAGGTCATCGATTTGATGTTGTGCGCCATGGTACTTTCCTCTGTGATTTCTTCAATAAATTCTTTCACTTCACCGACTTCGCCTATCGCGATGAGTTCGACACTACCTTCGGGAAGGTTTTTAACGCTGCCTGTGATATCAAAGCCCTTGGATAAGTCCTTTACCGTATAACGAAACCCCACACCCTGAACCCTCCCTTCAAAAATAACACGTTTGGCAATCATGAAAAAAGGATACTAAGGGATGGAAGATAGCGCGAGCGTTGTTATGTAAGAATAATCCCTACATTGATGTAACCCAGCCCTCGACACTTAATGGCTCGGAGGACCACTTTCCTTATATTAGCTGATCGACTCAAACACCCCGCCACCGAGCATCGTGCCACCTTCGTAAAAGGCACAGATCTGGCCAGGTGTGACAGCGCGTTGAGGCCGACTAAATTCGAGGGCGAGTTTGCCGTTTTCGAGGGGAGTGACCATGACCGGTTCGCTTTTTGCCCGATACCTTGGCTGCGCTTCTACCTTGCGGGGGCTGGTGATAGCTTTGTTCACCCAGCTTACCGATCCCACCGTGCAGCTCTGAACATACAGCCCAGGGGTGTCTACCTGATCCCAACCGACGATGAGATGATTTTTCTCAGCATCCTTGCCGACGACGACATAGGCAATTCCATCACGTGGAGAGGCGACGCCGTGACCTTTACGCTGGCCAAGAGTGTAGAGATGGAGACCGCGATGTTTCCCTAAAATCTTCCCTGTGTGGTCGACGATGTTACCTGGATTGTCTTCTACGTAATGGCTGAGGAAATCAGACATTTTGACGTTTCCTATAAAACAGATACCCTGACTGTCTTTTTTCTCTGCGACAGGTAACTTGAAGCGACGTGCGACATCGCGCACTTCTGGCTTGAGCATTTCACCTACCGGGAAACGGGCATGCAGCGCCTGCTTCTGCTCCATAAGCGAGAGGAAGTAACTCTGATCTTTATTCGGATCAGCCCCACGAAGGATGTCGGCCGTGCCATCGGATCGCTCACGACGGCGCGCGTAGTGGCCAGTCCCCACAGCTTCAAAGCCTTGGGAGAGGGCGTAGTCGAGGAAAACTCCAAATTTCATTTCCCTGTTACAGTACACATCTGGATTCGGGGTGATCCCACTGCGGTAGCCCTCTAAAAGGTAATCAACGATACGACCACGATACTGGTCAATGAGATCGACAACACGGAATTCAATACCCAGCGTCTTAGCGACCGCATGGGCGTCCTCGACATCCTGCTCCCATGGGCAATCGCCGGCAACGCCGTCCTCATTAATCCAATTTTTCATATATCCGCCCGCTATTTCATGCCCCTGCTCCAATAAAAGGGCAGCGGCTACAGCGGAATCAACACCTCCTGAAAGGCCTACGAGAATCTTCGACACGCCCGCCTTTTAAACCTCAATAGAGAAGTTTGCTAAGAAAATCCGAAAAAATCTGTCAATTTAGCGTAATAAAAGCTACTTCGCTGCCATGCCCACGACTGAACAGGATGCCGAATCCCTTGATCCCCAAGTAGATTCCCAGAAGCCAGCTAGCCGAGTCGTTGGTAAATTTTCCCCCTTTGCCGGCTGCCTCATCTTTATCGTTCTGGCATTAGTTGTCACAGGTGTGATCACCTACACTTGGATGTCCTACAAGCAAGTACAGGCGACCATTGTAGGCATGACAGAAGAGACACCTCAAGTGATCGAAATCGACGAAGCCAAAGGTCAAGAAGCGTCCCTAGCTCACTTAAGCATCAAGCTCAATGATTTCAAAAATGCGATTAACACGCAGACACTAAGCTCTCTCACCCTGAGTAAAAGCGAACTTAACCTAGCCATCGCAAACTACGCCCTCCTCGAACCTAACCGCGGAAAGTTACGTGTTCACTCCATCAGCAACGAAGCTATCGCAGCAGAGGTCTCCTACCCCGTCAAATCGGGCTTTCGATCAGAGAAGAAACTCTATCTCAATGGCATGGCGCAAATCGTCCCTGAAATCAAAGAAGGCGCTCTGTTTCCATCGGTCACATCAGTTTTAACACCTGCTGGAGTGGAAGTTCCTGCAGAGTTTAGAAAATTCATCTCTGAGTCGATGCTCCATCCTCTCCGTAACGATGAAGAAATCGGGCGGATTTTCCAAAATGTTTCTGATGTAAAAACATCTGATGGATCTGTCACTTTATACATAGATCCCAGCTACATAGCTCCTGGCACATTGCCCGATGACACCTCACCGATAACGAATCGATTTATGAAAGGGTTTGCCTTGATCGCAGTCGTTTTCCTACTCATCGTCGCCGTCATCATTTTCCTCTCACGTAAAAAATCTCAAAACACCAATTAATCTATGAATATCAACGAGAACTTCCTCAAACTCAAAGCTGGATACCTGTTTCCAGAAATCTCACGTCGCGTCACTGCATGGACTGATGCTAATCCTGATAAAACTGCTGACCTCATCCGCTGCGGTATCGGTGATGTCACCGAGCCTCTTCCGCTCGCTGTGCGCGAAGCCATGCACGCTGCTATCGATGAACAAGGTACTGCAGAAAGTTTCCATGGCTATGGCCCTGAGCAAGGTTATGGCTTTCTACGCGACGCCATCGTAGAAAACCAGTACGCAGGACTCGGCATCGCAGCTGATGAAGTCTTCGTATCCGATGGATCAAAATGTGACACAGGCAACATTCTCGACATCTTTGGTAAGGACAACAAGATTGCTATCACCGATCCTGTTTACCCAGTATACGTGGATACTAACGTTATGGCGGGTAACACCGGTGAAGCAGATGAAAATGGCGCCTATGAAGGCCTCGTTTACCTTCCCTGCACAGCGGAAAATGGATTTGTGCCAGCCATTCCCGAGGGCAAAGTAGATATGATCTACCTCTGCTACCCCAACAACCCTACTGGAACCACTGCGAGCCGCGAACAGCTCGAGGCATGGGTAGCTTACGCGAAAGCCAATAACGCACTTATTTTGTTTGATGCCGCATACGAAGCATTCGTCCAAGATACATCCATCCCGCGCTCTATCTTTGAAATTGAAGGTGCACGCGAGTGCGCTATTGAATTCCGTTCATTCTCTAAAAATGGAGGTTTCACTGGTGTTCGCTGTGCTTACACTGTGATTTCTAAGTCACTTAAGTTTAAAACATCTACAGGCGAGGATGTTGCGCTTCACGCACTCTGGAATCGCCGCCAATCTACCAAATTTAACGGCGCCTCTTACCCCGTTCAGCGCGGTGCAGCAGCCATTTTCACACCTGAAGGAAAAGAGCAAGTCGCGGCACTCATCGAGCACTACATGGGTAACGCAGCCCTTCTCAGAGAAGCTTGCACAAAGGCAGGTCTCACCGTTTTCGGCGGAGAAAACGCACCTTACGTCTGGGTCAAATGTCCAGAGGGTGTCGATTCATGGGGCATGTTTGATAAAATGCTCGAGGCAGCACAGGTTGTCATTACCCCAGGCTCAGGCTTCGGCGCCGCTGGCGAAGGTTACTTCCGCGTGTCATCCTTCAACACCCGTAAAAAGGTAGAGGAAGTGTGCCGCAGAATCATCGCGCTCAGCTAAAGCCTTAAATACAAAAAACCGCTGGTAGCCATCAGACTACTAGCGGTTTTTTAAATAAATAAGGTTTTCTAAAGGGATGTTTAGAACCAGGCTTTTTTGTTCTTCACATAGGTGTTCACATACTCATCATCAGACTTTGTGAGGTAGATAATCCCTTCAATGAGACCGATAATATACATTACTGTCGCACCTATTCCAAAAGTGAGTAAGGTTACCAAGAGCATGATGATCGCTTCTTTCTTGTATCCTAAAATAAATTTGTGAACGCCAAAGGCTCCAAAAAATATTCCCATTAGGCCTACAAGCACTTTGTTATTTGCACTTGGTACGACTTGTTGTTGTTGTTGATTATCTGACATTTTCGATTTATAGCCTCAAGACAAGAGTCAGCACAAGCCATATCCTAACAAAAGGCGAACAAACCAAGTCATCCATGAAACCCTACGTAAAAATTGCCGAGACAAAAACTCCTGAAGGAGAGTCCCTCGAACTCATCGAGCACGACGGCACCTACATGATCTGCTCCCGTGGTGAGCAGCTGATGACGAGCTTTTCCCACGGTTCAGAGGAAACACTGGCCGAGCTGGCATGCAGTCCATTTCGCCCAGTTAATCAGCCTAAAATACTTATCGGTGGCCTAGGCATGGGATATACACTCGCCGCTGCCACTCGCGCACTCACAGGTAAAAAGGTTAGATTCATATGCGCGGAGCTCACGCAAACAATTGTGGAGTGGAATCAAACTTACCTCTCTCACCTCAACCCAGGTCTTCTAGAAGACGAACGCGTCGAAATAGAGATCCAGCCGGTCCAGAAGCTCATCCGCAAATCTCAAGGAGAATACCACGCCATCATTCTTGACGTCGATAACGGCCCCTCTGCTTTTCACGGTAAAAATAATGACAATCTTTACAGTGTAAAAGGTCTGAAAGAAATTCAAGCCGCTCTCAAAGGCGGTGGCATCCTCGCCGTCTGGTCAGCACGCAGCGATAAGGCATTTACCAAAACACTGCAAAAAGCAGGCTTCGACGTCAGTGAGAATGCAGTGTCCGCCGCCCATAAAGGCAAAAAGAACCGCACCCACACCATCTGGCTCGCACGTAAGAAGAGCTGGTAACAGGGCAAACACTTTACTCAAGTGCAGACCGTAGATCCTCTGCTGCCTTACTCGGTGAAGGGAGCAGCTCTTTGGGTAACTCTGCATTGAGGGAACGAGGGATATTTTCAATCCCACTGCTATGGGGTATATTAGCGGTGTCGGGTGCAGCACCGAGAGCTTCAAATTTACGAGCTCCTGTGAGGATACGGGTTTCAAGAGAGCCCACCGTTTTATTGTAATCCCCCACAGCAGAATTGAGGCTGCGACCTAGCTTCTGCACATGACCCGCGAAGGCTCCTAGACGGCTGTAAAGTTCTCGCCCAATGGCGGAAATTTCACGGGCGTTGTCAGCCAGAGCCTCTTGACGCCAGCCGAACGAAACGGCACGCAGAAGCGCGATTAACGTGGTAGGCGTAGCAAGAATAACACCCTGATCGACGCCCTTCTCAATAAGCCCCGAATCTTCTGCCAGCGCTGCTGAAAAAAACGCTTCACTAGGTAAAAACAGCACCACAAACTCAGGCGTGGTATCAAACTGCGCTTGATAGTTCTTACTCCCTAGCTGCTGAATGTGGGTGCGTACTTGATTCGCGTGACGCGCCAGTGCAGTGGCCCGCTCGGTATCGAGGTCTGTTTCAATAGCATCAAGGTAAGCATCCATGGGCGCTTTAGAATCGACCACAATATGCTGCCCCCCTGGAAGGTTGATAATGAGATCAGGACGTAACCGCTTTCCTTCATCGGTGGTACTCGTCGTCTGCGTAGTGAAATCACAGTGCTCTTGCATTCCTGCCATTTCCACTACACGGCGTAGCTGCATTTCCCCCCACTGACCACGCCCTGTGGGCTGGCGTAGCGCTTTGACGAGCTTTTGTGTTTCACGCTGAAGGCCTAAGTTGGCCTCGGTGATATGAACTATTTGCTGCTTGAGACTTTCTTTATCACCGAGCCGTACTTTTTCGCTTTCGATAATTTGATTTTGTACCTTTTCAAGCGTCTGTGAAATAGGCTTTACCAGTTCTTCAACAGCCGTTTTACGTTTTTCCAGCTCATTGCTTGCTTCTTGCTGCTGGGTTTTCAGGCTATTTTTAGCGAGCGAGAGGAACTGATCTTGTGTGGACTTCAGTGTTTGTGCAGAGAGAGCTTGAAAGGTGTTAGCAAGACGGGATTCGGATTTTTCCAAAAACTGAATTTTCTCCAAAAGAGCTTTTTTTTCTTCACGAATCTGTGCTTCGAGTGCGATCTGCCCTTCGCGGAGGCTACGCTCAGCTTGCCTTAGCTTCTCGTGCTCATGCTGCAGAAGCTGGAAGTCGTTGGCAACTTTCTCACTGCGTAGTTGCTCAGCACAAAGCTTTTCGTACTCGACACTCGCGCGCGCTTTATTCTTCGTGGACGCGATCAGCCACATCAAGCACGATCCTAGAATAATACCTACTACAATACCTGCGAGAGCGAAAAAATATGATAGATAGTCGGGTAAAGGCATAACAATTTTATGACGAGGATGGACGCTAGTTTTACTTGCAGTGAGGAAGAGCTACGGCATAGTTCATAAATCATCCTCGTTGGGATAGCAATAATCCTACGACTTTTGGATGACAACTTATACAACCAAAAAGAATTATGGCACACGAATTACCAGACCTTGGATACGCTTATGATGCTCTTGAGCCTCACATCGATGCGCGTACCATGGAAATCCATCACACTAAACATCACAATACTTACGTAACAGGGCTCAACGGAGCAGTAAGTGGCAATAGCGACCTTGAGGGCGTATCTGCTGAAGTTCTCATTCAAAATCTCGATAAAGTACCTGCTGATATCCAAACAGCAGTTCGTAATCACGGCGGAGGTCATGTTAACCACAGCCTTTTCTGGAAAGTCATCACTCCTGGTGGCGCCACAACTCCTAGCGGTGAACTTGCTGAAGCCATCGATACAGCTTTCGGCTCATTTGACGGCATGAAAGAGGCCTTTGCAAAGGCCGCGGCTACACGTTTTGGCTCAGGCTGGGCATGGCTAGGCTTAAAGGAAGACGGTACACTTGCTGTTTCCTCAACTGCAAACCAAGATAATCCACTCATGGGTGAGTTCGCTGGTGCATGTGGCTGCAAGCCCATCCTCGGTCTCGACGTTTGGGAGCACGCCTATTACCTCAACTACCAAAACCGTCGCCCAGATTACATCTCTGCATTCTGGAGTGTCGTCAATTGGGACGTTGTTGCGGAAAACTTCTCCTCAGCAAAATGCTGTGGCGGCGGGTGTGGGTGTAGCTAGTCCCCTCTGAATACCTATTACAAAAAGCGCGATCTGATCTAACAGGTCGCGCTTTTTTGTGTATCACGAGGGATGAAGAAAAAGGGATGAAGAAACATCCGATTAGCACCCACAAAATAAAGTTATTCCGCAGTAGGTACTGCTTGCGCTTCTAGATCTGTCGCCGCAGACGCGTCATATGGCTCACCTGTTTGATCGCTAAGAAGTATGCCATTGAGACCCACACCGCTGCTAATAACTCTAGCCACTCCCATTGGAATCCCTAGAATCCCTTTGATCATTGAGCATGACGAAAGCGAAGCAAGACAGATGGCAGCAGTGAGGAATGACAAAGTTTTCATATTAAAGAAAGTAAGGTTTCTAGTGACTGCAAGCTAATGATTTGTAGATACACGTCAATACATAATCATTTCGGCCCTAGTTTTCGTTTTGAAAAATCTCAATAGCCAGTCGGATGCCTTTAGCTTTATCAAGCGTCTCTTGATATTCCGAACTCGCGTCTGAATCGGCCACAATCCCTGCCCCCACGTGATAGGAAATGCAACCGTCCTCACGCACGATCGTTCTGATCGGGATATTAAACTGGCTTTCTCCATTGAAACCAAAGTAGCCCATTGCGCCCGTGTAGAGCCCCCGAGGTTCATTTTCTAACTCATCAATAATCTCCATCGCTCGCTTTTTGGGGGCACCCGTAATGCTACCACCAGGAAAACACGCTTTCAGTGCCGCGAGGTGATCAATATCACTACGCAGCTTGCCTTTCACATGGGAAACGAGGTGATAAACTTGTTCTAACTTTTCCAGCGTCAGCATGTTCTCGACATGAACACTACCAAACTCACACACCTTACCTAAATCATTGCGCTCAAGGTCTGTTATCATCACGAGTTCGGCGCTCTCTTTTTCTGAATTCAAGAGTTCTTGAGCCGATTGCAGGTCTTTTTCAACATCGTCATAGCGCGGCCGAGTCCCTTTGATAGGGCGAGTTTCTATCATGTTCCCGCGCATATGCAAAAATGTCTCTGGGGATGAAGAGAGAATTTCACGCTCCCCTAATTGCATCCATGCAGCAAGTGGTGACGGCGTCATTCTCCTGAGATGCTGATAAAGAGAGAAAAGTGTCCCTTCACGAATTTCTGCAGAAAAAGCATGCGTTAGATTCACCTGGTAGATATCACCTGCGGCAATGTATTCTTGTATCTGACATACGCTTTCCTCGTACTGAACTTGTGTCATGGAGCTACTAAAGGCTCCTATTTCTGGAGCTTGTAGATGTTGGCCTTTTCTCTCTTTGGCGATCTCGCTGGATAAATCGCCGCACTCCCACCACTCGTCCAACTCGTGAATATAGATCAGCATTTCTGGGTACATCCCAAAATGAAAATCACCTCTATAATCGACTGTGCCGCAAGCACCGCCCATGGGAAACTGGTGGCTATCTTGAGGACGTTGCCAGACGGCAAGATGATTTCTTAGGTCTTCAACATCCTCTTCTTTGTGAATATTTCCCTTCACATGCCATCGAGGTCGAGCTGCAATGATCGATAACGTATGCTCACGACGTTCAGCAAGATTTCCTGAACTATCAAAAAAAATCATTTCAACTAAATGCTGCAGACCAGCAGCCACCTCAGCAGGCGTCATCTTCAACTCAATACGCTCTGTAGGAAAAGTGACTACAGGAACATCCTTTACTTCAGGAGAAATCATCTGATTTCAATGAAAGCTGAATTACCCGCAAGCGCAAGCATTCAGCGTCAATTGCTAAAAAACTTAGTTCATTGACATACCCGCTATGCGCTTACTACTTTGTATGAGTTGATGAGTGATGACAAATCCATAGTAACCCAAACTAAAGAATCTAGCATGAATCTTCGTGGTTCCGATGTTTCTACCGCTCAAACACGTCCCACATTTTGCATCGCATGCTGGGTCATAGGACTTATTGCATTTGCTCAACTCATCGCATTAGGCACAGCTCTCAACGTTAAAATCGGGAGCCATTCCCTAGCGGAAAACGAGCCCAAGCTGTTACCTATTGCCACGGCAGGATTCGCAGAAAATGTTCGCCCTAGAAGCTTGGGAGAAATACTTGCCAGCTCAGGAAATGTGAATGCAGAGAATGTACCTACGGCACGCCCTGAAGCCGTCAGCATTGCTCCTTACAGAAGCACACCCTCATCGACAAGTTTGCCCAGTTTACCGAGAATTGCTAACCCACGTGTCGAACGCCTTATTGAGGAGTCACGCACCTATCAAATGGACGGCGATATTTCTAATGCGGTTCTAAAACTTGAAGAAGCCGCAACACATGATCCTGCAGAACCCGCCATTCATTTTCAAAAAGCACGGATCTTTGAGGATATGGGACTCTATGTCAAAGCAGCTGATGAGTATCAAGCCATTCAGCAAATGGGAACCAAAGCAGGCGTCTATTTCCCACTCGCCATCCGTAAACTCACTGAAAACTTAGACTCCTCTATGGCACGCCGAAATGTCATCTCCATCGGTCCCGCTATACCTGCCAAAAAAATGACCACTGAAGATGGCAAACAACAAGCTAGGGTCAATATCTCAATACGTGCACGTCCTGATACCCCCATCAATCCAGACGATGTCACCGTCAACGTCTACTTTTATGATACCGTAAGCGGCGCTGGCGGCGGTGAAATCAAAGGCAGCTCTCCAAGTGCCGTCATCGAGAAATCATGGTTAGATCATAAGATCGATTGGCAAGATGCAGGCAATGAAGAAAACATCCTCGTGAATTACACTATCCCTAGTAGTGACGGCACCTATGAGCACCTATTTGGGCAAAGGGAGTACTTTGGCTACGTCGTGGAGCTTGTTTACAAAGGCGAAGTCATCGATCAGCAAGCTCACCCACGCCGGCTTCACTCCCACCATGGTAACAAACTAGCACCCGCTGCCGCTGACGGTTTCAATCCTTGGCTTTACGAAGGCGACAATGACGGTATGCTTCTTCCTAACAGAGACAGTAATTCTCTTCTTCCAGCCCTACCAGAACTTCCATTCTCTCCACCTCAAACGAGTTTACCAACTCGTTAAAACTCTGTCGCGACTACGATCAATCAAATATGATAGAAAATAACGAAATTGCGATGGGACAGCAGGTAGGAGACTATCGCTTTGATCAATTGATTTCATCGAACTCACAGACTCTCACTTGGGAGGGAGAACAAGTATCAGTTCAAAGAAAAGTCATCATCACCAGTCTCAAAACGGAGCTCATGACTGACGAGGATCAAAAGACTGAATTTTTATCTCATTTAAGAATAAAGGCACAAATAGACCATCCTCAAATTGGATCCATCCTAGAGGCTGTTACTTCCGAAAATCATTATTTTTATGCTATGGACAAGCTTCACGGCGACAATTTCGGTTTTATGTACGAAGCCGCTGAACCATTGACACCTCTCGAAGCTACTCACATTTTGAAGAGTATGGCAGAAGTATTTCTGTTTTTAGAAAGTCAGCAGACCGCCACCATGCCGATGACTCTTTATGACTTTTTCATTCACGAGAAAAAGACTGTAAACTTTAATAACCTCACCATCCTAGGTCATTTCAACCCAGACGTGGCTACCTGCAATAAGCAACTTATTGGTACCGCACTTGATAACTTACTCGCCCCTGACCTCCCTGGTGCCACTCGCATGAAGTCTCTTTTCAGCTACATGGTTCATGGTAACCAGCAAATCCCGCTTCTATGGGATCAAATACTCTCACTCGCCATTGAGGTAGAACAGCAATTACTTGATGCCGCGGAAACAGAAAATAAAAGCCTCTTTAAGAAATTAGGCAATATGCTCCCTAAATTTCGTTAGTACTGGAAAAATTTCCATCTACTCACTAGTTACCCATCTCAAAGTCGAAAATTAATCCCTTGTCTCAGATAGAGAGGTTGACGGCACCGGAAATACAAGCGAGTATAGCGATCAACTTGAATCGTCACTTGTCTATTTATGAACCATTTATTTTCGAAACGCAATTTTTTGCCCCACTTTTCCTCATCGATAGCCATACTTCTCGTTTTATCTTTCGTCTTGATAAACAAGGCTCAAGCACAGCTACAAGTTAACCTTAGCCCAAGCAAAAAGAGTTATCTGATTAATGAAGCTGTTACGGTAAATGTCCAAATTACTAACAACACTGGTACTGAACTCATCCTCAAAGGAACTCCCTCTAGACCGTGGCTCAGCTTTAACATTACCAGCGCTGGTAAAGCAGTCCCCAAAACGACAGCAGTGGCATATAAGCCGGTATCTATACCCATGGGACAGACCATCACTAGAAGCGTTATCCTTAGCACCTCATACGCTTTAGGGAATTACGGAAACTATGCCGTTGAAGCCGCCGTTAATATGCCCGGACCTACAGGACACGCAATAAGCTCGAACCGTGACTACTTTGTCGTCGTCGGAGGAAGGACAATGTGGTCTAAAAAAGTCGGCATCCCCAACGTGCCTGGAGAAGTACGAGAATATAAGCTTATCAGCTTTTCAGGCAACAATGCATTAGAGCTCTTTGCCAATGTCTCATCTGTTAATAGAAACCGACACATCAATACCATCTCACTTGGCAAAGTTCTCTCACTACGCAACACCGTTGGCGTTTTAGACCAGGGAAACAACATGCACGTACTCTACCAAGTCCGCCCAGAGTATTTTGGATATGCCTGTGTTTCACCGAAAGGCAAAATCGTCTTCGCCAAGTATATTAAAAAGTTTGAATCCAGCTATCCCAAGCTAGTCAGAACAGCGATTGGCGGCGTAGTGGTGGAGGGAGGTGAAGACTTCAATCCCAAAGCTGCTGCTGCGGAACGCAAAAAAATACATGCCGCCTCTGAAAGACCTCCTGGAGTTTATCAGTAAATAACAACAGATCCGACACTCTACGCCACTGACCATCTCTACATTGATCGATATTCGCATGATATTTCAAACTCATCGCCCCCTAATCAAAGCACTTCTTAAAACAGCCCTCTGTTCACTCGCCTGCATCTTCATAGGACTATCCTCTCATCTTGAAGCTAAAGGTTTTAAATACGTCATCATCGACCCTGGTCACGGCGGCCACGACAAAGGAGGACAAAATGGCTTAGTTTACGAAAAACACCTCGCTCTAGACACCGCACTTCGACTTGAGCACTACCTCAAGTCCAAAGGCATCCAAACACGCCTGACGCGCC
Source organism: Akkermansiaceae bacterium (assembly GCA_051252195.1). Lineage (GTDB taxonomy): Bacteria > Verrucomicrobiota > Verrucomicrobiia > Verrucomicrobiales > Akkermansiaceae > Oceaniferula. The sequence goes on along the minus strand of JBPOGD010000001.1, from coordinate 281,400 downwards.
GCAGCGACTTCTTCCTCTCTCTCCAAGGACGTGCCAGCTATGCCAACAAATACAGTAGTGCTATCTTTGTAAGCATTCACTACAATCACTCCTACAAATCAGCTCCACTCGGTATCGAAACCTTCTACCATAGCAGCGAAGGAAAAAAACTCGCCAGCCATGTGCAGAACAAAATGATGCAGAAAATTAGAACCCCTAACCGAGGTGTCAAACATGCTAATTTTTATGTCATCAAAAATACAAAACATCCCGCCATCCTCGTGGAATGCGGCTTTGTGAGTAATTCAAAAGAGCGCAGTAATATGAAAAAAGCCTGGTTCCGCCAATCGGTAGCAGAAGGTATCGGTGAAGGTATTTTGAAATACAAAAAATCTTGGTAAGACAAGATTGTAAAATATCGCTATTTTTATCTTGTCAGTAATGTCACTGCCACGTAAGAACTCCCCGCCGTCAGCATCAGCTTGATAGCAACTGCCAGAAATAACCAACTAGCAGTATAAACCATAACCTTATGGGTAGATGGCCGAGTGGTTAAAGGCGGCAGACTGTAAATCTGCTCACGTAAGTGTACGAAGGTTCGAATCCTTCTCTGCCCACCATTTTAAGAAAAGGAGTTACGAGAAATCGTAACTCCTTTTTGTTTGGGGTGATTTTGAAAAGATGGGCAGAAGATGAGCATTTTTTGACTCCTGAATTGGCTACATTTGTCCATATTCAGCGATTAAAAAAATTCTCATACAGGAGAAATTATCTACTTATCGAGCGGAAAAGAGTGACAGAGTGCTTAAATTGAACTGGCCGAGTTTAGTGGACTAGTGACGATCAGCCTACTTTGACTGATTTTTTGCAGCCTTCTGCGGTATCGATGACTATCGTTTCAAATGCGGTGTTTTCTGATTCGATGATTTGTGGGGCTTGGTCGATGGGTGGGTAGATGTTTTCTAAGGAGCTGAATTCCATAATTTCAAAACTGACTCCGAAGCCAGAGTCTGCTGAGTTTCTCAATAAAGAGCATAAGCAGATAGAATAGCTGGCTACTAAGGCTTAGTTAGTAGAAGAATGGAAGGGGCCGCTCGGAGCGATTACCTCTTGCCGAATTTAAGCATGATTTCTGAGCGCGAGTGGATGTGGAGCTTAGAGTAGACTTTGCAGACATGAGTTCTGATGGTGTCGATGCTCACCCCGAGTTCAGATCCTATGAGTTTATAGGATTTTCCTCCGATAAGAAGATCTATCACTTCTTGCTCTCGGGGGGTGAGCGCAACGTCTGGCTTTGGGGTAGGATAGCTGTGAAAGAAGCCGACTACGTGGAGACATAGGGGAACCTCCAGCGTAAGCTACATGAAGGGCTTCGACTACCGTGCCGCAGGATTAGCGGGGAAACCACGCGCAGCTACCACCAGTGTCGGCAAGGCGTTGACGCATATTTTTGATTCCGTAGTTACCTAGTCCAGCGATCCCACCAGAAAGCAGTCACACTTTCATGAATTATTTTACTTGACGCTATGAATCAAATACTTAGTTTTACAGTCTAACATTTAATGTTAACAGAAAAATATATTATGCACAGAGTATCTAAAAACACATTTACGAAAAAGAAGGCTTTAGGTAAGCTTGTGGCATCGAGCCTGATATTATCCACATTAGCAGCTCAAGCACAAACTCCAGGGAAACAAGCTCAACGTTTACGGGGCACGGTATTCGGAGGGGTGCACGCCGAATTACTAGATGATGACTTTTTAAGCCTTAGATGTATTGATGGTTGGAGAGTCGCTTTCTCAAGAGGAGGTTCGGAAACAGCTTCTCATTTCGGACCTGTTCCTGCCTTATCAGGATTAGATGGATATAGTGCGGCTTTCCCTGCTGTCAATGATACAACGCTGCAAGGTCATTTTGATAAAATCACAGATGCTGGCTATATGACTCAAGTGTACCAGAACACTGCAAACTTTTTTGGAGTAGGCGGAAGCTTACAGACTCAATATGAGGAATTTTTAGATAGTTGGATAGAGTGGTGTGATACGAACCCTACAGCTCAGGCTTTTATTAACAGCCAATCCTATCATACTAAAGCTGGGTATCCGAATCGCCCCTATATGTTCTGTTATGCTGAGTTTGTTATAAAACATTATTCTGTAACCTACGGAAAGCAGATTGATTCATGGGTTTTTGATGCTGCCCATACCGAATTTAATAGAAATGGAGATGATTATACGACGGGAGATGCAGATGACCAAAGGCTGTACTTAGCTTTTGCTGAGGCGGCACGTGCAGGTAATTCCCGTATTGCGGTAGCCTTTAATAATGGTAGAAGTGATGCTAGCTATCCTTCCTATCCATTTGCTGCCCCTACAAGAGCAGATGATTTTACTTTTGGACACGCTTTCAATGGTAATAACCCGCACGGAACAGGTGCGGCTCTAACCTTCAATCAAACTCACGTTGCGAGAATGCAGGCAACCAATGGTTATGTTCATAGAGGTGGTGAATTTAATTATGCTGATCATATTGTCGGAAACTTTTCTTCTAAATTATCTAATGCAGGGTGGGATTATGGATCAGTCATGGGATGGGATCAAGACGTCTTTAATGAATTCAATGAAGACGGAATAAGAGCAGGAGGAATGATGACTTGGTATGGTTCTTATAATAGAGGATTTACAGCTGTGTATGCCTGGGTTTATCCAATGCTAAAATCCATGGATGATCATTTATATGCTCAGGGACTATCCATCAACTCTGAGCAGAGATTTCAACCTGACCCAGATAAAGTTTACCACATTGAAAACCCTGTTTATGGACTTCGTTTAGCTGCAAATGGCTCCAGTGAAGATGCGTATACGACTAATCTAAGTGTTAACAATGACGATACTCGTTGGCAATTCGTACCAACTGATGACCCAGGTCTTTATCATATTCAACGTGCTGCAGGCGGGTCTGCCCCACGTCTACGCACCGACCTTTCTACTAATCCAGATATGCAGGCGACTAGTTCGTCGGGTGACTATACTCGATTTGAGTTCTCTGCTGGTAACCAAAGAGGGACTTATCTGCTGACTGTACCTTTAGCACCTACGGACAACAACCGTTTCCGTATTACAAATAGTGGAGCTATCGATTTCGCTAACTTTTCTAATGTGGGTAATTTTCCTTCCTTGCGGATCGTAGAAGCAGACTCTGCAGAGAGACTGGTAAATATCGTGAAGCGTAACGCTTCCTATGGGTTGCACGCGAACGATCCAACAAATGGAGGAGATCTCAATCTTCATAGTAACCTTACTCATGGTAATCTTATGTTTAAGGAAATAGATCGTGGAAATGGTTTCTATTCTTACGAAAGAGTTAACAGTGCACATTCTATTGATGGAGGAAATGGTGGAGCAAACAGCCAGAATGCTTATGTCTGGTCAACAAGTGCTAACAATTACAACCAACATTGGCAGAAAGTATCTGCGGGTGGTGGCTCATTCACACTCCGAAAGAGAAATGCGATATCATTTGGCTTAAATGGAGGTGGGAGTAATAATAATACAGACTTCGGCAATGTAAGTATTCACAGTAGCTTGAGTAGTCAGAACTTACATTGGTTCGTTCAAGACGCTCGATAAAATTACTCAAGTTCTACTATTCCCCAGCTCTCTAGTGTTATGAGGGCTGGGGGATTTTTTTATTATCTAGAATGAAATCCACTCCAATTTTTATCACAGCTGGAATCGCTGCAAGCCTTCTTGTAGGTTTTACCACTGGCCGATTCACTTCTACAGATCCTCAAGTTACTCCTGTAGTACCATCTGCACAAAGCCAGGCCACCTCAATTAAGACTTCTAAAAATAATATACCTCAGCGAAATACTAGCAGTTCGTTTGTAGTTATTAATCCTGAGCAAATGGCTCGTGGGGAATTAACAAAACCTGTTGTGGATCAAAACCCAGCTGTTGTGCAGTTAGCACTAGCTGAATGGTGTCGAAAAGATCCAGAGGGAGCACTTGCCTTTAGCTTAGAAAGTGAGCGAGATGATTGGGTGTATAATTGTCTGAGTCATTTCGGGCGATCAAATCCAGATTTGGCTCTCAAGTGGGTAGAGGAAAACACTGTAGACCTCGCTCTCCAAAATAATTTTAAAGTAGCTATATACCAAGGCTTAGCGAAAGATGATCCGGCATTAGCAATAAGTCGCGTAAACAATCTTCCTCAAGGACCTTTACGTAATCAAATTTTACAAACTGTCGTTGCGCAATGGGCTGAGACTGATGTCTCCAGTGTTTTTGATTGGATTGAAACGCAGGAACCTAACTCTCTATTAGCCTCTATATATAGTCAGACGATGACTCGATATATTTCACAATCACCTGAGGAATCCCTAACTCTTATCTCTGAATTGGCAGATAACAATGATAAGCAAAATTTTGCTAGGAAAGCAGCCTTTGAACTTGGAAAGAAAGATCCTCAACAAGTGCTCAAGTGGGCCGAATCACTTAACGATGAGCAACGCCACGCAGTCCACATGGGGTTGATGGAGCAATGGGGTAAAAGCCCTAACGCTATAGAAGCCCTTAAATACGTGCAGGAGCTACCTGAGAGCTCAGAGACAGAGGGAATTCTAAGTATGCTTACCATGAAGATGGCGTACTCTTCACCTGACTTGCTAAAACGTCATATTCCAATGCTTACAAATGAGCAGCAGAAGATTGCTGTTGCTCAGCTCGCAAGGGCATACAGTAATACTACGCCTGATGAGATCATCCCTTGGATAGATTCCCTTACATCACCTGAAGTGAGAGATGTCGCCGTGATTCAATCACTGAACAGCTTCAGGTATACAAATGTCAGCCAAGCTTTTGAGCTTTCGACTACTCTCGATAGTTATAATGATCGTCGGGACGAAGTTCAGAAGACCTTGTCAGAATGGTTCCCGATTGATCCTGAAGGTGCTTTGAACGCTCTTAATGCGTCATCATTATCTCAAGACCTTAAAGATAGTATTGAACACAATATTACTGCTCAGTCCTCAGATTACAAAGACTTTTTACTACCAGCAAAATAAAGTAGTAACTATGCGATCTTGTTGGGCTTATTTTACCGACGTAGAGTGGCTGGGCACAAGTGACTAACTCTTAAAGCCAGTTGAGATTTCTTAGAGAATAGGAAATGTCTCTTTGATTAATAAATTTAGCAATTTCAAAACTGACTACGAAGATAGAGTTACTGAATTCGTTAATAAAGAACATAAGCAGATAGTACAGCTGACTACTGAGGCTTAGTTATTAGAAGAATGGAAGGGGCGCTCGGAGCGATTATCGCTTGCCGAATTTAAGCATGATTTCTGAGCGCGAGTGGATGTGGAGCTTGGAGTAGACTTTGCGGACATGGCTTCTGACGGTGTCGATGCTCACTCCGAGTTCAGATCCTATGAGTTTATAGGATTTTCCTCCGATAAGAAGATCTAGTACTTCTTGCTCTCGGGGGGTGAGTGCGACGTCTGGCTTTGGCGTAGGATGGCTGTGAAAGAAGCCGACTACCTGCCTAGCGATGTGTGGTGACATAGGTGAACCTCCAGCGTAAGCCACATGAAGGGCTTCGACTATTTCAGCAGGTGGGGTGCTTTTCAAAAGGTATCCACATGCGCCAGCTCTAAGGGCCTCGAAAATCAACTCATCTTCTTCATACATAGTGAGGACAAGACAAACTAGCGATGGGCACAATTCTTTTAGCTGGGCAATGCATTCGATTCCACTTTTACCAGGGAGTTTAATATCTACGAGTGCGACTGTAGGAGGATTGTTAGGTATTTGTATTAAGGCTTCTTCCGCGCTATTAAAGATGGCTTTGCAGTCTATGGACGAGTCAGGAAGACTGAAAAACCTCTCAAGGGCACTGGAGTAGGGTTGACTGTCTTCAATAAATACGATGGGGATAGAGAGCTTTGACATTGGGTTCAATTAGTTTAGAGGAAGTTTCATTTCGACTATCGTACCGCAGGGTTCGCGGGGAAACCACGCGCAGCTGCCACCTGTGTCGGCAAGGCGTCGACGCATATTTTTAAGTCCGTAGTGGCCCGGCCCGGCGGTCTCATCAGGAAGCCCTATTCCATCATCAGCTATTTTTATAATGAATAGTTTACATTGATGAGACAATGTTATTTCTACATTAGTAGCCTTAGAGTGCTTCACGATATTTTGTAAAGCTTCCTTGTAAGCCAGTGCCACCTCATGCCGAATACCTTGTTTGAAGGTGATGCCAGCCCATGTGTTAGGACTTATGATTTTGCAGGAAATGCCAATAGGAGATAAATAGGAATCCGCATGCTGCATTAGAAAAGTAGAGAGGGCTGCGAGTGTATTATTCTTTGGATTTACAGCCCAGACTGTTTCATTAAGTGAAGACATGGTCTCACGCATACTTGCAGACATAGTTGAAAGATCTGACTTTGCTTCATTTGTTAGATCATGTTCTATGGCGAACACATCTTGGAGAACAGCAAGCTGGGCGATGCGAGCTCCTACATCATCATGCATGTTAGCGGCGATACGTGAACGCTCAGCTTCTAATGCTGAAGAAGCTTCTAGTAGTCTGATCTGGTGTCGCGATAAGTAGCGAGTGACTATCACTCCCGTGATGAGTGTACTGGCCGCTATTAACCATAAAAATGCGGATGTTTGTGTGAATTTGGCCTCAACAATGAAGCTTAGTCTTAGGACCGAGGTATCCCAAGCCCCATCACTGTGTGATGCTTGAATTACTAAGTTGTATTCTCCCGCAGGAGGGCAAGGAATTTCTAATAGTAGTGAATTAGATATCTGCCAATCTTTGGTTTCACCTGCCAATTTCCAACGGAATAGTTGATCCAAAGGCTGCCCTGTTTGTGGAATATTGAATTTGAAGCCTAGACGTCTTATGTTAGGTGGAATTTCTAAATCATTTTCTAATATAGAATCGTTCCCGTTGTATAAATTCTGCGAATCTGCGAACAGTGCTACTAATTGAGGCGTGCGTGTTTCATAGACTTCCAGTTCAGCTAGCATAGGAGAAAGAGGTATTTGGCTTTCGCTAGAGATGCGAATATAGCGTCCGCGAAATTCTCCTTTTCCTGAATCTGCATGTAATACATCAACCTCTCCCATAGCGGGGAAAGAACCATCTGGATGATTAAGAGTTTCCCAGATAGGTGAAGAACCTTCCTTTGGGTCTTGATCATAGAGCTTGATCCTCATCTTGCTGAAACGCTCAAGACTATAGTTATTTCCACGCTGACGGAGACTTAAATGATCAATTTTTCTTTGTTGTCCAAGATCGATTTCAAAATGGAAACCTTTTGTTGGGGTGCCATGGGCGGGGTGTGCAATGGTGGATGGCCATCCATCTGTTAAAGCTCCGGGTAGCATTTCTACGTAACCAGATCTTGGCGAAATATAGAGTGGGTGAGTCGTCGTAACTTCGGCACCTAGTGCTACATTCGTGGTGGTAGAGATCACTTCTAAGCGGAATTCAGTTAAGACGAAGTCACCCGGTATCGTCCAAGCCATGACTAAATCCGTTATTTTATTGCGAGCTCGTGGGACAGGAAAAACCTCAATTTTAAGTCCGGTTACGGGCTTGCCTAACAAGCGGGATGAGATTCGATATATTTCGTCTGGAGTATTACCTGTCATTACATGAGGAGCCTTAGTTGCACGCAGCCTATTGCCTGATTTTTTAAAAAGCGTGGTTGAGGTAGCGCTAAAATTTAGTAGCGGTAATGTATTCCATTCGCCTTCGAAGCGAGGGATTGCATCAGATGTATAGCTGATAGAGAATTCAGCAAATGAAGCGTGGGGGCGCCCAGACATAAAGGAGAGCGACAGTTCAATAAGATCAGCTTCAATAGGCGAAGCTAAGGTGAAGATTATGGATTGAGGCTTATCTAGTTCCTCACCCAGGCTCCAGCCACTCGCGGAAACGTTTACCCCATCTATGGTGTGCTTCAAATCCTCATTATCCCCAGCATGATGAGTAGCCTCGACATCTGAAAAAATGACCGGAGTTCTAGCTCCGACGGAGTTAATGAACACGATCAGGAAGTAGGTCAATGCCCAGTAGCTGAGTCTAGGTAGGTGTGGAACCATAGAATGGTCATTTTTAGCGATCTGGTGCTGTATCGTCAATCTATATACTAATATAGAAATTCACATCTTCATGCGATAGACGGTGTGTGGGTTTTTTGTCATTATCAAATTATCAGACAGATAATACTCAAGCCTTCACACAAAGTGATGAGTATTTTAACAACCTTAATAATACAAAAAATGAAAAAAACATTTAACTTTAAAAGTTCTGCCTTACTTGCTGCCTGTGTAGTGGGGGTTTCATCCATGGCTCAAGCGGCACTGACGCTCGCTGTTGTAGATAATGCTGCAGCCGTAGATGATAGCAGCGGCGTAGATTTCTCAGGCCAGATCTTAACGACTAGCATTGATAATTGGGGGCGTAACGATAATTTTAGCAATGCTACCCTGACTAATGTGATATTTAATTTCAATGGTGGCAACCAACCCTTTCTGAATACCGATATCTCTGGTGCAGATTTCTCCGGAGCTACTTTTAATTGGGATGTGTTTGTTATCAATGGAGATCACAGAGTTAATATGTTCCGTGGTTTAACAGGTATTGATGGTGCCAGTTTTGTCGATACTATTTGGAATATTGATCTTAGCGAAGACTCAATAGGAAATGCTGATTTTTTCAATAATGGTTCAGGAATAACAACTGGAGTTGATTTTTCAGGAGCTGACTTTAATTTCAGCGGAACTGATACTTCACTTGCGGATGATATTGGGGGACTTTTAATTACTAACCTTGGTACAGGTGTCGGTGCAGTTTATGATGATGCTTTTGTGACTAACAATTTTGCAGACTTTGGGTTTGCTGATGAGGCTGCGCTAGAAACTGCTCTTGATGGTGCGGGTTGGCAGGCAGTCCCAGAGCCAAGCAGTACTGCTCTGCTCGGTCTCGGTGCACTTGGTATGCTTGTTCACCGCCGCCGCGCACAAAGGTAAATACAAATCTTATAATATTTTTCCTCAGATGATACTTATTTCATCTGGGGATTTTTTTTGGGGAGTCAATATGATACTGTAACGATACAATATAAACTAATAAATACACTATCCTCTATTTATATGAGCGCTCTGAATTCTCTAATTGAATGCACGGAGGTAAGAGGGCAAGCTCTACCTGGCCGCCACCAGAAGATGTAGGCAAAAGTTTCTATCGTTCGCTTTTTAACTATCCATCCCTTTCAGGATGGAAACGATAGACTCTCGCGTGCACTCAACACTCTTTTACTACTCCAGTCAGAATATGAGTATGTGCCTTATGCCTCGATTGAGCAAATCATTAAGGAGAATAAAGACAGCTATTACAGGGCGTTAAGAACAACGCAGAGCTCATTCCGAGCACACCAGACTGGAAGCCTTAGCTCGTTTCTTCCTGCAGACATTATCCATGCAATGCGAAGTTTTAGCTCGAAAGGTCGAAGACCATCGGATCATGCAGGCTAGTAACCTCTCTCCTTTAGCGCTAGAGATTCTATCACTCTTTGAGCAACACAATGAAGAGAACGCTTTCTTCTTTGGTCGAAAAGTATTTGCTCATCATCGAAGGGAAAGGAAGATCCACACCTTACAAGGTAGCTCCATAGAATCGTTTACAAGGAGTCATGTTCAATCCATTAAACGCCAGAATTCGCGAGATCGAAGCTGAGTGCTAACGTTTGAATCTTCTTTGAGGACTGACCTCAACAAAGGAGAAGAGAATTTCACCTGCTTTCAGTTTTTCCTAAAAATGAGATCCTAGCCCCTTTCAAAAAACCTGATCGATTGCTATAAAACTTCAGCCTTGATTTTCAAAATATCAATTGATATCGACTAATGTTAGAACAACTGCGATTTCCATGAAAAAATCCCATTATTTTAAGTCCTTTTTACTGATCGCTTCGATACTCAGCGGTCAGCTGAGCAATGCCCAAACGCTTAGTGTGACGTGCCCAGTGCTTCCCTCTGCTGACGGAGGAACACGTGGAGCATCTCGACCAGCTGAGTTCAACTGGAATTTTGAAAGCTCTAATGGTGATGATGTCCAAATTGGACAATACGCATGTGGTTCTTACTGGGTTGCTCCCGCGGTGGGTGATACAGGTGTCAAAGTAGTTTCCTTAAGCGGTAGTAGCAACCCTGACCAAGTCGATCTACTCAGCCTAGACGCAGATCCCATCACGGAGCAAACAGGCTTACTCGACGGTTCTAATAACTACGGAAACTATGACAGCACCGAAGATGAACTACCTCAGCTACCCAAAGTTTTCTCCCCTGCTGCACAATCCTGCATCTCTTTAGTCGCTGCCATGCAGCGCAACGAATCGCAGACCGGAGGAAGTGGAACTTCTTCAACTAACGGCGAGTCTGCCGACGCGTATAACGTCGTCACAATTTTGGCTGAAGCTCCTGCCAATAATGGGGTTAACCATATTCGCCCGAATATAACGGGTGCTAGTAAAGAATTACTTACTTGGGATGATTTTGACCTCAACTTACTTGGCAGCACCGACATCCCAGATGAACTGACTGCTTCCGAAATAGAGGCAATGAGACAAGCATGGGTTCACAACACAGAAATTTTCGGATTTGCTATTTTAAATGACGAGGGTGACACGCCAGTCTTCTCGGAAGGTGGACGAGGTTTTAGAGCTCATCTAACATCCGACGAATACGCCAGTGGTATGGCATCTGGTTTTTATGAAAGCATTATACAGATCTGTAATTCTCAGAATACTCTTGAAGAAAAGAAACCTGCTATCGCCGCTATGCTAGCATATGGTTTGGATAGTTATCATTGCAAATTTAATTATGGAACCACCTATCCAAAGCTCTGGAACTCTGGCGCCGGTCAGTGGATAGGACAATATGCTCCCATAGTGTTCTTAGCAGCTCTTTCCAATCAACAAGAGAAAAAAGAAACTGTGAAACGCGTCGCAGGTGTAGCTCATAGCGAAGACACTATTGATAGAGGTCCACAAATTCTTAACCAAATCAAACGAGGTCAATCCGGAGTACTACTTTGGGGTGACGCTCACGTCATTGTTAGAGATGGCAGCACCGACGTTACATTAGCAGACAGACGTTATTGGGCGGATTTCAAAGAAAGTAATGCTTATATTGGAGCGCCAGAAGCCCCTGATACTAGTGTGGGGAAAAAGACATCTGCTGACCCTTACGGTTTCATTGATGGCCCGGCTAATGCCCCAGGTATATTATACATGCAAGTAACTGCGGGTGGATTTCAAGGCTTCGCTGCATGCATGATTATTATGCCTGAGTTTCGTAATACTGTTGGCACTGATAATCCAATTGAATATGCAGATCGCATAAGACGCTTTGGGACATGGGCTGCACCAGACCCTATTGCGGCCGTGGATCAACGAGATCTAGCTTGTAGTCCTTATCATTACGGTATTAGTCAGTATATACAGCACAACTGTAATCTGGAATATTGGAGAACAACTTGGGGACCAAGTGCCGCAGATCCATCCATTGGTATTGAAAATGGCATAGGCCGCTTCGACCCTAACCATTACCATGGTACTCCAGTCTCAGCATCATTTAGTGCACCTACTGTTAATGCAAATTGGAATACCATCATTGCTCAATACGATGGCGAGAAATACGAAAGTCACGTAGTTGACTTGAGTAAAGTAACACGACCCGATGTTATCATCGCCAATGGAATTGCCTACATAAGCACAGGAACGCATCACACAAACATCTACTACACACTAGATGGATCTTTACCCAGTGAAACTAGCACACCCTACACTGACCCATTCACTATCCCAGAAGGCTCCACACTCAAAGTCATCGCCCTAAAAGAAGGCAAAACTGACAGCGACATTTATACAGTAAGTTTAGACTCTGCTCTACAACCTCAAGAAATCGATGCACGCTTCCAAATGCTTAGCATTCGCGTCCTAGAAAACTCAAACACGCTAGAAATAAATTATTTACGTTCTGATGATCTATCTGAAGTCACTTATGTAGTCGAACATAGCTCTGATTTGGATGCATGGGATGATGCAGAAAACGTAGAGGTAACATCTACTCCGCATTCGACGAATACAGACCTAATTAAAGCAGAAACCCCCCTTCTTGACGAGGAAAACAGCCACTATTACCGACTCCGTTTAAGTACTAGCGAATGAAAACCGGATCAAATACGAAACCATTTCATTAGCCTGTCGGCATCAATTGTAGAGGTAATGCGAATGTCACTATGCATCAAATAACGGGAAGCTTACACAACGACTTTTAAATGCTTCGACATTTTACAAAGCTAGCCTGAAAAGCTGATTGGATTGTCATGTTTAGATGGCAAAAAGATAAGAAGTAAACTGAGCTTAGAAGATGGTTTTCGTTTAGTGATTCGCCCAGCTTTATCTAAGTTAGACACGAGGCATGAGAGGTTCAGCCCGTTGGAAACAGTTGCTTGGATATGTGAACATTGATCTGCAATGGTTTACGTAGAGATAATATCTAACAATTTATTTGGCTTTGCTCATAATTTATTTAAGTTTCATTTCCCATTCATATGAAAACAGCGCCGAGTCATTTTACGTATCCAATGTCCGCTAATAGGGGTCGGTCTAATTTACTGGCTGTTATATTTCTCTTATACTGTCTTTTCGCATTTCAGAGTGCACATGCGGTGACGTATCCTACTGTTAATTCGACGAACTTCCTTTCTGGCAGTCATGATAATGGTAATGCGACGCCCTTGAATTATCGTTACTTTGTTCCGAAGAATTATGATACGAACGATACGGGGACACTATATCCTTTGGTTCTATTTTTGCATGGCAACGGTCAAAAAGGCTCGGATAATCAAAAGCAGTTAAATAGCAGTTCCAATGGTGCGATGATTTTTATTTCCAGTGAGAACCCTGACAATCAGACTGATTACCCCTGTTTCTGGGTTGCTCCACAAGCGAGTCTCGCCGGTTGGGATACATCGTATGTCTCAGGGCAAATCCAAGGGATGCTGGATGACCTTATCGCGAACTACCATATCGATCCCGATCGCATCTATATCACGGGGCTGTCCATGGGCGGTGGCGGCACGATGTCTCAGATTAACAGCTATCCAGGGCGTTATGCGGCGGCGAATCCGATCTGCGGTTGGGCACCAAGTGCGCAGGCTGATGCTTATGCACATATTCCGCTCTGGGCTTTCCACTGTGCAAATGACGGAACAGTAAGTGTCAATGGTTCGGATCAAATCGCTTCTCAAATGCGAGCCAAGGGCGGTAAACCAATTTATACTCGTTATAACACGGGAGGGCACTCAGGTGCTTGGAACCGTGCTTACAGTGTATCAGCTCCATTAGTTCCATGGATGATGGCTCAACGTCGCGGTCAGGAACCGACTTCCATAGTCGGACCTTATGTTAAGGTGACTGCTCCCACGACTTCGGGAAATGTATCGACAGGAGAATCCATTATTTCTTTTAGTGGAGTGGCTGATGCGGATACGACACATGTTTGGTATCGTAATAATCAGTTTTATAGTACTACACCGTCTGCGGTCGGAACGACTAGCTGGAGCGTGACGGATGCGCAGCTCCGGCGCTCGAACGAGGGAAAAATTAATGAAATCTATGTTCAAGGGGAAACGGTTGCCTATGCCGCGCCTGGAAATGGGATGACCACGACGAATGATTTTATCGTGGTGAACTCTATAACTGGCGGTGACACGGAGCAACCGGTCGTGACCATCACTTCGCCGACGAGTAATGAGCAATTTGCGACTCTCGATGCTACAATCGATATTGCGGGGACAGCCACTGATAATGTCGCAGTGACGAGTCTTTCATGGGTGAATAACTTGGGTGGAAGTGGCACGGTCACTCTTGGAGGTTCAGCATGGCAGTATGATGATGTTCCACTACATATGGGTTCTAACGTGATAACTATCACTGCTTCGGATGCTTTTGGTAATGTAGGAACAGACGCCATTACGGTTGTTTCGGCTACAAATTTAGCTCCTCAGGTTAGCGCGGGGCCAGATGATGAAGTTGCTCTGATTTCTGGCAGTGCGGAAGCCTTCTTGGAAGGTTCTGCCAGTGATGATGGATTACCCGAGGGAAGCGGACTTTCCGTGCAATGGAGTAAAATGAGTGGCCCTGGGATAGTTACTTTTTCCAATTCATCTGAGGCGCAAACAACCGCCACTTTTACAGTCACTGGTGATTATGTTTTACGACTGACTGCCGATGATAGCGAAGAGACTGGATTCGATGAAATTTCTATCACCGTTCATCCAGAAGGGACTCTGGTCGATGCAAAGTATCCAACTGTAAATCTAGCAAATTTCCCTGCCGGAATTTATGACGATGGCAACACGACGACTTTAGATTACCGTTATTTCATTCCTGAAAACTACGATGGCAATGATGAAGGCACATCATATCCACTGGTTTTATTTCTGCATGGACCAGATGAAATAGGTTCGGATAATAGCCAACAGCTTGAAAATGGTGCCAACGGGGCAATGATTTTCATTTCGACTGCTTATCCAGACAATCAGGAGGCATATCCTTGCTTCTGGGTCGCGCCTCAGTGTCAGTTATCTGATTGGAAAACGAGTTACTTGCCTGCTCAAATTCAAGGCATGCTCGATGATTTGGTCGCCAACTATAATATCGATCCTGAGCGTATTTACATCACAGGTCTTTCCACGGGAGGGGCCGGTGTCGTGGATCAAATTAACACCTACTCCGACCGTTATGCGGCAGCCAATCCGATAGCGGGATCGGTTCCTTCATCGAGTGCGAGTCATTATGCTCATGTTCCTCTCTGGGCATTTCATTGTGCGGACGATGGAACCGCTGGTGTGAATGGTTCGGATCAAATTATTTCTCAAATGCGTTCAGCTCGTGGAACTCCTGTCTATACTCGCTATGACACTGGCGACCATGCCGCGTCCTGGGATCGTGCGTATAGCAATGAGACGCCCTTGGTGCCGTGGATGATGTCGCAGCGTCTGGGGCAGGAGCCAGCTTCTCTAGCTGGCCCTCATGTTAGGGTTACTTCTCCCAACATGAATGGAAGCACGGCGACTTCAGAGAGTAGTCTTCTTTTAAGTGGCGTCGCCGATGCTGATACATCGGCGATTCGATATCGTAATAGTCAGTATTATAATAATACGCCGCCCAATGTGATTGGAACGACTAGTTGGAGTGTGACAGCGACTCCATTACGAGGGGATCGGCTTAATGAAATTTATATTGAAGCAGATACAGTCGCTTATGCAGCTTGGGGAAATGGGAAAACGACAACCAATGATTACTTTAGTATCAGCACGGTGGCGTATGACATCTGGGCGATAGATAGTGGACTAGAACTTGGGAAGAATAGTGAGCTGGAGCATGATCCGGATGGAGACTTTCTTAATAACTTAATCGAATATGCGTTTGGATTGAACCCGTCCATATCTGATGGCGTGGAGCTGCTTTTCAACGGAGCGTCGTTCGTAAGCCGAGGATTGCCCGTCGCAAATTGGGGGGACCCTGCTAATATCCAATTTACCTTTCCACGAAGAGTGGACTATGCCTCTGCCGATTTGAGCTACACTGTCCAATACAGCAGCGATCTTAAAAATTGGTCTGACAGTTTATTAGTGCCAACAGTCCTACATACAGATGGAGACATTCAAATTATTGAAATCACGGATCCACTTTTCACTCCTGATGCATCAGGGCACCGTTTTTTGAGAGTGTCTGTCGTTAAAGAGGAGTAACAGAATTTCCATCATCGACAGAGCGACTTCTATTCCTTATTTGGTATGGGATTAAACTCCAAATACTTACCCAATTTAGACCCGTTCAAGCCAACAGAAAACATCACTTCTGCGTGAACTCATAAAAACTGTTAGCTGAAAAATTTAATCTCAAATCTCGAAGTCCGAGCGCGCTGTCGGTAGGCAGTAACATCGTTCAGACGCTGCTATCCGACTCCCCTGCTCCCTATCCCAGATGACTCAACCTGACTCCATCTCGATCGAATCACTGTCTCAGTTTCACGAACTGTTGAGCGAAGCATGTGTCGATGTTTTTTGGTTTGTACGTTGCGAAATTGGTCCTGATTGGATTGGATCCAGCAGAGAGGTGCAATTGTTGCACAGTGGTAAACCTCTTTCGGGACCTTTCAGTGACAAATTGATTTTAGCCATCATTTCCGCTGCAAATATACCCAGTGAATCGTCTGATTCTGTTATCTCGGGCGAGGGTGAAATTTTATTGCGAGATGAAAAACTGATTCTGGACTTTGAATGGAGCGACACCGTGCCGTATGCCATTTCTCACGAAAGTGGTCACGGAACAGTCGAACTTGATGGCTCAGTGTTGGACTGAATCCAATCGCAGTCTACCCTGAACGCCATTTTGGAGGAGGTTCTTTGTTACCTTGAATGCGGGGTGACTTTCTTCCAAATCTTAATCGGCAGCTCTCTTTGCTAGACTCGAGCGCTACACTCCGATGGCTTGCGGGAGATTTTATGGAATATTTTAAACCTGAGTAACTCTCATGATTGTATTTCCCAAAAAGCTATGAACAAAAACATTCAAACTCAGCGTATCTCTCCACTTGAAATAACTCTCTCTTTATTGAGCGTTCTTATGCTCGTCTACTTCGCCATTCCTAAAATCACGGCACAGCCAGTAAGCTTGAAAGGTTTTAAGCAGTTTGGTGAAGTTCTGGGTTTAGATCCTTTATCTTTTATGCTCTTCACTGGCTACACAGAACTGCTCATCGCTATCGCGATAACCGTCGCTTTGTTTTTAGGAGCAAAGAGACATTGGCTCACGCTCCTTTCATTTGGAACACTTCTCGGGACTATGGGGTCAGGACTTCTTATTGAGTTTTTTGTAAGGCCAGAACCAAAAATACTGCTGGTAGTTATCGCATCCATTTTCAGCTTGATCTCACTTGTTCAAATCTACCTGAAGCGACGCTACATTCCATTTATCAAACAGGCCTGAACAAATAAAATGCACCACTACAGAAACTGGATTTTTCAGAGCCCCTCGTTCTGTCTGTCCAGTTTTTTTACGTTGTTCAATGCCCTCTTGTCTCGGAACGCTTTCATGGCTGTAGAGAAACTTGAAACTCGACTTCAATCAAGGTTGTCACTTATTCAATAAGACCTTATGTGTTGATCTATGTCTACATCTACGACAGCTCAACAAGCCCTGGGATTAGTTACCGAGTTACAGTCTCACTTCGTTCACGGTTTGGAAATGATCGCTGCTGAGTTAGGGGCTCCTGTGATGTTTGAGAGATCGTCATGGTTGCGTGACTCAGGAAAACACGGAGGTGGCTCGCGCCTCTCAGCACCTCAAAAGCTCGACGATAAAGTATTCAACCGAGCATCTGTGAATGTCTCTCAAATACATTATCACGATGAGCCTGATAAGAAACTAAGCTCAGCCACAGCACTCTCTACTATCATCCACCCCCGAAACCCACACGCACCTTCTATTCATGTCCACATCAGCTGGACAGAGATGAAAAGTGGTCAAGGCTACTGGCGCATGATGGCAGACCTCAATCCTTCCATACCAAACAACGATCAGACCGCTCAATTCCAGCAATGTTTGCAGAATACTGCCGCACAATATTACGCCGAGGCTAGCAAACAGGGTGATCAGTACTTCTACATACCTGCGCTCAATAGACACCGTGGCGCTACCCACTTTTATTTAGAAGGATTTAAAACCGAAGATTCCGATGCCGATCTACAGCTTGCGAGGGCTGTTGGACAAGCTGCACTCAATAAGTACCTCTTGCTGCTCAAGAATTCTATCACCAACCACCCATCTGTTTCTGATAGCGATCAACGGCAGCAGCTCGCTTATCACACACTTTATTTTTTCCAGGTGCTGACACTTGATCGAGGCACAACATCTGGCTTACTGGTTCACAATCAAAATGACATCGGTATCATGGGTTCATTACCGTCCCATGTCAGTAAAACGCTACTAGCCTCATGGCGCAGCAAGCTCCCTAAGCCACAGGAAGAGCTTCTCGACAGCCTCCTCGCCGTCTTAGCTGATCAGGATGATATAAGCGCTATCACGGACGAGGTGAAGCCCAAGCTTGCTCAGGCAGTGCGTAGCCATTATCAACGAAGACCTGAAGCTCTCAGTCTACAGGCATCGGGAAACACCTTACCGCCCACGGTACAAAATCACCGATAAGGAAAGACCTGTGCCAAGCAACAAAAAAGCTCTTAACACGAATTAAATCCATGTTAAGAGCCTATAAAAATTTTGTGGATTAACTCCTTTTAAAAAGGAATATCATCACTCTCATCTGTGTACTCAGGCGCTGCGGGTGAGCCGCCTTGCTGAGATTGTGGTTCTTGTGAAACTTGCGATGATTGAGAGTTTTGCGGTTTGGAGGTATTACCACCTGCACCTGAACCAAGAAGCTGAATTCCTTCTGCAACGACTTTTAATTTCGTGCGCTTCTGTCCAGTAGCTTTATCTTCCCAAGAATCTGTTTGTAAACGCCCCTCTACAAAAAGCGGGCGGCCTTTACCGGCATACTGATGAGCAATTTCTGCGGTACGTCCCCATAGCGTGATGTCTACGTAGGTAACTTCCTCGATTTTTTCACCACTATCGCCAATTCTGACACGATTCACGGCGAGCCCGATATCAGCTACGGCTGTGCCCTTGGGCGTGTAACGAATTTCTATGTCACGGGTTACATTACCCATCACCATTACTTTATTAAAACTGGCCATAACTTATATACTACCGAAAAACGATCTGAGACGGCAATTTTATTTTCGATAAAACACAATGCCGCCTCACAACCTTTTTGAGGATTTATGAAATACGCTGGTACTGTTGCATGTAAATGCTTGTATTAAGCGCAAGCACAGACTGGATTTTCTTGATCGCTGCTGGCTCAGCTTCAAAAATGTAGTTCACGTAATGTCCGCCTTCAACTTGGCGTGCATTGTAGGCAAACTTCTTACGGCCAAGTTGCTTAACTTCGTCCAATTTAGCACCGCTTGCTTCGATTTCTTTACCTACTGTTGATACAAGGCTATCAAGACTATCTTCTTGGCCTAGTGTGTTCAGTACGATTAGACCTTCGTATTTTCTACTCATCGCTATTCTTTTATTTAAAGGTTGTTTAATTTTTCTTCGTGTTGAAGGAGCTAGCCGCGGCTACGACTCCTTCAGAAAGCGCAACCTGAACAGCTTCTGCGGCAGTTGCAAGCGTGTTTTCTAATTCATTACGTTCTTCGACTGAAAATTTGCCCAACACATGACCTACCATTCCTCCTGGCTTAGCATTTCCTATCCCTATTTTGAGTCTTGGAAACTGATCCGTGGAGAGATGATTAATGATCGACTTCATTCCATTGTGCCCCCCGGCAGACCCTGACATGCGAAAACGCAAAGCTCCAAATGGCAGCGCAACATCATCGTAGACTACGAGTATCTCCTCAGGCTTCCATTTATAAAATCGAAGTGCCGCAGCAATAGACTGCCCGCTCTCATTCATAAATGTCTGTGGCTTCATCAAAATAGTACCTGCGTGAGCCGCCTTGGCCACATGAGCCCTCCATTTCAAGTGGGTAGCTAAACTAGCACCATAGTTCTCTGATAGGCGATCAACGACTAAAAAGCCAATGTTGTGACGAGTCATTTCATATTTTTGACCTGGATTTCCCAATCCAATCACAAGTTTGATAGCAGACATAAGATGAGCATATAAAAAAATAGCTCGAAGCCAAAGCTCCGAGCTATTTTCGTTAATGAATATAAAAATTACTCCGCTTCACTCGCGCCATCTTCACCTGTAGCAGCTTCACTCTTAGCCTGACGTGTCTTAGCCACAATAGCTAAAACAACATCATCATTAAGAATTGGCGTGATGCCCTCTGGGAAATCAATCTCTCCAATGTGAAGTGCCTGACCGACTTCGAGACCTGAAACATCAGCATGGATGTCCTCAGGAAGATCCTTTGGAAGACAAGTGATTTCAAGAGTATGAAGAAGCTGCTCAAGAAGACCACCAGCTTTAACACCCTTTGCTTCACCTGTGAAGATAAGCGGAAGTCTAGCATGAATTGGTGTTGTCTCGTCAACAGCGAGAAAGTCGATGTGCACTGTCTGACCAGTTAAGGCGTCATGCTGAACGTCTTGAAGAAAAGCAAGTTGCGTACCTGCACCTTCAAGATCAAGATTTACGAGAATACTGTCTGAAGCGGATGCCTTCATCATATCACGGAAAGTTTTTGCGTGTACCTTGATATTCTTGTTTTCTACGCCTCCTCCGTAGATTACGGAAGGAACGTAGCCTTCACGGCGCATTTGCTTGAGTGAACCAGAACCAGTGCGAGCACGGTCTTCTGCCTTTAAAGTTTGTGTATTAGCCATTTGATTGGATCGTTGGGATGTTTAGTTTGGACGGAGCAGGTCCGGAAGTTTGTCAGCGGAGAGTAGTTTGTGAGTAGCCAACACCTTTCGAGGCGGGGGTCTTTAACATCTTACGGCTTAATGTCAAAGAGGGAATTAGCTGTTTTTATAAAAAAAAATATTGCCTAGTCTTACGACGAACTAAAAGAAAACTTCTTATTCAGCATGTATTGAATAATGAACAATACGATTATTGTTAACGCTTTTGATAGTAGCTCATCATAATTCATCTGTTCTATCATGACGTGTAGTAATACGGCGGCTATCAGCATCCCAGTAAAACCAACGGCATAAAACTTCAAGTAACGCCACAGCAGCCGATCTTTTATTTTAAAATTTAAGAACGCATTGAGAATGAAATTATGAGTAATCCCAATACTTGTCGAAATAAAATTAGCCAGTTGGTAATCTACACCAAAGCTTTTCACTAACAAACCATAGATCAAAAAATCTAACGAAACACCTGTAATACCAATGACACCGTAAATAATGAGCTCTTTTGTGAATAGCCTCAGGCAAAGCTTAAGTACGCTTGTGTAGATCCCTTTCATATCTGAGGGTCTCCGTGTCCTTAAATTATGCTTCGATATCAAAAAGTGAGGTCACAGACTGTCCATCATGGATACGCACAATGGCATCACCCAATAAGCTGGCAACAGAAACAGTCGTTACTTTATTCCCAAATGCCTGTGGGACAGAGTCCGTTGTAATAAGTTCTTTGATGGCAGAGTCTGCAATACGTTGACGACCTAACTCACCAATAACGCCATGAGAAACACCTGCGTAAATACTTTTAGCTCCGCTTTTCTCCAGTATTTCCGCCGCTGCACAAAGCGTTCCAGCAGTCTCAGTCATATCGTCAACGATGAGAACATTGCGTCCTTTGACGTCACCAATGACATTCATCGCCTCGACCTTGGTGGCACTAATACGATGTTTCGCGACGATAGCTAGCTCGGCGCCCAGAGCATCAGCGTAAGATCGCGCCATTTTCACCCCACCAACGTCAGGAGAGACGACTGTCAGATTACTCGCATCTTCACCATGCTGCTCACGAAGATGCTTAATGAAAACAGGCTTGGCATATAAATGATCTACTGGAATATCAAAGAAACCTTGAATCTGCGGCGCGTGAAGATCCATCGTAAGTACACGGTCAACTCCAGCTGCCGAGATTAAATTGGCCACAAGCTTCGCCGTAATGGGAACCCTTGGCTTGTCTTTGCGATCTTGGCGAGCATAACCAAAAAACGGCATCACCGCCGTGATGCGGCCCGCGCTAGCACGCTTTGCAGCATCTACCATAATGAGCATTTCCATCAGGTTATGATTCGTCGGAGGGCACGATGGCTGAATGATATAAACATCATCACCACGTACATTTTCATTAATCTGCACAAATGTTTCACCATCAGGAAATGATGTAACGTTTACATCAGCGAGCTGATGCCCGAGGTGAGCTGCTATTTTCTCTGCTAGTTCTTTGTGTGCCTTACCGCTAAATATTTTCATAGAGTGCAATGGTTTTTAGAAAACCTTTGGTTTAGAAAGTGATCATGTATCACCACTAAAGTTAGTCTGAGTACTGACTCGCCAAAGACAACATCAAACCTTCTTCTTGTAGAGCATTATTTTGCACCTTTACCAAGGAGCACAGCAGGTACCGTCATTATAAGCAATTTAATATCAAGCCACAATGACCAGTTATCGATGTATTCAAGATCCATTTTAACCCAGTCCTCCCACTCGGTAATCGTGTTACGTCCACCTACCTGCCATGTACATGTGATACCAGGATGTACGCTTAAGCGCCTTCGATGCTCGGATTTCTCAAACTCTTTCACCTCATAAACAGGCAATGGTCTAGGGCCTACGAGGCTCATGTCGCCGTTCAACACATTGATGAGCTGCGGCAGTTCGTCGATACTCCATTTTCTAAGGAAACGGGCAAATGGGAACACTCGTGGATCATTCTCTAGTTTAAAAACAGGCCCGCTCATTTCATTGCCCATTTCCGCTTTTACTTTTGCCAGTTTACCCTCCGCGTCCACCACCATAGTTCTAAATTTCCACATCTTAAACGTCTTGCCATACTTTCCAGCTCGATCTTGTTTAAAAAAGACAGAAGCTCCTGGGCTGGCTATTTTTATGCCGATAATCGCAAAAAGCCAAAGGGGCCAAGTAACGAAGATGATCAAAAATGCAACTACGCGATCAATGATTTTTTTTGCCATTAAAGTCCAAGAGAGCTCGGGCGTCGCTCTCAGAACCAACATGGGCTTACCTCCTAAATGGTCAAATGTGGGACGGGAAACTTGAGTTCTAATGAACCCAGCAGAAACCCACGCCTCGATACCTTGTTTCTCACAAAGCTCCACGGCTCTAGAAATCTCTCTAAACACGGTATGCTTAGCTGCAATGATGACACGATGAACTGAATGCTCGATTAGTAAGGCCTCTAATTCATCATCACTACTTTTACTGAGGTCAAAATGAGACACCACATGCCAATAGTCCGTCACTTCTTGTGGCATGGTATTTAGCAAATCCGTAATATCCTCAGAAGTTCCCGCCAGAAGAACTCGCTCTTTATTACCAGTTTCTTTGGCATTTTTTTTCAAGTAGCTTCTCACTGACCAATCTCTCAACAAAAGAAAAGAAACCATGAAAATAATCGCTGCCATTATCTGCAAACGACTAGAGGGAGATAACTGGAAAAAAACTATCGCCACTGCAATGCAAACCGACAGCACGATGAAGCATTTAAACATTTGAGCAATGGCCATTGATGCCGTTTTACGCATGATATTATTGTAATATCCAAACATCTCCAGAATGGCTGGAGTGAATGGAACCACAATGAAAAGCAGCCATGTAATTTCATTCACACTCATCACACCGACATCTGTCATGCCAAAAATAGGACGAATTAAAGGTCGGGTGTAGCTCGCTAGCTGAAAAGACAGATACACCAGCACAGCATCCACTAATTGCAGTGCTTGAATGGAAAACAACTCTCTTTGTCTAGAACCTTGCATATTTTTTTCTATAAAATCTCAGAACCGTTTAATTCGCACTCTGTTTAGCAGGAGTAATACCCGCATCTCTAAATAGTTGTAACTTCTTCCCTACATTATCCAATCTAAGACGCAACTTTTCGTCAACTTTTCCATTAAGCTCTTTTTTATAATTAAGGTAATTTTTTTGAGCCAACAAGAATAGGCTCATTGCTTCTGATGGTTTTCGCTGATACCAAACAGCATGACCTTTCGCTAAATAGTAATCGCCTATGTAAAACTGATTAATCTGCTCTCTTTTATTTTTTATTCCTGTTTTGTGCGTTTTAATCAAATCAGCAGCAGCATCAAAACGTTTCATCTGCAATAGTAGTTTTAAATGTGACAGCTTATTCATGTTATAAACAGGTCTCCATTTCACCCATCTTACGTGATTTTTAATTTCTAAAAGCATCACATCCGTTTCATCAAAATACTGGTTTGCTAGCTCCAACTCATCGTTTTCCCAATGACTTAATGCTTTCTGATAAATCATTGTCGCCCAACTGATACGAACATCGAACCAACGATCTGCTCTCACTCCAGCTAGTTGATACGCCGCTTTAAAATAGGATTCTGACTCGCTATACTGTCCAAGAGCGCCATAAAGTTTACCCAAATTAGTCTTCGCAACAGGGTCAAAGCGGTTTCGCCTTTCTGCCAATTGATATTGTTTTATGGCTTTCTCCATAAGATCCATTTTTTCAGTGTCTGAAACATCTATCTTTTGAGATTCCAGGTGAAAGACTGTCCCCAGCTTTAGATGTCTGCGATAACTTGGCGCAATGGCAATAGCTTCTTCCAGCGCTTTCGCTCCAGAAACAGGATTAATTTTTGTAGGATCCCAAGACCCAGTTTCTAGAGCCATTTTCTGCTCCAACAAGGGTATGCCTGCTCGAAATTCCGTATAAGCCATATATCCAGAAACGATAGATATTGGCAGCATGAAACATAGGAGTAAGCAGGCAGTCAGAAAATGTTTTTTGTTAGAGACACTTTTTAATTTTAGCTTCACTGGTAAAACCCAGACTAAACAACACGTTAGAAGCAATAGATTAGCTTGTAAATGGGTTCTAAAGTCAAAAATAACGTGTACTGCCATCACTGTCATTCCAGTAACTCCTGCGATGCAAAGTGCCAATTCGTTCGACCGTTCTACACCAAGCTCTTTCATTTTACTCGCGAGCTCACGAGTACGTTTTACTCCGAGATAAAAATGCCCGCCGAGAATGAGCAACAAAAGACTTAACCCTATCAATCCATAGTCGGTAGCAGCTTGCAAATACTCATTATGAACAAAATCAGGGTTCAGAGAGTTTATTGTTAAATTAGGATTCCAATTTTGAAAACACTCATAAGAAAAACTTCTACTTCCTCCACCAACAAGCGGCATTTCCTTAATCTGCTCAATTGCCATAGGCCAATAATGACCACGTGCACTATCTACAAAAAAAACATCAATGCCACTCTCTTTGTTATATGCTCGATCTTTAAATACTACATACATCCCTATTGAAGTGCAGGTGATAGCAAGTAAGCCGATAACCACGACTACCACTCTGAACTTCGCTCGATACTTCTCATCTTTCGCTGAGCTTGCCAACCAGAGCAGTATAAATAAAATTAATCCCCCCATCACAAGAGCCACCACTGCAGCACGAGAATCGGAAAAGATCACTGCTGCCGCAGATGCGCAGCCTATCAGTGAAAAGGCTACTCTCAGAACGATTTGATAGCGCCCCATAATGGCTAATGAAAAACTAACCAAGGCTGCAACTGCTGCAAAATTTCCTAGGCTGCCACGATAACCATACATGCCCGTTATTACATTTCTATCTGGACGCTTCACATCAGCAAACCACTGAAATGGCCAGTACCCGTCTCCCCCTTGTAATTGCAAGAAGACTGAACCCAGGTGCAAACATAAGCCTGCGAAAACGATCCACAGCAATGACACTCTCATCTGAGCAGTCCCATTGGTATACCCAGCTACAAGATAGAAGAGAGTAGCGGCAAAAATCAAATACAGATCGTCACGAGCAAAATCCACCACTGGTGAGTAGTATGCTCTTACTACAAAATAGCCAATTGAAATGATAACAAGGTTTCCCAACCAATCTAGCCCCATTAATTTTTTATCAAAACACCCAAATGCTCCTATTAAACCAGCTACTGCTAAAAGCATCAAAGTTGGCGACTGTAGAGGCAATCCCCGCGTTGTACCTAAAACGAAAGCAAATAGAAGACCCAGACTAACGAGTAATATCGTCAATTTCTCTAATAGGTAAGTGATCATCAATTAGAGTTAATAATTTTTTCGTTTCATGAACGCCGGCAAAGCAGATCGAAATACATGCACCTCATCGGACAGTTTATCGAAGTCAAAAAGATCATTTTTGCTACTTAATTCTAAACTATAAACAGTCATGGCCTTTAACTTCGAGATTAATAATCTTTTTTCTATATTGCTTTGCTCAGCCCACAATTGAAAATCCATTATATTTTTATCAGGAACGACGAAGAGCCACTTCCATGGACCATAGCCAGCTAAATCAGACAGGTTTGTGTTTGCATCAAGCCAGATAAAGTCATCGCCTTCAGTAACCCCACCTAATTGAGTCAAAATTTCCCAGCGCTTATCTTTATCTTGTAATCTATTACTTATGAGAAAAATGCCTTCTCCGCTTGAGCTCCCTACCTCCGCTGCACCCCATTCAGTAATAATATTATCGAGGATGGATTCTGTCTTTAAGCCCCCAGTCATATTTAAACGAAGCTTAGTCAGCGACCGGCTATCCACCATCACAGGCGTGGTTGGATCGTGTTTGTTTGATTTTTCAATACCCTTTAAAGTTAACCACAAATTCCCGTAGCTTATCAACGCCGTTGACCTTACTCGTATAGTCGAGTCTTTAACTTCTTTATCATTAACTAGTGTCCATGCTTTCCAAACGCGTTGATTGTGATCCAACGGCATCGTTTCAGCTTTTTTCAGGCGTTCATAAAAAAAACAGTAGGCACCCATTGGCCAGAGCCCATCTGCTGTAGGGTACAGCGTAGCGTTTGCTATCACAGGACGACCACCTTTAAGCGACTTCATTCCAAAACCCAAAAAAGTGCTGACTCCTATTACAGCAACAGTTAGGAAAAACACCCACTTCAGACATTTATTTTTCAGCCATTGAGCCCACATTTCTCTGCCAGCCACGAAGATCACAGAAAGTAAAATGACTAATACTGAAGTCATCAGATGTCTGGGAGTATATAGTACATTCCAATAAAAGGCTATTGGCGTGATAGCGCTCATTACTAACAGAGCATTGAACAGAACCCTATGCTTTATGAAAGTGATTATCAGCCCGACAACGAGAGCGACATAAATCAACAATGCTCCGTTCATGCCAAAGATTAAGAACGAGGAAAAAACCAAACCATTAAAAAATGTTAAAGGCTCGAAAGTGTTATTGTCATAAATGGCACTCCCCAAAACGACGGCCATGACAGAACTCACACTCAGCATCCATAATCTTCTGCACTTCAACATTGACACTATAGTGCCGTCTCGACTGCTCAAACATGCCAAAAATGGCATTACCAAAACAGCATCCACTCTGGCTGCGACTGCAAAAAAAGCGAGAACACAGGCACCAAGGTCCGATACAATTCCCTCTTTTTTGGAATTCATCAACGCGGCTAAACCCAATAGAAAACCAGCAGAAATTATATTAGAAGATAGTAGCGGTGCACTAAATAAAAACACTGGAGAAAATAAACAGCCCAGCCAAATAATCCACTCCCACCAACGACACGGACCGCAAATCAAAAATGCTGAGACTAGGCCCAGCAATAATACGACTGCAGCAACCCTATTACCCGTAGTCACAATATCGGAAAATGATGCTCCCAGCTGCTCAAGACCATTCAACTTATAGACTGCCGACAAAATCCAGTAACTAGCATAGGTTCGGTCGTAGTTGTAGAAATTGCGACCCATTAACTCTCCATCTCTAGCTAATTGTATAGAGCCATCAATGACTGAGGCCTGATCGCTCTCACGCATTACGTCCCCTGTTCCCCAAAGAACTAGGACTGCAAAAGATATAATGAAAATAAGACGAATATAAAATAGCTTACGCATAAAACAGCTAATATCTAACGAGAAACCAGAACAGGATAATACCTAAAAATTTAAATCGCTCATCGGTAATATGATAATAAGTACCAGCCATACTATCACCGAAATAAGCAGAACGGGGTTCTTGAATATCAAGTCTTCGGGAGTATCTACTTTCTCAGATCGCCACACAAGCCTCATGTACGACATAAGACCCGTAACAACAGGGATACAGGATAAAATAAATGGAATCTTATCCACCCGAGACATGCAATAAAACACGTACAGCCCACCAGTTAACAGCCCACAAAAAGTGCTTAACACACCCAATAATACTGGGGTGTAGCCCTTGAGAGCTTTTCGTGTTTCGCCCATCTCTTGGTGCCTATGTTCTAAAACTCTCCACTCTCCTTGACGCTTACCAAAGCCGATAAGTAGCACGATCGAATAAGTGCAGGCTAACAACCAAAATGTTGGTTCTAAATTAAGCGCAAAGGCTCCAGCTGTCACACGAAGGACGAAACCCAAGCCCAAAATCAGAACATCCAGTAATGGTAAATCTCGAACAAAAAAAGAATAGGTGAGCGTCAGGCAAAAATATCCCAAGCCTACATAGGGCGTCCATGCTACCAAACCGTCGCCTCCTCCATAAAACCAAAATAGGACAAGGCAACCAAACAAACCTAATAATAATCCAACAATAGCAACTGACCTTTTCTTCAAGTACCCAGCAGCTAGCGGTCGTGATTTCTTTCTCGGATGACGTGCATCTTCTTCGACATTAACCACATCATTAATCAAATAGCCGCCACTCGATAATAAACAAAATCCCACTAATAGTGGGATTACTTCAAGCCAAATTGTTAGATTATCAGCCTGTTTAGAAAATATCAAAGCCGCCAGACAAAAGCCACTTTTAACCCAATGTTTTGGGCGCATTGATCGAATCCAATATTTCATCACTAATGATTCATCACGAATAGATGGTGAGTTACTTTACGCAAGAGTTATCATTCCCACCCACGAACTAATTTTTATTTTGCACCTAAAGATTTTTGAAATGTAGGGGCATACCTCTTAATAAATTCAAATGCTCGCTGCCGAGATTCTTGTTGAACCTTTTTATCATCTCCTACTGCATAAACCATCACACTTGGATAGGCCCAACGATCATTCACATTTTTAAAGATATTATTCATTGATGATAATATAATACGTCTCATATAATAAGGTGTACTATCATTCTTCCCTACCCACCAATAAATGTAGTGTGCTTTGATAACGTATTTTTCACCAGTCTCTGTACGATTTTCGCGAGACAGATGTAAATCCATCACTTCCAAAGGGCCCCCCTCTGTATCTAATTTTACAACCTCACGTTTATTAATCGTCCAACCCTGACCATTCATACAAACCTCGGGGCGGTGTAGGCTGCGTTGGGCATCTGCACCACTTAGTATTAAAGTCGCTGAAATAGCTTCATTGAATTTCTGCAAGCCATTTTCAGCATAGATTGATTTATAACTGCGTTTCAAACTCGTTGTATCAGCGGGCAGCCATTTTTTTTCAATATCGGAAACGGGCACTATTTCTGAAGTATAACCAGGTATCCTATCTGGTAATGTCATAATAACTCCAGCCTCAGGATTCGCCGCTGCATTCGGGAATAAATAACATAAGGCCAAGGTTGCGCCCCCTAGTACAAGGACAGTGATTGTTCGAATGAGGAGAGACATATTAAAAAATCGAATGATTAGTATCGTATTTGAGGTTTAGAAAATAAATTAATAGAAGGTGAGGATGAAAAAATTCACACTTGGTCATTACTGGGCGCTAACGCCTTAACTACTGTTTTTCTCTTCTTAAAAATCCTGAAACCATGATTCATGACTTCAACCAAAATAATCATTACAATCATCGCAACGACAAAAACAACCAATCCAGCTGCAATATGGTAAGATGAGGGGTCATGTTCACCATCACCGATAGCCACTTGTGAACCAAGTGTTTGAGCACCATAATAAAGCATCAGCATTCGTGCAAAGTTAGCAATAATGCAAATTAGTGGTACTAAGGCAACGAGCGTGAATCTTTTCCATTCCTTTCTTAGGCTCAAGTAACCATATATGACCGCCATCATTAATAAGGCAAAAAGTGACCGGATCCCACTACAAGCTGCCTCAATATTAAGCTTTATTGTTTCACCTGTTACGGGATCGATTTTTGTCGATTCAATGGCCGTACCACTTCGTAATGCATCATCACCAACTAGATGAAGAAATGTAGTTGTCAGCTTCACCATCACCACTTGCAGAGGTGAGCTAATCGGTTCAATAAGTAATAACCAGGGCCAGGCTAATCCAAATAATACAAACAACCAAAAACCTCTAATAAACCACTGCTTTCCAAGAAACCAAAACACCAATCCCATGACGAGGAAATTCCCTGAAGCAAAACCAATGTACTTTTGGTTCGCCTTGTATCCTGCAAAATATACAAAAAAACCTAAAACTAAAAACAACAACCCCCATACGTAATCGGGCTTAATCTCTAAATCGCGATACCTAGCACGTGTGAACCAAGCCAGCAATATTACCGCGGGCAAAATAACACGTCCAAATCCCCAGTCTCCACCTTGTGCATTGTAGCCAACCAAAATATCATCGTGCAGTGACGATCTTTCATTCCAGTAACCAGTAGCATAACCTTGGATAAAGAACATCCAGACCAGTAACGCTGCGACACTTAATGTGACGAATAGTAAATTTTTAAGATTAGTAGCTTTCATTCCAGTAAGAAAATTTAATTAACCTTAATTAGATCACAAAGATTATTTTTCAACTTTTCTAAGGTATATTGTTGCTCGTAGATGACTCGATTCTTCCTACCCCAATCATGCCATTCATCACGTAGATCATATGCCAGCTTTAAGGTTTTTTCTAATTCCGTAGCTAGATCTTTTTCCGGATTCTTTACTACTAAACCTCCAAAGCCCTCACCACACACGGAAACATTGGCACGCCAGTCGGTCACAATCACCGGCAACGACCACTGCATTGCTTCAATAAGTACCATTCCAAAAGACTCGTAAGGAGCGACAGAAGCGAAAACAAATAGAGACGCCTCTCTGTAAGCTGATTCCAAATCTTGTCCCCTTAATATACCTCGCCACTTAATGCGATCTGAAGCGCCTGTTTTTTCTATATCACGAAATAATTGCTCTTCACTATAGGGAGCTAAAGTCTCACCAACTAGTTCCAAATAAACGCTTTCATTTTTGGCAGCGAATCGACCAAAAGCAGCAATAAGTTCAGGCGTTCCTTTATCTGAACATAAGTGCCCTACGCTGAGAAAAGTGGCCTGATCTACCTGTTCCCGCTCAACATGCTGCAAAGCTTTATCCTCATAGGCATTGGGTAGTACTACAATATTTTTTATGCCTACAGATTCAGCGTCTCTTTTCCCATAATCTGCTAATACGACAGCTTCCGTGGTAAAGTGTTTGTACACAAATCGCGTAATCCATTGAAACCATTTAGGTGATATTTTTAAACGGTCATCGAGTCCAGCTGCCCTAAAATGAATAGCCACACGTTTAGAAACCAAATATGCAAACGGCAATAATAGCCAATCTCTTAAAATTGGTATGGTGTGCGGCCCTCCAGCAGGAAAGAGCATAAAATCAATTTCGCCGTTTAACCTAATTTTAAACATACGGAAGATAACTTTGATTAGTTCAACAACTTTATCTCCATTTAATTTGCGTGCCCTGCCCCAGCTTTTTGTAAACTCAAACTTTAAATGACTTACAAGCAGCCTATCATCTGTTTGTAAAAGGTCATGCACACGCTTGATATTAATATTTTGCCCTCCAATAGGAGGTGGCATCTGCCCAGCAATAACAACATGCATCCTTTTTTCCACTTGGCTTGATTGATCCTTCTGCACCTTATTTCTTATTGTTCGCGTTATACCAGCTTACGACCTCTTCAATGCCCGCCTCTAAAGTATAAGGTGCCTCACCAAGTAACGCCGTGGTCTTATCAACTGGCGAAATGTAGTCTTGTGTCATACTCTGTAATCTCGATGACGTTATGAAAAAAGGCTTCCTAATAACAGTAGATATCAAATCTCCGATGATACCCAAACCCTTCATCACAGGTAAAGGAATACGTAAGGGCTCTTTACCTCGGAACGCTTTAAAAAAGCCCACTGACCAACGATCAATTTTTATAGGTTGATCACCTACGTAAAAAATTTCTTTATTCACCCTTTCTGCAGGAGCCTCGAAGATTCCAAGTATCTGCCATATCACATTGCCGACGTAGCCATATGTTCTTGTTGGCGCCTCTACATCAGGATGTACATATAACCCCGCCGCCGCTATCCGCCAAAATTCTTTACCGTATCGGGCATGGTAGGCTCCCCAAATATTGACAGGCCGGATCAAAGTCCACGTGCATGGTAATTGAGCGGCTTTCGTCAGCTTCTCGGTTTCCACTTTACTGTGACCATAGACGGTGTGGGGAAAATAATCGTCGTCATTCTCCGGCTGTCTTGATGGTCCACACACATACTGAGTAGAGGTGATGATAACTCGTTTTACTGTATTACAAGATTTGATAGCCTCTAGTACGTTGGCTGTACCTACTGTATTTACCAAATAGCCTTTTTCTACCGTTGTATTCTCATCACACTCTGTACGTGCTGCTAAGTGGATAACCCAATCAGGACTAAAACCTTTCAACGAGTGACTGATTAAATCAGCATCCATAATATCACCTTTTTCCCAGTATTGAGCATGTTGCGCCAATGTTGGTTCTGAGATATCAAAGTTTTTAATTTCATGCCCCAGCTTCTCAAGTGCCAAAGTTAAATTGGTTCCAATAAAGCCTCCACCTCCTGTAATAAATACTCTCATCTCTTAAATTTTCACCAAAGTTCTTTGTTTAAAGCGTTTCGTAAATTGCAAGGCATGTCTGAACATGATTTCCCCAAGTAAATTTAGCGGCGTATTTCTTTCTAGAAGTAACTTCACCCTCGGAAAGAGGAAGTTCATCGATAATTTTGCACAAAGCTTTTGCCCCCTCTTCAGGCGAAGTTGGCGTAAAATATTCAGCCATGCTACCCCCAACCTCAGGTAAACTTGAAGTGTTACTCGCAATTACTGGCTTCCCGGCGGCAAACGCTTCAATTACTGGCAAACCAAAACCCTCAAAATGAGAAGGTACAATTACAAGATCACAGCCAAAATAAATATCCCAAATCGTCTGAGTTTCTACTCTACCTAACTCAACAATATTACTTTTCCCTAGTACCTTGCACAGCTCACTTTTCAACTCTGAATCTAAAATTGCCCCTGCTCTTACAAGTGCCAAACTTTTGTCGCTTAACTTCGCAAATTCTTTAAATAGTTGAGGTAGAACATCGAGATTTTTTCGCTTCAATTTACTCCCTATGGAAAAAATAACCACGTCTACCCCATGACGTTTAAGTTTTTCAATTTCGGGTAAGATCTGCTTAGAATCTTCACTTCGAACACCATTTGGCACAACACTAATTTTATGCTCATCTATACCTAATAATCTTTGAGCCTCCGATTTAGAGTAAGCAGAAACTGAAACAATGTGATCAGCTTTTTGAAGGTTCATGACTGTTTCACGAAATCTATCTACCTGCTTCTTAGTGAGGTTTTGAGCATCTGAAAGTGGAATTAAATCATGCAATGTAACCACTACTTTTGCCGATTTCCGGACATATGGAATCAGGTGTGCGGAAGAGTGGTCTAAGAAGTGAACAACTTCAGCCTTTCTAAGCCTAGTTTCTAAGTAAACTCGCAGCGGATAATATAAATATTTCCCAACTAGCCGCTTCCAACGGTTAAAATTCTTATCCACGGGCGTATTTTTACTTGGCCATTCTCGAAAACTAAAATTACAAGAAGTTTCAGATGAAAACTCTTTTCGGTAAATCTCCATAGAAATGCTGCATTCTTCTGGGTGCGCCCCGTATAAAAAAAGATTTTTCATGATTTTACAAAAAACGCAAAATTATCATTTTTAAGTAGCTCCCCCTGCTGCTACAAATTCATTTTTTGCCATGGAACTAAAATGTTTCCTAATTTTTTCTCAAGCTCTACGATAGTTTCTTTTTTTAGTTTACCCTTAAACTGCCCCCAACTCCCGCATCGTTTATGTGATAACTTGTCCTCTTTAATAACTTTAAAATGATCCTCATTAAGGATTTCAGCTAATTTAGTGGCGGCTACATTAATTTGCATGTAGTCTACCAAGCTTTCTAAAAATACAGGAAAAGAGGAAATCATATCCTCATATAAATATAACGGTCGATTTAAATCAGCGACCTTAAACACATTAAGATATTTCGAATATCTATCCATAATTTCGTCTAAATACTTAGGACTGAGTACAAATTCGTCTATAGTCATGGAAGCTACATTTTTCCTTCTCTCGCTCGCATCGATATCCGTAATCGTATGAGAAAAGCCTAATGAAAAATAATGCGAAACTAATACGTCACGTGGGTCACGTAATATGCAAAACTGTTTAAACTCTTTGATTTGAAACAACTTGTCCAAACAATGATAAAGAGGACCAAATAAATACCCCTTCAATGGAAAGCTTTTTTCAAATAAATGGTAATTTTCTAATATGTTACCAGTAATTTTTTTGTTGAAAAACAAGTATGCTTCGTAATCTAGAACTTTAGGTGTGTTATCATCTTCAAGTTGATGAAGAATTTTCTTCATAAATTGAGACCCACACCTATAGTACGTAAAGTACATAATTGATGGGTTTTTAAAGTTTGTCTCAGGAAAGACACCTTCATTCTTAGCCTTTTTTTCATTACTATGTGCCAACATTCCGAAATGTTGTGAAGCCATTACATATATCTTTGGATATTTATTTATAAAGTACTGCTTAAGATGTTTTTTCATAATGTTATTAGGTGATTTCTCAAAGATTCTGCAGACCTAACTTTAAATAATAGATTACTCTAGCTAAACTCAACACTGGAGCATTGGCGAGCGCATCCATACACGAATTAAGATTCTGAAGATCTCTTAATTTGTAACATAACTGTGCATAAGATCTCAACTTGAAACCTCATTGGCCTATCGCTCGACACAAGCCTGTTTCCTTAAATTCCAAATCTCACTTAGTAGCATACGAGACCTAGGCGTATTTTGTTACTAATTCACCATGATTCTTGCAATTTATGATGTTTCTCTTGATTAACGTAGTCTTTTCTTACCAATTCTGGTTGTTGTAATACAACAAAGCTACACTCTTAATATGGTTACTTTGTCGTGGTTAGATCAATCCTTTGGTTCGTATTTTGCAGCAATTTCATGAATGTTCTAAAGACTTTATCTCTGTGCTAAGTTTAAGTGACACAGCAAGATAAATACAAATTAGTAGTAAAACTGGAAAAGTATTAAAATTACCAAATCCAAATAAACTCGGAAGCAATGCTCCAATAGATAGTGATGCAAAGAATAAGACATCATCATGCCCTCTCATCACACAGTCGTTCAACCATTTATGTAGACGTTTTAAAATAAACATCAAAATTACGCATAAAATTACCAGCGGCACATAACCTAGTTTGTAAACTGAGCTGACTAATTTCGAGTGCACAACTACTGACGCTTCCTCACCTTGCATGATACCAAACGCAGTCCAATTTTCTATATTCCCCAAGCTCCCAAACTCCAATAGCCTCACATTAAGCGTTCTTACTCGAGTCAAGAACTCTGCAGTTTCACCCTTAACGCCTAATGTCTTGTTAATTACAATTTGTATGTCAGCTAAATTTTCAGCTAAAGGGATGCCAAATATTACTAGGGATATAATTGTACTAATTATGAAAATATAGGCTACAAAAACTCTACGAGGCGTTTTCAGAAAGTAAAAAGCCATTAAAAAAAATGGTAATGTCAATATAGGACCTCTTTTTAAAGAAAGCACTGCCGTTGCAAAAAATAGTACGAATCCAAGAAAAGCCAAAATTTTATTATTCTTTAAAATGTTATTTTCTTTACTCAACATGAAAGCGCTCAAACACAAGCAAGCAGATGTAATCATTACCGCACTCAGTGCTCCCTGAGAAGAGAATGTACCAAACACACCTTCACCTTGCTCAGCATAAAACGCAGTAGTCGAAAAACCAGATTCAAGATATACCCACTCAAAATCGTTCAAGCCTACAAAATAGTGATATAAACCATAGCAAGCAGCCGGAGCCATGAGAAGTAGTAGAAATTTAATCAGTTTATGTACATCCTCTTTAGTATCAAACGCAGCTGAAATTAAGAATATTAGGCCAAAATAGGCTGAAGTGTTAGCCAGAATTTTAAGAACACCCATACTTACACCAAATGTAGCTATTACCCCCGCGCTGGATATTACAACCAACAGTATAGTTACAACAAACGCCGAAAAAACATCTTTATTCGCCCTGTCTCTATTAAATAAAAAAGATAAGCTTCTAGATATACAAGCACCTAGGAGCAATACGGGAGGAATTCCCAGTATAAAAAACAAATCTGCAAAATATAAATCTCCACCAATAACCATAAATTTTTTGGCGAGGTCTATATATATTGCAAGTATTATTAATAAATATACAGAAAATCTAGGAAGCAATAATCCTAAAATAAAGCTTATCGGCAAAAAGTATTTGTATAAACTGCCAAGAACATTCCCTGGAGATAACATCACCTGCATAATTACATACAAGGCTACAAAAAGCCCTCCAAGAGATACAAATATAAAAGAAAGTTGTTTATTCATATCCTAAAATCTGCATGCATGAGTTAAGCGAATCTCTTTGTTCTAACTCGAGTAATTCAAGTTCTTTAGGTGTTTTCCCAATGGCTCCTTGTCTAAAAGTGGGGCTCACATCAGAAAAAACTAATTTTTTGAATTGCGTACGCTTTGCTAAATCATCACAACCAAGATTTAAATAGTTCCATAACCTATTCAATATTTCAGATTGCTTAGCATCATCTCCACCTCCACATTGACCGACAAGGTCTTCGAAACGAACAACCATCGCACCATTATTTAACCACTCTCGATTGGCTTCGATATGATCTCTAAAACTCGTTAGTCCAATAATAGGCTCTCCATTTAGCATTATTTTTATTCTTTTTTCTATTGGCTCAATATCCTTAAAGTATTCGTATAACCAGTGTGTCTTTAATTTAACTACAAAGTGAGCATGGGAGATAATAATATCAACAGGGTTTCTAATAATAAATACAACTTTAATATCTAAATCATCAATGACTTTTTGCACCTCCTTTGACCATGGTGTGTGAGCAAAATGAACGCTTCCTTTTTTTGAATTTTTTAGTGTATTGGCCAACCCTAGTCCACCCCAATTATTTCGCTTGCGTAGTGTGGGTTTAAGCGTCCTATAACATTGAGGCCATAAACAAATAGCTCTTTCAATCAAATGTGTACCTGCTTTAGGTATGGATACAACTAGTATACGATGATTGACTGTATTTCCAGCTAAACGGCTATAAATACTTTTAGGATCGAAACCAAATCGTTGGCTGTTCCAATAATGTTTATTAATTTGTTTAATAATTTTATTCATGTGTCTGTCTTTCCGAGATACCATTCGCTATTACAATCATACAAAGCTTTATCTCAAATCTTCGTACGCTTTTTTGACCATGAAACTACGTAAACTGATATAATTGATAAACTAATTTTGTCTCTTCAGATTACACCCACCGTAATTTCTAAAAAGCCCATTAAGCACAGGCACAGTTTATTCAGTATCAAAAGCTGTCCAGTTTTCGTTTTTTTCATAGCCAAGTTTACTGACCAAATTGGGGAAATTTTCCTTGAACGCAGCTTCGATGGCAGGCGTAAAGTGATTAACCCAATCTCCGTGTTTTCCTGATCTATAATGACTATTTTTATCAACCTCGCCTACTTGTCTTCCACCTGCCAATTTTTCATACTGAACGTGATTTATACTTCTGTTAAGATTCCCATATGAGATTTGTTCTTCCTTGAAACACAATAAACTTCGTTTATTCGTTCTCCGCCATATTTCATTTATAACACCTTTGAGTCTCTTATTTAAGGGATCGTTTTTTGCACTCTTATCGTCATACCAGCCAGCATACTGAATAATTTCTTTTAATGATTCGGTTGGATTTGGAGACATCTCTTCTAATCGCAACTCTAATATGCAATCATTGGTACCATATTTCCACCTCCCCATATCATTTAGCGTTTTACCGTTCATTCCAGTCATCGAATAAATAATCCCCTCTTCTTTATTCAATTTCTGAAGCTGCTCTCGCTCTACCCTCATTTCATCGACAATTAATTGATGAGTTTTTAAGTGCGAAAAATAGCCAGATACGATCACGTCTCGAGGATCTCTAATAACATGGATTCCCTTTGTATTTCCAAAATCAACACAGTGGTTCCATCTGGAATTCCTTATGGTAAGTACCTCGTATTTGTTGTTTTGGCACGCCTCAAAAATATCCCCCCCGGCTTGTTCATCTGAGTTATAAGATATAAATGGCTTGCCCATCTTAGCTGTGACTTTCCAGATAAAGCGATTAATCCATGATGAAGCACATTTATGGTGCGCATAATATATAAATTGAGGGTATGACATTAAGATCTATGAGTTGTTCGCTATTACGTAAATATTTTATACTGAATTTTAACTTTTTCTTCAGCTAATGCTTCAATTATCTTCGCTAAGACTTTTAAAGGCTTATGTGTTTTTGAATTAATCCAAGTCGCTCAATAACAGACGCGAAAATTTTTTCGTGCGTTTGATATTTAAAACTATGTGAATATGCTTGTGTTGCTATTTTGTCCAAAAGTTGATTATTTTCTAACATACCAATCAACTGTAATGTCAGATCTTTTTCTTGATCATAGAATAAACAATGCTCCCCCCCAAGGAGCGGCTCATATCTTTGGATAACAGGAGCAGGCATAACTGCAACTGTTCCAGAGAAAGCGGCTTCATAATGGCGATGACAATCCCAACCTAAACCAGGTGGGGAAAGTGCTAGCCGAGAGTCCTTTATGGCTTCTAGATAATCTTCTATGGAAAGTAATTCTTCAGGCATGTGAACTTTATAACCTCTCTCTCGTAAATTCATCAATGCTTCATGCAGACCCAGTCTTCTTGGTTTATTATCCGCATTACCTACATAAAACACATCGTATTTTTTTTGCTCCGCAGGAATAATGTTTCCCGATGGTTGGACTTGTCTGCAGCCTAGGCTAATAGGTTGTAATTTTGCTACCCAATTATTATTATTTATTAATCTCCTGTTTTTCTCTGTCCCAGCTCTATTAAATCTCCCCCTTAAGGATTCAAATACATGGTAAGGATCTAGGGGCAACTCTCTTTTAAAGTAGATATCCACACTATCTAGCAAAGGTTTATTTACTGGATGTATAGTTGGATCGTCCGCTAAATCTATAACGGCCATAGGAACTCCAGATTTTTTCTTAATGGCACAAATTATTCTTATCAATAAACTCTCTTTAAATGCTTTGCAGCTACGGTACAATAGCCCTTTGTCATAGGCACGACCAAATGCACAGCAAACAATGAAATCCAACTCCAGATTTTTCACCTTCGTAAGTAATATAAGCCCACTAATTAAGCCCTTTATATCGGAGTTTTTATTTGAAGATAAAAAGCGTTTAATCGGTAACCAACGAAGCAAGCTATGAGAGCCTTCATAGTTTTTGGCCCATCTCATGAAACCATTAATTTCTAGTATTTTCACATTATAAAATATTAAATAATTGACTGTAAAATTCTAAACGACTCTTTTAAAGAGTCTAATTTTGTGGCTTCAGTTCACTCCTGCGGGATAAGCATAAATCCAAGATTCTGCATTAGATGTGACAAGGCATTTCATAGATCATGAACATACAAAATATAATTGGTCTATCCGCTATATCGGCATCAAAGGCTAGCAATTGTTTTAACCCTTTCAATAAATAGTCTGAAACTAAAATAATTAGGTCTTCTAAGAAAACCTAATAAAATTGCAATGCATGCCTTCCATTTGGATATTTTCCGCAGATCCCACAGATCACATAAAATAAAATTAGACCTTATATTACCACAGTATATTTTAATAATATAGGATGCCTTTACTCTCTCTTTATTGATAAGATGTATAATTGGCAACTCTGGAAAAACCCCTTTTCCATAGCCCATTTTACATGCAATATACGAAAATTCTAAATCTTCACCGCTCATTAGGTTCTCGCCATTACGACCTAAATTCAAAGAGCTAACATTATGTCTACAATGTTCTACATAAGCGTCTGCCACATCTCGCCTAACCACCATACCAGCACCAAACACATTAGATAAATTGCAACATGGATTATTGGACCAAGTCGCTTTATCTACATTTTTGAGAGCCAAGACATTGGTATAAGGCAACACACTGGGCTCAGGCTCTATTTCCCATTCTGGAACTATTTTACCAGATCCAAAAACCCCAAGATTTTCATAGCGCTCAGAACATTTTAATACTTTTTCAAGATGATCAGGAGGTATAATATTATCATCATCAATAAAAAGAATTAGATCTGAAAATGTTTCCTTAATACCTCTAATCCTTGCTCTACATAATCCTTTTTCCTCTTCAATAATGATTGAAGCTCTGGAACTCCATGTCAAATCAATCATCGCCTCGATAGGATTATCAGAATTATTGTCGATAATTATTAAATTCCAAATCTCCGCATTAAGAGTTTGAACTTTAAGTGAATCTAACACTCTATTAAGATAGTCAAACCTCGGATTATAAGTGCATATAACAACGTCTAAAGTAGTCATGATTTAACAACCGTTATTTATAAATACATTCTTAAAAGAATTTTCATACTAATAACGTAAATTTTCTATCCAAATCTAGGATCTTTCTATAAAGTTTAACAGATTGCTTTTTGCATGCACTTCTGTTCTGATAATGATTGATATTATGAAATTTTGAATACATGAAATTCGGCCAATCAGTCACAAAAGTCATAGCCAAAATGAATGAAATCATTCTTGTAAAAGTTATAAAGCTTTTCTTTGTCATCTCTGCTTAAAGTGTCTGTTGTTTTATCTGATGCAGAGGACTTATTAGCGTGCTCTAAATTAAGGTGAATTCCCATTTTTTTGCGTACTTCTATGACAAAGTCATCTAAATTCTCTAATTTACCTATTAAATCAGGAATCTGCCCTTTCGAGTCGATCGTCCATGTCGTTTGAGGCTGCCAATGATTAAAGCTCAAATCATGCCTAAGTTTACCAGCAATTAACAGGTCTACTGCCTGACTAATATTGCTGCTTTTCAATATATCATAATCCAGATGCTTACCATACGGTGCAGAGTCAGGATTAGAAGCTGAGTGATGCTCGCTTTCTTCTAAGCGTGCATAATTATATAATGATACAAATCTTGAAAATGGATGCCTCACAATAGCGAATTTCATCAAGCGTTTGTAAAAAAACGGGTTGATAAAACTTTCATAGTCTTTGAGACTATAATGATGACTTTTATTTAGCTGTAGGCTTTTATAAACAGATGTTCCTGCTGTTTTAGGAACATGAATAAAAATACATTTTTTACGCCATAGGATATT
The DNA here is from genome assembly GCA_051252195.1 of Akkermansiaceae bacterium. Lineage (GTDB taxonomy): Bacteria > Verrucomicrobiota > Verrucomicrobiia > Verrucomicrobiales > Akkermansiaceae > Oceaniferula. The sequence continues at coordinate 240,030 of JBPOGD010000001.1, read as the reverse complement.
ACTGATTCTATATTTTCGCCCCAATATTTTTTGTCCGGCTCTGTTTAATATGGCTTTGATCATGACCTCAATAAACGCTTACGGATTTTACTGAATGCGCGATAAGCATAATATTTTTTCAGATTGCCATTTTGCGCTCTTTTCTCTCTCTTTATAATTTCATTAAAAAATGTGCTTTCTAATAATTCACATGGTTTGTCATTAATCGATCCTACATAGCTCAATCCACTGCTCGAAACAATTTTTTTACCGCAATAAGAAAATTCTTTTAAGATAGACTCGTCTTTAATTGCTAAAAAATCCCTTACTTCATCTATCGTTTTTCCCCATTCAAGAACCAAAGGCTCAAAGTCTATGACCATAAGGCGATGCGGAAATTCCTTTTGTAACTGTTCTACTCTCTGCTGCATTAGCACTATGCGCTCAACTTCCCCACTAGAGATCAATTTCTTAACAGACAATTGCTCCCAGCTCTCACTCCGGTAGTCACCTTCCACTGGTTTTCTACCAGCTCTAGTCGAAATAATTCCAGCAGGATCTCTTCTGACGTAGATAAGCTTAGCATTCTCATAATCTCTCATAAGAGATTCTGGTGTGGTAGCATGGTTGTTAGCCATGGTCGTTAAATATTTGATTTCATCTTTTCGGGAGGGGTATTGTGGCCAAAATTCATGAAAGGAGCTGTATAACTGCTCACAAATTATTTCTGGTGACCAGGTCTCATGTTTTAAAAGGTGCTCAATGAAATGTTTATCAAAGCCGTAATAATCAAAGTCAAAAGTTTGATAGTCTCTATTGTTTTTTGATGTATCACTGTGAAATGTGCCACGGTGATGAAATCTCTCAATTCTGAAGTACTCAGATTCTTTTGCACACATCTCTCTAAGAGCCTCCGTATCCTTGTAGAGAAGCCATTTAGATAGCTCCTTACTCCTGGCAAAAGCTCCTGGCACTGAGTCTTGGACAGGACACACGAAAATCTGCGAGTGCCCATCCAGTAAGCCTCTAAGCACTGATTTCCCTGATCCCCACCAGCCGTCTATAACGAGTAAATTTTTCATAAAATATCTATAAATTCCACAACACCATACCTAATTTGCCAATTTACGCTCCCAATTAATACCTAGCTTTTAATAAAGCTGTATGGCCATAATAATAATATTACAATCAACAAAGCGATAATCACTAGAAGTGCTATAGTATGCCCATTTCTATTCAGCTTATCAAAGCGCGTTAATGAAATTTGCTCTGCAGCCACTATGAATTCATCATGTGTAATCTATGATTTCCCTATTTTATTAACAGCGTTGTAAAGAGTCTCCGCGATAAAGAAATCTTCTAGGGTATCGATATCAACGGACTCAATTTTACTAATCGGGACAAAACAGGGGCTTTTGCCCACAATGTTTTTATTTTTGATCATATTCTCCCTGAACAAAATGGAATACCCGTAATTAAGAACAAAAATATTCGGAAGGTCTTGGGAGCGAACCTGGTTAGATGGATCATAGTTGAGAGGTTTTCCATCAACATAGAGAAATTCCTTTAGGGTAGTACAGGACGTCACTGAATCAAACCCTGCCCCTTCAAGTTCGAAGAACTTCTCAATCCCTTTTTCGTAAGTCTCTACTTTCATCAGCGGAGTAGTTACTGTGGCTGAAAGAATGACGTCTGCATCACAATTTTCCGCAATGTTCCTATAGTAATCTGATGTACTAACACCATCTGTAGCAAATGCTGGGTCTCGCTTCACTATTTCAGCACCACTATCTTTTGCTAACTCTAAAAGCGCTTCGTCTTCAGAATTTACAACCACCTTATCAAGATTGGGCACCTCAAGTAATTGCTGAATTTTAATGCGTAGGAGGTTCGAACTAGAAAAACTCCTGCTATTTTTCTTCTCCACTCTCTGGGATCCTCCCCGGACACCAATTAGAGCAGCGACAGTATATTTTTTGTCTTTTTTATGCATCGGTATATTTTGTTAATTATTTAAGATGGCTTTGAGTTCCCAAATGAGCGATCTAGGTGGACATATCCACCGTCAGGGTAAACAAGCTGACCAGTAGTATGACTTGAACGTGATGATGCAAGAAAAACAACAGTCCATGCAATTTCTGACGCTTGTGTCATTCTTTGCCCTAGAGGTATTCTTGAGCAAATTTCTTCCAGGAAATCTTCTTTAGTATCCATACCTCCTATCCATTTTTCATACTGAGGAGTAAAAACTTCTGAAGGGACGACAGTGTTCACCCTAATTCCATATTGAGCAAGGTCAGTTGCCCATTCACGGGTAAGAGCATTCATTGCACCTTTTGAAGCTGCATAACCTGAAGTGTTTCCCTGACCAGTTTCTGCTACTTTTGAACTTATATTAATAACAAAACCGTGACTAGCTATTAAGGCTTTTAAAGAATAATGAGTTACTGCAAATACATGGAGAAGATTACGCTGAAGAGACTGCTCAAACTCTGCTGGGGTGCTTTGTAAACTTATAGAGTCATTTTTACCCGCATTATTAACAACACCGTCAATCCTCCCATATCGCGTCATCGTCTTTTCAACCACTGTTGCACATGTATCTAGACTTTCGAGTTCGGCTTCGATAGCTAAGCCAACACCAAGCTCTTGAGTGAGTTGATAAGCTAAAGCTAGTGAGCGATCTACCACAACAGGAATAGCCCCTTCTTCAGCAAACGCTCTTACACAAGCCTCACCAATGCCCCTTGCACCTCCTGTTATGATGACAACTTTATCTTTTAGATGAAGATCCATATTTGAAAAATTAAGACTACAAAATTAAATCTCTACGCCTCGAAACATACACCTTTTAAAGCACTAGGGCGGCTAAACCAAATATTCCCATGAGGAAAGCGGTGAGATTTAATAAATTCACTTTTAAATTCAAGTCCCCAGCCAGGAGCCTCAGGTGCGAGGTAATGCCCATCTTTAATCTTTACAGGGTTAACAAGAACATCTTGTAGAAAATCAATATATTCAACGATCTGTGTTTCCCCATGACCTGAAACTGCAATCTGGTCCCACATGCCGTAATGTTGAATCATATTACAGAGCCCGATACCTCCACCATGAGGACAAACAGGGACTTTATATTTAGCTGCCATTAAAATAATTGCCATCACATCGTTAACGCCAGCAACTCGCACAGCGTCTATTTGACAGTAACCAATCGCACCAGACTTAAGTAGCTGCTTAAATATAACTGGTGAGGCGGCTTGTTCTCCGCAAGCCATTTCAAATGTCTCATTCACAAAATGATGCTGTAATTCAATATAGCCTAATACATCATCTCTTGCGATCGGCTCTTCGACCCACTTTAAATTGTAGTTCCCATAATGGCCCATATGCTCTTTGGCCTCGGTAATGCTCCAGTATTGGTTTGCATCTACCATTAAGCTTGAACCAGTTCCAATACCCTCACTAAGAAAATCTAGCCGCTCTAAATCAGACTTCAAATTCTGTCCTACTTTCAGTTTGAAAGCATCAAAACCTTTATTACTTAATTTTTGAATTGTTGCATGAATTTGTTCATTACTTAATCCCAACCAGCCAGCAGTGCAATATGCTTTGGGTCCAATATTTAGCATCTCAAATTCTCGGATTTGCTTATTTACAGCTGAGCTAACCAAAATGTCTGTTGCTTCCGCTGGCGTTAAAGCATCACTGATACTTCGCCAATCGATACAATGTTTGACAATAAATTCAGGCTCAAGATCAACAAGCAATTTCCATAGGGGAACTTCCTCGCGCTTTGCCCAAAGATCCCACATTGCATTAATGATAGCACCACAAGCCATTCTGAAAACACCATCGTGTAACCAACGCACTTGATGATGATCAACTAATCGAGAATAAAGCTTAACCGGGGACTCGATAAAAGTATCTAAGTCCATACCATTAATAATCTGAAACAAGTCACGTATACCATGACAAATCCAATCAGTTCCAGCTCCAATTGTGAAGACAACTGAAGTTCCGGTTAGTCCTTCGTCTGTTTCAAGCTGCAACAGTGCAGAAGAATAGTCGGGCTTTTTATGAAAAGGGTCTGAGCCGAGTAAATCATCCGAAGTCGGAACACGGATATCTGTAATTTCTGCAGATTTGATATTCATACGAATTGTAATATACGATCTTTACTAATTTAAAATGCTATTAGACTTTATATATGCGTTTTGCATTATGATATGCTATAGCGTTTTGTTCATCTACTGAAAGCTCTCCTAGTAGCTCGTCTGTAACTTTAGACCAACTAAATAAGCCATTCGCGAGGTTACAAACTGGCCAGTCACTACCCCATACGATTCGCTCAGGACCGAAGGCTTCAAGAATTTCGGTCAAATAAGGGCGTAGACTGCGAGCATCGCGTTGCTTATTTGTTCCATACGTAGATATACCCGAGAGTTTACATGTAACATTGGGTTCTTTGGCTATTAGTTGCATACCTAACAACCATTGCTGCCAACTTTCACAATCTTGAGAATTATGCTCTGCTATATTAGGCGCTCCACAGTGATCGAGAATAAAACGAACATCTGAACAAGAACTTACTAAATCACACGCGACGTTTAACTGGCTTTGATTAACACACAGATCAAAACTGAGATCATATTCTTCCAAAGTAGAAATATTCTGACGAAATATTCTAGATTGAGAAAGTTCATCAGGCTGGGTATGAAGAACTCGCCGAACACCTTTCAAGGCCGAGTTTTGCATTAAGTCTATTTCTTTGGAAAAGCTGGATACCTCTGGACGGCACTTCGCAACAATACCTGAAATCTTATTGGTTGCTTCTATACTACATTGAGTAAAAAAAAATGACTCCTCCACATGCTGGTCAGCGTCAACATCCACCTCCATGAAGAGAGTTGCCTCAATCTCGCAACATCTCGCAGCTTCTACGTAATTTTCGAGTGTAAAAGATCGCTGCAACGTAGGAAAGTCATTAACCCACGAATAAGCAAATAACTCTGGGTAAAGAAGATGTTGATGCGTGTCTAGTTTTCTCATTAGCTTAGTTAAACCTACCAGTATCTTTAAAAGTGCCTTAGCATGGTGAAAGTTGCTTTTTCATTTTATAAAACGGCCTAATATTCATCAAAAAAATAGATGGAACTGCAAGCGATAGAAGTATACCCCACACACCTAAATAAGGAATCAAGTAAAACATCAATGCTACGGAACAAAGCCCTACAAAAGCCTGTGACCAGTAGAGCTGTATATTATTTCCTGCAGCACACATCGCTAAGCAATAAGTGTTGAAACGTTCATACAGAAAAATACATCCCAGAACCAACCATTGCATTGTAGGTAGTAGTTCCGTGTTGGAGCCTATGAAGGCAAGTACATAGGGTCCCATTATGGCAATCATTCCAAAGCCTAATATCAACATAATTTGACAAAGTATTACCCGTTGCCTAAAAACTTTAGTGAGGTCATTGAACTTCTGCTGTGCCATCATCTTTGAAAACCTTGGCATTTGGCTTGAAAAAGGTGCCATAGCAAAGTTCTGGATAGTACGCGCGATACTGAGAGAAAATAGATAGCTGGCGAGACCTGCTGTAGAGGCGTAGAATGTAAAGATAATGCCAGTAAGCTGCAGAACTCCAGTTTTGGAAATTTCACTCACAAAGCCTTTCCACAGTGGCTCTCTTGCCCAGAGAAAAATTTGCTGATCCCAGCTTAACTTCCAGTTTTCCCAAAGGCGGCCTTCGTTAACAATATATGTTAGCCAGTAGTTCCTAACTACTCCGAGTAGTGCTATCCCCTGCATAACTATCGCAAGATGAATAATACCGCCTCCAGTAAGTAATGTAACATACCCGCCCAATACAGAGAGTAACTGGAAAATAACTCCCCAGCGGTTCATAAGTGCTACATGATTGAGCCCTCTAAGAGCAACTTGGGGAGCAGCTCCTAAGTTAAGTATAAATTCTCCAAATCTTATAATGAAAAAAGCTACCCAAATAACCTGCGCATCATCGATGGATACTTTTGAACAGATTTCCCTAAGGCTAATGTAACCAACTAGAGTATTAATAGTAAAAGTAATAGAGACTACAATAAGCATCAAAAAACAGAGGCAGTTGTAAACACGAAACACGCCATCCCAGTTTGTCTCGCTAATACTATCTCGCCCTCCCCCCCTTCTGATAGGGGCTAAAATGCTCGCCCCACCATTGGCGAGAGAGATCATTCTAGAAAATGTTAAATTTAAACGGCTATTTACAATCTGGCCAAATATCCCCGTGAGAGCAAATAGATACCATGCTGCCAGCTCGCTCTGCGAAAACTGCGTAATAATAAGCGGAGTAACCAATAACAACCTTAGCGGCTGTACTAGTTTCACTGCCCACTCTGTGAACGTAGGAGAGCCCCACAATTTTTTGATAACTTTCAGAATATCTGCTGTTTAATTTGTGATTTTTCGTTTCAATAAAGCTCCCACAAATCTTGTATTACTAACTATATACCTTTTCAGTAGTCTCTTAGGTTCTTGGAAAACTCGGTAGAGCCATTCAAAGCCAGAGCGCTGTACCCATCTTGGAGCTTGGCGGACTCTTCCAGAGAGGAAGTCAAAGGCGGCACCGACGCCCAAGAGGCTGATTCCGTTTCCCCACGACTGATTGAGCTCTGAGTATTTGACTAGGAAGGCATGCATGAAGCGCTCTTGCTTCGGAGTACTAAGGCCGATCCAGAGAAGGTGTGGCTTAGTTTCGTGAAGCTGAGCGAGCAGGTCTTGTTCCTCGGTTTTATTGAGAGGGCGGAACGGTGGTGTGTAGGTTCCTACGATTTCTGAGTTAGGGTATTTCTCAAGTAGCTTCTCTTTGAGTAAAGGTGCTACTCCATCGGCTCCACCGTAGAAGAAGTGGCGGAGTCCGCTCTCATTATCTTCGGGCTGTGTTTGTTTGAAAATCTCGTCCATGAGCTCAGGCCCGTAGACGCGGTCCATCTCTCTATGGCCTTCATGCTTACCAATCCAGACCATCGGCATGCCGTCTGGCGTGGTAAGGAAGGAGTTGTTATGAATGGCTTTAAGCTCGTTATCGTCTTGGGATTCCATCACACCGTGAACACCAGTGATCGTGATGTAGCCTGCGTGGGTAGCGTCAACAGAGGCATCCTTGATGATTTGGATCGTGGTATCCAGATTAAGTACAGAAATACCTACACCTAGAATCTCAACACGGACAACAGGAGAGTGATGTTTTTTAATCACGAATCTGACTGATATTATTAATTTTTTAGCTTCTGCTACCCGTGTCTATTTTGCACGAATAGTACGGATTTTTTCACTTCACTAGCCCCCCTACAAGATTACATCCTCACCATGCTTGCGGCGATCATACTGCTCTTTGATCCAGTGATAAGTAGTTTCCATCCCAGTGCGGAGGTCAATCTCTGGCTCCCAACCCAGGATTTTTTTAATTTCGGTATTGTCTGAGTTTCTACCGCGGACGCCTTGGGGAGCACCCAAATTATACTTGCGCTTGACAGTGGCGCCGGAGATACCTTCAACGATATCAAGGAGTTGATTAATACTGACGAGCTCAGATCGACCAAGATTTAGCGGGTCGGTATGACCATGTGCCATAAGTTTGTCGATTCCTGTTATGCAGTCATCAATGTACATAAATGAACGGGTTTGTTCGCCATCACCCCATATTTCCATTTCCATGTTTCCAGAGTCGATACATTCTATGACTTTGCGACACATCGCAGCGGGTGCTTTCTCACGACCACCATCCCATGTTCCGAATGGGCCATAGACGTTATGGAAGCGATAAACTTGTGACTTGAAACCGAAGTCTTGCTCAAAATTTTTGCAAAGTCTTTCGGAAAATAATTTTTCCCAGCCGTAACCGTTTTCTGGCATTGCGGGGTAAGCATCTGATTCTTTAAGCGCTGTGACGGCTGTGTCTGTTTGTTTAAAGTCTGGATAAATGCATGCACTTGAAGAATAGAAATACTTGCTAACTCCATTGTCTTTGGCTGCTTTCAACATATGGGTATTGATCAGTACACTAAGCATACAAAGGCTACGATTGTTCTCTATAAAACCCATGCCTCCCATATTACAAGCGAGGCAATAGACTTCATCACAATCTTCGATAAGCGCGTAGCACTTATCGAGCTCTTCCATATTGGCCACGTGATTTTCAGCTTCGTCAAAGATCTGATACCATTGCGAAAGAGGTTTTACGTCTGCAACGATCACTTGATGACCACGTTCAATAAAAGTTTTGGCGAGATGACCGCCTATAAAGCCGCCACCTCCTGCTACGAAAATTTTACTCATCACTTGTTTTTAAGAAGATTCATCATTTCGCCGAAATAATCCTACCGTGAAATACCATATGAAAAGAGAATTATACGTGAAGTAACGTTTAAAAAGGCGGCGAGGCTCCATGACAAGACGGTAGAGCCATTCAAGACCGAGTTCCTGAAACTTTGACGGGGCTTGTTTAACTTCACCAGCATGAAAAGCGAAGGCGGCTCCAATACCGAAATAGACGGCAGGAGGAAGCTGGTCCTTGTGTTTAGCTAACCATTTTTCTTGCTTGGGACAACCAAGACCTATCCATACGAGATTTGCACCAGAAGCACGAATAAGTTTACAGATTTTTTTAAATTCACTATCTGGCCATTGACCAAAAGGGGGAGAATAAGAGCCTGTAATATTAGTTTTAGGGAATTCTTTCGAGAAACGTTGATTGAGAGAATCCAAAGTACTTTGTTTTCCTCCAAAAAAGAAATGCTTTAGGTCGTCGTCACCTTGGGTTTGCTCGATAGTTTTAAGCATCAGTGTGGGACCATAAACGCGATCCGTAAGCCGATTTTCATGACTTAGTTTTTTGTTCATTGCCCATATCAAAGGCATGCCATCAGGACAAATAAGATCAAACTTTGTCATTGCCTCTGCAAACTCAGGATCATGACGTGATAATGCAGCTACGTGAGTATTAGCTGCCTCCACAGCATAAGCCCTATCTAACTTTTTGGCAGCTGCTTTAATCCACTTAATAGCGCCATTGTAATCAGTAACGGCTACTGGCAAACCAATGACAGGTAATGTCTTCATAATATTACGAACAAAGTATTTAAATTGTAATTTTAATACTTATCTTGATTTAAAAGCAAAAAAATTCAGATGAAAGGACCTCTCAAACTACTTACAATAAGGCTCTATCGCTCTGAGCTCAGAAACTGATGCTAATGCTCTTTCGCGATCCTCAGATGAACTAAAAAGATAAAGTGCATAGCCACCATGACCACCTCCGCTGTATTTTTGAGAAATCGAACCTGATACTGCAGGTAGTTCTAACATTCCCTCCTCGAGCTGGACTTTGTATGATTGAGTCACGCTTTCTGCGAGCATTGTCATATTTTCGGTGAGAATTGCTTCTCTAGCTAAAATACTTGCCTGAACGATGGCGTCATAGTTTCGTGCTATATCGCTAAACTTAGGAGTATCATGCTCCATGCCTGTCCAAAGAAGCGCCATTTTCCCACTCAGCATTTCGCCACTTCGCTTAAAATCAAGTTGGGGGGTAGGACCGCTCTTCCAGACACATAAGCCTGATTCCTTGATTACAGCGGGGTCTTGCCAGCCAACTCCTAAATCGAGTTCGGCATCAACACCATTGTATCCGTTCAGCAATGACCATGCTCCGCTACCGCCTAATCCTGCGCGTTTTTCGTAGTTCCAGTTGCGTAAACTCACGAGGGGTGAAATAGCACAATTGACGATGTAACCATTTTCACGTGCATGACGAGGAACATCAAGCCAGCCTCCTGCAAAATCAACTCGGAGAGGAGCTTCTGTAGGTGCTTTTACCCAGCGTACAATACCCGAGGATGAGACTGGCGCGAACTTAGGAGGAGTTTTGGCGAGGCGGTGATAAGTGGCTCCCACTTGTGCGCACAGTGCTTTTTTAACATCTGCATATAGATCGTCTTCGGTAACGACGAGCATGTCTGGTTTTGCTTCTAAAAAGTAGTTTTTAAAGTCGAGACCGTGATCGTTGTCAGTACCAATGACGACGGCATCAATCATGCGCAAGCCCTCGAGCACTGCTTTTTTATGCACATCGGGGATCGATGGCCGACGCTGCTTGTGATGCCAAAGAACATCTTCCGAGGCAAAACTAACTGTGAGATGATCTCCGAGCGCGCGCGCTTCTTCGAAAAACTGAAGGTGGCCAGCGTGAATAATGTCGTAACAACCAGAGACAAAGATGCGTTTCATGATATAGTTGATGCCTTCAGTTTGAAGGTTGATACTAGTAACAAAGGTTCTAAAATCAGTTTGATCCTTTGGTGATTGCCTTGGAGTAATAACCCTAACCCACTACGGTTTTGAAATACTCAATCGTACGATCAAGCCCTTCTGAGAGCTCGACAGTAGGCTTCCAATCGAGATGTTTTTTGGCCAAAGAAATATCAGGTTGGCGTTGTTTAGGGTCATCACCAGGAAGGTCTTTGAAGACAAGCTTCGACTTACCCCCTACTTTGCTGAGCACTTGGTCAGCAAGTTCAAGCATGGTGAACTCGTTGGGGTTGCCTATATTGACTGGACCGATCACCTGATCTTGATTCATCAGTCGGACAAAGCCCTCAATGAGGTCATCAACATAACAGAAAGAACGAGTCTGAGTGCCATCACCATAAATTGTGATATCTTCTCCACGTAGAGCTTGGCAGATAAAGTTGGAAACCACACGGCCATCGCCTGGGTTCATTCTTGGTCCATAGGTATTAAAAATACGCACAATGCGAATATCTACACCGTTTTGGCGATGATAATCCATGAAAAGCGTTTCTGCAGCACGCTTACCTTCATCGTAGCAAGAACGGATCCCGATAGGGTTTACATTCCCCCAGTAGGACTCTGGCTGAGGATGAATCTCAGGATCACCATATACTTCTGATGTCGACGCTTGAAAAACTTTTGCTCTTGTTCGCTTAGCGGCACCTAGGCAATTGATTGCTCCCATGACGGAAGTTTTCATCGTCTTGATTGCATTGTACTGGTAATGCGGTGGCGAGGCTGGACAGGCGAGGTTGTATATTTCATCGGCCTCGATTTTGAATGGGTCTGTTACATCATGGCGAACACGCTCGAAGTGTCGGTTGCCTATCATATGGTAAATATTGCTTTTACAACCTGTAAAATAATTGTCCATACAGACAATATCGTTTCCTTCATTAAGAAGCCGTTCGCAGAGATGGGAGCCAAGGAAGCCTGCGCCACCCGTAATTAGAATGCGTTTCATGATTTTGAGTTTAAAGTGACCAGATTAAGGTCTCAGCAAAAGTAATATTTCGCTGCATACCGAATGTTAAATACTGAACACTTATTTTCCTTTTCCAATCGCATAGACATCGAAGCCTTTTGCGGTGAGAGCATCGTGATCGAGAAGGTTTCTACCGTCGAAGAGGAAGGCTGGTTTGAACATATTTTCAAGCACTTGATCAAAATCAACTGCCGCGAACTCATCCCACTCAGTGAGGACGGCTACACCATGAGCGGCTTTGGCTGCTTCCTCGCAAGAAGAGCAAATTATTAGCTGGGTATCGATAATCTCCTGAGAAACACCCACATAGAGTAAATCCTTATGAATTGTCGCTGTAGGTACTTGTGGATCGTAAAGCGCGATCTGTGCCCCTTCCATAAGAAGGTCACGGCAAACGTAGATGGATGCCGACTCACGTGTGTCATTCGTATCTTTCTTAAAAGCAAATCCCCACACAGCGATACGTTTACCGCGAACAGTATTGAAGAGAGACTGGACGATTTTTGCAGAGAAACGACTTTTCTGCCAATCATTCATCGTAATCACCGTATTCCAATATGCCGCCACTTCAGGAAGTCCGAAATGTTCCGACAAATAAACAAGATTGAGAATATCTTTCTGGAAACAAGAGCCACCAAAACCAACGGATGATTTCAAAAACTTCGGCCCAATTCTCGAATCTGTTCCTATCGCTCTAGCCACCTCATCCACATCAGCACCCGTGGTTTCACATAAGGCTGAAATTGAATTGATCGAGGAAATACGCTGCGCGAGAAAGGCATTAGCTACTAACTTTGATAGCTCAGAGGACCAAAGATTTGTTTTAATAATACGCTCTGACGGCACCCAACGCTCATAGATACTGGCGAGAGTATCGATAGCGGCTTGGCCCTCAGCGGTGCGTTCTCCTCCAATGAGAATCCTGTCAGGGTTTTCTAGATCTTTAATGGCTGTACCTTCAGCAAGAAACTCAGGATTCGATAAAACTTGGAATTTGCCATCTTCGCAGTTGGCACTCAAGATGGTGTGCATTGCTTGAGCCGTGCGAACGGGGATGGTTGACTTTTCAACGATAATTTTAGGCCCCTTAGCAACCTTAGCAATCATGCGAGCCGCGCCCTCAATATAACAGAGATCTGCAGCTCGTCCCGCTCCCATACCATAAGTTTTGGTAGGTGTTCCTACGGAAACAAAGATAATGTCAGCATCGGCGATGGCGGCCTCCACCTCCGTCGAGAAAAAAAGATTTTTACCCAAACAATCTGCCACAACCTCGTCGAGTCCTGGCTCATAAATGGGAAGCTTATCAGAATTCCATGCTGCAATGCGATCCGCATTTAAATCGACAACATCAACGCGGATATCGGGGCATTTCGAGGCGATCATCGCCATAGTAGGGCCACCGACGTAGCCAGCTCCGATGCAGCAAATTCTTTGAGGAATAGTCATGGAAGTAAGTATTTTTGATGTGATTAGGAGATCATACCAGCGGCAACTGTTTCATTCGTCAAGGCATCAATCAAAATGAAAGATCCTGTGATTCTGTTACGCTTATATCGATCATAAATAAGTGGTGCTGAGGTACGCAGTGAAATTTTCCCAATATCGTTGAGCCTAAACTCTAGGTCATCCTCAACTTTATGAAGTGTATTAATATTCACCTTATATTTTACCTCTGTGACTATGGCCTTTGCCTCATTTGAAGTGTGACGGATAATATACTTACCACGTGGTTGCATGGGCTTATCTGCAAACCAGCAAATCATTGCTTCGATGTCCTGCCCGACTTCAGGCAAGTTATTTGATTTGATGATCATATCACCTCTGGAGATATCAATTTCATCCTCAAGTGTCATCGTCACCGAGAGTGGGCTAAATGCCTCTTCCAGCTCCGTAGTGTGAGAATGAATTGCCTTTATTTTAGAACTAAATCCAGATGGCTGCACTGTAACTTCGTCACCTGGTCTGAAAACACCACCCGCTATACGTCCTGCGTAGCCACGGAAGTCATGCCATTCATCAGACTGGGGACGAATGACCCACTGCACTGGAAAGCGTGCCTCAACATGATTTTCTTGGTTTCCTACATAAACGGTCTCTAGATGGTAAAGAAGTGCGGAGCCCTGATACCAATCCATGTTTTCAGACTTATCTACGACGTTATCGCCGTTGAGTGCACTGATGGGAATGAAGCTGATATCGACGACATTATCGAGGCGTGAGGCAAAATCTTTGTAGTCTGAGACAATTTTGTCGTAAACCTCCTCCGAGTAATCCACGAGATCCATTTTATTAACACATACCACAATATGCTGAATGCGTAAGAGGCTAGCGATGAATGAGTGACGACATGTTTGCTCAATGACGCCTTTACGAGCATCAACGAGGATAATGGCGAGGTTTGCAGTAGAGGCCCCCGTGACCATATTCCTTGTGTATTGGATATGACCAGGTGTGTCTGCAATGATAAATTTACGCTTCGGTGTGGCGAAGTAACGATAAGCGACATCGATAGTGATACCTTGTTCGCGTTCAGCCTTCAAACCGTCAGTTAGAAGTGCGAGGTTGATATGTTCATCGCCGCGCGATTTACTGGAAGATTCTACAGCTTCCATTTGATCTTCAAAGGTATTCTTTGAATCATAGAGAAGGCGACCAATCAGAGTGGACTTACCATCATCTACGCTTCCTGCTGTTGTGAAACGCAAGAGATCCATGTCTAGATATCCTGCGGTGTCTGTTGTTTCTTTTGAGCTCATTCTTAAAATGGTTAAATTATTAGGGCAAATTTAGTTCTACTTTGTGTAAGGCCTAGAAGTACCCCTCTTTCTTACGATCTTCCATGGATGTCTCAGAACGTTTATCATCTGCACGATTCCCGCGCTCTGTTTCTCTAGCTCCTGCTACTTCTTCAATAATGGCATCAAGCGTATCAGCTGTAGATAAAACAGCACCAGTAATGGTCGCATCACCCATCGTACGGAAACGTGTTACCAGTTTTTCCACCTTTTCACCTTCACGTGGTTGAACAAGGTTGTTAACTTCAAGGTAAGTACCTCCACGAACGACAACTTCGCGCTCGCGTGCAAAGTAGAGACTTGGAAGCTCAATCCCCTCAGACTTAATATACTGCCAGACATCCATTTCAGTCCAGTTAGATATCGGGAAGAAACGAAAGTGTTCACCGTGCTGTTTTCTACCATTAAAGATGTTCCACAGTTCGGGACGCTGATTCTGTGGCTGCCACTCACCGAAATCATTCCGGTGAGAGAAAAAACGCTCTTTCGCACGCGCCTTCTCTTCATCGCGGCGACCGCCTCCGCCAGCTGCATCAAATTGATGCTCCTCGATTGTATCAAGAAGTGTCACTGTTTGCAGGGCATTTCGTGATGCATTAAGACCTTTCTCCTCCATTGCGCGTCCATCGTCAATAGACTTTTGAACACTGCCAACGACTAGTCGAGCACGATACTCGTCAACAAATTTGTCCCGGAAAGTGAGGCACTCATCAAAGTTGTGGCCTGTATCAATGTGGACAAGGGGAAAAGGAATCCGAGCTGGATAAAACGCCTTCTTTGCTAGATGCGCCATAACAATTGAATCTTTCCCGCCAGAGAAAAGTAAGGCGGGATTGTTGAACTGTGCAGCAGCTTCGCGTAAAACAAAGATAGCTTCCGACTCAAGCTGCTTGAGGTGACTTAGTGAGTAGTTAGACATGGTTTTAGAAATAGTTAACTGTTAAATAGCTGATAGAGAAATAAAGGGGTAAATTGCTTGAAGTAAAGCCGATACACTGTCTTCAACAGATTGCTCTCGTGTATCTATTACAAGTTCCGAATGCGCAGGCTCCTCAAATGAGCTGTCTTTGCCAGTAAAGTTTTTAATCTCTCCAGCCGCGGCCTTCGCGTAGAGACCCTTCACATCGCGCTGCTGACAGACTTCATAATCCGCTTTGACATAGACCTCATAGTAGCTCTCACCAACGATTCCACGTGCTAGCTCGCGCAATTCGTGACGTGGAGTAATTACAGAAACAAGTGTGACAATACCTTGCTGTGAGAAGGCACGAGCTACATGCGCAGCTCTTCGTATATTTTCAGCTCGATCTTCATCGCTGAATCCAAGATTCGAGTTCACCCCAGTTCGGAGATTATCTCCATCAAGGATAGTTGTCATTCTACCTTGCTTGTGAAGAGCCTTTTCTGCGGCATTTGCAATTGTGGATTTGCCTGAGCCCGACATCCCGCAGAGCCATATCACCGCTCCTTTTTGTCCAAGAAGCTTTTCTTTGCTTTCTTTAGAAACTTGGCGGGCAAATTCTGGATGAATATTTGTTGCAGGTGTTTTCATGGATTGAATTCCTAAAATATACGATTGAAGACGTCAAACAATTCACCGACTTAATAAATTTAGAGACGCTACCGCCCTTGGTCAGATGACTTAATTACGAGTCAAAACCTTGAGATGAATTACGTTCTAAGAATAAATTGCTATAAAAACTTTTTTACAGTTTTTCCTGCGACATGGGTATAAACATCACAAAAGATGTTTTGTTCAATTAAAAATGAACAAAACATCAGCCTTACTAATAGGGCAACTAAATCACTAGCGAATAGTTGCAAACTTCCTATCTAGTGATTCGATAACAAGTTCTTCGAGCCGTTCACTTTTTAGAAGTTCAATAACTTCAACTGAAAATCCGTGAGCAATCAACCGACGCGCTGTCGCTGCGTGGATACCTCTGGCACAAAGATAGAAAATCTCATCGTCGCTGATACTAGCTGCCGTACTACCATGCGAACATTTTACCTGGTCGGCATTAATTTCCAACCCGGGCATTGAGTTTGCCTCCGTGGTATCTTCCATAAGAAGGTTACGACAAGTCTGGTATGCATCCGTGTAATGTGCGTCTTGGTCAACTTTGATCAAGCCAGCAAATACCGTTCTCGCGGTGCCATAAAGTGTATTTTTATAAAGGAGATTACTCGTTGTATGAGGTGCGGCATGCTCTTGGAACGTTCTTTGATCGTACAATTGAGAACCAGAGGGCACTGAACATGACAACATATCAGAATTTGCTCCCTCGGCGGCAAGCGAACTAAGTGATTCATTGCGCACCCATTGCCCACCCGTGTTGAGGGTGAAGGCCATGGCATTCGCTGAACGACCAACGTAAGTTGCGTTTACTTGAATCATTTTACTATTCAAATTCAGCTCCTGAATCGCGCAGTACTTGAGAGTAGAGCCCTCGCCAGCAATCAAGTCATTGACAGCAATACATAGACCTTCGTCGCTGGCGTCCTTACTTGTAAAGTGATCCACGACAGATACTTGAGCATTTTTCCCAGTGATAATTAAGGTGTGAGGAAATGACGCTTGATGATTTCCTGATAAGATATGGGTAAGCTCAATGGCTTTTTCCACAACTACACCATCGGGCACATAGACAAAGAGGCCGCTCTTAGCTTGCGACTTGTGAAGTGCTACAAATTTCGCTGAACCGAGACGTGTCTCGTTCTGCATGAAATGCTCTTTCACGAGATCGCCATGCTGCTGCAAAGCCTCTTCAAAAGAACAGCAAATGACACCTGCTGGCAGAGTCGGTATTTTGTAGGTAATATCAGATTTTTCTTCGGCGGTGAATTGACTGAAATCCATCTGCTTGAGATTTCCAAAACGCCAGTTTTCATCCTTACGGCTTGGCATAGGAGTATCGAGAAATTCCTGCCACGCTTGCTGCTGAAGCTCAGAGAACCAGGCTGGAAATACAGCAGGTGTCTCAGGGGCGGATTCGAGGATACTAGGTTGCGCGATCATCGTGCTCATTAAAAAAAGAATATTGGTGGGTAAAATTAAAGTAAATTGTATGAAAGTTTAGCCTACGCTGCCCTCCATCTCGAGTTCGATCAAGCGCTTCAGCTCGACGCTGTACTCCATGGGGAACTCGCGAACAAGATCGTTGATGAAACCATTTACTGCCAGACTCATTGCCTGCGCTTCACCAATGCCACGCTGCTGCATGTAGAAGAGCATTTCTTCGCTGACTTGACTGACACTCGCTTCGTGCTGAGTGACGTGCTGGTTACCGCGAACTGTGATCGCTGGGTAGGTGTCAGTTTGACTATGAGAGTTGATCAGCAAAGCGTCACACTCAGTATTATTTTTACAACCCTTGAGGTGTTTAGGAATATGAACCTGACCACGATAGGTAGAGCGGCCCTCGCCGACGGAAATGGACTTCGAAATGACGTTTGAGGTGGTGTCATCCGCCGCGTGAATCATCTTCGCTCCAGTGTCCTGATGCTGACCATTATTGGCAAGAGCGATCGAAATAACTTCGCCACGTGCACGCTTCCCTTTCATCACCACGCCTGGGTATTTCATGGTGAGACGTGAGCCAATGTTGCAGTCGATCCAGCGAACTTCGGCATCTTCGTGAGCCATACCGCGTTTCGTGACGAGGTTGAACACATTAGAACTCCAGTTTTGAACTGTGACGTACTGAATCTTCGCACCTTTCATCGCTACCAGCTCCACAACAGCAGAGTGCAGTGTAGCAGTTTCAAATTTAGGAGCGGTACAGCCTTCCATATACATGACCTCTGAACCTTCATCTGCAATGATGAGCGTACGCTCAAACTGACCGAAGTTCTCTGAGTTAATACGGAAATACGCTTGGAGCGGGTGCTTCACTTTGAGTCCCTTGGGGATATAGATAAAAGATCCGCCTGAGAAAACAGCGCTGTTAAGAGCTGAAAATTTATTGTCACCAGTAGGAATCACTTTGCCGAACCATGGACGGAAAATTTCTTCGTGCTCCTTAAGGCCCTCTGTCGAGTTAACAAAAATTACACCATCCTTGGTGAGTTCTTCTTTAACATTTGAGTAGGCTGTTTCGGAATCGTACTGAGCTTCTACGCCAGCAAGAAACGCGCGCTCCTGCTGAGGAACCCCGAGACGCTCAAAAGTTTCTAAAACTTCTGGCGGTACGTCATCCCAGCTACGCATCGGCTTTTGACCGTCGGAGAGATAATAGCGAATTTTATCAAAATCGATATTATTGAGATCTTCCGTAGCCCAGTTAGTTGGCATAGGCTTGCTGTAGAAAGTCTCCAGAGCTTTCAGACGGAACTCGCGCACCCAGTCTGGATCGCTTTTCACATCACTGATGTAGTTTACGGTATCCGATGATAGACCTACGCCAGCATCGAACTTATGATTTTCTGGGAAATTAAAATCTCCCTTGGAGCGGTCGATATCGATCGCGGTTTGGGTGTCTTGATCGATAGTGGTATCGTAACTCATGGCTGCTGGGGGAAAATGGTTGAAGTTTAGAAAATGAAAAAATTATGCCGTAACACACTCTGTGTCCTTAAGGAAATCATAGCCTTCTGCTTCTAGCTCGAGGGCGAGTTCCTTGCCGCCTGACTTGACGATTTGACCATCAGACATGACGTGAACGTAATCTGGCTCGATATAGTCGAGAAGGCGCTGGTAGTGAGTAATCATTAGCATGCCACGTTCAGGAGAGCGCATGGCATTGACGCCTTTGGCCACGATCTTAAGAGCATCGATATCGAGGCCTGAATCTGTTTCATCAAGAATACAGTACTTTGGCTCAAGCATCATCATCTGAAGAATCTCATTACGCTTCTTCTCGCCACCAGAGAAACCTTCATTCACTGCACGCGCGGTGAATTTACGATCCATCTCAAGCACATCCATCATTGCATAAAGGCGCTTGTAGTAAGCGACAGCATCAATCTCCTCACCCTTAGGCAAACGTGCCTGAAGTGCCGCACGGATGAAGTTGGCATTAGAAACGCCTGGGACTTCGGCAGGATACTGGAAGGCGAGGAAGATTCCCTCACGGCTACGCTCATCGACCCCCATTTCAAGAATGCTTTCACCATCAAGTGTTATTGAGCCAGACTTGACCTCATAGTCATCGTGACCTGCGATAATTTTCGAAAGTGTCGATTTGCCTGAACCATTCGGTCCCATGATGACATGCACTTCGCCCTTTGGAATTTCAAGATTTACACCCTTAAGGATCGGGGTGTCTTCGATGTTTGCGTGGAGGTCTTTAATGATTAAGCTCATTGGTCTAGTTGATTTAGGGTGTTTTAAATTAGTTGATTTTGAAAAATTAATTACGCTGACTGCGCGATACTGCCTCGAAGGGTGATCTCAAGATTATCAATCTGAGCACCTTCAGGTAGCTCAAGAATGTCTGAGAGCTTAACTCCCTTTTTAAGCGGCACGTCGAAAATCGTACCTGTAGATTCGTCATGAAAATGCCCGTGCTCCATGAGGTTGGGACAATAACGCGAGGACTCACGCTCGAAGTTCACCTGCCGCACTACTCCGTGCTGCACCAGCGCCTCAAGACAATTGTAAACAGTCGCTAGTGAAATGCCCGGCAAGCTCTGCTTTGCGCGCTCGTATACTTCGCCCGCCGTGGGATGATCGCGATAGTCCATCAGCACGTCCAGCACACCTCTTCTCTGACGCGTCATACGCAATCCCTTCACTTTCGTGGGGGATTCAGAAGGATGTTGCGCTGTGGATGAATGCTCCATAAATGGTGGGCAAGAAAACACTCGTTCGAGTGGCTTGTTTTAGTCTTGGGCGGAAACTTAACCGACTTCTTTAGCGATGCAAGTTTTTTTAGAATGATTCTAATGTGCAATTCACTGACTATAGACGCTATTGCGTAAATCCTTCTTTCACTCAAGACCTATTCTTTTAAAGTATCCTCAAATTTAAGGCTTGAGCCATTAAGCACATTCTCGAACCTTGTGAATTTCACGTTTAAGATTTACCATCGTTATCATGCCAGCGAAGAAAAAAGCCTCCAACAAACCACTGGCTGGTAAAGAGCTTATTAAAGAGGTCTGCCGCCGCATCCGCATCGCCCGCAGCTACTGGGACGCGCACAACAACCGCGCCTGTAGAGGCGAGCGCGACAAAGCCATGGCTCTTTACGAGACACTGACAAAAGAGCAGCGTGAGAAAGTCCCACAAGCTTTACGTGTCTGGCTGCGGTATCGAAGCGAGAAGTACTTCGGAGAAAAGCGCACACCCCCAGGCACAAAGAGAGCCGGCAAAAACAAAGATATGCGATAGATCTTGCCGTAATAATCCAGGTGGCCATATTACTCCTGCGCTAGTTAGCGCATTTTTAATACACACATATAATAAACCTCATGAAGAAATTACTTCTATCTACTGTCTGCGTTTGTGCTTTATCAAGCTGTGCATCAATCGTTAGCAAAAACAGTTACCCTGTCACTTTTACAAGCCCTGGAAAACCAGTCAAAGTCACCGTCAAAGCTGACACAGGACACATTGTTCATACAGGCATGACACCAACACAGGCCACACTAGGTGCTTCTGCAGGATTTTTCAAACCTGCCAAGTATAGTGTATCTACTGCAAATACAACAAGTGAACTGAAAGCAACCCTAGACCCTTGGTATGCAGGTAACATTCTCTTTGGAGGGCTTATTGGTGGTCTTATTGTAGACCCTGCGACAGGCAGCATGTGGAAGCTGCCTGCTGACAAAATGTTAGCTCACTAGTTCAGCAGCTAAAACCAATCTAATTTGCCACTAAGTGTGATGCTTAGTGGCTTTTTATATTAAGTTTCCTGCTTGCTACTTCCATCCAAGTCCACGAATCTCCGAGGCGTGAGTCAGATTTTTGTCATTACTGGAAGCGATGAAGGGACAGTGTCCGAAGAGGCGCTGAAGCTTTACAATAAGCATAAACCTGAAGGCGGTGATGATTTCTCGCAGGAGATTATCAATGGGACAGTTGGAAATGCCGAGGAGGCACTGACCGCATGCAGCTCCGCTATTGAGTCCCTGCAGACCCTACCTTTCTTTGGCGGTGGAAAAACAGTGTGGCTTAAGAATGTCAACTTCCTCGCCAGCGACCGTACCAGTATGGCGGAAGCAACGAAAAACGGCGCGGAAGCACTGCTAGACTGCCTGAAATCAGGCCTCCCAGAGGATATTAAATTCCTCATCAGTGCCTCGGCAATGAACAAGTCCCGCTCACTCTGTAAATATCTTTTCTCCGAGGGCTCAGTACAGAGCTATGATAAGCCTGACATCTCGCGCGATGGCTGGCAGGAACAGGTCGCACGGCTGGTGTCGAACCGAGCACGTGATTTGGGTTTAGGCTTCACTTCAGAAGCCCTCGAATTATTCGTAATGCTTGCTGGCGAAGACACCCGCCAAATTACCTCGGAACTCGAAAAAATAGACATTTACCTCGGTGACCGCCGCGAGGTGACAGAAGAGGACGTCCGCTTGCTTGTCCCGCTTAGTCGCGCCGGCGTTGTTTTTGAAATCGGTAACGCCATCCAGAAACGGCATGCCGCCCGCGCCTTTGAGTTAATTGATCAGCAACTTGCTCGCAAGGAAACCGCTATCGGTATCCTCCGCGCCTCTATTATCCCCACCGTGCGCAATCTCTTTATGGCCGCCGCCGCCACATCGGGACGTAAGGTACCCAATGGAAACTATAATCAATTTGCCGCAGCGCTTAATGCCCTTCCTGAGAGCGAGCGTGCCTGGCTACCACAGAAAAAGGCGGGAGGAGTCAATGCTTACCCCCTCTTTCTCGCCAGTAAAAACGCTCAAGCTTTTGGCGTCAGCAAGCTCCGCACCTCCATGCAGGCCTGTCTCGCCGCAGATAAATCACTCGTCACCAGCGGACTCGATCAGCGAGTTGTGCTACACCGCCTCATCGCGAATATTTGCACGCCATAAAAACAATTATTACAGCCGGGTTTATCGGCATTACTGCTGGTCTACCGAGTGCCCTCTGCGGGGTTGGTGGCGGTATCGTATTGATTACCGTAGCAGCGTGGTTTGGCACGGATCTGATGCACAAACCGAGTAACCAGTGCCTGACACAGATGTTCGGCATCGTACTCCTCGTTTTTGGAACTAAGATGCTCCTCGGCAAGTAATACTAAGATTGCAAAACAGTAACAAGCTCCTGCGGCGAATCGCAGAGATGCGTCGGCTGTTCTGCGGCAAGAGCCATTTTAGCATTAAAGCCAAAAGTCACCGCAACGACGGAAACACCAGCTTTGTGGGCAGAAATCACATCGCGTGTCTCATCTCCGATATAAATAAGCTCCTCTGGAGACAACTCGTACTCCTTGAGAATTCTTTTTAAGTACCGCGACTTGCCGGTAAGCTTAGACGTGGAGGAGACAAAGTTAAAGAGATCGGCTACGCCGTGAGCCTCGAGAAAAAGAGTCGCATTTTCCACTGAATTCGAAGTCAAAATACCAAAATATTCTACCTCGTTGCGCAGCTCGATAAGCACTTCTTTCATCCCTTGAATCATCGGAATTTGAGGAATTCTCGCTTTCAGTATCTTCTTGCCCCGATACAAAAGCTTAGGAACTTTCAGTTTTGAAATTTCTAAATGATCCAGCAGCGTTGATAAGCCCATGGTCCGCAAATGCGGCAGTTCCGACTCTTCTACGGGCCGCAAACTGAATTCCCCTGCCATTTGATTGTAGATCTTCAAGGCCTCATCGAGGGTGTCAGCGATGGTCCCATCAAAATCAAATATCAAAGCACGGTATTTCATAAACTCCTTGAAGGCTAAACAGCCGATCAGGTTTCCGCGACAGGAAAAACAAATTATTCTGACAGCCTCACATCAAGCAATAGTGAATGGAGAGTTTTGCCCAGATATTTCCTTGATCTCTCCAGAGGAGCTAAAGAAATAGACACATTTTCACCATGGCATCCGTGGCTATGCGATCGCATAAGGTCGTCGCGAACCTCGTTCAGGCGTGTATTGATCCTCGACAAACATTGTGTTAGCTAACAAGTATCTTTCAGTGCATGTCATGAAAAACATTCGATCCACCTGCGTTTTGCTGATCCTCGGTAGCGTTTTAAACGTTTCTGCTGCTACCACCGTATTTAACATCGCCCGCATTAGACTTGATGCAGCAGGGACGCTTAATGACGCTGGTGATTCTTCTCTAAGTTATACGAACATTCTTGATGACACGGGTAATGACTCCATCGTCGATTACACGGTTACTGGCGATTTTGACGGGGGCAGAGGTGGGCTCGATACCCTTACTTTCACAATAACCATTAGCGGTGAACTTGATGGTTCCGCTTTAGACATACCTAACCAAGGCTCTCCATATGCAATCGGTGATTCCATACTCAATTTCTCAATTCATGATATCGAGCTCTCCACAACCAGTGGATACACATTGGACTTGGTAAACTCATCCATTGAGATGGATCTTATACAAACCTATCGGTTAATAAGTATCACAACAACTGAAGTCCAAGGTGAAGGTGCCCTACACGCAGATAACGGTGTCGATCCAGCCCTCACCTTTACGGCTGGCGAAGTAGGGTTTAAAGTATTAAATCTGAATCTTGATACCCCGTCGGGGATTACACTAAGTGGTGAGACCGTCGTAAGCAGGTGGCGATACGGCTTCAATATTGTCAGTGTCCCCGAGCCATCATCATCGACTCTTTTTGTCTTAGCGAGCTTGACTCTAATTCTAAAACGCCGCAGAGCTTAATGCTTAGGGGAGTTTCTCAGTTTTCTCGCATGACTGAACAAAAACCACCTGCTCAGCTACACTCCAGCGTACATTGTAACCGCTAATCAGGCAGCCGTATTCCCTGCCTGCTTCGCGGTGCTGATAAGCGGGACGGGGGTCGGCAGAGAGGGTGGCCTCGATGAGTTCGACAGGTAAATCCCCCTGATTGATGTTTTCGTCCCATTTGACTTTGAGCATGCCGGGCGCTTTATGAGCGAAACTTCCATGTGCTTCTGGAACCGAATCTGCATAGGGAATGTACGGCTTGATATCAAGAATGGGTGTGCCATCGACGAGGTCGACGCCACTAAGTTTAAGAAGAGGCCCATCGGCGTGATCAAAGTCGATCGAATCGAGCTTCACACAGGATAACCCTATGGGATTGGGGCGAAAAGGCGAGCGTGTTGAGAAAACCCCACGCTTTTCATTTCCCCCTAACCGTGGCGGCCTCACCATCGGCTTCCATCCGTCTTGAATAGACTGATGGAAAACAAAAACGAGCCAGACGTGAGAAAAATCTTCGAGACCACGGACTGCATCAGCATTTCGAAATTCAGGTTCAAAAACCAGCCTTCCCCATGCTTCCTTGACGATGCCAGGTTGTCGAGGCACGCCAAACTTTTCACCGTAGCAGGTACTGATGCGGCCAATGATATCGAGATTCATACTTAGAAACTAACGTACTTCGCTAGGACCCCAATCGAAGCCAAACTGCAACCACAGACTATCTTCACTGTCCTTATGCCCATCATGAGTAATGTCATCAAAGTTATACTGCAAGCGCACTAAGGCATTCAAATCATCTGCTAGCTGGAACCGCTTCGTTAAGGATGGCGAGATCCGTTGTCTTTCCGCAAGTTCTGGATCTTCCACACCCTCAACATACTCGTAACGTAATCCCAGCTCCCAACTCTCAAGAAACTCCCAGATGAGAGCCGTAGCAAAAGCACTATCCCTAAAGCCGCCTTCATCGTTTGCGACATCGCGCTCGATCCACTCACTGCGCCAGCGCAACTGTGTGCCACCTGCTTCCAAGCCATTTTCGCGCCAAGTGTAAGTGAAATCAGCACCATAAATATCTGTTTTCATACCAAAGCCGTTGTCACCGGTGAGGTAACTAGCTCCTGCTTGGAATTGATTAAAATCGTTAGGGCCGAACTTCGCTTGATAGCGAGCCACGACGATGTTGCTCTCAGGACGAGCCATCTCTGCCTCTTCGTCATGATCATGGCCGCCACCAAACTCTTCTTCCTCATGCTCCTCTTCATGGTCATGCACTACGGCAGATCCTAGCCCCAAACTCAGAGCACTCTGAAACGGCGTCGGTGCTAGCCAAGTAAGCTCCGCTCCCTCGTAAGCAAAACCATCATCTCCAAGATAACGAACGTTACCAATCTGAGCATCTGCAAAGTCCCAGGCGTGCAAGTGACGTGCATTCTGATCACCAAAACGCGCCAGCATTCTACCACCACGTAGTTCAAAGCCTCCTGGGAGGTTCTGTAATTTTAAGAAGCCTTCCTCAAACTCTGCCTCAAAATCTTCACCATCGTTTTTAAAAACATTTACGGTGGTGAAACCTGTAACATATTCACCGAGGTAGATATTTGCGCCAACTTCAAAGCCTTGAAAATTAAAGCCATCGTCGTCGGGATCGTGACCACCAAAGGAAACAGCATCACCTCCTAGGGTGGTTTCTCCGTGCGCCAAACGCATGTGAAGTGTCGGCTCTAAGCGGATAGCGTCATTCTTAGTTTCTATTATTTCTACATCAGTCGTTTCAGCATGCAGAGACTGCGCTGCCATAACGACGATTCCTAGTTGGAGCAGTTTATTGTGTTTCATTGTTTTTTTTTGGTGAATTTTTTTTACTAAACAGCGACCTCGCCCCTGCTTTAGCGCCAGGACTCAAGAAATAGGCCGCGAGAAAAAGTAGGCCTAGCACCAGCACAATAGCTGGCCCTGTTGGGATATTGAGAACGACGGATAAAAGGACGGCGAGAACAGCACCGAGGCTGCCGACGATACCACCGCCCCAGAAAAGCCAGCGGGTGTTATTGGTGAAGAGTGAAACAATTGCGCCAGGAACCACGAGAAGCCCAATGGACAGTACAGAGCCAACTGCCTGAAAACTCGCCATCAGGGCAAAAATCATCATGATATAAAGTAGGTAATTCATCCAGCGCACATTCACGCCCTGCACACTGGCAACGTTCGGCTCAAACAGCGTCAGTAGCAGTGGCCGCATAAATAAAGTGGCACTCAGCAATGTAAAACACGCGATGCCAAAGAACACTTTAAGGTCACTATCACTGACGGAAAGAATACTGCCAAAGAGCCACTCTTCTAAGTTTTCCGAAGTGTTGGTGTATTGAACAAGTACAACGCCTAGGGCAAATGCCGTCGTAAAGAAAATGGCCAGTGCCGTACTCTGCGGCAAACGAGTATTTCGCGTCACCGCGATGGAACCCAGCCCAACAATGAGCGACGCGAGTAAAGCCCCGATGAACGCTCCCGCTTGGGTCAAAGCACCCGTGATCAATACGACGATCACGATACCAGGGAGCATTGTGTGACATAAGGCACTCAGAACGAGCGAGCTACGACGAAGAAGTACAAAGCCACTAACAAAGCCATTGGTAAATCCAATCAAGGCAGCTGCAATAAGTGCCCTCCGGAAAAAAGGCATATCGAGTATTTCTATCAAGTCAGACATCGGCAGTTTTCTGAGTAGGAGTGGGTATTTGATTTCCGAAGGTGCGGCTGAGATTTTTTTCAGTAAAAACCTCGGCCACTTTACCATAGGCAATAATTTCACGCTTAAGCATGAGAACTTCGTCGAAGATCCCGTCTAGTGTGCTCATATCGTGGTGAGACGCAATAACCAGACGGTTCTCTGCGGTGAGTTTCCGCAACAGACGCGCAAGGTTAGCGGTGTGATTGCGATCTAGCCCTGTGAATGGCTCATCGAGTAACAAAACGTGCGCTTCCTGAGCCACGGCTCTTGCAATAAAGGCGCGCTGTTTCTGTCCTCCCGATAACTCACTAATTTGACGATCAGCTAGTTCGCCATCCATTTCCATAAGAGCGAGTGCCTTGTTCACTGCTTCATGATCTTTCGCTCCGAATTTTCGCCATGGTCCTAACTGCGGGTAGCGCCCCATTTCTACGACTCCACGCACAGTGATCGGGAAACTCCAGTTAACTTCATCATGCTGCGGGAGATACGCAAACTCACCGCCACGGCATTTAATGTGATCGACGCCTGACCAAGTAATGTTACCTGAATCCGCTTTGACAAGCCCCGCGATGGCTTTCAGCAAGGTGCTTTTTCCTGCCCCATTGGGACCGATAAGCGCAAGACAAGTACCACAGTGGCTATGAAGGTGAATGTCCTTTAGCACGGTAAGATCGCGATAGCTCACGTGGAGCGCATCAATTTGTAACTGATGAACTTGCCCGTGATCATGCGTATGAGAGCAGCTATTCATGTGAATGAGACTTGGGTTCAGCAGGAAGAGACGTAGTCGAATAATCGAAGGTTTCCTCCATGTTTTTTAAGTGACTGATTAGAGACAGATGAGCAGGATCTCCATTAACGGGCGAAATGTGAATGCTTACAAAGTGGCGTGCATCAGGCTCTGGCTCCGATGCCCAAACGACGTCAAGCAGGTAGGTGGTATCACGATGAGAAGGGATGCTGACATTGTGATAGCTCGGATTTCCAATATCCGAGGAGCCTTTCAAAAGACTTATCTCAGCGCCGCTTCCTGCATCGGCATAACGTCTGAGTTCATAAGAGAGAGGCAGAGATGAAAAAGTAAGTTCTATTTCGGCATCCACTACAGTGTGATCAATGACTTGCTGCTCAGAGATTTGTTGCGCGATCTGAACACCACTAGCTGAGATGTTTTCCGAACGGATGAAATCTTTGGCCAGCCACCCCAAAAGGAGAAGAGAGACCAGTAGAATGAGAGCTTGCAGAGGGGGGGAGCCACGCATGACGATTTTCTTGAAAGAGGACTTTAACTTGGGAAAAAAGATTCAGGTCTAGCACACCGTGTGATTTTACTGAGCGAGCGCTTGGACGATTTTTTTAACGTTCCCCTGCATCATCGCTTCGTAACTCGACGCGCCATCGGCAACTAACGTACCACCTAGCTTGACGCCTGTTTCCTGCGAGATAATGGCGAGAGATTTGGGATTGGCGCGCACTTCAGGGAAAATAGCATTCACTTTGTTTTTTCTGATTTGCTGAATGGCCTCAGCTTGGTAGTTGGCGCTTGTTTTACCATTGGCCGTTAAACCCTTGATAGGCAATGCCTTGAATCCATATTCATCACAGAAATAGCCAAAGGCAGCATGCGCTGTGGCAAGAATTTTTTTATCGCGCGGTATCCGGCTGACTTCGCGCTTGATCCAGCTATTAAGCACATCGAGTCGCTTCGAGTAAGCTGCGGCATTAGCTGCATAGACCGCCTTGTTGGCAGGGTCTGCTTTGCCAAAAGATGAGGCAAGCACACGGGCGGCTTTCTGCATGTTTTTCACCTTGTGCCACCAGTGAGGATCGATCGCACCCACCGTGTGATTCGGACAGCAGACGAACTGACTATCGCGACCACTGATCTTCATGGAAGGAATAGTTCTTCCCACCTCAAGAACTTCGGCGGTATTCCCCAGAGTGTTACGCAGCTTGTCTAGGTAGCTCTCCATGCCTTTACCGCTCGCTAAATAGAGCGTGGCTCCCTTGGCTTTAAGTAACTCCTTTGGGCTTGGTTGGAAATGATGAGGGTCCGCTTTGGCATCGATAAGACCCACAACTTCCACAAAGTCTCCTCCCACCTGCTCTGCAAGATCCGTCATCAAGGGGTGCAGTGTTGCTACTTTCAATTGGGCATTTGCAAAGCCCATCGCCGAAAAGAGCAAAATAATAAGTACTGCAAACTGTCGAAACGTTGTCATGCGGCATTCTTATCGCACTAAACAAACTATTGCAAGTAATTTGCGTTAATGATCGCTCGTTTTTTTCAGGAAATGATTTTCGCAGCACTGCATCGGGTCTAAACTTCTTTCTGTGATCACCCGCTTTGCTCCGTCGCCCACTGGCCATCTCCATCTCGGCCATGCCTACGCTGCCTTGTACGCTTACGATTTAGCAGCACAGCACGGCGGCGATTTCCTCCTTCGGTACGAGGATATTGATATCACCCGCGTTCGTGCAGAATACTACCCAGCTATTGAAGAAGATCTTGCGGCACTAGGTATCAAGTGGTCGAGTGAGCCACTCAGGCAAATGGATCGATTAGTTCAGTACGGCGAAGCTTTGGAGAAACTTCAATTACGAGGTGTTGCCTATCCCTGTTTCTGTACACGCCGTGAAATAGAAAATGCTGCCAACGCACCACATGGATCAGAAGGCCCCATTTACCCAGGAACATGCCGAAAGCTGAGCGAACGCCAACGCAGCGCAAGAATGCATCGAGACGACACCCACTGCTGGCGACTCGATGCAGAGAAGGCCTTCTCCATCACGGGGGCGCTTTCGTTCACAGATCAAATTCACGGCTCGATCTCAGTGGAGCCTTTTTTATTAGGTGATGTTGTTCTCGCCAGAAAAGACATCGCCACCTCTTACCATCTCGCCGTTGTTATTGATGACGCATATCAGCAAATCACCGACGTCAGCCGAGGTGATGACCTACTTAGCTCAACACACGTACATCGCACACTGCAGCACCTCTTGGACTTGCCCGAGCCACGCTACCATCATCACCATCTCATCCTCGATGAGCAGGGTAAGCGGCTCGCTAAGCGCTGCGACTCACTCAGCCTGAAAAACATGCTCAAATCAGGTCAAACAACGCACGAAATCAGGCAATCATTGGGTCTAAAAACACCCTAGCAGATCTAACAATAGATTACCCCCTCTACGACCTTGTTCAACTCGAGAAAAAGAGTCGCATTAAGGCAAGTGACACATTTTTTCTGCGCGCCCTCTTGTATGCCACTCTAACTATGCAGTACCTACGGAGACCGCCATCAAATCTAGGTTTTTCAATGAACAGAGTTTAAAACACAAATTTCTCATCTGCCTCTTCATTTCAAAAAACCACAACATGTAGTATTGTGAATAAAATGTGCATACTATATGAGCAAAATCGATATTGACCTCGAGCCCTATTTTATGCAGTCTACACAGGATGTTAGCTTAGCGACTGGTCACTCTTGTGTATCCGCTTAACTCCTAGGCTTGAAACACTTAACATCCATATCTTTCACTTTTCTAAACTATTTAATTCCATGGCAGACACCGTTACCATTACGCTAGGCGATCGCACTTTTACGCTTGATCGCGAGAAGGCAGAAGAGGCCTACGCGGCGAAGAAAGTCATCAACGGTCGCCACTCGATGTTTTTCAACATCCTGCCGCTCAAATACCAGTGGGCATACAACCTTTATAAGGAAATGAAAAACGCCCACTGGGAACCTGCGGAAACGTCACTTCAGCGCGACATCAGCGAGTGGCCTGCGCTCAATGAGCCATCACAAATGCTGTTCAAAATGGCACTGGGAACCTTAGCAAAATCTCAGGAAATGTTTAAGGCGGACACCATTTACACCATCCGCGATCTTATCACCGCTCCTGAGCTAAAGCTCGTCTTCGGTCGTTTCGTCCACGAAGAAAACACCCGCAGCGATGTGCTCGTCTACCTTCATGGTGCGCTTGAGATCAATCCCATGGAGTGCGCACTTCTCGCTCACACGCCGGCGGTTGCTGCGAAAAAACAGTTTCTCGACGACAGCTTCAGCGCCATTGATCGCGATACCGACACCACGGTGACCGCGAATAAGCAGGCGATCGCTCGTGACATGTTTCTCATCAATCATTGCATGGAGGGCACCCAGTTTTTCAGCCTTTACGCCGTAATCTTCTCTCTCGCGACCCAGAACAAACTCCCTGGTGCCGGCGCTATTTTCAATAAATTCCTCGGCGATGTCTGCTTCCGGATCAGCCTCTTCGACAAGCTACTTAAAGAACTCTGCGAGGAAAACCCCGACGTCTGGACCCAAGAATTTCAAGATGAGCTAGTTGACTACATGGAAGCCTCGGTAAAATTAGAAAAAGACCTCATCGCCAGCCTCCCCGTGGCCGACGCGGGTCTCGATCCCGAAGCACTCGGCACTTACATCGAGTTCCTCGCCGATGAACGCCTCACTGCCTGCGGACTCCCACGCCAATATCACCACGCATCCAGCCCATTTCCATGGCTCGATGAGCAAATCCACCTTATCAACAACCAACACGCCCACATCGGAGCCTCCACACTTGATAGCTTCGACGATGACGATTTATAAATCGTAGAAGCTGTTTTCAACCTCTTTGAACCCCGCTCTAAATCACCTCCACCTCAATTGGTCTGATTCAATTATTGAACGCGACTTTTAAGAAGAACTTCCCTCCTCCAAACTCAAAAAACGATCACCGCACACTGATCACTCCCCCCCAAAAAAACCATGTCCACCATCACCGCCAAATTAGACGATTACAATATCCCTCTCGATAAGGAAAAATCGGAGCAAATTCTTGCCTCTAAGAAAGTCATGGGCGGCACGAAGCTCAGCGGCTTTGGCCTCCTTCCGCTCAAGTACCCTTGGGCGTGGGATATCTACTCCAACATGCGCGCTAATCACTGGGAGCCAGAGGACATCCCGATGCAAAAGGACGTGGAACAGTGGCGCAGCAATGAGGTTTCAGACGTCGAGCGCTGGATCATCAAGATGGGCATCGGCTACTTTTCCGCCGCAGAGGGCATCGTCGGCGACAACATGATTCACGTCATCTGCGATCAAATGTCAGCGCCTGAGCTTGAGCTCGTTTTCCGCCGCCACGCCCACGAGGAAAACATCCACGCAGACTCACTCGTCTACATGGTCAGCTCACTCGGACTGAACCCACACGAGTGTGAGGCCATCTTTGAAGGTGTCAAAACTGTCCAGGAGAAAACCAATTTCGTCGTTTCAAACAGCCGCTCACTCCGCCGTGACATGGACTTGTCGCAGCCAGAGAACAAACAGGCGCTCGCACGAAATATCTTTATCTTCGGTCAGTGCATGGAAGGCACTCAGTTCTACGGCCTCTTCGGTATGATCCTCTCCCTCTACCGCCAGAACAAGTTCCCAGGCATCGGGCAGATGTTCCGCTACACTTTGCGCGATGAGTCTAACCACATTGAGCTGATGCGTAATCTACTCATGGAAATCGCCGCTGAAAACCCAGAGATCTGGACCGCTGAGTTTAAAGAAGAACTCCGTGAAACCATGGCAGAAGCAGTTCTTCTCGAGAAAAACTTCATCGAAGACTGTCTCCCCGTAGCCTCCGTCGGTCTTAACATCGAGGACTTCCACCAGTACATCGACTTCATCGCCGACCGCCGCCTCATTTCCTGTGATCTCGAGCCACTCCACGGCAACGCCGACAACCCCTTCCCTTGGCTCGCTGAGATGATGGACATCAAGAAGGAGCAAAACTTCTTCGAAGGCCGTGTCACCGAGTACCAAAAATCGACCGCCCTCGGCCAAATCGACGACGATGATTTGTAAGTCGTAGAAGAGGTTTCCAACCTCTTTGAGAACCCACCTTTTCAATTTTCAACCACGGAATATACAAAAAACACGGAACTTCCATTTTGTTAATTTTGTCCATTCCGCCTCAACCCACTGCACACTCCGAAAAACCTGATCACCGCACACTGATCACTTCATACTTAATATAATGTACCGCTCCATCTCACTCGAAGAAGACCTGGCTTTGAAAAAAGTCATCACCGACCGTGCCTTACTGGCTGAAACACCTGAAGGCATGGACCGCTTCGAGTGGCTTGCTGATCAGAATGAAACGGTCGCAGACCGCGTGCCGCAGATTTTCGTCACTACAGGTTTGGAAGAGTCTGAGCTATCGCTCGCGAATGTAGCCGACACCATTGGTAGTGCTTTGACCGATCTTTTGATTTCACGTCAGGAGAAGGACGATAAGATTTTTAATGAAGCCAACCGCCACTTCGTTTCTAATGTAGCAAACCGCGTGGCAGCATCACTAACGGAGCAGGTTCAGGACGGTGGACAGCTTCGTTTGACGCAGCACGATTTGCATTTGTTGATTGAGAAAGCATTGATTGAAAATGACGCTCATGATGTGGCGAAGTCCTTGGTGTTCTCACGTTCGTTGGAGAAAAATGGTGAGGTCATTGTTACGGAAGAACCGCACAGCATGCCAGTACGATTGATCCGCCGAACAGGTATCGTGGCACCTTGGAGTCAGACAAAAATCGAGATCGCAGTGCGCAAAGCGTTTCTTTCTATCAAACAAGATCCAGAAGCCGCGGTACAGGTAGCATCTGCCGTCACCGATGCCATCCGTGGTGGCGACTCCGCTTTTGCTCACATCGAAAACGTTCAGGACCTCGTACAGGAGGAACTCATGCGCCAAGGACATTTTAAGGCCGCCGAAGCCTACATCCTCTACCGTGCTCAGCGCGCGCAGATGCGTCTCGACGAAATGCCCGCTGAAGACCCGAATCAGGAGTCCATGGTCGTGGTTACTGATGCCGATGGCAACACCGACTTCTGGGACGGCTCTGAGCTGAAAAAGCGTATCACCTTCGCCACCATCGGTCTCGACCTCTGCCTTACCGAGCAGCAGATCGAACAGGAACTCCGCCGCTCCATCGGTGCAGAAATTTCCCGTGAAGGACTGAAAACCACTGTCATCCTCAATGCCAAGTCACTCATCGAGCGCGATGCAGATTTTGCGAAGTTCGCGGGTAGAATCCTACTTTCTTACATCTATGAGGAAGTTCTCGATTGGTCGATCCTGACCGACGGCATCAGTGCTCTCAAAACAGCGCACACCAAGCAGTTTAAGAAATACCTCGAGTACGGCATTAAAATTCAGCGTATCTCACCTGATGTTGTCGCCCAGTATGACATCAATAAACTCGCCGAAGCACTCGACCCCACTGCCGATCTCGACTTCGAATACCTCGGCGTACAGACCCTTTACGATCGCTACCTCATCATCGATAAAACCAGCGAGAAGCACGAGCGTCTCGAAACACCTCAGTTCTTCTGGATGCGTGTTTCCATGGGTCTCTTCCGCGCCGAAAAGGAAAACCGCGAGGAGTGGGCAATCCGCCTTTACAACCTCTACAAGGGCCGCCGTTTCTGCTCATCGACTCCTACACTCTTTAACTCCGGAACGCTCCACTCCCAGCTCTCCTCCTGCTACCTCTACAAGGTGGACGACTCCATCGAGTCCATCATGCAACGCGGTATTGCGGAAAATGCCTATCTCTCGAAGTGGGCAGGCGGTCTCGGTGGCTCATGGACAGCCGTTCGCGGCACTGGTGGCTACATTCAGGGTACTAATGGCGAATCACAGGGCATCATTCCTTTCCTGAAACTGCATAACGATCAGCTCGTCGCCGTGAACCAAGGCGGTAAGCGTCGCGGCTCCGGTTGCGCCTACCTCGAGCCATGGCACAACGACATTGAGGACTTCCTCGAACTCCGTAAAAACACCGGTGACGAACGTCGCCGCTGTCACGACATGAACACGGCGAACTGGATTCCTGACCTCTTCATGAAACGCATGGAAGGCCGCGAAGAGTGGACGCTCTTCCGCACCAATGAAACGCCCGATCTCCACGATCTCTACGGTAAGGCATTTGAACTCCGCTACATCGAGTACGAGCAAATGGCTGCCGAAGGCAAAATCTGGGGACGCAAAGTCGCCGCCATCGATATCTGGAAAAATATGCTCAAGATGATTTTCGAGACAGGCCACCCGTGGATCACCTTCAAAGATCCCTGTAACCTGCGCTCACCTCAGGATCACTGCGGCGTCATCCACTCTTCAAATCTCTGCACAGAAATCACGCTCAACACCTCTCACGAGGAAACAGCGGTCTGTAACCTCGGCTCCGTCGTTCTCGACACCCACATTACTAAGGACGGATCACTCGATCACGAGATGCTGAAGGAGACTATCACCGTCGCCATCCGTGCTCTCGATAACGTCATCGACATTAATTTCTACCCCACCGAAGCCGCGAAGACTGCCAACAGCCGTCACCGCCCTATCGGCATGGGAGTCATGGGACTGCAGAACGCTCTCTACAAGAAGGGTCTCGCCTTCGCCTCAGACGCCGCCGTTGAGTTTAACGACGAGTTCATGGAAGCTGTTGCCTACTACGCCTATGACGCCTCCAGCGAACTTGCCAAGGAGCAAGGGACCTACTCCAGCTACAAGGGCTCCAAGTGGGACCGAGGTTTGCTACCACAAGACACCATCGACCTCCTCGAGGACGAGCGCGGCGTAAAAATCGACGTGCCACGCGGCGCGAAAATGGACTGGACTCACCTCCGTGCCAAGATCTCCAAGCACGGCATGCGCAACTCCAACGTGCTTGCCATCGCACCGACAGCCACCATTTCCAACATCATGGGCACCACTCCATGTATCGAGCCGAACTACAAGAACCTCTACGTGAAGTCCAACCTCTCAGGCGACTTCATCGTGCTCAACCGCGAGCTCGTTACCGACCTCAAGAAAGAAGGCCTCTGGAACCAAGAAATGCTCGACCAGCTGAAGTACTTTGATGGTGAACTCACCGACATCGAAGAAATCCCCGACGCCCTCAAGGAGAAACACAAAACCGTCTTCGGAGTCGGCTACGACGCCATCATCGACGCCGCTGCCCGCCGTCAGAAGTGGATCGATCAATCCCAATCCGTCAACCTCTTCCTCGCCAGCCCCGACATGAAGACTCTCTCTCACATGTACAGAAGAGCATGGCACACAGGCCTCAAGACTACTTACTACCTCAGAACCATGCAGGCATCAGGCGTCGAGAAATCCACCGTCGATAACAAAAAAGTCGCCAGCGGAATCGCCAGTGCCGCCGCTGCGAAGCAGTACACCGCAGCTGAGAAGAATGCATGTTCTATTGAGGCGATGATGAATGGCGAAGAGTGCGAGGCTTGCCAGTAGGTCGTATTTTTTAATGCTCCCATTGCGCAAACGATGGGGTGGAATATTGTTAGGTTAAATTTATCTATATCATCGTATCAAAGGAAGTCCAGATTACCCGGAAGCGGTAGCTTTGCCGTGGTTTACCGTGCAGCGTCGTCTACTGGTTGTGAGGATTATGCGTGGAAAGAGCTAAAGCACGATGCTTCACCCTCAGATGCTAATAGATTTCGTCAGGAGGTTGATATATTATCAAATTTAAATCATGATAATATAGTTAAAATCAAATATACTGATCTGTATGCTCCGAGACCATATTATATAATGCCGAAAGCTAGGCAGAATTTGGAAACGGCTATCAAGTTTGACACAAATCGGCATTTAAATATAATAAGGTTATTCAGTGAAATTTGCAAAGCTGTAGAATATGCCCATAACAAAGGTGTAATACACCGTGACTTGAAGCCGCAGAACGTCCTTCTTTCGCAGGATGGGGAAGTATGGGTCTGCGACTTTGGTTTAGCTACGACAGATAGTGTAAATCACAGTAACCTAACTGAAATTAATGAAACCGGCGGTACACGCGCATACGCTGCTCCAGAACAATTTGAAAAATCACTGAGGGGTGTTGATGCACGGGCAGATGTATATAGTTTAGGAAAAATTTTATACTATCTATATACCAAAGAAGATCCTTACGTCATAGAGGCGAACAACCCCCGTTTGCCTGATCAAATTTATAGTTTGATTCGGAAGGCAACCGAGTCGGACAGGGAGTCGCGTCAATCGAGTGTAGCAGAATTGATGCAGGAATTCCGAGATGCGTCTAATGGCTTGGTTCTTAATGAGGTGTCTTCGATGAATCGAGAGTCCACTGGAGTAGATACTGGAAACTATGTAAAGTTGCAGGTGACGATCCAAAATCTTGCTAAACAGTTCAAAGATAAAATAAATATTAATAATTTCGATATTGAATCTATTGTTAAAAAGATACAGCGGCTGATATGGTATAATCGGAAGATGCTATGGGTAGGGAACCCTCCTAAGGATCCCTTGAAGATGCTAGATCCAAAAGTTGTCTATCGGCTCTTAGGTCTGCGATTAGAGCGTCGAGTGACTTTAGGGTCTTTCACTGTGAAAGGACAAAATTTTGAGGTAGCGGGTCAGATTGACCAGAACGAGCGCAAAGTCTCGATTTCTGAGCAATTTGATCCTCAGGTTCAGAATTTTACTCAAGCACACGAATTAGGTCATGCAATGCTTCATACCCAGCCAATTCTTCATCGCGATAGGTCGATGAATAGTTCATTAACAACTTTAGAAAACAGCCCAGAAGAGTATCAGGCAAATAAATTCGCGTCTTATTTCTTGATGCCCAGTAAACAAGTCTTGGCTAAATTCGAAAGTATTTTTGGGGTAACTAAATTCACACTGAATAGTAAAACCGTTGAGGCTTTGACTTTGGGAAAGGTTCGAGAATTTCATGCTGAGGTTACGGGTCAGCGAGAATTAGCACGACACCTAGCGGGGACGAAGCGATATGGAACTCGACATGTAAATTCCCTAGCTGATATATTTGGTGTATCTATAGAGGCAATGGCAATTCGTTTGGAAGAACTCAAGATCGTAGAAAAGGGGTCAAGCATACATTCGCATCGTAGAAAAGGGGTCAAGCATACATTCGCATCATTGATGCCGCGATTTAATACCGTTTAATCACCACGCCATACCCCAGAGGGGTAACATCATATAGCTTGGGGTTAAATACCCCAAGACCTCCATCATTCAAACCTCCGCACCCCGGAGGGAGTGCCATAAAGAGGGCGGTGACCTGTGATTCCCATAGAAGCGAGATCTCGGAGGACGATTCATTTCCCTCCACCTTTCTGATGGCATGCCTCCAGCGTGCAAAACTCCGGGCACCTTGTTTTCTTGGGGTATATTACCCCAAGCTAGTGGACGTTATCCCTCTGGGATATAGCCTGGAACGAGGAAATCT
Source organism: Akkermansiaceae bacterium (assembly GCA_051252195.1). Taxonomy (GTDB): domain Bacteria; phylum Verrucomicrobiota; class Verrucomicrobiia; order Verrucomicrobiales; family Akkermansiaceae; genus Oceaniferula. Next base: position 202,081 of record JBPOGD010000001.1, on the reverse strand, counting down.
GCGTGTTTCTTCATTCGCCCAAAATGATGACGGGCTATTTGGTTGCACCCAGCTTATCTGAAATTGTAAGGAATTATGATGTCTTCGACTCATCTCTCACTGAATTACCACGTCATCTTTGCGACAAAGCATAGAGAGCGATGGTTTACTGAGGCGTTTCAACTTGAGCTTCACGCCTATCTCGGAGGTACGCTCAACAACTTGGCCTGCCAGTCACTCTGCGTGGGTGGTGTGGAGGATCATGTCCACCTACTTTTCACGATACCAGCAACGCTTAATTTGAGCGATGTCATCAGAGAGCTTAAGAAACATAGCTCGCTATGGATCAAAGAAAAGTTAAGCAGAACAGCCTTTGCATGGCAAACTGGCTATGGCGCATTTACAGTGAGTGCTCCGGCGCTTCCTGACGTGAAAGAATACATTCACAACCAGAAGGCCCATCATCAAACAACGAGTTTTCAAGACGAGTATGTTAACTTTCTCAAGAGATCAGGAGTTGAGTATGACGCGAAGTATTTATGGTAAAAAGAAGACGGGTATACACTCGCACTACTCCTTCGTCTAATATCCGCCTTATCACCACCTAGGAAATTCCGACGAGCCTCCATCCCTCTGAGATATGGTGTGCCGTTAAAACACGTCTGTCTGAAAATAGCAGATGTATAGAATCTTGAGCTTGAGTTGCTGTATGATATTAATCACTGATGATCACCTCACATTCACATGATTAGAATTATATTAGCCCTGCTTGTTTTAGTCTCTTCAGCATCAGCTATTACCAAACAGGAGTCAGGTATTTTAAAGGCTGTATCATCTAAGTATTTCAAAAATGATGGAGTGCCTTACCACCTTCAATACATGAAGGGAAAACCCCAAGGGGAGCTGTATGAATTTACTAACGTAAAGTGGAGAACTTTCCCCATTAAATTGACCCAAGCAGATATTAAAAATGGAATCACTAAGAAACTACATGTTAAGCTCTTATGCGATACAGCTTATCGAATTAAAAAGAATAACAAATGGTCACCTTGGAAACAAAGAGGTGAATACAAGCTCATTTGGTTTAATGGGCAAATCATCTATGATAGAAGTGGAGTCAACTATGTCCCAAATATACCCGCAGCATTAAATAACTATCCCAAACCCAGTAATACAGAAGGGTCAATAAAATCAGTAAAAAAGAATACTTCAGATGCTCTCCCTTCGGGTGTCAAAAGGATGCCAACAAAGAAATAAAAGCGAGCAGTCCAGCAGAATCAAGGGTTCATTATGTATCAAGAAAAACATTCTAGAGCGTTAAATTTTTGATCTGAAATGTTAAGTTTTGGGTTTCACTCGTCGAAGCTTCCACTTCTTAATTTTAGATTGCCCTATGGTGGGTATTCTAAAATTGTATTCTATTATTTTCTGGCTTCCAGAGATCTAACACTTACACCTAATGTTTCTATGAAAAATACAACGAGAACAATGCTTCATTTCGGAGCTATTAGCTTTCTGACGCTTAGTTGCCAGAGCGTACCTTCAGAGCAGAAAACATCGTATAGAAAACCGATTCCAGCAAAGCCACTTCCCTCATGGACTAAGCGTCAAGTTCAATCACGTGGCGATCAGCAGGTTCGCATTTCAACAAAATTAATTGAGATTTTCCGACCTAACGAATCTTCAGAAATTCCCACCAAACCATATGAACGGGTACTAAACCAAAATGAATATCAGCTTTTCATGCGTCAAATTACTCAACAGAAAGGCACTGACATTATGACAGCTCCTCACTTATTAGCTCGAGACGGAGAAAAAGCGACCACGCAGATCATTAAAGAGTTTGCCTATCCTCTTACACCAAATAGTAAGACAAAATTTGCCACCGAAAATATTGGAGTGATTTCACACTACGATGTGGATTATCTTGGCGACCGAAAAATCTCACTTAAAATGTTCACCCGTGTCAGTGAGCTTGAGGGGTACTATGTAACTCAGCCAGAATTTCAACTTCCGGTATTTAATCGCCGAGACGTCCATTCAGCTTTCCAGCTCAAAGCTGGGGAAACGATGCTACTCGGAGGCTATATTGATACGATCACACAAAAGGTCGAAAATAAAGGTCTCTTGGGTATTTTCAAAAAAAGCTCCCAAGAAAAAAGTTCCCGCGAACTTATCATCACTGTCACAGCCGAACTCCTCAAACCAGACGGAACAAAACTCTAGACAAAGAGATCATAAACCATTTTGTCACCTAACACTCGTTTCATCACCACATAAAAGCCCCCTCCCCTTTGAATATTGGCGGACTCTTCTGAGGCAGTCGTCCTGACTCAAAAGCATTGACTCCTTCATTAGGCTAGAGCCTTATCTCTCAGAGAGAGGCTCTTTTAATTCATGCAAACAAATATCACGCGTAAACTATTGGTGGTGGGTTACGTTTGGCCTGAGCCAAACTCGTCTGCAGCGGGTAGCAATATGTTAGGCTTGCTGCGGCTATTTCGGGAATATGGGTGGCAAGTCGATTACGCAAGTCCTGCTACTCGTGGGGAGTATCTCTACGACTTGGATTCTGAGCAGATTACGCAGCATGACATCGTGTTAAATTGTAGCTCTTTTGATACTTTCGTCACCAAACTGCAGCCTGACGCGGTGATCTTTGATCGCTACATGATGGAGGAACAGTTCTCTTGGCGGGTCGCTCGAGCATGCCCCGATGCCTTACGTATCCTAAACATGGAAGACATGCATAGTTTACGCAACGCACGTCATGAGGCAGTTAAAAAAGGGCTACCTGTAGAAGACGCCGAGCTTCATACTGATCTCGCCAAACGAGAGCTAGCCGCCGTGTTTCGATCCGATCTTAGTTTGGTCATCTCCGAGGTGGAGCTCGAGCTATTGACGTCGAAATACCAAGTGCCTGATGATTTACTCCAGTATTGGCCACTGGTACTTGAGCCGCGTGATCAAGCTTCGATGCCCTCTTTACCGTATGAAGAACGAAATCACTTCATCACCATTGGAAACTTCCGTCATGAGCCTAACTGGGATGCTGTTTTATGGTTAAAGCAAGAGATCTGGCCACTGATTCGGAAATCCTTACCCAAAGCTGAATTACATATTTACGGTGCCTACCCTCCACCTAAGGCGACTCAACTTCATAACGCCAAGGAAGGTTTTCTCATCAAAGGCTGGGCTGAGGACTCACAGGAAGTGATGGCAAAGGCCAGAGTCTGTCTCGCGCCATTAAGATTCGGTGCGGGTATCAAAGGCAAACTCATCGAGGCAATGCTATGCAAGACTCCGAGCGTCACCACGAACATCGGCGCAGAGGGTATTCAAGGGATATCGCCATTACAACCATGGCCAGGTGCAGTGACAAATACAGCGTACGAGTTCGCCCAACAAGCGATCGATTTATACACTGATGCTGAACAGTGGCAAAAGATGCAACACGCAGGTGAGCATATCTTAGAGCATCGCTTTAACGCGCAAGAAAGGAATGCAGCACTGATACAGACTGTTGACGTACGCCTAGAGAATATCCATGCCCACAGAGAGAAAAATTTTATAGGGAGCATGCTCCTGCACCATACCATGAAATCCACCCAGTACATGTCCCAGTGGATCGAGGCAAAAAATCAACTCGTCGATATACCTTCTTGATTAGCAGGCAGGATTCCACGCGATTGGTTTCTTCAGGTAGAAAGCCCATGCTATGGGATGCTATCCCGCTGGGATATTGGGCAAGCGCTGGAAAAATTCAGCTCTCCTTCACTTCATAGCCCGCGCGCCAGGTCTCAACGAGGTCTGGCCGTTGCTGTAAGAAGACATTATAGATATGGTTTGCAAAGTTTGTTCCTGCTTGGGCGTAGAGGTTGAAGGCAGCATCTACCCCCATTGCCCTCAGCTCTTGGACCTCAAAGTCATGCAGTCCACTCACGATCACTACGCCGGAAAAATCATGCCGCTTAAGCGTCTCGATCGCATGTAAGTTCGCCTTATGCACAGGCATCGCCAGCACGACCATGTCCAAGTCATCGCTCGGGCACACCCGCTCCCAGAAGTCGGAATCTGTGGCATCCGCCAATCGCACATTTCGCTCAGCTTTCTGATGAATCGCGATTTTCTCAGGGCTACGGTCAAAACCGATGACATGTCCCGGGAAGCGATGCTCCAAAGCATGGTAAGTGGCTAAGCCGATACGCCCCATTCCAAATATCGCCACTCGTTCCCGGCTCTTGATTGCAGCGAAATCTCCTTGGTGTTTACCAGGCCGCTCAAACTTTTTCAGCCAATCGCTGATAGGGTCATAGAGACTCTCAGCTCGCCGATTCAGAGGAGCAGCAATCAAGAAACTAAGTGAAAGAGCGAGAGCGACCGCGATCAACCATTCGGTTCCCATCCATCCTTTGGCAACTCCCAGTGAGGCGACAATGAGGCCAAATTCACTGTAGGTGGAAAGCGACAATGAGGCCATCCAAGCTGTCCTTGCGCGCATCTGAAAGCGGGTCAGCAGCAAGAAGAAACCGATGCTTTTTAGAGGAAGCAGCAGCAGGGCCAATCCTGCCCAACCTAGAGCCTGCCAAGTGAGGGCTCCCTCTAAACCCACTTGTAAAAAGAAGCCCACCAATAACAAGTCGGTGACATGGTTCAGTGATTTTTTGAGTTCGCTAGCTCGTGGATGCCAACCAACCATGACTCCGATAAAAAGCGCCCCAAGGTCCGCTTTTAATCCCACCATGTCGAAGCCCTTGGCTCCCACCACCAGAGCGAGCATAAGGCCGCATAGCGAGAGAAGTTCTCCGTGCCCCGCACGATTCATAATCCATCCTAAGATGGGGCGCCCTATAAGCAATGCCGCTACCAAGACGATGCTCCAAGTACTAGGAAACTTCCCAGTGGAAACGGTCAAAAAGAGCACCGCGATAATATCCTGCATCACCAGAATCCCTACAGCTGCCTTACCGTGCAAGGCTCCCAAGTCCCCATTCTCAGTCAGCGATTTGATCGCAAAAACCGTGCTCGAGAAACTCAGAGCAAAGGCCAATAAGAGCGCTGTTTGCCACTCCATGCCGAGTGCCGGACTCGCCAGCGCCGCAATTCCATAAACCACGGGGCCAAAAATGAGCAGCACTAGGATCACATGCGAACTCGTCCCTGCCCAGATTTCCCGCCGTCCTAGTGACTTCACCTGCAGCTTTAAGCCGATGCTAAATAACAAAAGCGTCACCCCTAATTCAGCAATGATCTGTAAGCTTTCTCCTCCTTTCTGCCCCATTGCCTGCAGCACGAAACCTGCCAATAAAAAACCTACCATGGGAGGAAGCCGGAACTGCTGAGCAGCCAAGCCAAAAATAAAAGCAACGGCAATAAGTAAGGAATCCATGAAGTAGTGCTAGCAATGCAGTTCTTAAACCTGAAGCAGTTCTCATACCTTTTCCCCCGTGAAGCTCAATCTTCTTGATCTTCAGGAAAGAAATTAGAAAGGGGTCAAATGATCGAGATCAACATGTGTCAAGAAGTGCAGCCCATCATAGCATCAACTAGCATAAGGTTAAAACAAACAAGGCATTCATTTTCGACTCTTCTTATAGGCCTTAAAATCAACCCAGAGCCTTCCTAGACAAATAATACCTAAAGTAGCCCCGATTCCCCAGGCCTTATCATGCACGAATCCAAAGTATGCTGTAATACTAGAAAGTAGAAAGGTGATTCCCAGCGTCCACCATGGGCGGTTAATCTTAGCCTGGAAAAAAGGCGGAACCATCATGAGTAACACGTAGGCAGGAAATAATGTTCCATACATGATCAAGATACAGCGATATCCTACTTCCCCTACGCTTATAAAGCGTTCCACCTCATAAGCCGAATAAAGGGTTTCAATATCGTTTGTCACTTTGAAGTCTCTAAACCACTCAAAACTAATATTCTTCAGTAAAAGGCCTAGAACAAAAATTCCAAAAAACAGAAGCGCACAGCCACCAATGACACCAATCAAACCTGAACGTAGAAAGTTTTTCGATAATGTTGCACATTGCTTACAATCAGCATTTTCAAGCGTCTTCGTTCTTTCAATAAAACCATGGTGGACGGCTGCAAAAATTTCTCTGCAGTGCCACGCTACCGTGAGCCCCATCTGTAATGGAATGTGAATGAGGAGAATAATTGACCATACTCCAGTCAGCCTATTTTTTTCTCCTCCAAATGCTGTCACCAACTCATGACCATACGCCGTAGTGAATACTATCATTGACGCAAAAAAAATAAGAAACCCTATCTTAAATGCCAGTGCTCCTGATACTCTCTCAGTTCTCGCCCTAGCGCGAATGAAGGTGGCATCGAGATAGGGGCAGAGTAAAAAACCGCCAATAGATGCAGGTAAGAAAAACCAAGTGTAATTAGAATCTAATAAGGGAGTTTCTTTAAAGATAGAAAACGGCGCAGCACTGGGAATACAAATAGAAACAAGGAAGCAGGTAATACTCACCGCCCAGGCAATCAAAGAGAAGACTATGGCGCCCTTATCTTTCCACTTTAGTACAAAAGCTGAAGCGACTAGGCCTGCTAAGCAAAATAGAACCAATGATATAGGCCCCAGTAAGTTCGGTAATAAATAACCTGCAATATAAAAGTGGTATGCCACCGTCACAATGGAAAATACGAGTATCATCCCCGTGTGAGTCTTGGGAAGTTCACGAGCTTTTTTACTGCATAGAACCGTTCCCATCGCCGCTGCACCAATACAATTCGGAAGGGCAAAAGCAAAAAAGCCAGCGATTCCCATATCACGAACTAATAGAGCTGGCAAAACCATCCCAATCACCCAGGTCCAACTTGTACCAAGAAATGCACCCCAGCCCAGAACGCAAAACCAGCCAGATGACTCCTTACCTGATGGCAAATCTGACAACCAGTGTTTGTTAATCACGCCTTTGTTCTTAACTTAGATTTATGAATGCGTTGCGCCATCAAGCTCTTCGCTGCTACATGAAAAGTCACTGTGCTCGTACCTATTTTACGCATCTTGTTTTTCATCTCTGCAAGAACATCAATCTCCATACGTAAATTAAATTCAGGCTTAGTCTTCATTAAACTATGGATATCATCGATGATCTTTACTCTATAAGTGGCCTCTGATTGGCACGGCAATCTAAACTTATAGCTCAGTTCCTTGCATACCACTGTGTATTTCTCTCCGACTATTTTAAAAATCGCCATTCCTCCAGCAACTTCAGTATTGGCGAGAATAGCGGCTCCAGCCATGGCATTATACCAGTTCTTATTAAACCTTTCGAACGGAAGTACCGTTTCGTAAACTTCCCCTTTCCAGCTTCCAAGCTTCATATTCGACTTTGCGGCCAAAGGAAGGTAGATCGTGGTAAGTACCTTATACCAAAAATTATTATTAAAGCATAATTTAGAAAGCTTAGCCTCAATCGGTCTATATAGACGTCCCCAAAGACCAGTCGGCGGAAATGGAGGAAGCTCAATTTGCTCTAGTTCTTCCTGATTCATATTTTCAGATTCCATAAAACTACTAGGGATTTTTTTTCAAAGTGGGGGTCTGGGGCTTTGTCATGGCGGTAATAAGAGGTTGCGGGGGAAAGGCTACTGTAAAAGATCACACTATAAAAGCTCTGCCTTCATATTTACGTAGAGGGTGAAAAGTCTGTCTCGCATGGCTCGTTCTTTATCCGGTTTTCTTAAATTAAACCGATTCGACCAGCTTACATTCAGTTTATGTTAGCAATTGATATTTGCTAATACTAACTCAGATCTAACTTTTATTCATTATGCAAATAACGCTTAAATAATACTCAACACGCACATGAAAATACATTATCTATCTTAAAAACTCGTCTCGCTGCCTTGAATGCACGAGCTTGGATCTAAAAGGCTCAAGCTCGTTTATAATATCTCGCTAGGATATAATAGGGGGGAAGAATAAGAAATATCGCTTATAAAATGAGGCCTCTACCTAAGCTCGCTAATTGCGGACATTTACTATTTATTTCTTCAAAGCGGCCACCACTGAAATCTCCACGAGGAGCTCGGCTCGCGCCATGCGTGCCTCTACACAAGCTCGTGCCGGAGCGTGGCCTTCTGGCACCCATGCATCCCAGATTTCATTCATAGCTGCGAAATCCTTCATATCTCTCACGTAAATGGTTGCCGACAGCATCTGTTCACGGCCTGATCCTGCTTGAAGAAGAAGCTCATCCACCTTTTCAAGCATTGTCTCAGTCTGTGCAGCGATGCCTTCTGTCGAGTCCTTACAGACCTGCCCACATAGATAAATGGTGTCATTGTGAATGACAATACGGCTCATACGTTGCTTTGTTTCCAGTCGCTGAATGCTCATGGTATGGAGATAGTCTTTTTTGAGAAATCTGAAAAGAGCAGACATTGAAAGAAGTTGATATTCATTTCTCAGCCTCATCTCAAAAAAGCCATAATAACAGATTTAACCTTACAGTACTGTAAGATGCAAATAAGCTATTGCTGCCGATAAAACCGTTATTCAATAATCCAATGAAGATTTTGGCTCGAACTGCTAGAATTCCAAAGATTAATATCTTGCCCATCAGAACCGCCTCTACCTCCATTGATCGCAAAACCGAGAGCATTGCGTTTTTCCAAGCGATAAATATTGCCACTGATATTCACCTTTCTCCAGTGCTGGTTAAAGTTTCCAGCTTTGGTCCTCCACAAATAGACATTCTGGTTTCTCGCTCCTCCAGCCCCTCCATCGAGCGAGAAGTTCGTTCCTAGTTTCTGATAGGAATAGTATCCGCCACCGCGATCGATCTCTTCCCACTGTTGATCTTCATCGTTAGAATCGAAAGCCCCCAGAAAGACATCCGTTCCACTGGATTCACTAGAGTTTCCATCAATCACAAACCCGGTGGCATTTCTTTTTTTTAGAGTGACCACGTTCGGCCCGTCGTCATTGAGGTCTTGAACAAAGACATCTTTAATTTCAACCTTCATAGTAAGGCCATCGTGCATTTGAAAACCAATGAGCCCTTGAGTCTCACGGTTAGGGTCTTCATCAATGTAATCAATTACCTTCGTGCCATTGAGCCAGTACTCGATATGATTTCCTACGGCACGAATGGTCATGCGATTCCACTCTTCTGGTGCAAAAACTTCATCCAAAATGTCTCCATCAACCCTAATCCTCAATGAGCGACGAGCGTACCAATCCCCGAGCGAGGCATTTTCCGCACTATTGAGCCCTGCATCAAATTCATAACCTGAAGGCGCCTCATAAGTGTTTCCCCGGAAAGTAAAGTCGAAGACATTGACACGAAAATAAATCCCAGAGTTGGATCGACTCCCCCCAGTAAGCCTAACCTGCGCGGTAAAGATGAAGTCCGTATACTCATCATCTGTATAGATCCACTCGGGAGCATCAAGCTCTTCCCCATCGGTATCTCCAGTGATGACGCCTCCATTTATGGTCCATCTATTCGAAGGCACCTGCCATCCACTAAAACTGTTATTGGTAATAAGCTGCTCGACATTAGAGCCATTAAATTCAGGTTCCACATCATCTGCCCAAAGCAGACTTGGAATTAACATTAAGGAACTTAGTAAAGCGCAAGAAAATATATTCATATTTCATCATTTACACTATGACAGACACCTGCGTCAAGACCCTAATGGTCAGCACTCATGAAGAACGAGGTCTTGATCAGGAGTCACCGAAAAATCAGCCACGTGTTGCAGCTTCAGAGTTAGGAGACAGGGAATTCATCATTGGCTAAATGAATTAGTAATAAGTTGCCAATAGCTGATAATAGCTTCGCAATGATTTGCTCACCATCTGTGTACAACCATGCAGGATTACGCACCTTCTGCCCATGGCAGGCCTGAAACTAGTATCAAGGGCTAAGTAATGCGCGAAATAAAATATTCACATATCGTCATCAACTCAATAAGATTGTACCTAAAGCTAGATGGTATCGTTTAGTTTGTTAAAGCGTTAGATATTTATTTATGAAATGAAAATGCCCGCCCATGATTCTTGATTTCTAGAATGATAAGAAAACCAGTGTCCACTTGCAATATCTCACCAGCGGCAAGCACTGAGCTCTTCACGAGGATTTTGGCTCGTACCATACACTCCTCCATACAAGCTCTAGCGTCTGCGCTTTGACTCTTTCGCCACCTTTTGACTGCAGACGTAAAGGCAATGAATAGCTCGTTTAGAGTTTTCGCGCTGCTTGGCTGGATAGGCCTCTACATCAAAGCCACATTGTTCTAAGAGTTTCTTAAACTTCGGCGCCGGCTCAGAAAGCCAGTAGGACAGTTTTCCTGTAGGGGTGAGTATTTGACCGAGATGTCGTAAGAAGTCTGGCGAATAGAGGCGCGCGTTGCCAGAGGTAATAAGATCGTCGGGCGTATTATCGATATCGAGTAATAGCGCGTCGTAACTGCCATGGGTCTTGTTCGATAGGGTCTTGAAAAGATCTCCCTGAATGATTCGGGTGCGCGGGTCTTCAAGTAAGGGGCCATTGTGTTCCACCAAAAATGTTCGATTCCATTCGATCAAAGGCGGCATTAACTCGGCTACCTCAACGGTCGCAGGAGTGCCCACCACTTCTAGGGCTCGCTTCAACGTAAAGCCGAGACCCAATCCTCCGATGAGTACTTTAGGGTGATGCGATTTTTTGCCTTTCCCTTCACTACTTTTAATAAGATGCGCACAGCCCTTCTCCGCCAGCAGCTGCTCGGAATAAGTATGATTTGTGCTCATCAACTCTTTTCCATTGTATTTTAGCACAAATTCCTTCGCACGCTTATGCAGGGAAAACACAGTTCCATCTGCCATTCGCGACTCTCCTAAATCTTCATAAGGAATCATGACCCCAGCCTCTCTTAAATCCCACTCAGAACAAGCACAGACCCCACGAATCGCAGAAATCATTGAGCCTTGAGAGTTTTTGAGTTCCCTCGTTAGACACTTCGAAAGGCACTCTAGTGAAAGAGGATAAGTTGTTTAATATCCTGATTTTTTATCTACTACATTAAGCAATGGTTCGCCAGAAGCGAAGCGCCTTAGGTTTTCGATGGTTAGTGCGGAGCGGCGTACGTCAGTGACAGCAGAGCGCCCTGCAACGTGTGGAGTGATGATGACATTGGGCTCTTTCCAAAGAGGGTGTTTAGCAGGAAGGGGTTCAGGATCCGTTACATCGATACCTGCACCAGCGAGTTTCCCGCTCTTCAAAGCCGCCATCATGGCATCTGTATCGACTATTTTCCCTCTCGCGATGTTGATTAAATAAGAGCCCTCTTTCATCGCATCGAATGCTTCTTTATTGATTAAATACTTTGTTTCTTTGGTAAGAGGAACGGCGAGAGCGACAACATCAGCTTCTGAAAGCATCTCTATCAGGTCATCTGGCTTGCCCACTTTTTCGATATACTCAGCAGAGGGAGTATCGCTGCGGCGTGTTCCAATCACACGCATGCCAAACCCATGTGCACGCTGTGCAATTTCACTCCCAATGCCACCTAAGCCGACCACCAGCATGGTTTTTCCTTTCAATGCAACTGATTCATTAGGTGCACTCCCTCGCTTCCATGTCGCTTCCTGCTGGCTCGCGTTATAGTACCGTAAATTACGAGTTTGGAACAAGAGCATTGCCATAGCGTGATCTGCGATTGCAGGTCCGTGGGTCGCTCTGAAATTTGTTAGTACGACAGCATCATTCTCCATCAACGGTTTGTTAGCGAGATAGCGATCTACTCCTGCAGAAGGCGATTTCACCCAACGAAGGTTCGTCGCCTTATTGAGAAATTCTGGCTTGGCATATTGAGCATCAATGCCATGGGCTTCTTCTGCTCTAACGAGTGCCTCTTGAGCTGAAAGCCCCACGACGATACTTAGATTTGGTGCAATTTTAGAGAGTTTTTCAATGTCCTCTTTATTAAATGAAGTCGCAAAGTAAGTAAGCCTCTGCTTTTCCTCGGGCATTTCTATGGCAACTTTCGCGTTTCGCAACGAGCCAAATTCTTCAGCTAGGGATTTAGAGTCTTCGAGGGAAAGTTCAGCTTGAGCCAGTGAGGTAAAACTGCTGAAACAAAGTAAGGTGAGTAAGCCCGAGTATCTTAAGGTTTTCATGAGTGTAAACTATATGCGTTATCTAATTTCTAAAGTTAGAAGATAACACGAGATGAAAAATAGTCTATTGATAGAAAATAGTGAAGCTCTAGGTAGCCCCTCTAACTTTGGCTCTGACTCTGAGTACTCACCTGTAATGGTAATTGAAGCTCTGATTTTTCTGTGATGACGTTGTGGATAAATTCCATTTTCTCCATCACTTTGACATTGATAATAAAAGGGTAGATGTCTCCAGAACCAATACTTCTGCCTAGCTCGTTCATCCGATAGGTGGTAATCATCCAGAGATTCATGAGCTTCTGAAAGCTCGAGGACGCTAAAGGTTGCTCGCTATAGGTAACACCAGTTTGGATAGAGGTTTCTAGTACATCTTTGAGATGGAGATAGTGCGCAAACGTTTCAGCCCAGTCTTCCCACGGATGTGAGGTGGCATAATGCGAGATAAAAGCACCCTTCCACTCCGTAGTTTTCGGTTTTTCATAGTGGGCCTTGAGCGCTTTTCCATAATCTAGCCTATCATCGCCAAAGAGCGCGCGACACTCTTCAAGATGTCTGGTGCCACTGATGAGCACATCCCAATAATAGTGCCCGACTTCATGACGGAAGTGCCCGAGCAGAGTCCGGTAGTCCTCTCCAAACTGCTCCCTTCGAGCAACGCGCTTAGTGTCATCAGCCTCTTCAATGGTGATGGTGATAACCCCATTCTCATGGCCCGTCATTTCTTGGCCGTTATGCTCTGCTAGAAAACGAAAGGAGAGCCCCTGCTGTGCATCCTGTGATTTCGGTTTTGGCGAAATACCAAGCTGATTAAGTGAATATAGTAAGCGACGCTTTGATTGTTCAAGTTTGAACCACGGCTCTCGATTGTCGATATTGCTAAGGTTGGGCGTGATCTCAGTAAACTCACAGGACTTGCAGTATGGAGAAGTGTTTTCGAGTTCAAGTACTTGATTACAGACGCTGTACTGGAGTGAGTTTTTACAGAACTTATAAACCTTACCAGACAGGCTAACGAGTTCACCTTGATCATTTTTACTAAATGATTGGATCTCGTAAGTCCCCGGCAAAATCCCTAGGATCGATTCACAGCTCAGACATTTAATATTATCAAAGTAAACTGGGGCGTTACAGCTATCACATGTGAAAATCTTCATTGTTGGTAAGTGAATTAATATCGTGAACTTTCTGATTTTAACAACTTCTATTTAAAGTATCCATACACTTTATCATTTCTTCTGTTTCATGCATTTCTCCGCGACCTGTAATCTGTCTAAAAGACTTTCTGAAAGCGCCGTATCTTAGTAAAGATGTGAAGAGCAGGAGGCTAACTCCGTCATTACCCTAAGTCGTAACATGCCCATAAGTAAAATACCTCGCCGGCTCAGTTTTCAAAAACTCAGATATATCAAACAAAAACATAATTCTATCAACTCATAGAAAATATTAGATATTAGGAAAAGTTTACTGATCTCGATGGACATAGGGCAAAATATGCTTAATTTAATTTTATTCATACTTCCATATCCTTGTATGAATAACAAAATCACCCCCTCCTCAAATGCTCTCAAAAATCGACTGGCAAGAAATGGACGCCATGATTCTCAAATTACATCAGATCCATGATGCTGATTCTTTTGAAACTTATGTGCTAGAATCTTTATCTAAATTCCTCGGTGCGCAGTTCGCGAGTTGGAATATACACAATGCGGATATGTATCTCGTGCGTGTTGCCAATACCGCCTCTTATAATGAACGCATCGGCCCCTTAGTCCCTGCATTAAATCAGACATTACCGACCCACCCCTTATTCCCTACCTACATGGACTTTGAAACGGGTAAGGTTCAGATCGTCGATACCGTGGAGCGTGTGCGTGATCACATCAGCGAGGCAGATTTTTACGAGCTCCCGTTCTATAAAGAAGTAGCTCGAAAGCTCAATATCGAGGATCAGCTACTCATGCATATCACGATTAAAAATGGTGAAGGTATTTTACTGACCTTTCACTCCAATAGGGAGTTTACTCAAGCAGAGCACTTAAAAGCATCGATTATGCGCGGCCATATCCTCGCTCGCCATCATACGCTAGCGTCGAAGTCTAATGACATGCATGAGCGAGCACTGGAAACTCAGAAAGACCTGACAAGCCTACTCACTGTACGCGAAATGGAAGCGATGCGTTACCTTTGTCTCGGGATGAGTAACTCGGAGATTGGCTGGGAGATGAAAGTTTCTGAGAAAACGATTAACAAGTTCGTTAGCAGTATTCTAAAGAAATTGTCTATTGATTCGAGGACGCGAGTTATCGCCCAGTATTCAGCATTTCTGTGAACATTAAGACCTTATGGGTAATTGGTGATCATGATAAGTGATAGGTGTAGGTTCAGCCATATAAAACGTCTGAGACCGATGCTGCACCATCATGAAACCACTTATTTTTTCTTGTTTTCTCATAAGTTCATTTAGCCCACTCTACTCAGCGAGTATCAATTGGAGTGCTGGGGCGACCACTTTGAATGGTTCATGTACTGATCAATCCACAGTCGCTGGAGCTCCTACGAGCTATTTCCAAATCACCCATCCACATTTCACCCAAGAAAGAAGAGATCCTCAGTATCTATGTAGCTCAACAGCTCAAGTTCTTGTGAGCACATCCGTAACGCTAGGTTTAGGTTCACTGCTGTCAGATCATTCGGGTTTTCAAGCCCAGCGCCAGCGGTCGAACAATTCGGACCTGAACTCTTTTGACCCAGGGTTTTCACGAATCACCTACTTAGTAGAACCAGGAGCTACTATTAATATACAGACCTCTGCTAGCTCTGGAGGAGAATATGGCGGTCAGGGCAGAGCCTCAGCTCATGCTTCAATTAGCACCAATATAGTCTCAACCACGGATACTGATGGCAATCACGTGGCTGTAAATGTGTCAGCCGATGCAGCATTAGGAGACTGGCAACCATACAAGCTGAATATCATGCCTTTTTCTGCCTGGATGGTTGGATTTAGTGATCTAGCAACAGACGCCGTAGAAGGCGACGACACTGACGGTGTTGGGTGGAGTAATTTTCAAGAATATCTCAATCAAACCTCCCCCAACAGATCCCAACTCGAAGTTAACTCCTACATTAGAATTCGAGAACACTGGGCTTATAATTATGCCTACCAAGAAACCTGAACTAGAACGCACGTTCTTTATGAAGTTATCCTGCTCAATAGCCCTACTGGCAACCTCGTCACTATTACCCTGCACTCTTGCAGACACCACGATCAGCCGGGCTGGATCAATTTAGGAAGCGGGTCGCCCAATAACGGCTACTCATACACAAATGCCTTTGCTCTATTTGCACCTTCCGATCATGGAGTGAATCACGATGGACAGGGTAATCTCTCAGGTCTTGCATGGTCAGCTAACACTGGCTGGATTAACTTCGGCTGGGCAACAACGACGAATGCTTTCCGACCACGTGTAGATCTCAGCACTGGAGTTCTATCTAACACAGGCAATGCCGCCCATCCATGGGCAAACTTCAGCTTAAATAACTAGCCCTTCAATAGGTAAAGCCGACTTCAACTCAGATCTCTGAAGGGTTTTATCCACCAACCCAAGAATTTTACCGAGACAGGTTCAGAGCCTAACGCTTTATTTCAGGGATAGGTTCCTTTTCTCCGAGGTGCCTTGGCTGTTTATTGGTGATATTGACATCGAGCCACATTTTCACACGCGCGAGGATTTCACGGTCTTCCGTTTTCCGAGCCGCGTAACCTTCAACATTGCGAGCGTTATATCCGTAGACTTTCATATCGTTGGCTTTAGCGATATAGGTGGCGCGTTCGTTTTGGAATTTTTGGCTTACGAATGTAACTTCATTGAGCCCAAAGACTTTCTGCGCACGCACCACGGAGTCGAGCGTTCGGAGTCCAGCGAAATCACAGACGATAGCGTCATAGGGGACGCCAGCTTCTACCAGCGCTTTCCGCATGGTGACGGGTTCATTGTAGTACTTTTCACGATTATCACCGGAGACGATCAAGACATCGACTTTCTCAGCATGCCATAGCTCGGCGGCAGCCTGAATACGGTATTTGAAATACAGGTTTTCGCGGTCACCTAGCTTACTTGAGCAGCCGAAAACCAAACCTGCTTTCTGCTTAGGTACATCGTTGACATCATCAAAGAGGACTCCTTTTCCCGCTCTAGTAGCAGCATAGTTCGCGTAGACAATGAACGCGCCGCCGAGGAGCAGTGCCGCGATCATCATCACAATAATGTACTTCACCCACTGGAGCCGAACTGAGCGCTGAGTCGGTTCACCCGATAAACTCGGTTCACTTGGCTTACTTGGCTGAACAAGTTCAGGCGATGCTTCAACAGGGTTCATTTTAATCTAAGGAGTTACCTGAGCTAAGAGTGCTTATTTGGTTAAAGATTTGACCACTGAGGCAAAGACGCTTTCCTCAGGAAACTCGGGTGCCACGACTCGGAGTTTCCTTTTGACAGGTAGAAGCGATACCTCAGTAACTCGCCCAACGTATTCGCCATCTACCTCCATAGGGACTTCTTTATCGCATTCGATGTGAAAGCTTTTAGATTGTAAATACTTGATGGAAGCGTTGCCGTTATCAATAGCGCCTTTTGCTATACCGAGTACCGAGTCGCGCACGAGCTTGTAGTCAAACTCCGTAAACAAGAGAATGTCTAACATGTCGTCTGCATGGTCTGCCTTGCGGAATAGTTTCATTTGTCCGCCGTAAAGTGCTCCATTTCCTACAATGGCACAGACGCCTTCCTCTATTCTTCCATCTTCGCTGACAACTCGCATCTTAGGTGGTTTTTCACCGAGAACTTTAACCGCGGAAACGAGGTAGGCAAGCGGGCCAAATATTTTTTTGGTCTCCCAAGTGGTCTCTTCTATGACTTGTGCATCAAAGCCAATACCCGCCATCTGCACAAATGGATGACCATTTGCCTCAAAAACATCTACCTCTTTAATAAAACCTTTTTCGATCACCTTGAGTGCCTTTTTCAGGCTAACCAGTGGCATACCTAGCTCGCGTGCAAACACATTCATGGTACCAGCTGGGATAACACCCAGCGCGGTAGAAGTTCCTACCAAGCCCTGTACCACGCAGTTCACCGTACCATCACCTCCAGCAACTAAGACTACAGGCTCGCCATTCTGGGCGAATTTGGCAGCTAGTTCCTTTGCATCTTCGGCACTCTTACTTGCATAAAGCGCAAACCACTGCGCATGCGCCATCAGAAAACGCAAGGTCTTCCTCCCACGCTGACTTCGGGCGTTGGGATTAAAAATTAAAGGATATCTGTGCGCCATGGATGACATACTGCACGGGAAAAAATATATTTCAAATCAGGAATCACTTTCCGCAGTCGCTTCAGTTTAGAACTCGTATTTTCGGACTTGCCCGAGCGAGCAATGACATCCACCTTTATCCATCATGACCCCACAGCTTGAAGATCTTTTTACCTTTCTCCGCTTTGCAAGCATCTCGACCGATTCTGCACACAGCGATGACGTTCACGCCTGTGCTCAGTGGCTGATTGAGAAGTTCGACTCTATGGGCTTAGAGACAGAACTGCACGCGACTCCGCGTCACCCAATTGTTACTGCGCGCAGCAAGTACGACCCGAGTAAAAAAACCTGTCTTATTTACGGGCATTACGACGTCCAGCCTGTGGATCCCATCGAGCTGTGGGATTCTCCTCCTTTTGAGCCTGAAATACGCGACGGCAGAATCTGGGGACGTGGCTCCACGGATAACAAAGGACAAATTCTCGCACATATCTTAGGTGTTGAAAAAACGCTCGCAGAAAAAGGCGAACTACCCGTAAACATCATTTTCCTCGTCGAGGGAGAAGAAGAAATTGGCAGCCCTCACCTCGTTCCATTTTTAAAGAAATATAAAAAACAACTCACCTGCGACGTCATTGCCGTATCAGACACAGGCATGGTTGCTAAGGGCGTTCCTACGATGGGCTACGGCTTGCGCGGTATCACCTGCTGCGAAGTCACACTCAGAGGACCGGCTGGCGATTTACACTCGGGAGTTTACGGAGGCGCCGTTGCTAATCCAGCAACCGCCGTGGCGAGACTTGTTGCCTCCATGCACAATGACGACGGAAAAATTCTTATCGAAGGCTTCTACGATGACGTCCGTGAGCTAGAAAATTGGGAGCGAGAAATGTGGGCAAAAGTGCCCAATATGGATGACGCTGCTACGATGAAAAACACAGGCTCGCCCGCTGTATTCGGTGAAAAAGGCTACAGCAGTGCCGAACGCCTCTGGGCACGCCCCACCGCTGAGGTGAATGGCATCGCAGGAGGTTACCAAGGAGAAGGTTCAAAAACGGTTCTCCCTGCGGAGGCAATGGTTAAATTTTCCTTCCGCCTCGTCCCCGATCAAGACCCGAAAGACATTATTAAAAAGGTTAAGGCACACCTTCAGAAAAACTGCCCTGCGGGAGTCAGCATCGAAATCAGAGAAGACCACGATGGCAAACCTTACATCTGTGACCCTCACTCCAAAAACGGTAAAGCGGGACAAGAAGCTCTTCGACAGGCCTTTGGCACTGAGCCCGTCCTCATTCGCGAAGGAGGTTCCATCCCAATCATTCAGGATCTCAAAGAAATTCTTGGCGTCGACACTCTAATGCTAGGCCTTGCTCTACCTGACTGCCAAATCCATGCTCCCAACGAAAACTATTACGTCGAGAACTTTGAAGCCGGTATCAAGCTCAACCAGATCCTCCTTAAAGAACTCGCAAAATAAACGTCAGCTTACACTCTGTTTTCTTACCTGAAGGATCGCAGTCGTAATAGCGAGGCATAAGAAAATACAGATCAGCATCACCATCGCACAGGCGTTGATGGTGCTAATTTTAACACCCAGCCAATATTTCCACTCCGCTAGAAAGACACTGCGCTCACCTTCCTTGCGGTAATCCAACCTATCAATCTCTGAACGGCTGTAGAGCTGGTCAATGCGTTTATTAACAAAATAATCCCGTACTGGTTCCGTCTCAATGGACTCGTCTTGAGGGTAGGGAGCGATCGCTAAAACATTTTCCACATTTCCCGATTGTCCAGCGTGAGCGATCCTACGTGCTAAGCGATCAGCTTCTTGAGGCGTCTCAGCCTCCGCTGCCATTAGTCGGCGCAACGCCTCCTTCAGAGCGTCTAGTCGAGATTTCTCAGAAGGTTTCAGTACTTGGACTCCATCGCCGCTGACGACGATAAGCGAATCAATCTCTTTCTGGATGTTCTGACGCTTTTTCTCAAAAGGGTTCACCATTGCCTGACTCACAATCACACCCTCATAGGCATATCGCAGTGGCATCATCCGCGCTGGCACAGGCTCCGCTCCAGCCGCGCGCGCTTTATCAGCACCAGAAAACATCCCCCGGTTCATCTCATCAAAAGATACTAAGCCGCCCGCCAAGAGAATCTGAGGAACTAATAATAAGGGCACCGCGCTCAGCGCCGTCCGCTCAGACTTCACCATGCTAGAAACTAACAATGCTAGGGCAGAACCACACAAGGCAGTGAGTGTCATCCATGACCAGTGCTGAAGAAACATCCCGTGGATATCCAACATCCATGCACCCACCCAGGTGAATACAGCGCACTGTAAGATAGCGAGCACCGCCAAAGACAAGAACTTTCCCATTACGTAAAGCGGTATGTTGGAGCGGCAGTTGCGCTCGCGGCGCAGGAGTGGCGCATCACGCAAAATTTCTGTAGCACTATTCGTCAAACCCAGAAACATACCAATCGTCACCATAAGAAATAGATAGACAGGCAGGTGAAGCGCAGAGTGAAAGGAGTAACGACCGTCTGCTGAGGCACGAAGTGTGAAGCCAATCAGAAAAGCTAACAAAGGAGCCTCCAGCAGCAGACTGTAAATCGTGCCGCGGTTTCTAAATTTGGATATAATTGACCGGTTGAAATGCGCGGTAAATAATCGTATCCACTCAGATCGAAGCTGTTTCTGAGACCTCACTGGCACTGCTGGTTCCTGTAACCCTGACGATGCATCAGTCGCAGATTGTGGAGGTTCTCCATTGACGAGCTCAGCGACAAACTGACTACCTTCAAAACGCTCTTGCCAAAAAGCCGCTGAAAACCTCCGTGCGCTTCCACTCTGTCGGCCGTTCAAACCATGTAGCGGTGCCTCGAGCACATCAAAAACGAAATCGGCGTCCGTAGTTGTATCTAGAGAATCATAGCGTCTCAGCTCATGCTCTGTAAGCACATTCAACTCTCTCGCAGCTAAATAGAAGTAACGATTCATCTCCATGGGTGTACCAAAAAACGCTACCTGCCCCCCTTGATCCAAAATGAGTACTTTCTGAAAAAGTCGCAGCACTCCAGCACCTGGGCGGTGGAGAGATGCTATGACAATATTATCACGTGAAAGCGACTGAAGGGTTTCCGCCACATGCTCAGAATCCTTAGATGAAAGTCCTGAGATGGGCTCATCAAAGAGAAATATTTCAGCTAAACTACCTAGATCAAGCCCAAGGTTCAGTCGGCTACGCTCACCACCACTGAGCTTTTTATCATCGGGAGACCCCACGCGCCTCCTTGCTAAAGGTTGCAGGCCGAGCTGTGCTAAAATTGAATCTACGCGCTTGGCGTGATCAATTGATGATAGATGCGGTCGGCGAATCGTTGAGGCATGAGTAAGATGCTCACGTACCGTCAGCTGTGGATTAAGCGCCTCCTCCTGAGGCATCGAAGCGATAAATGGAGCTAGCAGGGAGCGCTCATCGTAAAGCGAGACTCCATTCATTTTCACCTCTCCGCGGGCAGGCTTGAGATGCCCAGCCAGTACAGACAGCAGCGTACTCTTACCGCTACCGCTGGGGCCCATTACGCAGAGCATTTCTCCCCTCTTCACCGTTAGGCTGACATTGTCCAACACTACTTTCTGCCCCTTACTGGTAGCGAAGTGGTGACCTACATTTTCTACCGAAAGTTCGCGGATTACGGCTGTTTCTTCATCGAGCAAGCCTTCACTAAACCGGCAACGCACGGACTGATTAGCGCTCAGGCGAATCAACGAACCATCGAGAAGCTTCCGAGAAGTATGCACAGCGATTCCATCTACAAAAACTTCACGTTCAGCACTAAGTACATTTAGTCGCCCCTCCGCGAGATGCTCATCATACTTGATTTCAAGTATCACGTTTCTAGCCAATCCTGGAGAAAGAAGGATGTCGCCTCGCTTAATGGCCGAAGGATCGTTTGATACCAAACTTGTCTTTCTACTAGCATCAATCACAAAGCGCGCACCTGTCTCCATCGCTTGCTTGCGCAAAGTTTCCAAACTCGTATGGATGCCACCCTTGAGAATCAATTCATCCTGAACTGCGAGTTCATAAACGGTGCCTGGCTCAATAGCTTGCCCAGAGGAAAGCATGATATCGGTTTCTGCGAGCGCTTCCACATGCACATTGAGACCGAAACCCAAGATGATTTTACTCTGCCGCGACTTTTCACGCTGCAGCGAAATCTGCCCATCAAGCTCACTGACATAGAGCGTCTGACGCTGCTCTGTCCGTGCAGCATTGAGAAAGAAAGTGATATCTTCTGATGTAATTTCACAATGAGGCAAACTAATCGCCTGCCTGTCTCCAAGCCGCATAATCTGTCCTTCACGCAAATTATTTCCATTGATAAGTAATGCCTCCTGAGAAGTATTCCTAATAATCACAAAGCCCTTAGAACGGTAAGCCTGGAAGCCGTACTCTACTCTCTGATTCTCCGCCGCAGTGAGATGGACATCAGCTCCAAGAGAAGTCGAAAAGCTCACCTTGTCGAAGGGCAGCGGTTGAACTACCTGCTCGCCCTGCATTTCCGCCAAAATACTTTCCCCAGTATCTTCTGAGTCTAAACTCGCCATGACTTTCAGAAAGGCGCTCCCGCTCTCATAAGTCATGCCCGACGCCGTCACTAAAAGGTACAGCTGCAAGCCGAGCGATACCTTTTCATCATGATCTAAAGCATTGCGCAGTGCTTCTAGCACCACCTCATTCGATTTAGGGAACGCGGCAGCTTGCGTGAGTGCTTGATGAACCCTGCGCGCTAACCAACGGTGATCCGCCTCAGGAAAAGCGTGTCTCAGTAGATCAAGAGCCACCTCCGCCTCTGCGCGGTCCACCTTTGCATCCAAAGTTAAAAAGGAGGTGAAAATATCCACCAGTGCCTCTACGTGATCAATCCCGCGAGGGGCCGCTGGCACGTACCTCTTCAGACCGGGTATGCGCTCCAAGAAACCATAAAAGCGGTGTTTGCGCGGGACTGGATTATTCAAGGAAGTCACAGCACTATGATAAGAAGAATAGTCTGCAGAGCAAGCTCACTAAAGCGTCTTGAGAGATTCTTTATTTCAGAATAAAAACATATATCATTGCAAATTTTGTTGTAAATTAAGCATTTTCTTTTTTCAAAGCTGCGCTAACTTCCCACAACTTCAGACTTTACAGGGTACTGACACCCCCTACAAACAACGATCCAGCTTGTCTTTGCACCCATTTAAGCTCCTTAAAAAACTTACCTGTAAGACCTCTCCTTTTTTAAAAGAAATTTCATTATGTCTAAACAACCCCCTCCAAATCCACCCATAGCACCTAAAAGAAAAGGTCCAGCTGAAGGAAAAAGCCCTGCAGGCGGATTCAACTGGCGCGTCCTTATTTTAATGGCTATTGCAGGAGGCATTCTCATTCTCGCTTGGCAGTCTGGTCGTTTAGGAAAACCTGAACGCCTTAGTTATACCCAGTTCCGTGAATATGTGGCTTCAGGCAAAATCATCGTCGATAAAAACATTCAGGGAGAAAAGCTAGCCCCCAAAGGCACACCAAACACCTTTCCCGACGAAACATACAAACTGAAAAAAGCTGGCGAATCTGCTGCGGTTCCTAAAATTACGGGATTCTACTACAAAAACGATCCTTGGATCGAAGACACACGCTCAGCTGAAGTAGAGGCATTCCGCATCCCTATCAACACCAACTTGCATGATGACGCTCTGAAGTCTCTGCAAACCGTTCACGCTATCCCACTGCGTATTGAAAACGAGCTTCCGACAGAAACCGACGGCGAATTACTCACCCTTCAAGATCTCCGCACCATGCTTGCGCGCAACGAGGTCATCATGGATGACCCTAATAACGCCTTTGAAATGGTATCGCGTGATGGCTCCAATGATAAGTACATCGTCGGTAAGCGTTACAAATTTGAAGATACAGATCCTGCAAAATCCAAGGATGACCTCATTCCCTTCGAACTAGAGACCAATAATCTCGAACTCAACGATACAGAAAGACAGTTCGTTAACAACCTCGCACCTTTCGAGTCTAGCTCCGGAACTCTTAGTTTTGTGCTTATTCAGCTACTTCCCATCATGCTGATCGTGCTTGTTATTTTCTTCCTCTTCCGTCAGCAGATGAAATCAGCTGGCCGTGGTGCCATGAGCTTCGGTAAAAGTAAGGCAAAGCTCCTTACGATGGACAAAAACCGCGTCACCTTCAAGGATGTCGCTGGCATTGAAGAGGCAAAGGATGAACTTGTCGAAATTGTCGAATACCTCAAAGACCCCAGCAAATTTCAAAAACTTGGTGGTAACCTACCTAAAGGCTTACTTATGGTAGGCCCTCCAGGAACAGGTAAAACTCTCCTTGCCCGCGCCATCGCAGGTGAAGCCGAAGTTCCTTTCTTTTCCATCAGTGGCTCTGACTTTGTCGAAATGTTTGTCGGTGTAGGTGCGAGCCGTGTTCGTGATATGTTTGAGCAAGGTCAAAAAAATGCCCCCTGCTTGATCTTTATCGATGAAATTGACGCCGTAGGCCGCCACCGTGGTCAAGGAATGGGAGGCGGTCACGATGAACGTGAGCAAACACTCAACGCTCTCCTCGTAGAAATGGACGGCTTTGACACCCGTGAAGGTGTTATCATCATCGCAGCTACCAACCGACCTGACGTGCTTGACCCTGCCCTACTTCGCCCAGGCCGCTTTGACCGCCAGGTTACCGTAGGACTTGCCGACGTCAAAGGGCGCGAGCAAATACTCTCCGTTCACGTTAAGAAAATCAAAGTTGCTCCCGATACCGATCTTTCTCGTATCGCACGAGGCACACCTGGTTTCTCAGGTGCTGAATTGGCGAACCTTATTAACGAGGCAGCACTGCTCGCTGCACGTAAAGGAATGAAAGCGGTCACTCTTGCTGAAATGGAAGAAGCACGTGATAAAGTACGCTGGGGTCGCGAGCGCCGCAGTATGGCACTCAGTGATAAGGAAAAAGAAAACACCGCCTACCACGAGGCAGGTCATGCCATTCTTAACGAGCTTCTCGATCATACCGACCCTCTTCACAAAGTGACAATTATTCCACGTGGTCCATCATTAGGCTCCACTATGTTTCTTCCCGAGGAGGACAAATTCACCTATCGTCAGAAGGAGCTTACAGATCAACTATGCGTTGCCATGGGTGGCCGCGTAGCGGAGGAACTAACTTTCGGAAACGTCACGAATGGTGCCGTGGGCGATATCCGCATGGCGACAAACATCGCCCGTAAAATGGTTTGTGAGTGGGGCATGAGCGAAGACCTTGGCATGGTGGAGTATAAGTCCGATAAGGGGAACTTATTCTCAGGTGACGGCTCTGCCAACACAGGCTACTCAGAGGAAACTTCGATGAAGATCGACCTTGAGATCAAAAAGCTCATCGATGACTCTTACCAGCGTGCAAAAGACCTTCTCACTGAACATAGTGAGAGCCTCAGAATCCTTTCCGAAGCACTGCTCGAGTACGAAACTCTCGACTCCGAGCAGGTTAACGACATCATGAAGTACGGTGAAATGAAAAATCCACCTAGCTTACCACCCAGCCCCATGGTTTCTGGAAACCAATCCGACGGAGGTGTCAAAAAGACAGTAAAGCCTGAAAAAACATCAACTGATGACGACCCACTAGCAGGCGATGTCGTAGGTGCCCCCGCCTAGAAAGGCTTCACTAATATTTATTTACTCTATCCCCTCAGAGACTTTTGTTTCTGAGGGGCATTTTTTGGAAAACCGCCACTTCATAACAGCTACTTCACGCCCAAAATTTGTCTCGGGATTTGTGTTGTAAAGCACATAGAGGCTTACAAATTCATCCGACTGCCTTTCTACCGAGGTTTGAAAAATTAACTTTTCATCGTCACTATAGCTTGCAGAAAACTTGAGGGGCTTCCCTGATGGAACCGAGCTGGCGTAAATGGTTTTCATTGGAAAAAGGATTGCCTCGGTATCCTCAACGGCATAACGAATTTTGTGGGAAGATAAATTTTTGACGAGTATATCTTTGCCCTCAAGACTCTGCTCATCCAGAGGCATTTTTATAAGGTGCGGTGCCGCAGTCCAAGGGTTTTCTTTGTCTGCTGAAGGCATCAAAAAGACAAGTACCCTCTCATCACGTTCTATAGCTGGTAGCGTGAGGTATTTTTCATAGCCTTGAGGTGATTTTCGAAATAACTCTACTCCTCCCTCCGCATTCATTTCCACTAAAGTGGAGATACGATTAAAATTAACACGGAGAACTTTCCAGTCGTTACCCTCCTTGTAGTAAAGCCGCGAGGGTGGAACCTCTCCGAAGACGGGAAGCATCATGACACCCGATGCTGAGTATTTTCTCGCAGGCTTAGCTCCTAGGGCGACTAAACAAATCTCCGTTGATAAGATACTAGACGTTGAGAATAGGCATAAGCCGACCATAAAATACCATCGTTTCATATTTCTTTCGCACTAAGCCATCGCGTTGATTTGATAACAAACTTCCTACCAAATTTTTGATTGATCTCGCTTAAACCTCCATCCAGATACTCGCCAGTCTGGTAGTCGAGAACCTTGAGACTATCAGACGGGCTATTCTCTTTCTGGTTCACATATAAGGGGGTTCTCTCCACGACAACTTCGATCCAAGCAGTGGCGAGAACTTTACCGTTTACGCAAGACTCACCATAACAACGAATAGTAAAAGAATCTCCTCTCACGGCTAGAGAGGGTGCAAGAGGCTCTAAGATATCTCCTTGCATTAAATAACCAGGCAAGCCCCACGCCTGACTCGTAGGCTGAGCAGTCGTAAAACCATTGTTATCTTGATAGCGATAACTTTCACTGAAATCTGATAGATTGTTATCCAACGATTCAGATTTAGTGCCTCTGTTTTTTTCCGTTGATACATATTCTTCATTTCCCTCGAACCCTGCATTCAGACCACTCGCATCAATCGCAGCGTCCATGGCGCCCATGAGAGAAGTATCGTCACCCTCGGCAACCAAGCGTCTGTTGATAAAATCTGAAATTGAAATAAAAGGTCCGCGCTTTTTGATCTCTTTAACTATCTTTTCAGCAAGGAGTTGCACTTCAGCTGCTGTCAAACCTCTCGCTCCCTGCCATGCTGCCCATGAATCGGGATCAGCATTCACTGTGTCACCGATCATTTCTGGCTGATCATAACGCGCGAAACTCAACTTCTGATCTGAAGAAACACCAGATTCTAATGGTCGACTAAAACCCAGAGTGCTTGATAGAAATGCCGTCCAAGCAGCGACAGATGTCGAATTAACATTAAATGCCGCACTGTTTTTCAGACGCTCGGCGTTGCGCCAAAAAGCAGGATTCACTCCTTCTGTGGAAGACATTTCATTCACAACCGAATGAAGACTTTCTCCGACGTCACCATTAAATTGATAGGCCCTATTCCATAAGTATTTCTTTTGAGCAGGATTCCAGTCAAAGACCAAAGAATCCTCAGACAGAGGCATGCTTGATAGAAAAAACCGATCCCATAAATGATAGTTCACCTCGTAGGCGATGTCGTAGGCAAGTACCTCATCTTTAGACGACCAGGTGTAATTCCCCGCTGTGCGAGTCACGGCCTGAGACCCTATTTGCATCAAGCCCTGAGAATCCGCAGCTAAGGCGTAAGTGCCATGGCTTGTAGCTCCCTCTGCTGCACCCAGAAGGTAGTCCCAGCGGGTTGGCAGCGCTGTCGACATCGTTTCTTCGGCTGCCACTTCATGCGCGGTGCTATCGGCTGGTGCATGCAAATCACGCAAGGAATGTCCTATGATATAGCTAGGGCTCCATGAGTAAGGGCTCAACATCGCATGGCGTAAATTAGCTAAAGAAATGACACCATAATCATCGGATGGCAGGTCGAATAATATTACATCAGGATTCTTGGCAAATGTAATAGCGGCTCCAAAAGGATTCTTAACATACGCCGTTGCCGCATCATTCATCTGAGGCAGATCATTCTGATCCTGTGGCGCCAAAGGGGAGAACTGTACTAGCCATGGCCCTGTGCTGTGCAAATAATAAGCAGTACCACACTGACTTACAGGTGATCTTGTCGTTAACTGGGCCCGGATATTCCAATTCGCTATCTGACATACATTGTACACCATATGATCACTCTCCCAGCGAGTTCCTGTAGTCGTGCCAGCACGATATGGGGCGTTGTTTCCTTCTGTTTCTGATTCATTGAGCCATAGCAACTTAGCTCCTACCTGATGCGTTGCTGCAGCATCTTTACTGGGGTTCTCAGCAAATGTTTCTAAGGCCCCGAAACTGGCATCTTGTTGATTGGCAGAACCCCAGTACTGCCCTTGAATCGAAATCACTTTCGTAGGCACTACGCCACCAGCACCATGATTAATTAATTGCAAAGTGGCTTGATTGTAGAGATCTGATAGCTGATTCGCAGTGCCTGATTTTAAGATGAAAGGAAAATTTTCTACCTCTCCAGTCAAACCATTCATAGATATTTGGGGCTGATAGTCGATAACCTTTGAGAAATCCAAGGCACTCAAATCCACCCCATTGATGATTCGTTGGGGACTTTGAGTCTTGTAGACTATATCAACTCCATGATCGTAAAAAAAGTGATGCCGCGATGGCTGGGCAGCTGAGCTAAGTATATTGAGTGATACATTGTCAGGATCATAAGCTTGTAAGCTTACTCCTTCTTGAGTGATATCTGGATTGGCAATCTTTGGTGAAAAGACATGGCATTCTCCAGCTGCAAGACTAGTTCCTTGCAGCGTAAATGCTAAAAATCGTGTTTCAGGAAAAGGGTTCAGCTTAAACTTGTAGGTGTCACCGCCAGCGTATCCTCCGTTTTTATTCCATCTGCCAAAAACGTGATCTTTATCGTAATCAAGCTTAAGCGTATCTATGTACGCATTATCCATGATAAAATGCATGCCGTCAGAAAGATTATAAAAAGGATTCGGCAGCATCACGCTGAGATCAGGTATTTCTAGGTCTCTAGAATATGGATTCCACAAGCAGACCCTTGGGACAATGTGTGTTCTGATGCTATTGTTCTGATGGGAAAAATAGTAATGCCAGCGAGCCTCTGTCATGACAGGATGGATTTTGGGTGCCGCGTTTGACCACATCGCGACATCCGCGCAGGCACCATCAGATAGGCCATGAGGCCAGTTCGTATTTGGTCGATTTCTTACAGCGTTTTTGGGAAATGTGACTTCTGCTTTGGTCAAGGGCTGGTGCTGATGCTGTGCCCAATCCCGCAGCGCGGCAAAAGATGCACCTAGCACTCCGTGGTCAGGCCCAGCAATAATAGGATAGGCCGATGAGAAGGCTTTGCTCTTTCCCATAGAGGGGACATAGCTGAAATCCACCTCATCCTGACCGAACTTTGCGGAAAGCAAGGGCGTTAAATCATAGCGCATGCCACCCATTAACGTATCTGTGAACAATCCGTGTGAGTGTGCGGTGAAATCATGATAGTTCGCCTTTAGCGCCTCTCGGGCCTTATCACCTTGAGTCATTTTTACGGTTCCCATCGTTACCAATTTCCCAGAGTCGTCTTTCATCTTATCTGTGAGACCCTCATACTTCCCGTCCCCTACGTATGTAGGATTTGCATAGGAAGTTGCTGAGAAGATAGTGAGTTCATTTCCACTTCCTTTTTGCGGTACTATTCTCGCCTTCTGACTATGATCAAAAATATACCAAGCTAATGCCCCAGACTCGGTGACATCGACTTTTTCTACGAGCACGCGGTTTCTGATGAAGTCCGCCTCACTCATCAGATTTCCTAAACTCCCCCTGCCTACTATTTCCAAGACATGGGGCTCTGAGTCATCGAGCTCATCTCTCGGGTGACACTGTTCAGAACGCCGACTCACCAGCCACGTCAAGTTCTGCTTATCCCGCCAGGCGCCATCTCGCATTGATGGCAGAAGACTACGTAAATCCTGAAGAGCACCCTTCCTTGTATAAGGAGAGTTAACGCTAGAGTTTCGCTCTACTTTACCTATTAGTGGCCAGCTTTCTCCGTCATGCTCGTGATTCGTCGCCCATACACCAAGCCAGTTTCTATGAGGCAATGATTCCCCATTTTCAGGGCTTTCTAATATCGAAGCGTTTGCTGTTACTACCTGATCAGCACCAGCATATTTCTGTAACTCAGCGATCGCCATGACCACTGCCAACCTCGCATTGGCCTCCGCCTGACTCCGGTGAAAATCTTGGTTACTGCTCCTTTGCTCAACTCGATACAAAGACAGTGTTATCAGTAGGATCAGCATTACGACCATCATCATGCAAAGCATGGAAATAATGGCGAACCCACTTCTCCGATTTATTATACACAACTTCATCCCAAGGTTTGATCACTAAAACCACTTTGGCTAGTGCCACTAAGGCATTATTTATGAAGTTAAATGTAAAATAAATGAATTTGAGTGTCATTTTTAATACTCAAATACAGAATCCTATTTTTCTAAAACGATCACACACTCAAGATGCCTTGTTTGTGGGAAGAGATCAAAAGGTTGCACCGCAGTAAGTTTGTAACCAGCTGTCATAAACTCTTTAAGATCACGCATTTGAGTGGCTGGATTACAAGAAACGTACACCACCTTGCTGGGAGCGTAAGCAAAGAGCTGATCTAGGAACTCCTGATTACAGCCTTTACGCGGCGGGTCTATGACAACAGCCGTTTCGTCCGCAGGAAAGGAAATGTCAGCAAAAATGGCTTCAGCACTGGATGCAAGA
The DNA here is from genome assembly GCA_051252195.1 of Akkermansiaceae bacterium. GTDB lineage: Bacteria > Verrucomicrobiota > Verrucomicrobiia > Verrucomicrobiales > Akkermansiaceae > Oceaniferula. The sequence continues at coordinate 171,878 of JBPOGD010000001.1, read as the reverse complement.
AATGTGGCGTTGCTGATATCATTTAGCTCGGCATTTTTCGCCGCCCACTCAGCCGCAGTTTCTGAAACCTCGACACCTGCTACTCGATCAAATTTGTGCGCTAGGCAAAGTGAAAAAAGACCAGAGCCACAGTATGCATCCACAAGATACTTTGCACCCCCTGAGGAGGCTTGATCTGCTACGTAACTAGTAAATGCAGGGAGGATGAAAGGATTATTCTGGAAAAAATCGCCTGCAAGAAAGCGAAACTTCACATCGCCGTTATCGGTACTCACTGTTTCACTAATAATAGCTTTATGGTCTGTCTCTACTCCGCCCTCAGTAGCACGGATCAAAAGCGTCGCGTCTTTTTTGTATCGTTTCGTGTTTGCACGGGCCTCCTCACGAATACGTGGCAAAGCTTCATTGATCTCTTCCATGGCGATGGGGCACTGAGGAACATCAACCAAATGACTGCGCTGACCTGATAGCAAGAACCCAATTTCATTGATCTTCCCGTCACGCGGTTTTTTAAAATGCGGTGTGATTTTAGAGCGGTACTCCCACTGCTTCGGTGACGGGATAGCAGGAGAAACTAAGGTTTCAATCCCAGCCATGTGCTGGAGCAGCTCCTCTACCTGGCGCGTTTTCCAATCAAGCTGTTTATCATATACCAGATGCTGATATTGGCAGCCACCGCATTTGCCAAATAAGGAGCACTGTGGATCAAGACGATCAGGTGAAGGCTCTATCACAGAGACCAGATCAGCCTGACTATGGCTTTTATCGTTTCTGAAAATGCGCGCTTTTACCTTCTCACCTGGAAGCGTGTGAGGAACAAAGACAACCCAGCCAGACTGTTCTGGCTCACACTCCTCCTCCACAGACTTCACTTTCATGCCAGGGAGCTTAATCTTCACTTTTTCTGAAGGCTCTTGATCTAACTGTATACGAGCAATACCTACTCCCAAGTTTGTCAACGCGGTGATCTCCACATCGAGCTCTTGATGATACGCGAAGGGGTAAGGGCTAAACTTCTTAGGCTGCTGCATGCCCCTCGTGTAGGTGCCATTCACGTAAAACGGAATCTCAAATGCAATTCTGATCCACTTTTTTCAGAAAAGTAATATTCACGCGTCTTCTCCCATACTACCAGATTACTAAAAAGTCCCATCGGGAACTTCATCAACTGTGGGAAGAGATAAATCATCGTCGGGCGTATGGAAGAGGCTTTCTCCGCTATGATCCTCTGGTAAAGACTGAGATAGTGCTGAGCTTTGACCATTATCATTCAATAATGGTGTATCGGCGCTTGTAACCTGAGTGTCGCCTCCATGCGGGACAAAAATTTTCTCGGGAGCTTCAATTGGTATAACCTCTGCCACTCCCCCCCCACCTTTGCTACACGATACCAGCAAGCAAGCTACGGCACAAAGGAGGATTCGCGTGAGCATAGGAGAGAAAACTAAGTCCACAAATCTGTTATGAAGCTTGGCTTTTCACACGTTTCATAGACGCTACATGGCGTACAAGTTCACGAGTTTCATTGCGCCATTGATTCATCGCCTTACGCGAAACTTCAACTTTTCCTGAAATCGCACTTTCAAGCTCACCATAACTATCAGTAAGTCGATTTGAGAAACTATGCAGTAGCTCTGTAGCTTTCTCAGTAAGTGGATGGTGTGCCTCTTGACCAGCGAGTGCTTTAATGCGCTTATCTGCCTGACGGCGCGCCTCACGCATTTCAGCAAGAAGGATTTTCTCATCAGAAACACGTCGGAGATCACTTGTAAGACCCAACTTTGATAAGGTCCATATCATCCACTTAGTGGGGTCAAACTGCCAAGGTTTCACACCATTTCGGTAGTCGTGCTGGAATGCGTGGTGGTAGTTGTGATAACCTTCACCACATGTAAAGACCGCCATAATAGCACTATCGCGGGCACTGTTTTCTGTATTGTAGGGACGCTTACCGATGGTATGACAAAGTGAATTAATAAAGAATGTACAATGCTGAACTACAACAATACGGAGAATACCAGCGAGGAGGAAGCCACCGAGTGCATACTCCCATGTAGGGTTTACTGCATAAGCAAGTAGTGTTGGCGTTACAATACCAAGGAAGAAACCAATCCAGTGAACATACTTATGCTGAAGCATGCAGAGTTTGTCACGACGAAGGTCGTTGACATTGTTAACTGGCTCTTCTGGTCTGATTTTAAAGATAAGCCACCCTATATGAGCCCACATGAAGCCCTTCGAAATATCGTAAGGGTCCTCATCGTGATCCACGTGCTTGTGGTGAGTACGGTGATCTGATGTCCAGTCTAGGCATGAGTTCTCAAAGGCGCAGGCACCAAAGAGAAGTGTCATCAGTCTTACAGGCCACTTTGCTTTAAATGAAAGGTGCGAGTAAAGGCGATGATAACCGAGTGTGATACTCATGATGGTTGCCACAGTGTAGAAAAAGAACATTCCGAACTGAAACCAATCGATTCCATATTTAAAAAGGTAGACTGGCACAGCTGTTACCGCGATCAGTGCGGTAGCAATGAGGAAGATACTGGTAACCCAGTTGACTCGTTTGAAAGGGATTTTGAACATAATAGTTTAAAAGAAATAATAGACTCTATGAGATATGTTTAGAGAAACAGCATTATTGCTGGCCACTCGATTATTGTTGAAGTAACCAAAGTGGCAAGCTTCATTACACGTGGTAAAGTGGGAAGTCAAGCACGGGCTCGACACTCTATGTAAGGCCTCAGATCAAAGCGTCACTACCTCATTAATTGGCTAAGCGTTTCCAGACGGTCACCATAGATACCGTCCACTGGAACTTTCTTGCAGTTTCGCGAATCAGAAAAGGCTCATTAGTCTGTTTCAGCAGCTCAAAATAGGGTGACAACTGCTGCTGCAACCACTCAAAAGTATCACCATCTGGCTGCTCAGACGCTGGTGTATATTCATCAAGCCAGGTACAAGGAGTTGCAAGGACAAGCTCGCCGCCAGAAACAACCAGCTCTGGCAGCCTTCTTAAAAGCTTTTCTGGATCAGGCAAACGGCAGATGAGATTCGCTGCATGCACTCGATCAAAACTCCCCAAGTCTTCTGGCAGGTTCATGGCGTCCCCTTGTAAGAAAGTACAGGCTTCCGGGCTGATATCATCAGCTAAGTTGTCTAAACTTGCTCTAGCCTCGCAGCTTTGTTTTCCAGTATCTTGTATCCGATAATCAAGAGCTCCACGCGTCTTCAGGTGCTCTGCAGCAGAGATAAAGCTCGCCGAAAAATCGATCCCAATAACCTGCTGCCCATGACGGCTCATCTCAAAACTAGACCGACCCACCGCACAGCCTATATCCAAGCCCCTTGCATATCTACCTTTTGAAAAATGGTCTACAGTTCTCGATGGGAACCCAATCGCGTCCTTTGGCCCAAACCCCCATGGCATCAGCTCGTTAACCGTTCCATAATGCATGAGTACATACTCATTGAGCAGCTGATCAGATTCATATGACATGAAAAGATGATCTATGAGGAAAAAAATTGCACAAGGGAGATTTTTTATCATCAATATGATCAGCGCACTCTATATCTGAAAAAATCTGCTGATAAACGCAAAGAATACTAATTAATTTTGCCCATGAATTTCTAAGATACTAAAATCAATATCTGAAATAAGCTTCTGCCTTAGTATCTTGTGGGGTAATTGCCCAGGTTTAATTCGCACCTCTTTCAGTCCCTTTATTGTAGTATGTCGTAGCACGCTTATCTCACTAGTTTGGCTCAAATCCAATTGTTGAATCGACGACCCATCCAAACATTCAAGATCAAATTCACCTTGTAAGCGAAGTCTCAATGACTTCACTTCTAGAAGTGACAATACAGAGCGATCTCCATGAAACGAATAGACCAAAGGATGGCTATTCACTGATATTGTTAGCTCAGAGAGCTTTGCAACATAATCCACTTGTGCCTGCTCATTCAGACATTCCAAAACATGCCCAATAATTTTTGCATAATGCGTTTTTTCCTCTCTACTATCCCAGTCATAATACAAAATTGTCTCTAAAATTTGACTGTCGCTGGGTACAATTTTTTTAGCCTCTTCATAAAACGCGGCTATTTCATTTATGGAAGGGCGCTCAGTTTCAGAGAAAGTATACTGAGGAAACAGTTCAGCATAAATGAGGTGACTGCTACTTAAATCATTTTGTTTTGCCACAGATTTAAACAGAGCTGCTTGGAAATTCATTATTATACAATCTAAAATCGACTGTTGAACACGTGCCTCGTTGCATTCTGAATCTATAAGTAAAGCTTGGTCCACGAAAGCGCGTGCATCTCTAATAGCTGAAACCACGTTGGCCGGCGTAGCATCAAGCCTCATTTTCTTTGAGAAAAGTGCCAATTTATAGGCAGTTTCCTTTTCGGTCTTTCCATCGGTAAAAGAAGGCTCTTTGTCATTCTGACTTAGCTGTTGGACTTTTTTTAAAAGTGTCTCTGTACGGTCTTTTTCTCGCTGAATTGAATTCTGGTGTTTATCCAGATCCATAAGATACACTCCACTGACAAGAAGTATCAGAACTAACGATACGGCGCTGATGGCCGCCGCTAAACGATTCCTCGAACCAAACGAAACGACTTGGCGAATAAAGCCTGGCTTCTCTACTCTGGTTGTACGACCTGCTAGAAAACTGCCAATCTCATGCTGCAAATGTTTTACCGATGAGTAGCGACCTTCAGGACTAAATGATAAGGCCTTCATCACAACTGCATTTAAACTTTTGGGAATCCCTAAGTCTGGATATCGCAAGCCAGGTGAAACTATGGTTTCGTTTGCCGTCTTATACAAAGCCTCTTTTTCCTCACCCTTATATGGAGGTTCAGAAGTAAGTATGTAATGAAGTATACAACCGAGAGCAAATATATCAGTACGTTGATCTTTTACTCCATTTGGCATCACCTGTTCGGGCGCCATGTAACCAGGAGTCCCCTTAATTTCTCCATAAAGAGTTTTGCGCCCTATCGTGTCCAATTCATCTAGACGAATGTCTTCTGGCAGTGCCTCAATTTTTTTACTCAGGCCCCAGTCACATACCAAAACCTCACCATAGAGATCACATTGAATATTTTCAGGTTTTAAATCAAGGTGTAGTACGTCTTTAGAATGAGCATAGGCTACCGCATCACATACCTTCATAAAAGTTTCCAGCAATGTTCTCTGCTCAGTTGCTTTTCTAACAAATTCAACGAGACTGGTGTTACCTTTAAGATCCATAGTGAAAAAAGGTTTCCCAGTGTGGTCAACACCAGTGTCATGAATTTTTATAATATTGGGATGCTTCAGAGATGCCGTTAGCCAAGCTTCGTGGATCAGAAGATCATAGCAATCTGGCCCTAGCAAAGTCCGTGGGCGAGCCAAAGCTACAAGTCGCTTCGTTTTCTCATCGTAACATTGGTAAACGTCTTTAAGGGCGCCATTGCCAATAAAAACTTCTTTCGTATAGCGTCTTTCAATAGAAGAAAGTTCCGTAAATGAAGGACAAAGGCCGCTGAGACCATTTGAATCAAGATTCATCGCCTCTTCGAACATCCCAGACAAAAGACGATTAGGCTTATACTCGTCCGCTAAAAAGTCGTCTTCAGGTTGATCTGCTGGCTTCATCTTACATCTAAAACTCTAACTCTTTTACCAGTGATCTAACTTCGAGTAAGAGACTCCTCTTTACTCTCTTTCGCAAAGTATAAACAGAAGCTACTGAAAGACCAGTTGTCGATGCTATCTCTGCTGCGTTCGAACCGCTTAAGCCTAATTCAAAAGCTTCAATTGCCTTTCCCTGAAAAGACTTTTTGACACGATCCATCGCTAGGTTTGTTATGTAAGTTTCCCATTCGTTTTCAATAAGACTATCGATTTCTACATTTTCAATCATGCCAGAGTTAGGTATTTCGTCAGCCAGCACATTCATATGCTTTCTCTGACTATCTCTTTTTCTGAAATACATAAGTGCTGTAGTTCTTATCACTTTTTTAACCCAAGCCCGAAAACTTCCTTTTTCACGATCATAATTCGGCAAACCCCGCATCAAAATAACCATTACTTGCTGAGCTACGTCATCTATATCATTCGGGTTTACATTGAGCTCATTTAGTAGGAATTAAACAAACTTGTGATAATGCATGTATAATCTATCCTAGGCAGATCGATCATCTGGATCCAATGCACGGTGCAGCAGTGAGTGACTCGTTTTATATTCAATAGGCATAATACATATTTGATACCTAACACGTTTGTTGATGACCCATCAATAAGATTAAATTTCATCGATAGTATGAATTTTGTAAACTAATACTCAGATGACATCAAACCTTGTTTAATATCATCGTTAAGAAACAAAAAAAAGGCTGTGATTAAATAATCACAGCCTCTTATCTTTTGAAAAAATCTAATTCCCCCACACAGTTTTCTGAGGGACGTTGATTGTATCACCTGGATAAACTAGAGTGTTCATATCATCCACACGTCTGAGATCATGGACAGTTCGCTTGCCATTTCTAATGAGCTCAACCCTATTGATAGCCCCGTAGGAGTTCTCTCCACCAGCTGATGTGACAGCTTTAAATATCGTCATGCCTCGAGAATATGGCTTTGAACCTGGTGACTTAACGTAGCCACCAACGCTAATAATCTTGCTGTCAATCGACTCACCTGCATCAGTCTTCGCCGTAATCACCGTAATTCTAGCATTGTTATAAATTTCGGCATTAATATACGCTGTTTCGATTTCGCGCTCTAATCGGTTAGTCGTTTTGCCACTAGCTTTGATGCGATTTTTTAATAAAGGTAAGTTTACGTAACCTTCACCAGAAACAACATACGCACCGCTGATTTTTGACTGTTCAGCAGCAGGTACACCCTTAATGCTTATGCTTAATTTTGAATTTGCTGATACAATCTCAGCTGATACAGGATTAAATGCTGAAAGCATTATACTAATGATACAGAGCACGATTTTATAACGATTTTTCATAGTGGTAATTAAATAATTAGAACGCATTGATTAAGATATAACGAAATTAAAGTATGTCACTTAGTAAAGATCATCATTTTTAGATGCATCAGTAATTTTGTTCCCACCTTTGGGCTTAGCTGCCTTTACTTCCTTGCTGTAATCATCACCTGAAGTAGGAGCATAATAGGTGTAATAACTCGTATAGTATTGATACTGGCTGTCACTGCGCACATCGACGTTGTTGAGAACAACGCCCATGACATGGCCACCTACATTCTCTACAGCTTGTTTCACTCGGATAAGCATATTACGTGGTAATTTTCTGTGTTGAACAACGATCATGGCAAGGTCAACTTCACTCGCTAACACCGAAGCATCACTAACACCTAATATGGGTGGTGAATCAACTAGAACTAAGTCGAAACGCTCTTTCACATCCTGAATCATTTCAGACATACGCCGAGAATTTAAAATTCCAGCTGCATCTGCTGGTAATATTCCAGATGGCATGAAAAACAAATTATCTACAGGAGTCTTCAAAATAACATCCTCTAAGAGCAAGTCAGTAGTTAAGTAATTAGTTAGGCCTACAGAATTATTGATGTCAAAGAAAGTATGAAGGCGTGGACGGCGAAGGTCCGCATCAATCATCAAGGTGGTATATCCACCCTGCGCACATATATAGGCTAAATTAACCAATGTCGTTGATTTACCCTCTCCGGCACCACCTGAAACTACCGTAATTGAATTCGCTTCTGGATTTTTACGATTAAATTCAATATTTGTGCGTAAAATACGGTATGCTTCAGCATCTGGGCTCATCCCCCCTTGCTTATGAAGTACTCCCACATCTTTTGGAATTACAGCTAAAACAGGTACCTGCAAGAATCTCTCGATATCCTCTAAAGACTTAACCGACGTATCCAAAAATTCCAGTGCAAATGCGATACCAACTCCGAATATCAATCCAACAATAGCTCCCAAAACTAAGTTCAACACAATATTAGGGCTAACTGGGTTGTCTTTAATCTTAGGCTCTTCATGAACGATAATGTTGGTCACGGGAGCCGCCATTTTGCTCTTCTCAAGATCGTACTTCATTTGCATCTGATCTTTTATCTGAGACTCAAGCAGATACTCTTTACGTGCGGTATCAAAATCCTGTATATCCCTCGAAGTTGCAGTACCCTTGTTTTTTTGTTCATCTACGGTATCACGCATATTCTCTACCCTTTGCTGAATGTTCTCGAGTTCAAATTGTAGTGATTGTCGAATGCTTTTCGCGCGTTTTGCGAGATTCTCTGTCATGATTGTAATCGTAGATCTCATGCTTAGAATCTCTGGATGTTTATTTCCCAAGCCAGAAGCCATCATAGATTTCATCTGTCTCTCTGTATCTTCCAATTTATTGTAAGCTTCTTTGAAGCCAATATCGGGCAAAGTTGCCGCCATACTAATAAGATCCTTATCTTCCACCTTAAGCAACTTTTCTAAACGCAATTTAATATCTTGAGCATCATTTTCGAGATCGTAGAGCTGGTTTTGTGATAGATCGATGAGATTAGTTCCTAAACCACTAGTCTGCCCCCCTTTTTCAGTCTCTAAGAAAATCAAACCTGTCAGTTCCGCTTTATCTAACAATCTTTGCTTCAAACCAATTACTCGATCTTTCTTCTGATCTAATTGAGCTTTTATTGCGTCCAACGAACCCCTCCGCTGGCTCATTTCCAGTGTGCTACGGCGCTCTTTATATGCCTCATAGACCGCCATCGCTACAGCTTGAGCATCTTCTTTAACCCGGTGCCTTACTGATATTTCAATGAGATCGGTACCTGTTCTGGGATTGGTAGAAACAATACTCTTTAATGTATTCAGTACTTCATCACGACCCAAACCCCAACGGTCTTCTAGTTGGATCTTGTCCATCGCCAACTCTAAAGTCTTTGCTGCAACAATAATTTCAAACTGATTCGTCATAAACTGCCTGCTCATCACAGGTCCAGTACCGCCTGAACGAACCATCGTAGTTTCGAGATCTTGTATAGGCCTCACTTCGACCAATGCGTTACTCTCGTATTTTTTAGGCATCACGTAAGTAATGACTAATGCTGTGAAAAAAACTAATAAAAATGTTAATATAACAATACCATATCTAGTCTTAAGTACTTGAAAATAGTCGATGGTTTGTAACATCGAATCGTTTTGATTTATATTTTGTGTTTGCATTTATAAGATCGTGAAAAATTCAGAGTATTCAAGCATCTGAACGGTGCTCGATGTTTTGCATCAAATCGTCAGTGTTGTAAACTTAAAAGCCATTACAATGCTTAACATTGTAATGGCTTTATTTAAAAAATACTTTAACTACATTAAAACTTAACACGAACACCCAATGAGGCCCTGTTACGCTCATAATCACGTGCAACTAAATCAGATGAACTATCTGTAAAGTTATATGTTCCAGTAAAAAACACCCCATCATTCATCTCATAGGCGAAACCTACAAAGACGTTAAATAGTTCTTGATCACTATCTGAAACGGCTACGCCATCTTCATTATCTGTACTAATAAAGTTCAGCCCCCCAGTGAGTGTTAAATCAGGTGACACAATGTAATTACCTGTAACACCGATACGCAAGGTAGTGCTTGTATCATATCTAGCAGTAGAACCTAAACTAGTCCCATAATCTTCGATGCTGTACTTAACAAAAGAACGTATACTGAACTGTTCATTCATTTGTTTTCTGAGAGCTGCCTCTAAATAAGGAGTGTCACTTGAGGTTCCGCCATCGACATCACGCAATTGAACACCCGCTTTGACAGTTAAAATTGAATTTTCATCAAGACGTCTCTCTAGACCCAATGTAATAAATTGGTTAGTTGAGTCTCGTGCTGAACCACTTGACTCACGCCATTGGTACCTATAATTGAATGTCAGAATATCCTGACTAGAAAGATTATAACGGAAGTTGTTAAAAACTGAATAAGCCAATCGGTCATTCCGATTACCAATGTCATCATAATCGACAGCGTTAACAGAGAACCCACTGTACGTCCCCAAGCGCTCAGTCCAACGATATCCGACTGCGTTAGATGTGTTATAATGTAGATACTCACTACCTTCACTAGCGAGACCATTTTCGTAGTCTGGCTCAGATTCGTATCCAATAAAATTATTAGTAGTCAAACGCAAGCGATCGCTCACAGCGTGGGCGACATTTAAGGAAATTTTGCTTTGTGCTACAAGATCATCTCCAGTAGCTTCTGGCTCGTCTAAATACACGCGCCCACCCAAAGTTCCTGAAGCCGTAATTTTAGTTTGCGGCGAGATGCTTGTCATAGCAGCTCCGATATAAGCATGTGCATAAGTAACAGTATCGTCATTATTTTGCGATGGCGTCACATTATCATCCACACCGAAGCTCAAGCCAGCAGTCCACTTAATCGGTGAACTTTCTGTGGCACGGTAATCAGGCGCAATATCGTATAAACCTTGCGCTGTAGCCGCTCCTATGGAAGCGAGGAGCAACGATCCAGTAATAATTTTTTTATTCATATTAGTTATATAGTTTAAAATTTAAGTAGTTTAAAGTTTAATACTTTTCGCTTTCTTTGACAAAAGCATCTGTTTGTATGTCCAGACTACCATGAGCAATCTTTGAAAGTAGAACTATGAGAAACACCAATGCCTTACAAGCAAAAAATATTACTAGGGTCATCAATTTTTCAATAAAAATGATACTAAAGCTAGAAAGTTACGGAACTTACTAATATCGGAATTGGGTTTTTTAAAAAAAACTAACAATGTATATATAGATAATACTTAGTATTATTCTGCTAAATAATTAATTTCTATCTCCACTTTTAGTTTTAGGTATATCTTGGGAGATTGGTCACATGTCCTTCATTCACAATAATCACTCATTATTTCGCAGCTTTAACTAATAATGAACCCTCGGTGACTCCTAATTTCTCCGTCACATCAAGCGATTTTCTAATCTCATGTCCAGATGATACGCCTGCAAGAAGCTCTTGATAAGTAGTGAGTGTCTTCACAGCTGTCGATTTATCTTCGTCGAGAAAATCAACACGAAATCTACGAAGGCCTGTACCTCTCATTTGCTGGTAGTATCTCGCACCAGTCTGCGCTTTGGCATTAAAAAGCGTGTTCCTGCAGCCTACGTCCGCCTTTAAAGTATGCAGCTGGCCGACGCGATCACGCAACTTCACATCGTGTTTTTCGCAAGGTTTACCACAATTGAGAATACTCGTACCCCCGTTGGTTAAAAAGGTGCAAAACACGCAGTGCTCCATATGGAACATCGGCATGTGTTGGTGAAGCGTTAGCTCAAACCAATCGGTAGGAGCAGAGACCAATAAGTCTAAAACCTGATTAATATTCAAGTCATACGATATGGTGAGATGATCGAGTTTGCCTTCGTCACGAAGGATTTTTGCAGTCAGCGGATTCGCACAATTAAGGGAGAAATCACCTGTTTTATAGAGGTTTTGATGATCTTTAAAATAAGAGATACCACCAAGGTTGCGAATAAGAACGCCATCAGGCTCGGCTCGCTCTACCACTTTGAAAAAACCTGCTTCTCCAGATTTCTGAATCCGAGGTGTGGCGAGGTGTATCTTCGTCATATTGGACGTGCGCACAAGAGCTACGGCTTCTTTACCACGGCGAATATCTTCAAAATCAACATAGACGTTCGGTATACTTAATTCTAGGCATGCTTCAATCTGTGCCATCGTCCGGCAAAGTACGTTCAGCTCGCGCTGAGACGATTCGTCTGTCTTCCTTGCTGGCATTAAATCGTTTAATCCACCGACGCTCGCCAGCCTAGCTTTGGGAAAGGTGATTTGAGAGTCCATGTGTTCGACGAACGCTCTACGCAAGCGATTCACAGCAGAGACAGGAAGCATAAGCTCTCCCTCCAATTGATTGCTCACTTCGCCCAACTTCCAAGCGGTATCACCAAGGCGACTAAGCTGCTTTTGAAGAAATGCCGTATCAATGGGGCGATTTTGCGCCTTCTCCAATTTTTCAGCGGAAGAGATTTCTACCGTTCCTGCTCTCAAAGTCATCGGTTCGTCAAGGGACCCCAGCACCGTGATGTTTAAAGTTTTGCGTAGTGGTTCAAGCTTCGCATTTTTCCAGCTTGCGGTAAGTGCGTTGTTGAGTTTCGGATCATCGGTTTTCCAAACTTTCTGCCCTATTTCAATGCGCGCCCAATCAATTCCGCTCTGCTCGCGATGGAAAAGCAGCTTCTCGCCTTTCACTTCCCATATGCGTGCACCTTGCTCGTGATCTCGGTTTTCGCCCGCATCAAATACAACACCATCACCTGCTTTAACAGGAATACTGGTTGCCAAATTCACCTCTACCCAGCCGCGCTCTGATGCGGTAACTTCACCAATGTAAACGCCTCTCTTTTTACCAAACTTCCCATGTGTCAGTCTTGGGTGATTGGTTCCTTCCAGCCATCCAGTACTTAGACCACGTGAGAAAGTCATCTCCATTTTGTAGCGATCCTCATCTGTAATTGGGCTTTCTTGCTCCGCCACCGCCGCATCTATCGCTTTTCTATAAACGCGGGTAATTGCAGCAACGTATTCTGGTGACTTCAAACGGCCTTCAATTTTGTAGGAAACAACGCCCTGCTTCACTAACTCAGGAATGATATCCACTGCGGCAAGATCCTGCGGGCTCAATAAATAACGGACTTCTCCCATATCGCGCTCTTCTCCATCGACGACTAATGTGTAAGGCATGCGACAAGCTTGAGCACATTCCCCACGATTCGCTGAACGTTGACCCAAGCTCTCACTCGTAAGACATTGCCCTGAATAGGCGACACAAAGCGCACCGTGAACAAAGACCTCCAAGGGTACGGAATCACTAGGTTTAAATTTCGCGATCTCTTTGAGCGACAACTCACGCGAGAGAACAGCACGATCTAGTCGATAGAGCTGGTCAGCAAATTCCAAGCCCTCAGGCGAAGTGATTGTCATTTGAGTTGAAGCGTGAATCTCTATTGATGGGGCTACAGTTCTACAAAGTCTAGCTAGACCCAAGTCCTGCACGATGATTGCATCCACTCCGCTTTTATCTAAGAGTCTCAACTGCTGCTCAGCATCTTCCATTTCGCCAGTGAAAATGAGCGTATTCATCGTGACAAAACCTTTTACCCCGTGTGCATGGAGAAACTTCATCAACTCAGGCAAGTCCTCTTCAGTAAAATTATCGGCGCGCAGACGTGCATTGAACTTCGGCAAACCAAAAAAGATCGCATCCGCACCATTAGCCACCGCAGCACGGGCACAGTCCCAATTTCCCGCAGGGGATAAAAGCTCGGGAGTTCTCAATACCGTAGTTTCTTCCTGCTGCTGCTTCGTTGTTTCTACTGCTGACATCTGTGCACAGCATCGCTAGAAATTGCAAAATGTCCAATCATCAAACTGGAAGAAAAAATACTCACATTATTAGCGATTTCTGCATAGTTTTCTTATCAGTTCGACGATGACTGTATCCACCACACATTACCTGATGAAAGACGGCCTCGGTGAACTTGCGGTGGAAAAAATTATTCAGGCGCTTCTCAACTCTGGAGCTCAATTTCCCCCAGAGGCATTTCGCAAAGATGCACTGTCTTCACTCCACAATTTAGAGCTCAAAGAAAGAGTGACTCATTTGATTATGGTCATGCATCGGTATCTACCTAGCTCATTTCCAGAAACCGCCAAGATTCTAGCAGAAATACGCAAGCACTGGGTGGGTGCTGACAACCCGCGGGAAGATAAACCTACGATGTTTGCTGCGTGGCCAGTCATTGACTACGTCGCAGAGCACGGGCTTAATCACCCTGACACGTCTCTTTTACTATTACGCGATCTTACTCCACTTTTTTCTGCAGAATTTGCGATCCGTCCTTTTCTCAATACTCACCCTGTGCAAACCTATAACACCATGCTCCTTTGGTGTTTAGACAGTGATGAGCATGTCCGGCGCCTTGCTTCAGAGGGGATTCGCCCAAGATTGCCTTGGGCAAAAAAATTATCTCAGTTTATTAAAGATCCATCCCGCGTTTTATCTCTACTCGATTCGTTAAAAGACGACCCCTCAGATTACGTTCGTCGTTCTGTAGCTAATAATCTCAATGACATTTCTAAGGATCATCCTGATCTGGTCATTGAAACCTGCGAACGCTGGCTACTCGAAAAGGTCTCTGCTCGCCAGTGGATCGTGCGTCACGCAACCAGGACGCTCGTTAAAGCAGGGTACCCTGCTGTGTTTCCGCTTTTAGGTTATTCTAGCCAACCAAGAATAGAAATTGAGGCGCTTAGACTTTCTCACAATTTGGTCAGATTAGGCGAAACCTTAGTCTTTAACACGGTAGTCACATCAGTCAAAAGCGACCCTCAAAAAATTGTTATCGATTATGCTATTCACTACATGAAAGCAAACGGCCAACTTGCACGAAAAGTTTTCAAATGGAAAAACCTTCTTCTCCAGCCTCACCAGAGCGTTTCCTTAACAAAGTCGCATTCATTTAATATCATCTCCACGAGAACCCACTACGCGGGGAATCACCACGTTGAGGTTCTTGTGAATGGTCAATCTCTTAAGCCTGTAGCATGGAGTCAATTTCAAATCTTCATTGAGTGAACGAGCTGTTTGTTGACGAACTCCATGATTCCTAATTTGGAAAGCTCCGTACCGTATCCAGATCGCTTGATACCACCAAATGGCAGATCGACTTGTGAGTTGGTCGGTTGATTAACAAACATCATGCCAGTCTCAACTTCGCGAGCAACTTTGCGACCACGCTCGACGTCATTAGTGTAAACTGAGCCTCCAAGGCCATATGAAGAGTTATTAGCTAGTTTGATGGCTTCCTTCTCGTCTTTCACTATGTAGATGGTTGCAACGGGACCAAAAAGCTCGACATCGAAAGTTGGCGCATTCTCATTCACCTCCGTAAGGATTGTCGGATTAAAATAAGCACCTTCGAGATCTGGTCGGTCGCCGCCAAGGACGACCTTAGCTCCCGAATTAATGGCGAGTTGTACCTTATCATAAAGACCCTGTGCAGCTTCTTCGGTAGAAAGCGGACCAACCTCCACATCCTCATCTAATGGGTCTCCCATTTTAAGATTCGATAGAGCCTGCTTGAAGCCCGCTATGAAAGGTTCGGCTACGGCCTCAAGCACAATAAATCTTTTTGAACCCACGCAAGATTGTCCCGTGTTCACCATCCGGCCCTTGACCGCCATTTCGACGACAGATTCGATATCGACATCATCGAGTACAATAAATGGATCATTGCCACCCAGCTCCATCACCGATGGTTTGAGTTCGGCACCTGCTAGACTCGCTACTGAGCTGCCTGCCGCTTCTCCGCCAGTAAGTGATACGCCGCGAACGTGCTCCGACTCAATTACGGCTTTTACGAAGTCATGTGGGATTACAAGGTTAGTAAAAACATGATCAGGTAAACCTGCTTCTCTGAGGATAAGCTCCATTTTTTCAGCGCATTGAGGTACATTACTAGCGTGGCGAACTAACACTGTGTTTCCAGACATCAAGTTGGGAGCAATAAATCGGACTACTTGGTAAAATGGGAAATTCCAAGGCATCACACCAAGCAACACACCAAGGGGTTTGTAGTGAATAGTAGCGTGAGCGTCCTCCACAGGCAGCTCATGATCGGAAAGAAAATCTTCCGCATTATTTGCGTAATATTCAAGAATGTCAGCGCAAAATTTAATTTCAGCACGGCTTTCCTCAATGCGTTTACCCATTTCCAAGGTGATGAGTTCAGCAAGTTGGCGAATATCTTTTCGGAAAATCTCGGCCGCCCTCAGAAGAATGCCCTTGCGGTAATCGAATGAGTCTTCTCGCCACTCAAGATAAGCTTTGTGCGCATTTTGGATTGCAGACGTCACGTCGGATTTGGTCATTGGCTGGTACTCCTTAAGGAGCTCACCATTAGCGGGATTGATGCTTTTAATAGACATATATAAGGGTGTTAAAATTATCTGAGTGTTTCAGCGAGCTCTTCCTCTTTCGTTTCTTGGTAGACTGGATAGTCCGTATAGCCCTCCGCGCCTGACGAATACCAAGTGTCTTGATTGCTCTCGCTATATTCCCAATCGTTGGCGAAACGTTCAACGAGGTCGGGATTACCAATGAACGGTCTACCGAAGGCCATGAGGTCAGCGTTTCCTAATGCAATTTCTTTCTCGGCCTCATCACGATTGTAGCCACAATTACCCATGATTCTACCAGGATAGACCTTGCGGATTTCTTCAAGTGTCACAGGCTCTCCAAGCTCGTGGAAACCAAACTTCAATCCATCGACGACGTGAAGGTAGGCGAGATTATATTCTGAGAGCTTCTTAGCCACATAAACGAAGGTTTCGCGATAATCCTCTGATCCCATGTCATTAAACACACCGTTGGGCGAGATTTTCACGCCAATACAGTCGATAGGATAAACTGTGGTACAGGCTTCGAGAATTTCATGCAACAGACGAAATCTATTTTCTATACTTCCACCGTACTGATCGTCGCGGTGGTTGGTTTTGCTCTGGAGGAATTCGTCTAGCAGATAGCCATTTGCAGCATGAATTTCTATACCCATGAAACCAGCTTTTATAGCGTTTTGTGCAGCTTTTTTGTAGTCTGCGACAAGACGTGGAATTTCCTCCAACTTTAACGCTCTAGGCACCTCATGCTCTTTTTCTTCTCCAGACGTCGTCATGATTTTATCTCCTTCATGGCGAATTGCCGATGGAGCCACTGGAAGGTCACCATCGTGAAAGTCACTGTGGGATGCTCTTCCCGTGTGCCAGAGCTGTAAAAAGAAAATGGCGTTTTCCTCATGCATTGTATCGACTATTTTCCCCCACGCCTCCGTTTGCTTGTCCGACCAAATACCAGGAGCATCAACCCAGCCGATTCCTTCTTCAGAAACAAATGTTCCTTCACTAATAATTAAACCAGCTGATGCTCGCTGTTTATAGTATGTTGCCATCAGTTCGTTAGGCATATTTTGAGGAGCTCTGCCACGGGTCATGGGTGCCATTGCTACACGATTAGGAACTTGGATTTTATCCCATTCAAGCGGCTTCAGTAGATTAGGTGCATATTGATTCATATTCATAAATTAGTTATCAGAATTATTTGCAGGTCCCATGCCACGGGCAATCCAACGCTTTTGTTTGATTCACAGACACAAAACCAAAACTAACAAGGAATAATGCGCGATGCCAGAGTGCAAGATGCACCATCGCATTACTAGAGAAAGACCTATTACCGCTACAAAACACAGAGCTCCCGAACAGTATCAACGGAACATTTACGTGAAACTGCTTGAAGCCCAAGCACATCCGCGCTACCGAAACCCTATGAATTGCCACGGCCCTAAGATGAACATGGATCCCACACTCCACACTGAGCGCAAGCCAGACTGGATCAAAGTGCGCCTACCTAATGATCCCAAGTTCTGGTCAACCAAATCTCTCATCACCGATCTCAACCTCGTCACCGTTTGTGAAGAGGCTCAGTGCCCAAACCGCTGGGAATGCTGGAGCCAAGGAACGGCTACTTTCATGATTGCTGGTGAGAAGTGCACACGCGCCTGTGGATTCTGCGCTGTTAAGACAGCTCGTCCGGATGCTCTCGAAGCCGATGAGCCAACACGTGTCGCTGAAGCTTGTAAACGTCTCGATCTCAAGCACGTTGTCATCACTGCAGTCGCACGTGACGACCTTCGCGACGGTGGTGCTGAGCATTTCAAACTCGTCATCGAAGCTATTCGAGCTACTAACCCTGGCATCATCATCGAAGTCCTCACTCCTGACTTTAATGACAAAGACTTCGCCCTCGAGCTCTGCATGAGTGGCAGACCACATATTTTCAATCATAATCTCGAGACCGTTGAGCGCTTAACACCACTCGTGCGAAGCCGCGCAAAGTACCAACGCTCACTCACTGTACTCAAAAAAGCGAAAGCCATGGCAGGCGGTAAAGTTGTCACCAAAAGCGGCATCATGCTCGGGCTGGGCGAAACCGAAGAGGAGATCCTTCAAGCTATGGACGACCTTCTCGCCCACGACGTCACAGTCATCACCTTGGGTCAGTATCTGCGCCCCACACCACGTCACCTCCCCGTTGTGGATTACATCAAGCCTGAGAAATTCGAAGAATATAAAAGAATAGCCAAAGAGAAAGGCTTTCGCCACGTCGCAAGTGGTCCTCTCGTCCGCAGCTCCTACCACGCCGCTGACTTCCGTCCTGAGCTCGACCTCATTGAGGACATCGAGCGCGAGGCAGCTGCGAAATAACAAGCGAAGCTCACTCTCAGCAACAGAGTAGCCATGAACATTGCTGGAATTGTATAAACTCTCGTATTCCTCGTACCATTTCAAAATATAAAATAGGCATCATGGCAAAAAGAACCTAATCTATCCGCATGATCTTATCCGCTCTTGGACGACCTGTTATCAGCTTTCTAGACTATTTAGGTCAGTTGGTAGCATTGGGTATGCAGGTGGTGGAGTCGTTAATTTTCGGAAGAAAACGTTGGCAGCAGATCATCGCACAAGTTGTCGAAATCGGCTTCAATTCACAGCCTGTGGTAATCATTACTGGAGCATTTGTAGGTGCCGTTTTGGCAGCACAAGGTTTGTTTCAGCTCAGTAGT
The DNA here is from genome assembly GCA_051252195.1 of Akkermansiaceae bacterium. Taxonomy (GTDB): domain Bacteria; phylum Verrucomicrobiota; class Verrucomicrobiia; order Verrucomicrobiales; family Akkermansiaceae; genus Oceaniferula. Next base: position 153,171 of record JBPOGD010000001.1, on the reverse strand, counting down.
TTTAAAATGGAGTCCATGGGTGGCGCGATGGTGAGCGTGGGCATGCTACGCGAGCTAGGACCTACTTTAACTGGAGTAATGCTTGCGGGAAGAGTAGGGGCTTCTATGGCAGCAGAAATCGGTACCATGAAGGTGTCTGAGCAAATTGATGCGCTCCGCTCAATGAGTGTGAACCCCATTGATTACCTCGTAACACCACGGTTTATCGCGATGATTATTTCTGTTCCTTTGCTGATTACAGAGGCTGCTGCCTTTGGTATTATGGCGTCATGGGTAGTGGGAACGCAGGTGTTTGGCGTCTCCGAGGCTTGGTGGACGCATCATACTAACATGCGCACCGACATGTCCGATATCTACATTTCACTCATTAAGGGTTTTGCTTTCGGTATTTTAATCGTTTTAATCTCCTGCCATCAGGGTCTACAGGCGTCTCATGGGGCGGTAGGGGTGGGTAGGGGAACGACGAAGGCGATGGTATTTTCTTCTTTGGCTATATTAGTCGTCAATTTCTTCCTAACCATGCTCCTCAATATCTTCTTTCCGATTGGTTTGGGCAATAATTAGACCCGCATTTGTTTTTATTGGAATAAACAGTCTATTAGATGCATCTTATAGACATGAGAAAAACAAGTTACTATCTAGCGGGGTTCGCTGTCGTATTTGGCCTAATGGCAACATTGATCCTCCAAGCACAAACTCAAAAACCTATGAAGACTTCAGAAGAGACACCAGCACAGCCTGAGAAAACCATCGAGCTTACCGACGCAGAGTGGAAGGCGAAACTAACACCTGAACAATACCGCATAGCGAGACAGGGCGGTACTGAGTATCCCAACGGACCAGTGTATCAGCAGTTTAAAAAACAGGGAGCTGGAACATATTATTGTGCTGGTTGTGATGCCGAATTATTTTCCTCCAAGGTGAAATTTGATTCACACTGTGGCTGGCCCTCATTTTATGATCCCTCGAAAGCAAAGAATGTGAAGTCTCTCACCGATGCAGACGGCAGAAGAACAGAGGTCAAGTGTGCTGTCTGTGACGCCCACCTCGGACACGTATTTGTCGGTGAAGGTTTTAAGACGCCTACAGATAAACGCTACTGTATTAACGGAACGGTATTAAAATTCGTCCCAGATCAAGTAGAAGAAGTCGCTGAAATGGAAGAAAAGAAGTAAGGCTCTGCCGATAAGATACTAGTACCAACCAAGCCAATTGTTAAGGATTTCCATGGCGGCGGCTTGATCAATGAGCTCCTTGTGCTTGCTCGCCCCACGCTTGCCTTTAATACCAGCTTCAAGCAGCTTTTCGTTGGCTGCCACGGTAGTAAGTGTTTCATCACAGTAGTGAAAGGGGATGTCGGGCAGCCGTCTCTTAACCTGATTGGTAAATTTCCGAACTTTCAGAGCTGAGGTGCCCTCGGTGCCATCCATTCTCAGGGGGAGACCAACGACGATGTTTTTCACCTGCCGCTGAGCTGCCAGTTCCGCAATACGCTCAATAACGTCACAGCTCTGAACATGGATGGTCTCTACGGGGTGAGCCATAATCCCCACAAGGTCGGTCGCGGCAATGCCCATGCGGGCATCACCATGATCAATAGCCATTACAGGATGTTCTATGTCATCAGGTGCCATACTGTTTTAAAGAAGGTTCGTAGGCAGCTCTTTCCCAAGAGCCTTAATGTCGTCAGCTTGGTGGCGATTAGCAATCAGAAGGGCATCCTCAGTTTGCACAATGATAAGATCATTCACGCCAAGCAGCGCTATCCTTGAGTCTTTTCGGTCATTAAAGATAATATTGTCACTACTTTCGATCTCCGTGATCTCGGTATTTGTCTTATTCCCGTCACCCTGCTCATCAAGATAAGCTGCGAGTGAGATCCATGAGCCGACATCATCCCAGTCAAAAGTAGCTTCGATGTTGAGTACGCTCGATGCAGTTTCCATTAGGGCATAGTCAATTGATGTGGGTGTGAGCTCAAGGAATCTCTCCGCGACTACAGATTCAATATCCTGTGCGGATTGCACTATTTCAATAAACTGCGCCAACTCGGGTGAGTGAGCTTTCAGCTCGGCTACCACAGTTTGAATAGACCAGATGAACATCCCTGCATTCCAGGCAAAATTGCCTTGTTTAAGAAATTTTTCAGCAAGTTCGGAATTCGGTTTTTCGCGAAACCGGGTGACTTCGTAGGCTTGATTCGACACCTTGGGGCCGTTGGGCTTTATCTCAGAGCCACGTTCGATGTAGCCGAATGATGGACACGGCCACGTGGGCTTGATACCGACAGTGACTAATGATGCGTTATTTGCCGCAAGCGTCAGGGCGTCACTCATGATGGACTGGTAAGCATCAATATCACTTATAAGTTGATCAGACGGCAGCACCATCATCGTCGCATTGGGATTCCGAGCAGCGACGAGCGCGATACCAAGGGCAACTGCAGGGGCGGTGTCACGCTTAGCCGGTTCTGCAAAAATATTCTCTGGCGGTAATTGGCTTGCTACTTCACGCACTGCCTCCTCCTGAATAGGGTTCGTTAAAATGAGAATGTTTTCTAAAGGAATCAAACCTTTGAGGCGATCGATCGTCTGTGTAAGCAGTGTGGTATTTCCAAAAAGATTCAGCAGCTGTTTCGGTTTTGCATTGCGAGATAGAGGCCAAAAACGTGTGCCGCTGCCACCTGCTAAGATAAGTGCAAAGTTATCGGAATTAGTGGGAGTAGAATTCATGCTCATACACAAATGTGTTTATAATGTTTTACCTGCCAAAAAAGCAGAAACTATGAATACGGTAGGATTTTCTCTTTTCACCATGAAATACGAAGCTAGGATATATTTATGACCGACGACCTCTCCGACAAAAACTGGGTAGAAACAAGTGCTTCGTTTGCTCCTGCCATGCTTGGCACTGCAGCGGGAATCTTAATAGGAGACCTCATTCATCGCGATTCGCGGCGCCCCTTTGCCTTGATTCTTGCAGCTGTAGGCGTCTGTACTTTAGCTCCATCAATCGTGGGAATAGTAGCCGATAAGGTGAATGGCCCTAATACGCGCCGAGGTAACCGTAGGACGCTGAGAAATATCCGTGATGCAGGGCTAAGCGCTGATGAATTTTCCGAGATTGATGAAGATCAGATGTTTATTGGCTAACGATAAAAGTGACAATCTGCTCTCTTTGATTACTCCACCTGCATAGAAAATATACCAATAGTCAATTTACATGAAAATTCATCCTTCCCTCACACTTGGCCTCACAGCTTGCGCACTAGTAAGTTGCGGTTCAATCGGTCAACCTTTTGAACCATCGGACGGTTTTAACCCATTGGATATAGCAGGTCAGTCAGCAGTAGCAGCGAGTTCGGACTCTAACACAGATGGCTACGAACAAGGTGCATTTTTGGTGACTACATCTCCGAACACCATTCTGTTTTCTAAATTCCCATCTAACGCTTCCGATCAACCAAGCCTCATTCTAGCGGAGTACACCGATGTAAAAGTTATCTCTACAAAATCATCGTACACTAAAATTGAGGTAGTAGATACAGGCGAAGTTGGTTTTGTGCCAACCATCATGCTTGGAGAAAAGCGCTCAGAGAACGAAATCCCTGTTATTCCTGGTGCTGAGTATTTACCTACCGATGAACAAATCCCCTCTTTATTACCCGATGGAGTCGAGCCTTACTCTACAGAGTATCAAGATCCCGCACTTGAACTGGCTGTTCCTTTTTCACAGCCACTAACTGAGCCCAGTTTAGATTCGAGCGATCTTTATCCTGCAGATGACGTACCACCAGTTGAAACGGTAAACCCTCTGCTACCAGCAGAGTAACTCAATCCATCCCCCCTAGCTGGAGCAAGTCAACAGCTAGGGGGGAATGGGGGGTTGATGTTTATGGCTTCAGATCAAAGCGATCGAGCTTCATCACCTTGCTCCATGCAGCGACAAAGTCGCGTACGAATTTCTCATGCGCATCTGCGCATGCATAAACCTCAGCAACAGCGCGTAACTGAGAGTTCGAACCAAAGACAAGATCTACGGCAGACCCCATCCACTTTATTTCTCCTGTCACATGATCCCGACCCTCGTAGAAATGCTCGCAGCGCGGTGATTTCGCCCACGTGGTATTAAGGTCAAGGAGATTGACAAAGAAATCATTACTCAATGTGCCAGGACGTTTGGTAAAGACTCCTAGCTGAGATTGATCATAATTCGCGTTAAGAACACGCAAGCCTGCTAGGAGAACGGTCATTTCAGGAGCTGTCAGTGAAAGCATCAATGCACGTTCGATAAGTAACTTCTCAGCATTCGTAGCTACTTCAGGTAAAAGGTAGTTGCGAAAAGCGTCCGCTACAGGCTCCAGCACTTTAAATGATTCTACATCCGTCATCTCTTGCGTTGCGTCAGTACGCCCAGGTAAGAAGGGGACTATTAAATCAACACCAGCTGCCTTTGCTGCTAGTTCAACGGCTGCAGATCCACCTAGCACTATGACATCAGCAAGTGACACCTTTTTCCCATCAGCCAAAGAACGGTTGAAATCTGACTGCACTTTTTCTAAAACAGAAAGTATATGGGGGAGTGTATTAGGATTATTTACGGCCCAGTTTTTCTGGGGAGATAAGCGCAGCCTAGCACCGTTAGCACCTCCTCGTTTATCGGTATCACGGTAAGATGAGGCGGACGCCCATGCGGTAGTAATAAGCTGCTCTTGGGATAGCCCGGAACTCGTTATTTTCTTTTTCAGAAGCTCAATCTCCTCTGCATTGATCAAAGGATGATCCACCTCGGGTAGTGGATCTTGCCATAGCTGCGGCTCAGTTGGTACGAGTGGCCCTAAGTAACGACTTACCGGTCCCATATCGCGGTGCGTGAGCTTGAACCATGCCTTGGAAAATGCTTCTGCAAATTGATCTGGATTTTCGAAGAAACGCTTCGATATATCATGATAAATGGGATCTTCCTTAAGAGAAAGATCGGTGGTAAACATGATAGGTACGTGCTTCTTGATAGAGTCATGGGCATCGGGCACTGTGGCTGACCCTCCAGCGTTTTTAGGAATCCACTGAGTGGCACCTGCTGGACTTTTAGTTTGCTCCCAGTCGTAATTGAAGAGATTCTCAAAGTAATTATTATCCCACTTTGCTGGTTGGTTTGTCCAAGCTCCTTCTAATCCACTCGTGATAGTATCGGCGGCATTTCCAGTGCCGAAACTGTTTTTCCAGCCTAACCCTTGCTCCTCAGTAGGCGCAGCTTCTGGCTCCTTACCTACATATTGGCTAGGATCGGCTGCTCCGTGGGCTTTACCGAAGGTGTGGCCACCCGCGATTAAGGCAACTGTTTCCTCATCGTTCATCGCCATGCGAGCGAAGGTTTCGCGAATGTCTTTGGCGGCAGCGATAGGATCAGGATTACCATTAGGGCCTTCTGGATTGACGTAGATGAGACCCATCTGTACGGCGGCGAGCGGATTCTCCAGTTCGCGCTCCTCTGAGTAACGTTCATCACCTAGCCATTCGCTTTCTGACCCCCAGTAAATATTATCCTCAGGCTCCCAAACGTCCTCACGCCCACCGGCAAAGCCGAAGCTTTTAAGCCCCATGGACTCGATCGCGCAGGTTCCAGTGAATACCATGAGGTCTGCCCATGAAAGTTTTCTGCCATACTTCTGTTTAATCGGCCAGAGAAGTCGGCGTGCTTTATCAAGATTGGCATTATCCGGCCAGCTGTTGAGTGGGGCGAAACGTAATGTTCCTGCGCCAGCTCCACCACGTCCGTCTTGCGTGCGATAAGTTCCCGCGCTGTGCCATGCCATACGGATAAAAAATGGTCCATAATGACCATAATCTGCTGGCCACCAGTCCTGAGATGTTGTCATCAGTTCTTCGATATCTTGCTTTAGCCCTTCGAGGTCGACAGTTTTAAACTCTTCCACGTAATTAAACGTCTCTCCCATAGGATCACTTAGTGGCGAGTTCTTTTGGAGAACTTTAAGATCTAGCTGATTAGGCCACCATTTCTGATTGGAGTTCATCGCTGCTTGTGGAGCAAAACCGCCACCGAGAACGGGGCACTTACTAATGTCATTATTTGTTTCTGAATACATAAGAATAATTGAGAGTTGTAATATTTGATTATTTTTTTGAAAGGCAGACTGGGCACTGACCCCAGTAGATCACCTCTGCTTCATCTATCTGAAATCCATGATCGACCTCTGCCGTTAGGCAGGGTCGGTGCCCGACGGCGCAGTTGATATCATGTGTCACTCCGCAACTACGGCAGATGAGGTGATGATGATTATCACCCGTTCGGTTTTCATAGAGCGCCGGCGAGCCAGAAGGCTGAATACGGCGAAGTAGCCCATGTTCCACCAACGTTCCCAGTACATTGTACACCGCTTGTTTAGAGATCGTTCCTAATTCTGCACGTACTGTCTCTATGATAAAATCAGCCGTACTATGAGGATGTTGAGATACAACATCAAGCACCGCGAGGCGCTGCACCGTCACCGATATTCCACTTGAGCGTAGGAGGTTGGTAAAATGAACCATGGAGCACATATTAGATATATATTGTATTTTGTCAATTAATTTACCAAGTCCATTTAATCAAAGGGTCTATATTGAGAACTCCTTTCCTTAATAGGGGCTTTCTGATTCATTGGTAGCGGCTTTGGCTATTTATCCTTATTGCTCATGAAATCATACCTTCTGGCTGCACGCCCTAAAACATTGCCTGCTGCTATCGTCCCCGTCTGGATAGGTGTGCTCGTAGCTTATAACCTCATGGATTACTGGCGACCTTGGCTGGCATTTTTTACCGCGATGTCTGCAGTGTGGATTCAGATAGCAACTAACTTTTTCAACGACGCGATCGATTCAGATAAGGGAGCCGATACGGATGCTAGGTTAGGACCCGTGCGTGCTACGGCATCGGGGCAACTCTCACGTAAGACGGTTTACACAGCAGCTTGCGTTTGTTTGCTTCTAGCAGCAGTTTTTAGCCTGCCTCTCATCCAAGAGCGTGGATGGATCTTGATCTTAATCGGGCTCCCTTCATTTTACTTATCTTATGGTTACACTGGTGGCCCATTGCCGCTGGCTTACCGAGGCTTGGGAGAGCTCTTTGTTATCCTATTTTTTGGTATAGTAGCCGTCACCGGAACTGTATTTGTGCAAACGGGTGGATGGCATCTTGAGGGAGTGATAGCAGGTCTGGCAGTGGGCTGTTTGTCCGCGGTGCTAATTTCTATCAATAACTTGCGCGACGAGGACGAAGACCGGAGTAACCATAAGAATACCCTCGCGGTTCAGTGGGGTAGGCGTAGTGCTCTCGTACTTCTATACACCATAAATCTTGTGTCCTATCTATGTCTTATTTTCATGGTAGAATCTTGGCGCGAAGCACTCTTTTTTCTTCCAGCTATTTTGGTAGGAACCATCGTACTTATCAAAGTGACGACCACGCCAGCTGGGACAAAATACAACCAATTTTTGGCTCTCTCTGCGATCCAGCTCATTCTATACGCCATCGCCTACACCTTTGTATCGACCTGATGCTTGCAGTTCCTTCAATAGCCCGTTAAACTGTCACTGTGGATCGCGCTATTTTCATTCACCGATACGTTTTGCGTAGCCAGACTACGCTGAACGCGAGATCACAGCGACAAGAGCATGAAGGTGTCTTAATCCGCGTATTACAAGAAGACGGTCAAAATGGCTACGGCTGCATTCATACGTGGCCCGAACTGGGTGATAATGATTTGCAAACCACACTTACGCTACTTGCACATGGAGAGGTGACGCCTGTTTCTAAAAAATCTTTAAAGTGCGCGGAACTCGATGCTAAAGCAAGAGCACAAGGGAAAAGCCTTTTTGACGACTTATGTATCCCGCTGAGTCATGCTACTTTGGTTATGGATAGCTGGACGGTCATGGAAGCTGTCGATTCAGGATTTCGCACTGTTAAATTAAAAGTTGGGAAAGATTTACCGCGAGAAATTTTTTTCATTCGAGAGCAAGCATTCAACTATCCACAGCTGCGATGGCGATTCGATTTCAACAACACTCTCACCCATGACGAAGTGGAGCATTTTTTGGTAGGTCTGGGCGATGATGGTTTGTTAGGTAGAATCGATTTCTTGGAAGATGCCTTCCAATCTGGAGATCCAGTAAGTGCTTATGCTAGTGAAGTCCCGCTCGCAATCGACAGGGATGTCGCGAGCTTCAACAAAGATTTTGATTTTTGGGTTATCAAACCAGCAGTCAATGACTCCCAAGCAATCTTAGAAAAGGCATCCCAATATAATACAAATTTGGTATTCACAAGCTACATGGATCATCCTATCGGCCAGTGTTTCGCGGCTTATGAAGCAGCATTGGCTTATCGAAAACATCCTGATTTAATTGATGTTTGTGGACTCCAAACACATGGCTTGTTCCAGTGCGATGACCAGCTAGCACCTTTTGTAAAAATGATGGGTAGTCCTGCACCTGTATTTGCACCCCCTGAGGGAACAGGCTTGGGTTTTGATGAAATATTAGAAAATTTAGAATGGATACCGCTTACCTAACAAGTCATGAATTCTGGCAGTCTATAGAAAGCCATATCCTCGTCAATGATCGCGATCCCCAGGCGGTGGCAGAGTCTGAGGAAATTAAAACCTGGCTTGATAGCGAACCGCGCTTAGCCGCGCATTTACTATTTGCCACCTCGGGATCGACTGGTGGCAGTAAATGGGTCGCTCTGTCACGTGCCGCCATACTGGCTTCGGCGAAAGCGGTGAATCAGCATATTGGCGCGACACAACATGACGTTTGGCTACTTGCCTTACCCGTTTTTCATGTCGGTGGCATGGGAGTGCTGGCTCGCTGTTACGAGACCGATTCTTCCCTTATTCATTTGGAAGAAAAGTGGAGCGCCTCAGCGTATCATACTCTCGCTACTGATAAAGAAGCGACGCTCTCATCCCTTGTTCCTACTCAGCTCGTCGATATCGTTAAAGCTGGATTAAACTCTCCCAAAAAGATGCGAGGTTTATTTATCGGCGGCGGACGCTTGGACGATGCTACTTACCAAAAAGCCAGTGCACTCGGCTGGCCTATTATCGAGACCTATGGCATGACCGAGACTGCCTCACAAATAGCCACTACGCAGCCAGGCAGCAAAATGCTCAAAACTCTGCCGAACTTAGAGCTGAAACTTTCTCATGATGGCAAACTCATGGTCAAAGGCACTTCACTCATGACTGGCTATGTTTACCGAGCATTCGGCAAGTGGACATTCCAAGCACAAGAAAACTGGTTCACCACCAATGATCTCGTACGACTCGATAGCAGAGCACTCTACATCATAGGAAGAGCCGATCGATGTATCAAGGTACTGGGAGAGTTAGTCAATCTCGCCCACATAGAAGAAAAACTGCAGCAATTGGCGTCTGAACTAAACACCTCACTACCTCCATTTTGTATTGCAGCGCCAAGGGATGAACGAGCAGGGCACCAGCTTCATTTAATTCACGAAAATACAAATGATAGAGCGTTAGATGAAGTCATCAAAATACTCGAACATTACCACAGACAATGCCTTCCCTTTCAAAGGATTTCATCTATTCATCAAATAGATGAAATACCCAGAAGCCCTTTAGGCAAAGTACGCTACAGTCAACTATCAGAACTCCTTCAGCAGAAAATCAAGTGACAAAGCTGACAGACTCGAGTCAAAATTATGATTGCATTCGGCTCTACGCTGAGCGAATGTTAAGTCATCTTGATAAAAAAATTACAAGATCGTTTGCGCCTACATAGGGGTGCAAATGAGTTGTCCATTCCAACCCGCATTGGGGATCTTTTATGCTCCCGTCCTGAAAGATCAACCCCTACTATTTTGATCAAATGCGGCGCTTTTACTGCACCAATCGGTGTGCCTGTCTCTCAGCGATTTACGTGGTTCGCTGACTTGGCATTATTCCACCAGCTACCACTACTGCGTTACCCATTAACACCCTAATGATTGAACCTAAATCTGTCGAAACCACCCACGCATCAGAACTTCCAACAGTAACGAAATCGCCTCGCCCCAAAAAAACTGCTAGTAAAAGTAAGCAGCAAACACGCATCAGAGAATTCGGAATTAAATCACCTTCTCAGGAGGGGAAAAACTTTGTGTTAGACACCAATGTTTTGCTGCATGATCCAGCCTGTCTTAATCGATTTAAGGACAATCACATCTGTATCCCAGTAGATGTCCTAGCAGAGCTTGATAAATTCAAAGGCGAGCAAACTGAGCGAGGAGCCAATGCCCGCCAAGTTCACCGCAAGCTAACAGAGATTTTTGCGCAAGACGGAACAGTTACCGCAGGCGTCCCCACTGATGGTGGAGGGACTGTTAGGCTTATCATTTACGATCCTGACTTTTGTGACAAAAACTCAGCTGAACTCGGCCAGTTTCTTCGTATTTTCCCTGATCGCGAGCGCGTAGATCACCGTATCCTGGCCGCAACACTTCTGCTCTCGGAGCATAACGATGGCAAAGTAATTCTGATTACTAAGGATCTCAATATGCAGCTCAAGGCGCGCTCTGTGGGCATTCAGTGCGAGGATTACCTCAATGATAAAGTAGATCCATTAGAAATTAGCCACTATGATCTACATCGCGTCGATGTTGACGCCATGGAGCTGCAGCGCTTTGCCAGTTCAGGTGAAATTGTCATCGAGCACCCTCGCCGTAAAGACATCGTCCTCAATCAATACGTGCTGCTCAAAGCAGGCGAAAAACACACGATGCCTGCCCGCCTCGATGCGAATGGCACTTTTGTCCGCCTGCAAATTCCAGAAGTTTTACGCATACCCGATGGCAATCATCTCAAACCTCTGAACCTTGGGCAAAAGTGTCTGATAGATGCATTGCTCAATCCTGACATTTCACTCGTCACCGTCTATGGTCAGGCTGGTACGGGCAAAACTCTCGTAGCTGTAGCAGCGGGTTTACATGAGATGTTTAACCGTCGCTATAACGGTCTAACCGTGAGCCGCCCCGTAGTATCTATGGGTGACCAGTTAGGTTTTTTACCTGGTTCCTTAGAAGATAAAATGAAGCCGTGGCTCCAACCAATTTATGATGCTCTCGATCTACTTATGCAGCCAACCTCGCCGCAAGGGCCCCGTAGAAAGCAGAAAAAAGACGATGGAGAAAGTGCTACTAGCAGACCCTATGACGAACTTATCGAACGCGGCATCATTGAAATAGAAGCTCTTTGTTATATTCGAGGCCGCTCGATACCTAACAGATTCTTTATTCTTGATGAAGCCCAACAGCTAACGCCACAAGAAGCAAAAACCATCGTCACCCGTATGTCGCGCGGCTCAAAGCTCGTTCTCGTAGGAGACCCCGCACAGATTGATAATCCATATGTCGATAGCAGGAGTAACGGGCTTGTATACACAAGAAACCGCCTCAAGGGTCAGCCCTTCGCTGCACACGTCACTTTATCAAGAGGTGAGCGCAGTCCACTAGCAGAAGCAGGTGCACAGCTGATGTAGTTTATACAAGGGAAAGGTTTATGCTGATTCAAGGTATGAACCTGCCCTGAAACTGCTCATCGGGCATCTCGCAGCTATCTTTCTTACCCATCAACCTATAGCGATTTTTCGCGATGAAATTGTACGTCGAAGTCTTTATAAACGATGGTAGATAGTGGAACACCCATGCAACTTTGTAAATTCCGCCAATGAGGTAGAGTGAGCGGAAGATGGCATCAGCAGCACGCCATCGTTTTTCACTAGGTTTTTGATAGTTTTCAATGAGAACGACATTGCCTAACGGCACATCATTTTCATCCACAGTGTTCGTCCAGCTTTCTGGCAGCACTTTGGCTGCCTCACCTTGAAGGTGACTGAAGTGAAGATTTTTCTGCACATCTAACCGATACAAGATTTGAACTGACTTTTGGCAAAACAAGCATTCGCCATCGAGAAATAGAATGTGAGGTCTTTTTTTATCAGAACTCTTTGGCGACACCCAAGAGTATTGGAAAGTAAACAGGTGCATCATCACCATGCCCATGCTGAGATCAGCGAAATCAACGGTAAGCATGATTCCTAAATGCATGAATAACATCAAAAACCAAGCGTAAGGGCGAGTGATACGGAAAATTGCCAATGGAACAAAAAATAGCTCAAGTGCAAGTGTACCCCATGTAAGCAGCATCAAAAATCCATCGGGTAAGGAGAGCATGAGGTCTCTTACAAAGCCTGGACGGGCGAGGGGGTTTGTCATCAGGTGAGACATGGCAGAGCCATCTAACCAGCTCGGGCTTCCTAGTTTATAAAGTCCTGAAAAACTATAGCCCACAACAAGTAGCACCCATGCTGTGAAGGTAGTCATTTTGGGTAAATGGGTACACCGTTTAGGTATTATAACAATCAACAGTAGCAGCAGCCCGACATAGCCGAGGCTGGGATTAGCCGTTAAAGGATTAGCCGTAAAGAGGCAGCTAAAGAGAAACCACAGCAGCAACGCGCATACTCGTGTGAATTTACCCAGCATGAGCAGTACAGAGGCGACAACACCTAAGGCGATAGCTGATTCAAGAACAAGTGGACTACCCCAGATAAAAAAAGGATTCGGCCACACTTTTTTATCACGAAAAGGATTAAGCCCTTCAGCAGCCATGATCCCTTCATTACTAAATATTTCAGTAGCATGGGGTAGCAGCCCTGCAAAATGCCATGTTAAATAGATCCCGAAGATTATCCGGAATAATCTGAACTGAAACATACTGGTGCTGGAAAGCTGATTGAGCATATTTATTTTTTCAAGCCTTTGAGAGTCCATGATTGATGAATACCTTTCGACTTACTGGTCATTTTTACTGTAATGTGAATAGCGTCATCTGGAATTCCGAGCTCTTTACGAATCGTTCCAGGCGATTCAATGGCGTAATGAAATGTTTTTTGCTGAACCTCTTGGGAAAAAGCTGGACCATAAGCAAGAATGGCTCCGTAGACATTGCGTCGCTGATAGGACCCTTTTAATTGCCGATAGATTTCAGGTGTGATTTTTATACTTTGAACTTCCCCTCTAGGAGTTTGGAAATTCAGTGTAAATTCAGCGGCAAACGTTTCGAACTCGTTGTCACTTTGATATTCTTGGGCGTGGCAAAAAACTTTGGTGAAAGGTGCTGCACATGAAGCAAGACCTAAGCCTTTGAGCGTCGGCATTTTTAAAATTTCACCGATCATCGCGCTGCTGGCGAAAACGAGTAAAACCAGAGCAAGAATATTTGAGCGTTTAATGGCATGGCTACTCATACTTGATTGTTTTTCTTTCGAGATTCATAGCAGGCCCATCGTTTTGAGCAACCGAGGCAAGTGGGAAGTAGATGCAGCGGTGTAAGCTTCTCAGCACCTTTAGCGTGAACGTCGCGGAAACCGAGCATATCGTCAAACCGATCTTCTCGCTCTTCGGTGTAGCCGCATTCTTTGACTGGCTGCTTGGGGTTCTGATATGTGCCAAAAAGAATGTCCCATAAGGGGATGTCGGAATAATTATTGGTATGATGATTTTTCTGATGATGCACGCGGTGTGACTCTGGACGCTGGAAAAATGGCCCTAACCAGATAGGTGTCTTAATATTCCAATGATAAAATAATTCTGCAATACCCGTAGCGAGAGTTACAAGCGCTGCTGCTGTCGGCGAGCAACCGATCAGAGGGAAGACAATCGCAGAACTAAGTAACCCGTTAAGGGTTATTTCCACCGGATGTTTGTAGAATGACATAAGTACTTCAAGCCTGCGTGGCGAGTGGTGTAACTGGTGGCAAACTCGCCAAAAAAACTTCGAGTTGTGCCTCAAGCGATGCCACCAATAGTAGATAAAAGTTATCCCAATGTACCCTATGGCTATTTGTGCAGCCATTCCCAGATGATCTCTAACTGCCCAGGGCGGACTCCAGTTCATATTGACAAGAAACTGATCCCAGGTCATTCCCACTATCAATACAATGCCTGCTTGCACAATATTTGTAAGAATGACACGAGGCCACCAATGTGGCGATTTTGGTAAATCATTAGCAGGCCACCATCTCTCGATTAGAAACATAATGCATACTACGATGAGCATGATGATGATAGCTTGCATGATTTGAGATACTGGCTTGGTGTTTTTTGAATGGCTCGGAGAGCTGCTTTCTTATTCTTTGGGAAATGGGGGCTCGGCGAATTTGAAGTCAACCATTTGGCGATCCATGTCGACTCGTGCAACATGGCACTTGTACTGTTGGCCAGGCGCGAAGGTGTTGCCGTAGGGTCCGACGAAACGGATGAGATTGGCCTCGAAGGTCCAGTCTGAGCTACCTCGGTCTTCGGGAAAGTCTTCTACTTTAATTAATCCCTTTGTCATGATGTCGATCGCTTCGACAAAAAGTCCGAAGTGGCGGATATCGGTAACGAGGATAGTAAACTTTGGAGGATCCTTCATGAGCGTACACATATGCAGATACTGCAGCATTTTGAGACGGCGCGACAGGTTTTCTGCCTCGGCGCTGGTGCGCTCTGTTTCAGAAATATGAAGTGCAATCTGTTCGATTTCGCCCTGCTTAGGAACGCGATCTTTTTGAGCAGGTGGATTAGACTGAATATGCTGAAGTGACCGATGGACGATGAGATCGGCGTAGCGGCGGATGGGTGAGGTGAAGTGGCAGTAATTGTCTTTTGATAGTCCGTAGTGGCCGAGTGGATCTTGAAAATAGGCCGCTCGTTTCAGGGACTTGAGTAGTCCTATCTTGATGGCAGGTTCTTCGATAGAGCCCTTTGCGGCATCAAGGAGGGCTTGAATGTGCTTCTTATTCGTGAGGTCGCCTGGTTGATAACCGTGCTGTTTCGCTTGTTCAGCAAAATCATTGAGACGGTCTGGGTCTGGATCCTCATGGACTCGATAAATTGTGGCTTGCTGACGTTTTCTTAAAATGGAAGCCGCCGACTCATTGGCGAGAAGCATGAATTCCTCAATGAGTTGATGAGATTCATTGTAGATACTTTTTTCAATCCCAGTAGGTTTACCTGTGTCGTCGAGGGTAACACTGACTTCGGGCATTTCGAGATCAAGCGCGCCGTTGGCAAATCTGAGTTTGCGAATCATCGAGGCAAGACGCCATGATTCATGCAGCATATCATTGATAGGGTCACCCTTTGTTCCCTCCACATCCATGAGAATATCTTGCGCTTCCTCATAGGTGAAACGTTTGGCGGAGTGAATAACGGCACGGGTGAATTGGGCGGAGCGCACGACGCCTTGTTTGTTGATTTTCATCAAACAGCACTGCGTCAGACGCTCGACATCGGGCATCAGTGAGCAGAGGTGGTTCGATAGCTCGCGCGGGATCATGGGAAGTACGCGATCCGCCATGTAGGTTGAGTTTCCACGTTCACGGGCTTCGTGATCAAGTGCAGAGCCAGGTTTGACATAATGCGAGACGTCCGCGATGTGGACGGCGAGTTCCCAGCCGCTTTCTATTTTTTTAACACTGATAGCATCATCAAAGTCCTTGGCATCATGAGGGTCAATAGTCATGACAATGCGGTCTCGCCAGTCATCGCGATCGATGACGTCTTTTTCTGTAACGTGGTCACCAAAGCGTTTTGCCTCATGGAGAACTTCACCAGGAAATTCATCACGTAGGCCAAGCTTGTGCACAATGGCAAGCATATCGATACCGGGTGTGTCGGGCCAGCCGAGGACTTCCGTGACGCGTCCTAAAGGCTTAGAATTAGGATTATCCCACTGGGTGAGTTCCACGGCGACTACTTGCCCTGGCTTAGGGCCGTCATCTTTATTGGCAGGAAGTGATGCACGTTCGATGTTAACATCGGGAATCTTCATGTCATCTGGCTGAACGTGGGCAAATTTACCACTGCGGAAATAAGTCCCAATAATGCGCGCCATCCCGCGTGAAATAATTTTCTCAACATAGCCTGCAGCTTCGTCAGCTGGTTTTGCCATACCGGCTGCTTCTTGGTTTTTACCACGCCTATTTTTCGTCCAATCTGGTTGGCCAATGCGGTCGACACGGACTGCGACCTTGTCACCATTCATTGCAGTGGATGTTTTGGTAGAGTTAATGAAAATCCGGCTGAATTTTTTTAAATCCATTCCCGTGGCTAGATTCGCCTCGTCATTGGTATCGGGGTAGAACCACGCGTGTCCTGATGTTTGAAAGCGGAGAACACCATGCAGGAGTGCGCCCGTCCCTGAGGATCGCCCTCTTCTTTCTCCCTCACGTATGGAAGTCCCTCTCTTTTCTTTAAAGTTCGTGCTGCCTTTTTCAGCTGACTTCGCGCGTAGGGTGAAGCGTCCTTTTTTTCCTCTGGTAACGACTCCTTTACTTTCTAGACGAAGAATTTCTGCACGTAGAGAAGCACGTTCATTGGGTTTTACGGAGAGGGCCCGAGCAATTTCCGACTTATTAAGAGGTTGATAGCTAGGGGAATTAATCAGAGAGCTGAGACGCTCACGCAAATTTTTCATGGCTCTATAATGTGCTATATTCAGAGAATGAACATGATTTTCTGATAAATTCATACCCCGAAAGAGCTTTTAGCTGCTAGCTTTTCGAGGCAAGGAAATACCATCAAAAAGCGAGTTTGTAGCCAGATCTAAACTCCGTTGTTGCAAGGGTGCAAGAAATCTGTCTGAATCTAAAGATCAATAAACGGTGAAATTAAGTTACAATACTTAAGATCATTTTTATGACTTCGTACGCAACCCATTGATCTCCATGAACATTAGAATGAAAAAAGAAAAAGGTTTTACCCTCGTAGAATTACTCGTGGTAATTGCTATTATCGCAGGATTGTCAGCACTTTCAGCACCTGTAGTGATGAAAGCACTTACCAAAGCAAAAATAGCTAACGCTCAACAGGCATGTGTCGCTCTGAGCCTCGCGATAGAACAATTTGAAAATGACTACAACTACCTGCCCTATACAGACAGTATTCCAGAGTCAGATAATAATACGCCCATCCGCAGTGACAGTGATTTCATGAATGTGCTTTGCGGTAAGGAAGACGAAGTCAACTTTAAGGAAAACAAGTACTTCAAATTCAATGATGCCAAAGGGGGCAAAGGTGGTCTCGTTATAACAAACACCAAAGCAGAGCTCTTTGATCCTTGGGGTCAGCCGTATTACATTGTTTTAGACTATGATCTCGATGGGGAAATTGATAACCCAACGGATAAAAATAAAATAGTCAGCGGTAAGCTAGCTGTGATTTACAGTAAGGGGCCCGATGGTAAAATTGGCTCAATGCAAAAAAACAGAGACAACGCAGATAATCTATAAGGATATTTCATTGGTCCAATAAGCAGTAAGATTTACCTCTTACTGCTTTTTTAGTTTATTGGCTAAAGCGTAAGCGAAATATTTCTTTCCCCTGATTTTCCCAATGGCGTTGAAAGTCTGTTTTGGGGTAGAAAAAACCACCCTCTTCTTTCGCTTCTGGCCATGGTAAGGGCGTGAAATCCCCGAAAGTTTTCATCTCTTCACAGACCCATTCGTAGTAGCCTGGATGATCGGTCTTAAAGAGAAACTCCCCGTCAGCACTAAGTGCTTTTTTGAGAATATGGAGAAAGTTCTGCTGTACGATGCGGTTTTTATGGTGCCTCACCTTGGGCCAAGGATCAGGGCAGAGAAGGTGCAGACGGGAAATAGAACCAGGAACAAGCAGGTACTCCAGCGTGTATTGGCTTTCTAGACGAAGGACTTTGACATTTTTAAGGCCACGCTCCTGTATACCTCTACATACATGGCGCACACGGCCCAGTAGACGTTCTACACCGAGAAAATTTCTCTCTGGAAAATGCTCCGCCATATCGAGAAGAAAGGAGCCATCACCACAACCTAGATCAATTTCCAAAGGGTGATGATTACCGAAGATTTCTTTCTTTTCATGAGAGCGGAAAAAATTATCGGGCATGAATTCACAGGGCGCTGGTGGGCGATTACAGGCGGGCATAAATAGAGTGTGAAGTTTGAAGTATGAAATTTGAAGTTTTTAGTTAAGAAACAGATGTGAATCTTAACGAGCTACAGCGAGCATTTGAAAAAAATTTCACCCAGCGAGGTGAGCTAGGAGCTTCCGTAAGCGTCTGGCGACATGGTGAAGAAATTCTTTCGCTAGCGCAAGGCTGGTGTGAACGCGAGAAGCAAAGGCCATGGAATAAGGACACTCTCGTGCCTTTTTACTCCACTACCAAGGGACTTGCCGCTGCTACCATGCTCCTCGTATTAGAAGAAAATGGTATTTCCCCTGACGATCTTGTCTGTAAGGTTTGGGAGGAATTTCCTCTCCCAGAGGGGACGATCGGTCAGCTCATGTCGCATCGGCTCGGGCTGGCAGCACTAGATCATAAGGCTTCCGTCTGGGAGCACGCCGAAGTAATTACTGCGGTCAAAAAACAAGATGCCAATTGGCAAATTGGTGATGCGGTTAATAGCCATGGCTATCATCCACGCGTTTTGGGGTTTATTCAGGATGAAATAGTCCGCCAGCTCACAGGCAAACCTCTCGGGCAGGTGTGGCGCGAAAAAATCGCAGAACCTCTCGGGCTAGAAGCCTGGATTGGTTTACCCGAGAGTGAGTTCTCACGCGTTGCCTTTCTCTATCCTGGAAAAATGGACAAGTCTGATCTAGAAACAGGATTTTACAAAGAACTCAACACACCTGGCTCGCTGGTGAAACGCGCCTTTTCTTCACCCCATGGCTTTCATTCTGTGCGTGAGATGAATGAACCACGCGCTTGGCAGTCTGGCCTAACCTCCATGGGTGGCATAGGTACGGCATCAGCTGTGGCGAAATTTTATCAAGCCGCTAGCGGGTCCATCGATTTTTTCTCTCCTAAAGTAATGAGCTGGATGACAGGGATTCGCTCTAGTGGAGATGATAAAATCCTGATCGCACCAACGGCATTTTCCTGTGGCTTTCAGCTCGACCCACTCGATGGCTATGGCCGGAAAAGACGATACCACTATGGTCCATCGCGGCGAGCTTTCGGTCACCCAGGAGCAGGGGGGAGTCACGCCTTTGGTGATCCTGACAGTGGTATTTCGTTTGCCTATGTGATGAATCAGATGGAGCTAAGTCCACTACCACAGGCGAAATGCCTCGATATGGTGAAGGCTCTTTATTTGTAATCTTTTTCAAAAACGAATGAATAATTTGTAAGTCTCTTCCGTCTACAAGGCATGAAAACTAAAAATTCATGGATAAAGCTCACTGGTTTAGGTCTTGTTTCAGCATTACTTTTTTCAAACTGTGTACCAACTTATAATGCTCGTGGCCAACTCGTACAAACCGTTGATCCCGCAGCAGCTGTTATTGGTGCAGTGGCCATTGGAGCCATTGCCTATTCTGTAGGTAAAGATAATCGCCGCAGTCACCGCCAGTACCGTCAGCCTACACATTATATCGCACCAGCACCTTACTACGTAGCTCCGCGCCGTAGACATCACTGATCCACAATATTCACTGGTCTTGAGTACCGCCAAGGCTTATGAATTTGTCGACGTGGAAACTACTGATTACAAAGTTAAGCTCGATATCTTTGAAGGCCCTCTTGATCTTCTGCTTTACCTTATCAAGAAGGATGAGGTGGATATTCATACGATTTCGATTGAGCGTATCACCAAACAGTATCTAACCTACATGGATACATTCAAAATGCTAAACATTGATTTGGCATCTGAATTTATCGTGATGGCAGCCAACTTGATGTATATCAAAAGTAGGACTCTGCTGCCGAAATCAGTGCAACCTCCTGAAGAAGAGGTCGAGGAAGATGATCCGCGCTGGGAGCTAATCCGCCAGCTTATCGAATACAAAAAGTTCAAAGACGCCGCCGGCTTTTTATTACAAAAAGAAACCGAACAGGAGGATTATTATGCGCACGTAGCGGAAAAACTAGAACAGGCAGAGATGGATTTTACGGAGCCGCTACCTGACGTAAATATTTTTGACCTCATTCAGGCATTTCAAAATGTTCTCAAGCGCTTCGAGGAAGCTACTGATTTGGGTGAAATTGTTGATGACCGCTTTACTGTAGCAGATAAAATCGAGAGTTTGCTGACTCTGCTCAGCCCTGGCGGAAAGTTGCATTTTGTCAGTTTATTTGATGATTCCACTTCAAAAACGGAGATGATCGTAACTTTTCTCGCTGTGTTGGAGCTAATGAAGATGAACCAATTTTCCATCCTCCAAGATCATATTTTAGGCAATATTGAAGTCCATCGGCGTGCGCTTTAAAATAAGGCGGCTAACCGATCTGTCTTGACTGTGCGCCGCAAGGGATTCATTAACACTCGCGTTATGCGTAGGTGGATCGCTCAATGTCTTTGTTTAGTCGCTGCTTTTGCAGTGCTGGATGGACACTTGATGATTGCCCAGAGTTGGGCTTGGGTCACCATGGTTCAAGACCGCGCAACTGAAAGAGGCGTCTCTGAGGCGCTAGAAAGCACCTTTAGCGGTGCAGAGCCCTGCTCTCTCTGTGAGATGATTCAGGAGCAGCGGCAGGAACAGAAACAGCAAGTGCCAGTTCTAGAAACCGATCCTTTAGGGAAATATTGCCCTATTGCTCGCGAACGAGCTATTAAGATCACTCCACACATTGGCAACTACGTAACTCGGGTAAAAGCGCATCGTTTTAGAGCGATTTCTCGTAGTGATGCTCCTGCAATTCCTCCGCCACGAAAAGAAGCATAGATGATACCTACACGTCTTAAGCGTGTCTTCTTTCAGTCTCCATTTCTTGTGAAATGACTTGAGACTTTTACTATTCTCCCTTGATTTTGCAGATTTCAAGATAGCGCCACCCTCATTGCGGCGGTCTCAATCTGTGTACTCATCACTATGCATCTCTTTTAAAAACGATTATGAAAAAAATATTTTATCACTTTGTCGCAGTTAATACACTGTCACTATTCGCATTTACAACTCCACTTCTAGCGGGAGTTTCCGAAGACTTACCATTCTGTCATTTACCAGATGAGCACTCCACTCATGACCATCACAAAGGTAGCCCTGCTCCTATCGGCGTTATGGGAAGCCATCTCCACGAAAAAGGTAGCCTTATGGCATCTTATCGTTGGATGACGATGAGTATGGAACAGTCTTTTGATGGCGACTCACGTATATCTGATAGCCAGGCTCGTGGCAGCTCCATGATGACACCCACAGACATGCAAATGGATATGCATATGCTCAGTGTGATGTACGCACCCAGTAATAAACTCACGCTTATGCTCATGACAAGCTATCAAGAAAACAGTATGTCGATGGTAAATGCCATGGGAGCAACTTCAAGGATGGAGACCTCAGGTTGGGGCGATATCAGCTTGGCAGGCTACTACGGGATTTACCAAGCTCAAGACAGTAGTGCTCATGTAGGGCTTGGAATATCAGCACCCACAGGCAGTATTGACGAAACGCTTCCCAACGGATTAAACATGGGCTTCCCAATGCAGTTAGGGTCTGGAACTTGGGATCTCAACCCCTCAATCACGTGGCTTAGTCATTCTGGCAGTTGGTCATACGGAGCCCAAGCTTCGGCGCTACTACGGCTTGGTCGCAATGACAATGGCTACGCTCTAGGAAACCGTGCAACAATAACGAGTTGGGTGTCGAGAGAGATCAATGACTGGTCCGCTCTATCATTGAGGTTTACAGCAACTGATTGGGGCAATGTGGATGGCAGCGATACCAATATGCCTCCTACGATGATGTCTTCTGTTTTCGGTACCGATAACCGAGGGGGCTCACGTGTGGATCTTGCACTGGGCTACAGTGTCTGGGCGAGTGAGCACGGCACCCGCTTTGGCATCGAGCTAGGTGCACCTGTTTATCAGAAGCTTGACGGTCCTCAGCTTGGTATCGACTGGACATTAACCGCAGGCATCCAGTTCAGCTGGTAATCATTGTTTTCACTTACAAGCTAGGTTTTTTCATCCTGAGAAAGCCTAGCTTTTTTACCTCCCTCTTTTATTTTTAAGCTTCGATTTTTTGTTTTGTAGAGGCTTCGATTTTAATTTTGCCTTTCCCTTATTGCCAGTAGAGATTTTTTCTAAACGAGTTGCGTACTTGAAATTTTCAACGACAACACTGGGAAGCTCAATTCCTGCTACCTGATCTAAGTTCTCTTTCAATAGCGGCTTATTGGGTGGAGTGAACGTGATCACTTGGCCTTCGCTATTTTCAATAAGATTTAGCCTCAAAAGATAATCGGCATCTAACTCGGGCATATCATAATTGATAATATTTTTTACCCCGTCGATGGCAATGCCGCGGGCGATAGCTTCAGAGGTCAATAAGACCTGGAGTTTTCCTTCACCAAATTCTCTGATTGCTCTATCTCTCAGTTCTGGCTTTTTGTTAGCGTGAATAGAATCGGCGCTCATCCCAGCGCGTGCTATAGCAGAAGTGAGTGCGTGAAGATCATCTCTCTTACATACGTAGACGAGCAAACCCGTTAATTTTTGCTGCTGAATGAGAAGCAGTATAAGGTCAACTTTCTGCTGCGCGAAGACTGGGTAGGTGGATTGAGAGATCATAGGAATACTGAAAAAGGAGGGCTGCTTAAAGCTTAGTCAGAGACAGCTATCCATACAGCTTTTTTCTTAGAAGAAGTTGGGGGAAGAGAAAAAATTGCAACTTTCTCAAAATTTCCCTGTTTGATTTCTTAACGAACCCACAAACCTATGAAACAAATATTTACCACAAGCATCACGACACTCGTTCTCTGTTCATTTACACTTGCGGCTCCTTTTTCAGGGACCAAAGGTAAGACGGGGCGAACAATTGGAAAAAGCGACAATATCGCCGAGAGGATAGCTTTGATAGAAGACTCCATAAACGATCAAAAGGATAGTCACACATGGCAAAAAGACGAAAACACTCGCGACTACCGTCCTGACAATATTCAACTCTACACCAATCACACCTATCGTCGCATCGTTCACTTACTAAAAATAGGCGCTCTTGAAGAAAGTGACGGCACGGTGCTGAAAGCCAAACACGCAGACATCATCGTTTTAGGAAAAGCAGCGAATGAAGACGGCATCAGTGAAAGCGAGGAAGCAGAGATTCGCCGCCATCTCAATGACTTGAATGACCAAATCAATGCTTCTATTATCGACCAAGAAGAAGGCACAGACCGCACCCCATTGGTCAACAAAGCACAGCACCGCTTTGAAGAAATGATTGAAGCCGGTGTCAAAAATGACAGGTTAAGTACATTAGAAGCTTCGAGCCTCCGCCGCAAACTAGCTAAGTTAGAAACCAAAGAAGCAAGCCTCAAAGCTGGTGAACTGTCGACTTCTGAGCATGAGAGGCTTATCAAGGAAGTGATGGAAATTAGAAAAGACCTTATGAAGGCACTTACTAATTAATTAATCTTGAGAAATAAAAAAGGATGTGATCGCTAGATCACATCCTCGACATAATGAATAAACTAAATCAGTTTATTTATATAAGCTCAAACGGCTTAGAAATACATGCGGTAAGCAGCCCAGAGAGTCGTGGCATTTGCATCACCGATTGGAGTATCAAGAGTCTCATACTCAAGACCAGTCATGATTTTGGAATTGTGACCACATAGGAAGTAGTTGAGACCAGCATAGAGACTGTGATGTGAATCACCACGTCCACTGTTTACAGCAGCGTTGTTATCATCAGCACGGAAGTAACGACTGTTAGTACGGACACCTTCAGATTCAGATGATCCCTGATACTGATAACGAGCGACAAACTCAAGTGTGTCTTCGATGATGTAAGTTGAAGGCATCACAACGAGACCATAAAAAAGTCCGTCGCGATTTGCTCCTGAATAGTTATCATCACCATGGTCGCCGATAATAGCATTGACCATGAGGTTCCAGTTACCAACTTCAGTCTCATAAGATCCTGAAGCAGCCCACTCGTAGCCTACACCGACTTCGTCATCACCTGATCCATCTGCATCTAAGTTGTATAGAACATCAAATGCAACATCTCCACCAAATGCTTGGTGCTGAGAACTTGCATAAAGTGCAGTTCCGTGACTCCAGCCACCGATAGCATCGTTATCGTCAAGGCTGAGAACGCCAAAAGTACCAATCCAATCACCCTTTTCGGCAATAAGCTTAAGACCTGTGTAACGTGGACCGTAAATAGTGTTTGAAATAGCAGAACGCTCTACTGTTTTAATTTTCTTTGATGAAGTGCGTGACTCATGACCCATGTCGATCTTATGACGACCATAGCGAGCAGTGAGTGTATCTAGCCCGAGAACATCTTTCATTTTGTATGAAAGGTGAAGCTCATCGAAGCTCTGATAACCTAAGCTTTCTCCACCACCACCACGTGCTTCATCCTCTACGAGATTGACGTTACCTTTGAGTGTAAAATTATTGAGGAATTTCACTTGAGCACCCACGCGAACGCGACGGAATTCAGTAAAATCATTATCGAAACTATCTCCGTTGGCGTCTTCACCATCAATTCCAGCGTACTGCCACTGCATACGTCCAAAGAATTTCAGTTCTTGGATGAACTGTGCATTACTATCTGAGTGGAATTTGCCAAATGTCTTGAGGCTATTACACCAGTCACCTGCAGGAGCTGCTGGTGTGGGGGCTTCTACATAAGCTGGGCCTGCGAGAGCCGAACCGATTGCAGCGATAGTAGCTACTGTAGTTAATTTGAGTGTTTGATTCATAGTCAATATTGTTATGTGTATTAGTAGCCTTCGGAAAATCACAACCGTTGGCGATCTGGAAAGATTAATAGACAGATGGCTTGATGAGCAAGGATTAACATCGTGTTACAATTTTGTCACAATTCCGTGACAGAGAGATTTAAGATATGAGGCTCTTAAGCTGGCAACGATTAAGAACTGCGCTTGATGCTACTATGGACTAGTTTGATATCTCATTTCTTCGCATAGGCATGGTATCTATGAGAGCAAATATCTGTTTGAGATCTAGACTGTTGGCATGAAGTTTACTCGCTCCATCTTTTCCAATGAGAGTAACTTTAGATTGTTGTGGAAATACTGTCGTACCGAACTCAGGACTTAGTTGTCCCGTGTAGTTGGTTTCAATACCTTTGCGGTGATAGACGAACCAAAGTAAATCGCGGTCATCGATGGCAGCTTTGTTGTTTTTAAACGTCTCTAACAGTTTTTCAGATTCTCTGTTTAACTTAATAAGTATAATACGATTTTTCCAAAGTAGTGATTTTAAATCATCAAGGGGATCAGATGCTGTAGAAGTCACAACGAGGCACAGCATCGCCAAGAAGACAAAAAATTTCATTTTTAATTCTATAATCGATAGAAAGAATATCAAACAGCATTTATAAAATACCTTTTGCCCTTTTGGGTTTTTTGATTACCATAAAATCATGATGAATAAGAAAAATATAATGGGTCAGTTAACAATAATCACTGCGCTAGCAGCGTTAGTATCTTTAAGCACATCTTGTGTCCCACTAGCTATCGGTGCTGCGGGTGGCTACATCTTAAATGAAGAAGGCTACAAGGTGCAGTCACCTGTCACGAAGAAAGATGTTAGTCACGGGCATCCTCATAGTGATATCAACCATAATACTTCCAGCTACAACCCCTATGGTTACGCAGCAGCTCCACACGAAACCGCTACTACCAACTATTAGTCAGTACGGTAAACTAAAAAGCGTCTAGTAGCCTTTTTCTTTAATGAAATCGGCTACCCACTCAATACCATATTCGCCATTTAGAAAATCTGGATGGTCGATAATTTCTTGTTGGAATGCAATGGTGGTTTTAATGCCATCAATCTTGAATTCTGCTAGCGCGCGCTTCATCCGGGCAATGGCAATTTCACGGGTCGCGGCGGTTACGATGAGCTTAGCAATCATCGAGTCGTAGTGCGGCGGCACGGTGTAACCTGAGTAGACGTGAGTGTCTACACGGACACCTTTGCCTCCTGGGGAGTACCAATGGGTGATTTTCCCAGGACTAGGGCAAAAATTGTTATAAGGGTCTTCAGCATTAATTCTACACTCGATCGAGTGACCTCTAGGAGTCGCACTGAGTACATGATCTGAGAGAGCTTCTCCTGCAGCTACGCGAATTTGTTCCTTAATGAGTTCGCAGCCCATGACTTCTTCTGTAACAGGGTGCTCGACTTGAATACGGGTATTCATTTCCATGAAGTAGAAATTTTCCGCTTTTTCATCGACGAGGTATTCGATAGTACCAGCATTTTCATAGCCGATTGAAGAGATCAGACTGACCGACGCGTCTGCCATCGCTTTGCGCAGATCAGCAGAAATTAAAGGTGATGGGCACTCTTCAATGATTTTCTGATTACGACGCTGCATAGAGCAGTCGCGCTCTCCGAGCTGAATAAAGTTCCCATGGGTGTCAGCAATCACTTGGATCTCAATGTGATGCGGCTTAAGCACGAGTTTTTCGAGATAACATTCACCGTTACCAAAGCAAGCAATGGCTTCTTGACTAGCAGCGCTATAAAGAGAAAGAAACTCTTCTTCTTTATAACAAGGTCGCATGCCGCGCCCACCGCCACCTGCAGTGGCCTTAATCATGACTGGGAAGCCAATTTCTCTAGCTGTAATGAGACCGTGCTCTGCAGAATCTAAGATACCTTCTGAGCCTGGTGTTACGGGTACACCGTTCGCGACTGCTGTGGCTCGTGCGGTGTTTTTATCACCCATTTTGCGAATCACCTCGGCTGATGGTCCAATAAACTTGATGTTACAGCTCTCACAAATCTCTACGAACCGTGCATTTTCAGAAAGAAAACCATATCCAGGATGAATTGCGTCAGCACCTGTAATCTCTGCAGCTGCAATAATGCGATCTGGCTTAAGGTAACTATCTTTACTGGGGCCAGGTCCGATGCAGACTGCCTCGTCTGCGAGCTGCACATGCATAGAATCAACGTCAGCTTCAGAATAGACTGCTACGGAGGTAACACCTAACTCACGGCATGCTCGAACGATACGAAGGGCAATTTCCCCACGGTTGGCTACTAGAACTTTATTAAACATCAGGAGAGATCAGATTTTTTAAAATGATGGTTTGTACAATCAATGTCTTTACTACTCAACACGGAACAAAGCGTCACCATACTGAACAGGCTCACCGTCCTTCGCTACTATGGCGAGTAATGTTCCTGCTACTTCAGATTTGATCTCGTTCATAACCTTCATTGCTTCAATGATACAGATCGTTTGTCCTACACTCACGGAGTCGCCCACCTTAACAAAGTCATCAGCCTCGGGTGAAGCAGCAGCGTAGAACGTGCCTACCATGGGAGCTGTAATTTCCTTACCCGCCGGAGCGGCAGCAGGTGCGCTTACTGGGGCCTCTACTGCGGGAGCACTAGGAATATTTGCAGCGACGGGCATCGCGGCTTGAGCCATTTGAACGATGTTTGAACCCTTTTTAAGTCTAAGGTTTACCCCTTCTTCTTCAAGGTGAAAGTATGATAGCTCATGTTCGTTCATAAGCTCGATGATTTGGCGAATTTCCTTAATATCCACGGTATTTGGTAATTTAGATGTAAAAGATGTTAGTGAGTTAGGGGAGTGCTCCTCATGGCGCAACTCATATGTGATGAAATACTACGCGCGCTTGACGCAAAGCGTCAAGTGAATGCTTTTTTATCGCGAGCAGGGAGTTATCATTGCAGACGCTTTTTTTTGAACAAGCTTGTTAATGAATACAGGTTTGATGTTTCCGTAAAGGCACGACATGATCCACGCATGATGATATCACGCCGTAAGCTATTCTACCCGACGACTGCAAGGCTAGGGCAATATCTCTACCATTTCGGCAGATATTCTGAGATCCCCGTGGTTTACTCAGACCTACTGAGATTTTCTGGTTCTATTCCTTATGAAAACCCTGATGGGGACGAAACTCTCTGGCTTACCGTAATGTATCCCCGCGAGATGATGGCGGAGCTGATGCCTCAGTTAACAAAAATCTATACCGAGCTTAAAGTGGGCGGTGAAACAACACACCACAAGCATCTCATTGTAGATCGTATCGACTTTGGTGAATTTGGAAACTCTCGCCCTTTCCGCATCCGAATTACAAACCAGTTCAACGATAACTCGGACTACTTCTATGTAAAAAATGCGGATGCCTCACGTATCTACGGCCTCGAGCTTGAGCACATTTTATCTCCCAACCGCATCAACTACCTTACAAGAGGAAATACACTCATTGAGGAGCATATCGCAGGAATACCAGGAGATGTGTTTATCCACAAGTATCTGAATAAATCGTCACTGAATAAAGTGAGAATTGCCAAAGAATTTGTTAAATTCAATGAACGCTGTTTCATCCGCTTGTTAGGAGATATGAGGTCGGTGAATTACGTCGTAGATGTGACGCCCGATTTTGAGGAAATGCAGTATCGCGTCCGCCCTATCGATTTTGATCAGCAAACATATCAGGGAAAATCCAAGACATACATGTCCTACCGCTTTGACAGCAATAAAGAGGTGACGCGCTTGAGTTTCCGCGAAATGAACCGTCAGACGATCGCTCAATATGCGGAGGAGGAGCGCACTCAAATGGCTCGACGAGCTTCACTCGAAAAACCCCGACTTCGTGCGCTACTAAGAACCATGGCTCTGGAAAACTTGGCACCCAAGGAAAACACCATTCAACTCCGAGATGAACTAGCAAAGATTCACAATACGCGACATTTTGAACGCTGTGAATCCATGGGCGAGCTAACAAAAGCGCATATCGAATACATGCTCTATGAGGCAGATTTCTCTTACACACAGAGAAAAATGAATCAGCAATAATATTACGTCAAAAAACTAACTGTTCGTTAGACCTTCGTCAAATATTCTCATCTTCCAGCTTGGTAAGCAACAATTGCGTCTTTTGAATCAAAGTTTCATTGCGAGAGTGCAGCAAGCCTTGGAAAAAGAGACTCTCACTTTGAAGGTGGGCATAGATGTTTTTCTGCCAGCCATCAGCCTGCTCATCGTGCGGGACGTCACATAACTTAATAAAAACATCAAGTAGCTCTTCCTGAACATTGTCGCTCGAGATATCGAAAATTTCGATAAGAAAGGGGAGGCTGGGCTTCGCAGCTTGAGAAATACCACCTGAGCAAAGTGCTAACCAGAGATCGTGACTAGCCTTCATCGCGCGCGCTTCTTTTCTGGAGGAAAGATTTTCGAGAATTTTAGGGATCGATTTCTTGGATGAAGCTGAACATGGGTATGTATCCCATGCTACCTCTCGTAATCTCATCCAAAGTGAATCTGCCATAGAGTGCAGGTGTAGTAGTTTACCGCGTTTAGGCAAGTGGGATTCTTAGTAGCCAGCGTTTTTACTCAATCGAGTGCTCGCTCTAGAGGCCTAATTGTAAGTCTTGTATGCCCAGATTCCGTCGACGATGGCTTGAGCGCACTTTTCGTGATATTCAGAAGTCATACATTTCAATCGTTCAGTAGGATTGCTGATATATCCACATTCTACAAGGATAGCGGGACAGCGTGTCTTGTTCAAAACAGCAAGAGTTTTGCGCTGTCTGGTCTGTCCATTACGGCATTTAAGATTACTCAGTAAACGTAGGTGTATGTGCGCGGCCAACTTCTGGCCATCACCACCAAAGTAGTAGGTTTCTACACCTCTGAGACTGGAACTTGTGGAGGCATTGAAGTGAATGCTAATAAAAATCGCGTTGCTGTATTTATTAGCTATTGCCGCCCGGTCATTGAGTGAAACGAATTTATCTGTTCTTCTCGTAAGTGTCACGGGCATCCCTTTTTTCTTAAGCAGTGCCTCTACCTTCAAAGCGACGGCAAGAGTAAGTTTCTTCTCGTAGATGCTCGATCTCGTAGCACCACTATCATGCCCACCATGACCTGGATCAATGACGACTCGTGATACTTTTCTTGCAGAAAGAGGCTCGGCGATGATGAAGAGCAGGCTAAGTAGCAGGGTCAATTTGAAGATCAACCTCCGTGGTTGATAAGCTCTCGTTCGAGGTGGGGCTTGAGCTTGAATTGGCAAAATTACTAATTATTTAAGCTAACATAACTAATTACTTTGAGTAGTCAAATTATTAAGCCTCCCTTTGCCTGTCATCACCATCCACAGCGTCCTCAAAGCTTTTTCGCCAGCGTTTTGAAAGGACAGGACGAACGAGCCCATAAATGAGATAGGCAGAGAAGATAGCGGCTGGGGTGTACCAGCGAGTCTGCTCATTGATGAGAAGGGCAAATAACAATGCTCCCATGATGATAGTGATGATGTTTCCCTTAGTCTGAAAATCGATTTTTTTGAAACTGGGATAATGCACATTACTGACCATGAGCGCAGAAAGACCAAGCATAGCGGCGGCGAGCACATAGTTCCACATACCAAGGTCGTGTCCCGTTTCATTCTTACTAAAATCGATCAAAAGGAAAGTAACGGAAGCAATGAAACCTGCTGCCATTGGAATAGGAATTCCACGGAAATCCATAGAGCAGCCTGCTTTTTTAGGCATATTGGCGAGACAGTTAAAACGCGCTAATCGGATAGCACCGCAGAGGAGATAAATAAAGGCAATTGCCCAGCCGATCCTACTCTCACCTAAATTAAATAGCACCGCCTTCGACACTAGAAGTGCTGGAGCCATGCCAAAAGATACAAGGTCTGCAAGCGAGTCAAACTCCTGCCCAAAGGGCGACTCCTGCCCACCCATGCGGGCGAGCCTTCCATCAAGTAAATCGAAGATACAAGAAATAAAGATGAGGATAATCGCCTTTTGGTAAAATGGGTAGGCTAGATTGAAATCATTGATTTCCATTCCCTTGAAAATAGTCAACACAGCAAAGAATCCACAGCAGAGGTTTCCTGCCGTCATTAAATTGGGAAGGAGGTAGATTTTAGGTTCTTGTGGAGCGTCTGACATTGTGAGCCGTAATTATGGGTTAGCGTCTGCTTCCACGAAATTTATTCCGAGGGTCGTAGTCTTCTGGGGATGAATCATCGCGATAGCCGAGAATTCCGTAGCGTTTGAGGTTTTTGATAAACTCTTTGGCGTTAGTTCCTGTTTCCTCATCACTGGTGAGAGCACCCGCAACACTATCTTCACTTTGAAATGAGCTGATAGTTTGTTCCGCCTTGGAAGCCGCGCGATCAATACTTTTGACTGCATTGGGAATAGGCTCAAGCGCTGCGTTGGCAGATTTCTCGATACTAGCGAGCGTGATACGGAAGTCCGTGATGGTCTCACGAGCTTCGGTAATAGTCGGCTGAAGCTGCTCGGAGGCCTCTTTAATTTTAAGGCTCGATACCTCAAAGTTCTTTAACATAAGACTGAAGCTGCCTTTGTTTTTCTCAGAGAGAAACTGCTGATTAACCGTATTAATAGTAAGGTTGAGGCTATCGCTTGATGATTTTATGGAGTCGAGAGCGTCATTGACTTTCGTCATGGTAATTTGTGCATCTTTGATCAATTTACTGGTATCTCGGGCGATGTTTTCAGCATCTGATTTAATCGCGTCAAAGTTACCTGAACTATCTCCAGTTATAGTAGCGCCAGCCGTATGAAATTCACTGCTTGCGGTTTTTGGTGGTGTGATATCGATGTACTTATCACCTAACAGACCTGATGATCCGATTTGAAAGAGAGAGTCTTGCGGGATTTTTACATCATCACGGATGAGTAGCTTCATTTTCACATAGCTAGTATTACCATCGATAATCAGCTCAGGCTTACTGGCTACTCGGCCAACCTTGGCACCTCTGAGGCGTACTTCACTGTTGTTAATAATTCCTGCCGTTTCGGGAAACTCAACAAATAGGGGGTATTTATCAGTGAAACTACCACCTAGCCGACCGAACTGGACGATAAGACCTCCTAGCAGAAGGAAGCCAATGAGCACAAAGAGTCCAGCAGTGGTCTCACGTCTTTTTTCCTGAACTGGCATAGCGTTAACTTCTCTTGGTTTAGCATGACTTGCAAGTCACAAAAAAGTAGCAAAAACCTACGTCCAGCCTTTGCCTTGTTCATCAGATCCTGAAATGAAATTCACGATAACAGGATCCGTATTTGCTCTCATTTCAGCAGGCGTGCCTTGCCAGTAAATCTGCCCATCTTTCATAAACACTATTTTATCCGCAATGCGCATCACGCTTCTCAGCTCATGGGTGATCACGATGTTCGTGATGCCAAATTCATGCTGCAGACGCTTAATTAGCTTATCAATGGTATCTGCCGTAATCGGATCTAACCCAGCATGGGGTTCATCATAGCAAACGCAGTTAGGGTGATCGATGATGGCGCGAGCAAGAGCAACACGTTTTTTCATACCGCCTGAGAGATCAGAGGGCATCGTTTCTTCTTTTCCAGCTAGCTTGACGATTTCCAGTGTCTCGGAGACGCGTCGGTTAAGCTCGGCAAGATCTTTGACACCTTCTTCTTTGAGCGGGAAAGCGATGTTTTGAGCAACATTCATCGAGTCAAATAGAGCTCCATTTTGAAACATCATACCCACTTTTTTACGGATAGGTGCCAGCTGCCGCTCGCTCATGCCCGTAATATTGATGCCATCAATTTCTACAATGCCACTGTGCGCCTGCATCAACCCGAGCATATGTTTAACAAGCACACTTTTCCCGCCCCCCGAGGTGCCCAGCAGGCAGAGAGTTTCTCCGCGATAAATATCAAGATCTACACCTCGGAGGACGTGGTTAGCTCCAAAATACTGATGAAGCTCTCGGACGCGAATAAGAGGGGCTGATGAGTCAGGACTGGTCACTGGATGAATGTTAGCATGTGGTTCATTTAACGCAAATCATCGAAACCACAAAAGACCTTGGAGGTGCTCGGTGGCCGTTCAGGGAGGGCACTGAAGTTTTGCAAATAATCGTGGCAAAGCTGCATGAAATCGTCCGGGGTCTTCACTCTACGAATAAGTTTTTCAAATTCACTATCCACTCCTTCTGCGATGTAAATGAGGTACTTTTTCATGCGCTGAACATGTTTCACTTTATCAAAGTTAGCAGCGTAGATGGCGACTTCTTCATAAAGCTCCATGATGTAGGTATAGAGATCAGCCCGCGTAATCGTCTTGGCTTTCTGCTGAGAAAAAGAAGCCCGCAACTGATCAAATATCCATGGGTTTCTAATCGCTCCTCGACCGATCATCAGCCCAGCAGCACCCGTTCGCTTAAGCATACCTTCGCCAGTGGAGACATCCACGATGTTACCATTAGCGATGACGGGGCAGGGCATTTCATCGACAGCGCGCTTAATACAATCGGTATTCACTGGGCTAAAGTAGCGCTCGGCGACGGTTCGTCCATGAATACTTAGGATATCGATCTGGTAGCGTTTAAATATCGCTAAGAGCTGAGTAAACTCCTCGCGACTATGAAAACCGAGGCGAGTTTTCACCGTAAACTTACCCGGAATAGCCTCCCTCATCGCAGCAATGATTCCTTCCAAGCGGCTCAAGTTTTTAAGAAGTCCACCGCCGGCCTCCTTGCGATAGACTACAGGGGCAGGGCAGCCGAGATTGAGGTCGATACCGGCGATAGGGTACTGCTGAAGTTCTTGAGAAACGCGAACGAGGGCGTCAATTTCATTGCCGATGAGTTGTGCATAGATAGGTCGACCCGTCGTATTTTCAGTAATGCTACGGAGGATTTTTTTCTCCGGTGAGTAGTGCGCGTGAACACGGAAATACTCGGTGACATAGTAGTCAGGGCCCCCGTACTTTTGCATAACCCGCATGAAAGGCAGGTTAGTCACAGCTTGCATCGGGGCAAGAGCTAGTAGGGGCGGAGGCACAGCAAAGGCATTGCACAAGGAGGCTATTTTTTGAAGTATTAAAGCAAGATTGCGTCGCATGGCTTGAATTTGTCGAATTTTCAAATACTGATGAACTGAGCATGAAACGCGAAATTCAAGCAGGGGAGTCTAGCTTTCAGCAGTGCAAGCCGCTGCTGGGCACCTATGTGGAAATTTCTCTCTCAGGCGCACTAAGCAAGGACGAACTATTTGAGCTGAGCCTAGCTGGATTTACTGAAATAGAACGTATTCAGCAGTTAATGAGTTTCCACGATACAGAGAGTGAGCTGAGTCGCATCAATCAATCAGCTCATTTAGAAATCATCCATATTTCTCAAGAAATGCTTGAGGTGCTGACTCTGGCACTACAGCTGAGCGAGATGAGCGATGGGCTGTTTGACCTCAGCGTGGGCTCAGAACTGGTACGCCGGGGTATTTTACCAAGTCAATTAGAGCGACCAAAGCAGCAAACGCGTCTGCGTGATCAGGCAAATTGGCGAGCGATTCAGCTCGAGGGAAATCAGCTACAATTCCTAGAACCCTTGCAGCTCGACCTTGGAGGCATTGCGAAAGGCTACGCCGTGGATCGGGCCTTGAGCGTGATGAGTAGGATGAAAACGACAACGAATGAGGCGATCGATATCGTCATCAATGCTGGAGGCGATCTCTGCATGAATCACTGGCAGGGGCGCGACATCGAAATTCGCACCCCTATATCTGGAGGGAAATCCACCATGAAAGTACCGATGCAAAACCAAGCCTTAGCTACCTCTGCAGCGTATTTTTTAGAGCATGATCAAGTGATTATAAATCCACAAAGTGGCCAGCCCATATCCACCGACCAGAGCATTTCCATCTTTGCCTCATCCTGTATGCTGGCAGATGCGATGACGAAAATAGCTGCTCTGATGCAAGACCCTTCGCACATCATGCAACATTTCTCTGCTACTGGACTGATACTTAATCTTGAGGAATCAGTAAAAACGCTCTAGATCTTTTGTAAGCAAGATGGCTCGTGTAACTATTAAAATCCCTTGGAACTACCGCACGTGGTTGTTTGCCTTCATCGCTGTCAGCTGGCTGACAGGCGTGACATTTTTTGTTCTCAACAAATGGTTCACGGTGGAAGGTATGTTCGGTCCAGAAAAACATCCTTGGCAGTTTATTTTTCTCAAAGTTCACGGCGCATCTGCCTTTCTCATGATGATTAGTTACGGCTACCTGTTAGCCACTCATATTCCAGCAGGTTACAAAAGCAAACGGCAGCGCGCCCTCGGACTAGGTCTCGTCGCCGCCCAAGCCTTCCTCATTATTACTGCCTATGGGCTCTATTACGTCGGCGGACAAAAGTTTCATGAGCTCCTTTCTTACGCCCACGCAAGTGTCGGCCTCGTATTTCCTTTCCTGCTGCTAATGCATATTATTTCAGGGAAAAAGAAGTAGTTTTTGTTGATTTTCGTGGCGACCAGAATCTATGGACGCCAAACAGAAGAGCATTTCTCTAATGTATGAAAATTCTTCACTAAGAAAGGAATTGGAGAATATAAGATAAAGGTTTAATTTTAATCATGGTTGATTCTGATATTATTAGAATTCGCGAGTCGATGAGACTCGGGCACTATGCTCAAGCTGCCCAATTAGCCAAAACGGTATTCCATGATGCACCACAGCATCTGACGATCTGTCTTCTTTTGACAGAATGCTATTTGAACCTAGCTGAACGAAATATCGATGCCCAAATCATGGCACGGAAAGCCATTGCCATCAATGATCGTAGCAGCCGCGCGCACGCTCTTTTTGCGCAGGCCCTTCTCTCTAGCACTCTTGGTAACTTCACAAAAACGGCTCTGAAACATCTCCACAGATCTATCGATCTAGATCCTCAAAACCAACTAGCGAATCTACTTCTACGAAATTGTGGGGAATCACCTGAGGTTTCGAGAAAAAAGGAGAATGATTTGGTCAAAGATCACCACTTTCAAGGCGTCAAACTCTACCACTCACAACAGTTTGAAGAAGCTGAAGTCTTTTTTTTAAAAGCTCTAGAAATTGACCCTCAGTTTGCTGCTGCTTGGTGCAATCTTGCTGATAGTCAGTATCAAATGGGCAAATTAGATGAGGCAAAAGCTAATTATCTTAAAGCTTTTTCAATAGATTCAAGATCCATGGGAGCCCTGAACGGACTTGGTAATGTTTACGATGAATTAGGCCAATTTGCTAAAGCTGAAACTAAATTTCTTAGTGCTCTGAAGATGGACCAGAAACAAGCAACTCCATGGAATGGGCTTGGTGTAGTTCAAAAGAATATGGGTCAATTTTCTGAAGCAGAGGCTAGTTTTTTCAGAGTTTTGAAAATAAAACCTCAGTATGCAAGGGCGTGGGTTAACTTAGGATTTCTATACAAAAAATACACTTCTACACGAGATAATGACTTTAATACTCAAAGATGTTTTAATCGTTTTTTTATCTTAAAAGGTCACTTAGATGATCGAATAATTGGTATTAAAATTCTGAGAGATCACAGCAATTATCCTCTATTATCATGGGAGTTTATAAAAGATTTTGAAACGAGTATTTCTGAAGGTCTGCATGCGTCTGTTTTGCAACCAATCTTGGAAATTAAACGACTAAATTTTAGATTAGCGATGGCGGGTAAGAGCGGCCTCAAGGTACTCCCAACAACACATCACATTGATCGAATCTATCTTTTGCATCTCTATGGAGACCCTATTAAGGCATACAGCGAGGCTCTGGACTTGTGGCGGCATGATAAAGATAATCTAAACTATGCTGCATTAGCATGGTTTATTTCGAAGGAAGTTCTCGATATAGAATTGGCCAAAGAAATTCTGCATCATGCTTTCTCTCAATGCTCTCAAATTGCAAAAGGTTGTATAAAAGGAGATGGCCAAACATGTTTCAGTGCAGGACTCATTCTTCGCGAAATGGGAAAAAATGATCTCGCACTAGAAGCCTTGCTTCAATGCGAATCTGGCACCTATGAATACCCAGCGCGTTGGCTAAGGTGGGAAATCCTCAATGAGGTGTCACCACCAATGGCTGGTGAACTAGCAGAAAAAATTACATTAGAAGAAACACGGCGCCTCATCAAAGGCAAAGGATTACGTGATTTCCCATTAAGTCTTCCCCTCGGAATTAACAATCTACCAGGAGGTGATTATACTCTAACAAATAATTGGCCGGCAGCACTCACTTTATCTCGGCATCTAATGCTTCAAGAAATTTTGGCAAATACCATGATCACATTTTACGTGAAAATAGAGGATTTAGCATCGAAAAATGTAGAGAATAATGAAGGAGCAGATGATGATCCTAATCAAGAAAATGAAATAAAAAAAACCTCTAGACCGTGGCAAGGCCCTGCAAACGTCAGTGAATGGGTCACATTACGCCAACTTCAAGTAATAGCCGACTGTCCCTATAAAAGCTTAGAAAAAAGTCTCGATCAACTGGTGGCAAGCTACGAGAGAGACGAGAATGTGATTCCGTTTCTCAAACCACCCGATCGAGATTCGAGACTGACTCGAGTAGAACATTTTGCCTTGCTGATTAAAGAAAATACTATTCTCAGCGATGTAGATACTGCATCGGCCATTAAAGCACTGCATACCCTCAACCATCGGAACCACCTCAATCCTCAAAACTCAAATTACGGAGATATAGTTGCCTACATTGTAGCGAAGAGATCTTGGGATAGAAAACTGTTTTATAAAAAAAACGCCGCAAAGACAATTCCCGTACTAGGTTTGCAGCTGCTCGGTGCAGAGTTAGATACCGTTGTATTAACAAGTTTGATTTCATCTGTACTGCCAGCTTTCGATATCTCTCAATGGTTCAAAGGAATAGAATTTCCTCATTTCGATCAATTCCGTCAATTGATCGGCGAAATGATTGTCCATAGAGATTATCAGGCAGAAATTCAAAGAATCTTACACCAGTTCAGGGTAGATACTGATTTTTAATGCTCTCACTTTGGAAGGCCTTGTTTGAGCCAGCTTCTTGTAAAGTAATTACGGGCGTGAATTTTGAAATAAGATCGCTCAAAATATTAATTGCGTGGTACCTAAATGTGGGCTTTGTACTTGAAAGCCAATGAGTTAGACTCTATTGGTTAGAGAATATTGTTTTACAAAAAACAGTATTTTCTCTCTTAGTATGAAACGACTGATCTTAGGCCTTCTGTTCACCCTCTTTGCCTGCTCTCTGCAGGCAGAGGAATTCGTGTCTATTGAAAACCTCAAAAAGCAAGGTGCGAGTAAGTCAAAGTATATATCAACTAAGCAACAAGACCTCGGGATTAAAGACGAGCAAGTCGCTGATCTACAAGGATTTCGTGAGCACATCGCACCTATTCTTGAAGACTCCTGTGTGCAATGCCACGGACCCGACAAAGATAAGGGAGACTTCAGAATTGACGTCTTAAATCCTGATCTAGTTCATGGTCCAGATGCAGATTGGTGGCTGGAAGTCATTGAGGTTATGGCAAACGGGGAAATGCCACCTCCTGAAAAGGAAGTAGAACTTTCGGATGAAAACCGCGCCAAGGTCGTCGACTGGCTGTCGGGGCAAGTCCAGATAGCAGCTCAGGTAAAGCAAGGTGAAGGAGGTTATTCTTCATTCAGAAGGCTTACTCGCTATGAATACGGATATGCACTGCAAGACCTTCTCGGCATCGATAAAAATGTAGCGAAAGCCTTACCTCCTGAAACTCTGTCGAATGATGGCTTCAGAAACAGCTCAGAAAGCCTGCAGATGTCATCTCAGCAGTTTAGTATTTACCGCGAAATCGCCTATGATGCTCTGAAAGCTGCTACTTTTTCTGAACTACCGCCTAAGCCTCACTACTTTGCAATGACGATGGAAAAAGGTGGAGAGCAATATGAAACATGGTGCGAAACGAGAGCCAAAGATTTTATAGAAAGAAAAGCCAACGGCGAGGTTGTTTACACACTTCCCACTGTTTTTAATCGAGCACTGAAGGCTGCCAGAGCGGAGGGCTTTAAAGCTCAGCAAACTCACTTCCTTCATCTCGAATCAGGAAAGGGATGGAACCGAGCTATTCCAGAGGGTTTTAGACTTTGGGAGGCCAGTGAGAAGAAGCCTGTCGTGCCAGAACTCCAGCCCTACGCTCTCATTCTCCCACCAAGACAAAGCCAAATCCTTAACGTCGGAAATTCTATACCAGATAAAGGAAAGGTGAGAGTAAGGGTGCGTGCCAGCCGTAGCCAGGCTGCAAGCGCACAAGAAGGAGGTTATCCTAGCTTGAAGCTCAGCTGGGGACTGGATCCCGCGAACACGCATTCTCAAGTATTGGATTACACTGTACGCGACATCGCAGTGAAAGCTCCATTCGGAAAACCAGAGATTTACGAGTGGGTTATTTCCGTTGATGGACTTAAGCGAAACATTTTTGTCCGCACACGGCCACTTGACAGCATGCCTGATGCCTCAGAATATTTTACGATTCAAAACTCTTATCAAGGCGAGAAGAGTGAGGAGTTCAATGTCGTGATCGATTATATTGAAATAACGACACATGCCGAAGAAGAATGGCCACCAGCTTCGCACCACCATGTATTTCCTAAGGAGCCCTCAGCAGAAGATGAAAAGAGTCAGGCCCGAGCTATTCTAACAAACTTTATGGAAAAAGCTTGGAGACGTCCTGTGAAAGATAGAGAGGTCGAGCGGATTCTTAAACTCTACGATTCCATGCGTCCTGCCTTTGAAACCTTTGAAGACTCGATGATAGAAGTTCTCTCTACCGTACTGACTTCTTCACATTTCTTGTACTTGTCGAAATCAGAAAAGGCTATAACTGATAGTGAGCTTGCCTCAAGGCTTTCGTTTTTTCTCTGGAGCAGTGTCCCTGATGAAGAGCTGCTATCTAGTGTGAAAAATGGCAGTATCCATGATACATCCGTTTTGAGACAACAGGCAGAACGGATGCTAGAGGACTCCAAGATTAGCCGCTTCATTAATAACTTTACCCATCAGTGGTTAGCTCTTGAAATCTTGGATGCGCTTCAGATGGATAAAAATAAATTCCCCCAATTTTCCCCAGCACTGAAGCGCTCCATGCAAAGAGAACCCATCGCTTTATTTAGCTACATGCTTGATGAAAATCGCTCGATCATGGATTTCCTGCACGCTGAGTACACCTTTTTAGATGAACGTCTCGCTCAGCATTACGGCATCAAAGATGTGTACGGTAATCACTTCCGTAAAGTTGAGCTCCTACCTGAAAGTAAACGTGGAGGCTTGCTCACTCAGCCAGGCTTACTTGCTATGAACTCTGATGGCATCGACTCGCATCCACTAAGACGCAGCATCTGGCTTCTTGAAAATTTACTGCACGACCCGCCGCCGCCTGCACCAGCTGCTGTGCCAGAGATCGACTTAACGGATCCCGAAATTTTAAAGATGACTTTGAAAGAGCGGATAGAAGATCATCGAAATCAACCCGCCTGTGCCTCTTGCCATATCAAAATTGACCCGTGGGGTATCGCCTTTGAAGAATACGACGCTATCGGCCTATGGCGCGAAAAGGTAGCGGGTAAACCAGTCGATGCCACGAGTACTCTGGTGGATGGAAGCGAACTATCAGGAATGGAAGGTCTAAAACGTTATCTGTTAGAATACAAACAGGACGAATTTGTCCGCGCAATGGTCGAAAAACTCGCTTGTTACGCCCTCGGCAGACCGCTGGCATTTTCTGATCATGCAGAAATTGAACGAATTACAGCTGAAACTCGCATCCAAGGGGATGGCTTAAAAACCATCGTACTACTACTGATAGAAAGCGACTTATTTAAAAAATCTTAACTCTATATACCATGAATATTTCAACTTTAGATCGCAGAAAATTTTTAAGAGGTGCAGGAATAGCGCTTGCTTTACCGTGGTTTGAAACTTTTGCAAAGACACTACCTCAGCCACAATCTAAAGCAAAAAAGAGGCTTGCCTGCTTTTACATGCCAGACGGTGTTCCTATGCCCTTAAGTGCAGATCCTGCCTACGGCGATTGGAGCTGGTTTCCTCATCGTACAAAAGAAGGCTACCATTTTACCAAATGTCTAGAGCCTCTAAACTCTCTCAAAAATGATGTCACCGTGATCGGTGGACTATCCCACCCCTCAGCGCGTCACATTCATGGACACAAAAATGCAGGTCTCTTTCTAATTGGTGAACGCCTTAAAAAGGAAGGTAAACTGATGAATGGAGTGTCTATGGATCAACTCTTTTCAAAGCTCGTAGGTGATGAAACACGTCATTCAAGTCTCATCCTTGGAACAGACGGCGGTGTGGGTCTCCCTGGTAGAGAGCTTACCATGTCTTTCAATGAAAAGGGTAAACCTATTCCTTCTGAAAATAAGCCTAAACGTGTTTTTGATCAACTCTTCGTGGCAGACACACAGCGAGCAGCCCAACAGCTTGCCGCGCATCAATCTGCATTAGATTTTTTATTGGAAGACAGTCTCTCTCTGAAACGTAAGCTCTCGAAGTTCGATCAAAACACTCTCGATCAGTACCTACAATCTGTAAGAGAAACGGAAAAACGTATTGAGAAAGCAAAGCACTGGCTCAATATGCCACTACCATCAGTTAATGTGGACCACCTTCAGTTAGAAATCACACCAGAAGATCCCAAAAATTATTTAAGAGCCATGTTTGAGCTGATTTATCTCGCTTTCCAAACAGACTCCACACGAACGGTCACTTACCAGCTTGGACAGGAAAATGGCAAGGGCATTAGCGACAGATTAGGTCGCGCTGTCGGGTTTAACCTCACTCACATGCTTTCTCACCACGTGAAGAAGCCAGGGGGCTGGGAGAATTTCGGCCGCTATAATAGATTCCTTATGGAGGAATTTGGACATTTTCTCAGCCTGCTCCGTTCAACTCCGGAACCAGGAGGACATGGTAACATGTTAGAAAATACACTTTGTCTCTATGGATCTGCATCCAGTGCTTTTCACCTTTCAAGAAATTATCCTATCATCCTAGCAGGTGGTCAAAATATGGGAATTCGTCAAGGCCAGTACCTTCAGTACGCGGAAGGAAATCTCGATGGTATTTCTGGTCAGGCATCTGACGATTTACGAAAAAATAAAATCACCCTCGAAGAAGAACCCATGAGCCGACTACTTCTCACTATGCTTCAGCAGCTAGGTGTTGAGAATCACAGCTTTGGTGGAGCCACTCGTATATTGCCCGAACTGATATCCTAAAACGAAAAACTGCATTCACTCGTTTTTCATATCGATTAGAATTAATATCGATTAGCTCCATTAAATTGCTCAGAATTTAATGCTCCTCTATTGAATCAACCAGACCCTGTAGTAAGGATGGCGAATTTCGTGCGATTCTCAGGGGCTTAAATCAGCTCAAAAACCGTAAAAAACCTTTATTTTACAATGGTTTTCACCAATTTAGAAAAACCGAGTATTTTGACTGTTTTTTACTTATTTCGACTATTTACGCATCGCAACCACCAACATGGCGATATCAGCAGGTGTAATTCCAGAAATTCGTGAAGCTTGGCCAACAGTGCTTGGTAAAACTGTCGAAAACCGATGACGCGCCTCAGCTTTCAAGCCCGACACTTTTGCATAGTCGAATGAGCTAGGAATTTTCTTATCTTCCATTCTTAAAACGCGATCAATTTGCGTCTGTTGGCGATCGAGGTGACCTG
Source organism: Akkermansiaceae bacterium (assembly GCA_051252195.1). GTDB lineage: Bacteria > Verrucomicrobiota > Verrucomicrobiia > Verrucomicrobiales > Akkermansiaceae > Oceaniferula. Next base: position 110,610 of record JBPOGD010000001.1, on the reverse strand, counting down.
CGAATTTCAAATCCGTCTCAATTAATTCCCAAAGATCACGTGGCGCTTTGTTTAAAATTTCTTCTGGAAGGTCTACCCAAGCATTATCAGGACGGCGGAACCAGTGATCCAATTTTACGCCGCCATATTTCATCTGAGGGATCTCTGCCATCACAGATTCCAAATCAGAGATCTTCTTTTCAATACGATCAGCGCGTGCACCCGTTACCAAACCAGCCTCCATTGCGAGGGGAGTGAGGCGTGTGTCGGCATTATCTTGGCGAAGAAGCAGTCGATATTCGGCACGTGAAGTAAACATGCGATACGGCTCCGTCGTTCCCTTGGTCACTAAATCATCTATCATCACACCGATGTAAGCCTGGTCACGACGTAGTACAAACTCGGCTTGGCCAAGAGCTTTCAGTGCGGCATTACTTCCCGCCATGAGACCTTGCGCCGCTGCCTCTTCATATCCAGAAGTCCCATTAATCTGACCCGCAAAATAGAGTCCTGAAACACGCTTGGTTTCTAGGGTTTGATACAGTTGGGTAGGGGGGCAGTAATCGTACTCTACAGCATAACCTGGGCGAATAATTTGTGCATTCTCCAAGCCAACGATTGAGCGGATAAAATCATACTGCACCTCATAGGGGAGTGATGTTGAAACACCATTGATATAATACTCACGGGTGTGGCGACCTTCGGGCTCGAGGAAAACCTGATGTCTTTCCTTCTCCGCAAACTTCACCACCTTATCCTCAATGGACGGACAGTACCGTGGGCCTAAGCCTTCAATAACGCCCGCATACATTGGCGATTTATCGAGGTTATCACTGATGATATCGTGCGTCTTAGGATTGGTATAAGTGATATGACAGGGGATTTGTTCCACGTGGAACGATTCTCCGTTTTCAAAAGCTGCTAGTCCTTCCTCTGTATCAACTTTATGTCCGTTCAAGGAGTGTACATCGTCGGCAGTGCGCGAAAGAGTGCCTGCCATATAAGAGAAAAATGGTGCTGGAGTGTCACCGTGCTGTTCTTCAGTTTTGGTGAAATCAATCGACTCGCCATTGATTCGGCAAGGCGTTCCTGTCTTAAAGCGTTCCACTTCAAAACCGAGCGTATGCAGTGAGTCAGACACTGTAGACGTGGCATCGCCCATGCGGCCACCCTTCTCGTTTTTCAAACCAACATGCATTAAACCACGCATAAAGGTGCCTGCTGAGAGCACCACAGTCTTGGCGTTAATCTGCATATGCAGTGAAGATGTGATGCCAATGATCTGATCATTTTCCACGAGTAACTCTGCAACGTTCACCTGATGAAGATCAATACCAGGTGTCGTTTCCAGCACATGTTTGATGCGAAACTGGTAAGCTTTTTTGTCACACTGAGCACGTGGAGCACGAACAGAAGGCCCCTTACCAGCATTAAGCATACGGAACTGGATGCCAGTCGCGTCCGTGTTCAAACCCATAATCCCACCCAGTGCATCGATCTCACGAACCATATGCCCCTTTGCCAGACCTCCGATCGCAGGGTTACAAGACATCGCACCAATCGTATCAAGATTTTGCGTTAGCACCGCAACACTGCAGCCAAGCCGCGCTGCCGCGAGCGCTGCCTCAACACCAGCATGGCCGGCACCGATCACTAAAACATCGTAAACTTTGGGGTAAATGAACATATTATGAAATTAGAAACTTAAAACTTCTCCCCGCTACATATGTGAGAAGCAGAGAAGAATCAATGGTATTGAGCTGTATCAACCAAACGACTCCAAGAGTCAGTAAGCATAAGTTCCACGTGGAACAATGGTTCAATCATGACTCACGACTTAGCCTAAAAGCTAGCTTGCGTAAGCACCAAGGCTAGGGCATGTATGGGCTGTATGTTTGAAATTAGAGATAAGCCCGACATGGTTGAGCGTGCAATGCTTGTACGCATTTGCGGTGACAAGCGAGAAGAGGACGAGGCTATCTCTTTGCTGGAAGAGCTCGGAGAGCTTGTGCGCACCTTAAACATAGAGGTCGTCGATTCTGTATTAGCCAATACGCGCGCGCTGCACCGCAAGTATCTCTGTGGTACAGGCAAGGCGCAAGAAGTCGTTGATTTAGCCAAAGCACATGATTGCGACTGCATCGTTTTTGATAATGTATTTATCCCTTCCCAGCAAAGAAACTGGGAGGAACTCGCCGACATTTGCGTCATTGACCGTGAGGAGGTGATTCTCGATATTTTTTCCAAAAGGGCGCAAACCCGCGAAGCGCGTCTGCAGGTCGACCTAGCACGTATGCAGTACTCCTTGCCTCGATTGGCACGCATGTGGAGTCACCTAGACCGAGAGGGCGGGGGAGGAGGCACCGGTGGTGGTGGTGCATCACGTGGAATGGGTGAACAGCAAATCGAGGTCGACCGTCGATTAGCTCGCACGCGTATCGAACAATGTCAGCGTGAGTTAGCAGAAGTACGGAAACAACGAAACACCCGCAGAAAGGAACGCGAAAAGCAAGGTACCCCATGCGCCGCTATCGCTGGATATACGAATGCAGGTAAATCGACCTTACTCAATAAACTCTCTGGCTCTGAGGTCATGGCAAAAGACATGCTCTTTGCGACATTGGATACTACAACACGCGCCATCGAACTTCCAGACGGGCAGCCATTACTTTTAACAGATACCGTAGGTTTTGTAAGAAATCTGCCACACCGACTCGTAGAAGCGTTTAAGGCGACTCTTGAGGAGTCTGTTTTAGCTGACTTCATCATTCACGTACTCGATGCATCATCGCCTGAAGTTCATAAATTTTACGATACTACGATTGAAGTTTTAACAGAACTCGGAGCAGGGGATAAACCCATTATCACCGTGTTAAACAAAATTGACGTTCTCAACGACCCCGTCGCTCTCGCAGGCCTCGAAGTCGCATTTCCCAATACCATCTCCGTCAGTGCCAAAAGCGGACTCAATATGGATATGCTCTTGCAGAAATGCACAGAAATATTGGCTGACCGCGTGCAAACACAAACCTACTGCATTCCTCAGAGTCGGGGAGACTTAACTGGCTTACTTCATAGTGATGCCAAAGTGCTCGATACCGATTACCAAGGCAACGATGTCGTCATTAAAGCCATTGTCCCCACTAAAATTGCAGGTATGCTTCACCGCTTCATTGTAACTAATTAGCAGGTTCTAACAGAAATGTTCCGCGTCTAATAAATGATACTGTGGCAATATAGGATCTAACCTTTGTCTACTTACACAATGAAACTTTTATCGCTCATTACCCTCCTCTACTGTTGCACGTGGATTCATGCGCAAATCATACTACCTCCTCATGGAGAAGAGGCCGTCAAATTGCAGATTTTCCTCGATCAAAAAATGTTTGGTCCTGGCTACATCGATGGCAAACCAGGCACTTTCACGAAGCTTGCTATTGAAAACTACAATACCAGCCAAGGAAGAAAACTAGATGACCCTCAGATTTTAAGCGAAGTCACTGAGGCAATTACCACACCTTACGCTACCGCGATCATACCTAGCGATGTTGATCAATACGTAGACAGCAGTTTACCAGAAGACAGAACTTTACAGGCGAAAAGAAAATATATGTCTTATAGAAGTATCTTAGAGTTTATGGCAGAGCGATACCATACCTCTGAAGAACTACTCAGAGAAATTAACGCAGTAGCAGATATCAAAAGTGCTGCTGCACACACGGCGCTTCTAGTTCCCAATGTCACACCTTTTAAAGTAGAAAACTACCAGTCTGGACGCAGTCACAAAACAGACGAAATACTGACATCTCGACACATCATCGTAGACACAGAGCAGAAACAGCTATTTATCTACGAACTCATCATCCCTGACGAAGAAAGTTTTCAAGAAGGCGCACTCTCGATGGCCCAGCCTAAACTCATAGCCAGCTACCCCATCACCCCTGGTAAATCTCAGTTTATCCCAAAAGGGTACTGGAACCTTAAAAACAGCATCGAGCTACCCGTGTGGCGATATGATAAACAGCTTCTCGAAACAGGTGTTCGTGGCAAGGAGTCTCTTAACATCCCAGCAGGTCCTAATAACCCAATTGGTATCATCTGGAATGGTCTCACAAAATCTGGCATTGGCATCCATGGAACTGACAACCCTCTCACCATCGGTCGGGCGCAAAGCGCAGGCTGCATCCGGATGGCAAACTGGGATGCTGCACGCATTCCAGAATTAGTTCGTCCAGGAGCTGTCGTTGTTATCAAATAACAAACGATCAAAAACTGATTATTTTGAAAAAGGTAATTTAGGTGTCGGCTTTGCTTTACAATGGGATGAAAGTCGTCATAAATCCCTAAAATTTAGCTCTACCTAATGCCCAAAGACTTAAGTATCAAAAAAATTCTGGTGATCGGCTCTGGCCCGATCGTGATAGGACAAGGCTGTGAGTTTGACTACTCCGGCGTTCAAGCGTGTAAAGCGCTGAAAGAGGAAGGCTATGAAGTCATCCTCGTTAATTCGAACCCCGCCACCATCATGACGGATCCTGAATTTGCGCCTCGTACCTATATAGAGCCTATTACGCCCGAAGTCGTTGAGAAAATCATCGCTCGCGAAAAACCAGACGCGCTTCTTCCTACACTCGGTGGTCAGACAGCTCTGAATACCTCGATGTCTCTCTTTAAGTCAGGAGTTCTCGACAAATACAATGTACGCATGATTGGCGCCAACGCTGATGCCATTGATAAAGGCGAGGATCGCTTGCGTTTTAAAGACGCCATGCTGAAGATCGGTCTTGATCTCCCTATTAGTGGCGTTGCCCACACCATGGAGGAGGCACGTCAGATCGCCTTAGACATCGGTGGCTATCCACTTATTATCCGTCCAGCCTTTACCCTAGGTGGTGCAGGTGGCGGTATTGCTTACAACAAAGAAGAGTTTGAAACCATCATCGACCGCGGTCTCGATCTCTCACCCGTGACGGAAGTTCTTGTTGAAGAAAGTCTCCTCGGTTGGAAAGAATACGAAATGGAAGTTATGCGTGATTGCGCAGATAACTGCGTGGTTATTTGCTCGATTGAAAACCTCGACCCCATGGGCGTTCACACTGGTGACTCTATCACAGTAGCTCCTGCACAAACCCTTACAGATCGTGAATACCAAATCATGCGTGATTTCTCCTTCGCATGTATTCGTGAAATTGGCGTTGAAACTGGTGGATCAAACATCCAGTTCTCCGTGAACCCTGCTGACGGCCGTATGATCGTCATTGAGATGAACCCACGTGTGTCACGCTCATCAGCTCTCGCTTCAAAAGCGACCGGTTTCCCGATCGCCAAGATTGCCGCAAAGCTCGCTGTAGGCTACACCTTGGACGAACTTCCCAACGACATCACTCGTGAAACACCCGCTTCGTTCGAGCCAACTATCGATTACGTCGTCACGAAGCTACCACGTTTCACCTTTGAGAAATTCCCTACCGCTGACCCTGTTCTCACCACTCAGATGAAAGCTGTGGGTGAAGCCATGGCAATAGGACGCACCTTTAAAGAGTCTATGCAAAAGGCACTGCGCTCACTTGAAACAGGGCGCTTCGGCTTCGGTTTCGATGGCAAAGAGCCCGTCAACCCCAGCTACGAGGATATCGAACGCAAGCTTCACGTCCCTAACGCTGAGCGTATCTTCTGGCTGCAAACTGCTTTCCAAACTGGCTGGACAGTCGAGGAAGTTTTCGAAGCCACCAGTATCGACCGCTGGTTCCTTGAGCAGCTCAATCAAATCGTCGAGGAGGCTAAAAATCTCAAAACCATGGACCTGCGTAAGGCAAAACGTCTCGGTTTTTCAGACATTCAAATCGCCATCGCTCGAGGTACGACTCAGGACGAAGTCCGCGCTCAACGCAAGGCTGAGGGAGTTATCCCAACTTACCGCCTAGTAGACACCTGTGCTGCTGAGTTTGAAGCACACACGCCTTACTATTACTCAACCTATGGTGATGAAAACGAAGCTCGTGAAACTACAGGGAAAAAAATCGTCATTCTTGGCGGTGGTCCGAACCGTATTGGCCAAGGTATTGAATTTGACTACTGCTGCGTTCATGCCGCCTTTGCTCTTAGCGATTTAGGCTACGAAACCATCATGGTGAACTCGAACCCTGAGACCGTCTCTACCGATTACGACACCAGTGATAAGCTCTACTTTGAGCCACTAACACTTGAGGACGTTCTCAACATCTGCGATCAGGAAAAACCAGACGGCGTCATCGTCCAATTTGGTGGTCAAACACCGCTGAATCTAGCAGCTGACCTCGAGCGTCACGGCGTTCCTATCATCGGAACATCACCTAAGAACATTGAGCTTGCCGAGGACCGCAAATTCTTCTCCGCTCTACTCGATAAGATTAACCTGAAACAAGCCGAAGCTGGCACTGCAACGAGTGCCGAAGAGGCCGTCGCCGTTGCCCAATCTATCGGCTATCCCGTACTCGTTCGTCCATCGTTCGTTCTCGGAGGACGCGCTATGATGATTGTCTACAATGATAGCGACCTCACTCGTTACATGAACGAAGCCGTAGACGTGTCACCAGATCGCCCAGTACTTGTAGATCGCTTCCTCGAAAACGCGATCGAGATCGATGTCGACTGTATTTCCGATGGTGAAACATCTGTTGTAGGAGCCATCATGCAACACATCGAGCAGGCTGGTATTCATTCGGGAGACTCCGCATGTGTCATCCCCGCGTTCTCACTCTCCGATGACATCCAAACTCAAATTCTTAAAGCGGCTAAAGACCTCGCTCGTGAGCTCAATGTTATCGGCCTCATGAACATCCAGTTCGCCGTGAAAGACGACGAGCTCTACGTAATCGAAGTCAACCCGCGTGCTTCCCGCACCGTACCCTTTGTTTCGAAATCCATTGGTATCCAGCTAGCAAAACTTGCCGCCCAAATCATGGTGGGCAAAACGCTCAAGGAGCTCGGTTTCACAGATGAAGTTCTTCCTGATCACTTCTGTGTCAAAGAAGCCGTATTCCCATGGCCACGTTTCCCTGGTATCGACATCGTTCTCGGGCCTGAAATGAAGTCCACTGGAGAAGTCATGGGTATCGATGCTGACATGGGCATGGCATACGCCAAAGCACAAATCAGTGCATTTAATCCATTGCCCGTTGGTGGCAATGTCTTTTTCTCCGTCAATGACAGAGATAAAGACCGCGCCGTACCGATCGCTAACGAACTCGCTAAATTAGGCTTCTCAATATATGCCACTGGAGGCACCTATCGACGCTTTAAAGACGAGGGGCTGCCAGTTAATCGTCTCTACAAACTCGCTGAACAGAAACGCCCGAACGTCATTGATATGATGAAAAACGGAGAAATTCAGTTTATTATCAACACCCCAAGTGGCCACGAGGCACGCGAGGATGAGGTGAAAATCCGCTCTGGAGCCGTGGCCAACAAAATATCTCACTGCACTAATCTTTCTGCAGCAGAAGCCTCAATACTAGCCATTCGCTCCCTTCAAGAGAAAGAGCTCACTGTGACCACTCTTCAAGAGCATCACGGCCTAGTATAAATCATCTACAAATCATCGAAACGATAGAGTCTTAACTATCATAAAAAAGCGAAGCTAGTTGGAATACTAGCTTCGCTTTTTTGATAATTTGATAACGATTTCTAGAATGTCCTACTACTCACTCACAGTCGGTCCCATAGAACTCGTGGAAGTAGTAGATTTTGGTGACTTGGTATCGGCAGCGATCTCTTTGGTAATCTGATCGGTCGGTGCTAGTTCAATTCCTTCAGCGGCGGCAAAATCGGCAAGTGCCATTTCAGCGAGTGCTTCTTCTTCAGCGGCCTGCATGTTAATGTCCGTGAGATCCATCGAGTCGCGGGCTACGCGAGCGCGGCCAGCCGCTTTATCACGTTCTGAACTTACCATTTCTTCAAGACGGTTGAGGGTATCTCCCGATCCACCGATTTCTGAAACCATACCAGATGCCATTTCATTTAGGTCTGCCATCGCTGTCGTTACCTTCATGTCATCGATGTCTCGAGCGAGGGTTTCGATTTTTTTCTTCGCCGCTTTTACGCTAACATCACGAGCCTTAACGAGCTCTTTGTAACGTGTATCCGCTTGTTCGAGCTGAGTCAGCATCGCATCATGCTCCTTGTCTACAGACTGAAGACGAACGGCAAGTTCACCAGCAAGGGTGCGATTTCCAGCCTTCAGGTGAGCCGTCGTTTTTGCGCGTAACTCTGTTTCTTCTCTATCGAGTTTTTTGGTTTGTGAAATTAATTTCTCCACGAGACCAGCATGAGTGGCGAGCCCTTGATTGAACTGCGAAATTTGCTTACGTAAATTTTCCTTCTCCACATCCAGAAGTGCCTCAGGGTTACGTTTTTCAATGCCGCCGATGAAAAGACCTAAAAAGCCTTTAATGAGATTTCCGATACGTTTAAACATAATTAATTAGAGTAATTCCTGTCTACAGTGACTTAATTTTTTGCACACGGCAAGTACAAGAGATCTAGGATATTGTAATTAAGACTTAAAATGATCTATACGAGCACGGAGCATTACATCGTTTCCTATCTGAATGAACTGAGAGTCTTTTAATTTCACCTCTTGGGAAAGTCCTGCAAAACCCGGAAAATCACCACCGGTGAGAAGAGGTGCATAGAAAATAACGACTTCATCAGCTAAGCCGGCATCGAGAAAGGCTCCCATGAGCTTGCCACCCGCTTCTACCATCACTTGATTGCAGCCTTTGCTAGAGAGTGTTTTTAATGCTTCTAAGATATCTCCATGCTCTTGAACGAGAGTCTTATCTGCGAAGCTATCGTTGAATACCTGAGCGTCTGTAGGTAATGAATCCCTTTTACTTTGAGTAATAATCATTCGCCATGGTTGAGTTTTAGCGGAATTTTCCAATAATTTTTTATCTCGAATAGTAAGAGCTGGGTTATCCGTACGCAGAGTGTTTCCCCCAGTAATAATAGCATCGCATTCAAATCGAATTTTCTGAACGTGATCTCTCGATTCTACCGAAGTCAACCATTGGCTCTCACCAGGTGGGCGTGTAATTTTACCATCCAAACTGATAGCCGACTTGAGAATCACCCAGGGCAAGCCCGTGAACTGTTTTTTAGAAAATGCACGGATTAGTGCTAAGCATTCCATTTCACAGATACCTGTGTTCACTTCAATTCCCTGTTGTTGTAAAATTTTCTCAGCTCGTCCTACATGATCTGGATTAGGATCTTTAGCTCCGTAGACTACACGCTGGATACCATGATCTATAATTCCTTGAGTACATGGAGGCGTCCTTCCGTGCGTAGAACAAGGCTCTAGCGTAACGTAAATACATGCTCCTATAAGCATGCTTTTAGCATGATTCGCTAAAACATTCGCAATCGCCTCGCGCTCAGCGTGTGGTAGCCCTGCGCCTTGATGCCAGCCTTGACCAAGAAGCTGATTATCTTTTACGATAACAGCACCCACGGGAGGATTAGGTGATGTCAGACCTATTCCTTTTTGCGCTTCTGAAATGGCAAGTTGCATCCAGTATTCGTCTGACTTCATGCAGCAGAGAATAGTAGAGTAGGCGCAATAATCAAGCTGTGAACAAGTAGCTTCTGACTGTTAATAACTTGTAGAAGTTTTGTTTCTTTCTTCTTTAGATATCTTAAATAAGCAGAGTGATACCTACTCACTCTGAGAAATTCCTCATGTTACTAAGAGCTAATGGATGATTTGTTCTCTGGGAGAAATGACGATATGAGCTACTTATTCACATGCAGAAGAAGAAGAGTATTTGTGGTTTATAAATCTCTTCAAGATAGAGAAGTGAATAACTAATAAGTTGATCAGCCAATTCTTCAAACTACTTTGAATCAGAAAACAAGCTACTTGACCAAAACAACAGGATATGGAGATATGAGGTTATGAACGAATATAGAAAACCAAAATCCTATAATGATGAAGTGCTTCATACCGAGAAGATCCTCGCTGATCGCAAAACATTCTATCTTGATCTCAAGAAAAATGCACGTGGCATGGTCCTCAAAATCACCGAAGAAGTAGCAGGCAACCGCGATACCATCATGGTACCGAAAGAGGTGCTCAGAGACTTTATCGAAGCTCTTACCGATATCCAAAAGACTGCGGATGGGGAATAGAATATAGACGAAAGAATTCGTTATTATCCACAAGATAAAAATCGTCTCTCTATTATCTACCGTAAGGCTATAAAGGGTTTAGCCAATTATCTAGTCTAAGTTAAACAATAAGTTCGACAAAATATAATGACACCGAAAAAACTGGTTTCCATTATCGCCGGCACAATTGTTCTGTGTTCTGCGATTGTAATTATGACTTATATTCTCCAAATCGGACTTGAGAAGATTGTCCCTCAAAGTGTCCGATTTATTCTGACCTGCCTGTTAGCGTATTCACTTGTGAAGGGATGGGTCCCAGGAAGATGGATTACCGTTGTTCTGATGGGACTTGCTGGAATTGGCTCTATCCTAGGTGGCGTTGGGCTGATGACTCAGTCGGGCTCGGGCCTAATTCTGATTATCCTCGGCGTGGTCTATGTCGCTTGCGTTGTCGGCTTATTGACACCTTCGGCAGCAAAACACTTCAAAAAACAAACTGAACCTGAAATCGAACAAGGCAGTGGTGGCAACGGCTAAAGCCGTGCCACACTTCGACGTTCGGTAAGAAATAGAATGATATCTAGCAAAGAAAAGTCCGACGCTTCATACGATAGACAAGCCACCGACGAGCCTGAGTCGATAAAATCGCTACACAACTTTACGGTTAGCTGGTTTAGACTTCTTGGGTGGCTTGGAGCGTTGTCGCTGATTGGAGGAATCGCGACGGCAACCGGAGACCGGCTTTTCTCTCTAGTCTACGTCATCAGTTCACTTTTAGTTGCTGCAGAGATTTTCAGTGTTCACTTCAAACTTTTTCTACAGTTAGACAACAGAACTAACAGGTGGCTCAAGTGGCTTACGCCTTTCCTTCTGGTATTCACTTACGCGATTAGTTGGTCGTTAGTAACCCACACAGTTGGCGTCTTGAGTAGTGTGAAGGTTTCTGCGAGTAGCACCCCGAGCACCAAATAACCAATAAACCGGACAAGGCCGAGGAGCCGCCGCCGAACCCGTCGTCTGATTAAATTCGGGAGTTGACCGCGGCGCGGCTCTCCTATGACGTTCGGCAATAAAAAAAGATAATGAGTAAACATCAATTTTTGATAATGGTCATATCCGTGATAATCTTGATACCATTTTCAATAAATGTTGCAGGCTGGAATCTATACGCACATTGTTTTCTTGGCGCTAATACTGTAATAATAAGTTCGAAAGATGGTTTAAGTCACACCTCCTGCAGAACATGGGACACAGTATACCAAGATGATGCCTCTTCTACTGAAGCCATAGACGACACTGGGGTCTTATACTATGATTACGAACTTATTGATATTGGCCCTATAAATATATATTCGAATACAAGGGAGAACTCGATGACCCCATTTATAGTTCGGTTAATTAAGCCAACCTCATCTTCTGATTTTAGAGGGTTTGAATTTCCTTGGTTATTGTTTCTTCTTATACCTTCAAGCATTTTGCTTAAACGATCAAAAACTAGCCGAACAAGATGCACACCAATACACTATCCACCTAGAGTATAACTTTAATGACAATTATAAACCTTTAACCTGTGATCAACGTGCCAAACTTCAAACGTAAAAGAAATCATAGAGAATGAGAAGATTACTAATTACTGCTTTACTGCTCGCGCTACATTTTCAGTTATTTCTCTTCGCGGGGGATGTGAAAAAGGAAGCCGATCTGCCTAAGGTATTGATTATTGGTGACTCAATATCGATTGGTTACACGCCCCATGTTGTGCAGTTGCTTAAGGGAGATGCGATTGTCAAACATCACAAAGGGAATGCTCAACATACAGGACTAGGACTAGAGGAAATCGACCTGTGGATTGGCGAGACTAAGTGGGATGTGATCCATTTCAATTGGGGTTTGTGGGACCTCTGCTATCGCCATCCCAAATCGAAGGTTCAGGGAAGGAGGGACAAGGTCAATGGAACCATCACCACCTCCATAGAGTTGTACGAGGATAATCTTGATAAGCTTGTCACTCGTCTCAAAAGAACTGATGCAAAACTGATTTGGGCACACACGACCGTTGTGCCTGAAGAAGAAGCTGGCCGTTTTGTCGGGGACGATAAGAAGTATAATGCAGCAGCAGCCAGAGTCATGCAGAAGCACGGAATTGCCATTGATGATCTTTATTCTCTAACCGCAGATTTTTCACCCGACCTCTTCAAGGGGCCGGGTGATGTGCATTACACAAATGATGGATATGAGAAGATCGCCAAACAGGTTGCGGACGAGATCTTGAGCATCGAGAAGGCAGAACAAGATGAGAAGGCAGATTGAGTAGCACAGCTCCTCAATGGTAAACTACTACTGCCATGAAAGCATTTATCATCCCATCAACTGTTGCCGTTGGTGCCATTATGGGCAACATGATCAGGTTTTAGGATGGTGATAACAGTTTCTGCTTTATGGACGTCGAGTCCGATGTAGAGTGCGCGAGGCTCGCTTGAGTTCGGTTTCATAATTCTTAATCTATGGATATTGGATAGGTCTCGCATTAGCGAGATAGCCCACGATTTGAACCAAGTGCGCCACTTTTCAATCAAACAATCCATGACCCTAAAGTTCGTCCGCACCTAGCTAGCAGCCATAGGGTCTATGCAAAAATAAATGAGCCTCACATCTTCCGCTAAAGAGATTATCCGTTCAGCTAGCACCGCTGGACTTGGTAAGGACGTGATCGACTTGCTGACCACGAAGGTCACGCTGCTCGACGAGCAACTCGTTGAGACGCGCATTAGCCTTGACCAAGCCTCAATAAAGATTTCTGAGCTTATGGCGGAGAATAAGAGTCTTCGCCAGCAACTTAGCGATCTCGATAGCACTGAAGAAGGGCTCAAGGAGGATGAACATAAAATTCTTAAATTCTATTATGATACTCAAGAATCGTCTCGGGAGTCTGCTAGCCAATCCCTTGGGATTCCTTTGCCCGAAGTTACTCATCATGTCGGTACCCTCATTAAGATGGGTTTTCTTCAGCATAGTCGCGCAGCCATGGGTCGAGGAATGTCTGCCCAACAGAAGATTCTTCATCCTGGAAGCTCTTACATACTTGAACACAAAGGGTAACAAGATACTGCTGGGCAATCCGCTACTCGCTGAGTAGTTTTGTTTTATGATTTTTAGAACCTTTAACCCCCTCGTCGAACTGGCGCTTCCGGTAGCGGATTCCAGAGCATAGACGTTCGGTAAAGAAAAATGACGCAGATAGCAAACTCGGCAGAATCCGTATTTTCCTTTATTGAGGCCACAGCAGAGGCTGTCGATTCTGGGTTTCGGTGGGCGACATATGACTATGGCGATAACCTTCATCACCACTTCAGTATATTCAACGGTGTGGGAGGAATTCCAATATTCCTTTCGGCCTACTTCGAGGCAACGGGGAATCCACGCTCTCTTGAGCTTGCGCGTGGTGCTCTTACTTGGTCATCTCAGAATGCACCAAAAACCGGCGATTTTCAACGTGGCCTCCAATTGGGTAAGTTTGGACTTGCTTATTCCGCCCTTTGCATTTCAAGAGCTAGTGGTCGCGATGAGTTTTCCGACCTCATCGACGAGTCGGCAAATAAGGTCCTAACCGAACAACCCGGACCTGTCACCGATTTCCTCAGCGGAGAAGCTTCTAATGGCTGGCTATTTTTACAACTTTGGAAGAAGAACGCCGATTCCAAGTATCTTGAAGGAGCGGTCCGGTGCGGACGTTGGCTCGAGAATCAGCTTATTACGGATGATCTGGGGACACACTGCATAGTGGAAACGATCCAGAAAGGTTTTGGAACTATACCCTACACAGGGTTAGGTCATGGTATTTCTGGAGTGGCTTATTTTTTCGCCTGTCTTTATCAATCCACTTCTGACGTTCACTGGAGAGGCTTAGCGAGTGCGCTTCTAGATACTCTAATCCGTCACGCTCAACCAGCACAGGGTGGAATCAACTGGAGTCCCAGACTTGGGGATGGGGAACTGACCCGCTGTCAATTTAGTCATGGAGCTGCAGGGATAGGTCTTGTCTTTGCCAAGGCGGCAAGACTTCTCGATCAACCCAATTATCTATCGGTTGCTTTGCAGGCTGGCGAAGCTACTTATCAATATGGGGACTTGCGAGCGAATCCAACTTTCTGCACTGGTCTAGCGGGTGGTGGCGAACTGCTAGTGGAACTCTACCAAATTACAAGGGACGAGATTTGGCTAGAGCGGGCTCAGGAGTTTGCTCATATGGCGCTTGCTTATCGCTCTATCATTGGGGGACAATATTTTTGGCCTACTGATACAGTCGATTGCTTTTCAGCCGATTTTACATATGGAGCGTCTGGAATAGGATACTTTTTCTTGCGAGCTGCTAATCCACTACAATTTGAAACGCCGCTAATGTGATATATCAACACGGTCCATCATCAAAGAGGCAGAACAAGATAAGGTAAGAAGGCAGATTAAGTAGCACAGCTCTTCAATAGTAAACTACTACTGCCATGAAAACATCTATCATCTCATCAACTGTTGCCGTTGGTGCCATTATGGGCAACATGATCAGGTTTTAGGATGGCGATGTTAGTTTCTGCTTTATGCACGTTTAATTCGATGTTATTACGTGAATACTATGTTTAAATTCGTTTTTATTCTTATTCATGGATAGACCTCACGATTTGAACTAGACGAGCCAATTTCAACAAACAATCAATGATCTTAAAGCTGACCCGCAGCTAGTTGACCTAGCTGGCAGCCGTAGGGTTGATGCCAAAGAAAGGAGCAACGCATCTCAATGTCTGTAGCACAACAGAACAAAATCGAAATTCGCCTTAAGGTGATCACGGCCCTACTGACAGTGGCGGCCTTCCTCTGGGGTATTTACACTTACCGTGATACCACAAAGCAAAAGCTAGCCGCTCAAATTGCAGAGGATGCCAAGTCAGCGGAAACAAGACGAATCGAGGCGACACGACCATTTCTAGATAGACAGTTGCAACTTTATACTGAAGCGGTTCAAGTGACTTCGATGATTGCGACTTCGTCGGACGATGCGGAAATTCAAAGAACGACGATAAGGTTTGAGCAACTATATTGGGGAGAACTGGCACTTGTAGAGCGTTCAGGAGTTGCGACAGCGATGGTAAACTTTCGTAATGAACTATTCCGCGAGGGAAGCAGTCAAAAGAGCTTAAAGCCATTAGCGCTCGCATTGGCACACGCTTGTAGAGATGAACTGGCAAGTTCTTGGAATACCGAATCCTGGAAACGATGAAATATTAGTCTACACAATCCGTAAATGGTGGGTGCGATTAAAAACCCCAGCCGTCACGAATCAGAGACATCATTAGCATCAAGGGATAAACAATTGATTATGCACCATCAGATTCCTTCGCAGGATTATCTGATGGATAGTCCCAACGTGGGAGTTGGAGAAAATGATTTTACAGCTCAGAGTGCTTTGAGTCTCCCAACAACTAAAAGCTTAATGAAAGATTTTTTTATAAGGTTAGAAGCTCATAAAGAAAGAAATACCCGAGTAGGTACTTGACTAAAAGTTGCTATAGCTCTTCATGCGATAGTTATTAAATAATTATAATTACACATCTCTCTGTCGTTGATAGGCGATATAAATCATCCAGAAGAAAGTAATCTCTAAAATTAAATTCATCAAAAAATAGATCTTTATGAGCCCATCCAATTTAGCAGCACTTCCCATTCCAAAACCTTTACCTGTGACGATTGACGGAAATAGTTATGAGCTCATTGCTTTTTATTACCCTGGAAAGAATACGGCTTGGGACGATATATATAATGCTCCTTTTTTTGGGAATTTCTGGAAATGCCAAGTGACAATTACTCCTCCTGGTCAGCCATCAGGAACGTTTCATACGGCCGAGGCTGCATTTCAAGCGACGAAGTGGTGGCAGGATCCCTCTATCCGCAAGCAATTTGAGAATGCTCAGGACGGCAACGAGGCATTTCATATCCGAAATCATGCTGGACCACAGACGAATCATAACTACGCAGGATTTTATAGAGATGGGGCGATGAAAGCAGTTCTCGAGTCAAAGTTTTCGTGTCTGAATCCCGCTTTAGAAAAAGCTCTGATTTCTACAGGTAGTGCGTATTTGCTAGAACACAATAGTCATAACAATCGCGACTCGTATTGGAGCGACAACTGCGATGGGACGGGGGAGAACAAGCTTGGGCTTGCGCTGATGCATCTTCGCGGTGCACTTGCTAATCTGGCTACTAACGACAGCTATCCGAGCCCTTATAAATTTACTCAAGAGGTGCAGGGGAGGCTGCCATGCCGCGGTCACTAGCGGGGCTGATATTGTACGAGTCTACACGGCTAGTGGACTCCAACGGTAAGAGTTTGTTTTGGCTCAAAGCGCACTGGATGTATTTAGAAAAAACTCTTTATGGGTTGAGGTTTTTTCGAGTGTTCTTTTTCAATTACCCCACTGATCTTTCCACTCCTTAGGTAATCGCTGAATCTTGCTTTCGGGCATTTTGACGAGGGCGAGGGACTGACGGCAGGTGATGAGTGGAGTATCGTCTCCCTCGCGAGTCATGACGAAAGAGCACCAGAAGCGGATGCGTTCAAGTTTTTCGAGCTTACCGTGAATGACGAGTTTATCACCTAGTTTTGCGGATTTTTTGTAGTCGATTTCGGTACGGACAACGACGGGATAGACTTGGGTTGCTGACATTTTGACGAAGTCCATGCCCATGCTAGCACCAAGGTGGGTGCGGCAAGTTTCTATCATTCTAAGGTAGGCGATGTTGTGCACGACGCCTCCGCAGTCAGTATCAAAAAACATGACTTCTTCATGGGTCGTATATTCAGGAAAATTCATGCGGCTATCCAGATCTGGTGGATGAAAAATTCAAGCTTTGTATTGAGGATCAGGGTGATTTCTAGGGATCGGGTATTTTGAGGACGAATTCGAGGGCAAATGCTTTGCGGTGGGTCTTAGTCATGAACAAGATGCTTGTTCCTGCGTAAAGATGGTTTGGCTTGCCCCTGAGACGGAGCTACGGCAATGTTTAGTTATGAATAAAAGTAGTTCTTCAGCTCCGGTAAATACGGCACGAATTATCTACCTGCTCATTTGTGAGCTAGCAGGTGCTGCGATAGCGAACCATGCTGGGGGTGCGGATGCTATTTGGATAGGGATGCTGATAGGGCTCGTAGTGGCGGCATTCTTTATTCTTGTTGAGTCACTGACTAAAAAATTCACCTTACGCGGGTTTTCTCATGCTACGTTTGGTCTTTTGATAGGTATATTCTGCGCTTGGCTCTTATCTCGTGGCTTAGTGAATTTACTCGAAATTACTCTCACAGATACTTTTATGTATCTCGATAGCGTTCTGTTATCTGTGCATGTTGTTATTTATTCTACCCTAGGATTTTTAGGAGCCGTGTTAGCGATACGGAGCTCGAAGGATGATTTTGCATTGTTAATTCCTTATGTGCGGTTTCGCGGAGAAGCAACGAGCGGTATGCCAATCGTGTTAGACGATTTGGCTTTAACGGACGAGAGGTTGCCGCGACTTCTAAGTGCTGGATTTATTGACGGGCGTTTAATTGTGCCACGTTTTATTATCGAAGAATTACATATTCTTGCCAATTCACCTACGGATGAGAATCACGAAAAAAGTAAGGTAGGCCTGAGAAATTTAGAAAATATTCAATCGTCGCATACTTTAAAAATTTCGATTCATGACTCTGAGTTTGAAAATCCAGCAGACTCTCACGATACGAAGTTGATACTCAGCTCACAGATGCTGGGTGCAAAATTACTGACAACAGACGATAGTTTAGCGAAGTCTGCTAGGCTGCAGGGTTTAACAGCATTGAATCTGAATGATCTAACCACAGCATTAAAGCCACAAATTTCTATAGGAGACCGTATACAGCTCGAGCTGGTACGCGTTGGAAAAAATAAGACGCAAGCAATTGGGTACCGCTCTGATGGCTCGATGATTGTCGTTAATCATGCGGCGGATAAAATCAATACAACTCAGGAAGTGGTGATCATAAGTATGTTAGACACGGATTCAGGCACTTTGATTTTTGCTGAACTCGTGAAAAACGGATAGACAATATCAGTAGATGCCCAAGCTTTGTTTGATACAGGCGATGGCAAATTCTTTTTTGTTCTGAGTGGGTCTTTCGGGTAGATATTCGTGCCATCCCTTTTTAAGACCTTCGGCTTTGAGTTTTTCTGTGGGATGCACCATGCTTGCATCCTCACAGACTCTCAGCATGGGAAGATCTGCATGGCTATCGGAAAAGCCGTGGCTATTGGGAAGTATATCATGGGCTGAGGGGTCAAAACCATCAGGCAAAATGTGCTGCATCTTGACGAGTTTGTTAGCCCCTTTGTTGTTACCTCCAATAATTTCAGGGAATAGGCGAACGTGACCTTTGATTTCGACCTCCGTGCCAAAATAGTGATCAAAGCCAAGGCGTTGAGCAATGGGTTTGACCCAGATTTCTGGGCTCGCGGAGCTAAGGATAGTTAGCCTGCCGAGTTTTTTCTGCTGCTCCAAGACGTCGAGCATTTCATGATAGAAGCTGCTAGGGAAGTGCTGAGCTACAAACTCCTCTGCTAGCAAGTCGAGTTCTTCCTTTTTTAGAAGCCAGAGGTAATTCAGGAAAATCCGCTTCATTCCTTCTGCTCCAAGAACTTTTACCAAGGGTAAAAAGGGAATGAGCACGAGTAGGAATAGCCGGCGAAGTGGCATACGTTTAATGATGAAGTCACAGAATAAAAGCTGTGTATCCCATGGAATCAAGGTTTGATCCAAGTCGAAGAGGGCGTAGCCAGATGGGCTTTGGCGGTGCTCCGTATTTTTCATAGGCGTAGTTTTATCATTCGTCAGCGAAATACAAGCTTTGGACAATTTGAAAGCGAAGAATCTCGACACCTTGTCATTTGAAAATAAGTTCAAACTATCATTTGGCTTACATAGATATGGATAAAAATAAAACGGCAGCGATAGGGATAATTGGAGGTAGTGGACTCTATGAAATGTCAGGTTTTGAGAAAAATGAAGAACTCTGGTTGGATACCCCATTTGGTAAGCCATCAGACGCACTGATTGGGGGCGAAATGGCGGGACGCCAAGTTTGGTTCTTACCACGTCACGGTCGTGGTCATAAGATTCTGCCTCATGAGATCAACCACCGTGCCAACATCTGGGCGCTGCGCAGCATGGGGGTGCGCTGGCTTCTCTGTGTGACAGCTGTAGGCAGCCTGAAGGAAGAGTATGCACCACGAGACATCTTATTACCGGATCAATACTTTGACCGTACCAGCAGAAGGGAGCATCATACGTTTTTTGGAAATGGAATCGTCGCCCACGTGGGCTTTGGTGATCCTGTCAGCGCGGGACTGCGTGATATTTTAAAACATGCAAGCATCGCTCAGGGATGTAAGGTTCATGATGGTGGCACCTACGTCAATATGGATGGTCCCGCTTTTTCAACACGTGCGGAGAGTATGGCAAATCGTCAGCTCGGCTTTGACGTGGTGGGAATGACGAATTTACCAGAAGCGAAGCTAGCACGCGAAGCAGAGATCGCTCTCGCGACGATGTGTATGATCACCGACTACGACTGCTGGCATGAGGAAGAGGAGGATGTTACCGTCGATGCCGTAATTGCTAACCTTCATGCCAATGCTGCCAATGCACAGGAAATCATAGCGCGCGCGATAGAAAAGATACCTACTGAGCCAAACTGGACGGAGCATGAAGCTCTCTCGATGGCGATTATGACGCCAAAGGAATATTGGCCTGAGGCAACAACAGAGAACCTCAGACCCTTGATAGAAAAATATCTTTAATTAGATGGTTTTGATCACCTGCTTCTTCGTGAAGCGAGCCTTGGCAAGTTCAGCGTATTTATCATTTTCTGAACGATAACCGATCGGGCAAGCCACAACGGCGGAGTAAGCGGTGTCTTTTAGCTCTAAAATGCGATCGTATTCATCTTTGATAATTCCCTCCATGGGGCAGGCATCAATACCGAGTAAGGCGGTGGAAGTCATCAGCTGTCCTAGAGCGATGTAGACCTGATTTTTTGCCCATGAAAAAGTTTGTTCCGTATCCATAGCTGAGAAAAACCCGCTCATCATGCCTGCATAGCCTTCTAAGCTTTCTCTACTTACGCCGCGTGTTTCCACAAGGCATGAGAGCCACGCTTCGATATCCTCTTGTAGCATTTCATCCTTAGCGCAAAAAACGAGGAGATGTGAGCAGTTTGCTACCTGCTGCTGCCCCCATGAGTGTTCGACAAGGCTGTCTTTCACCTCTTGATTTTCAACGATGATAAATTTCCAAGGCTGAAGGCCAAATGACGATGGTGTGAGGACTAAGCTCTCCCCAATTTGGGATAAAATCTCGGCAGGAATCTTTTTTTCCGAATTAAATTCTTTTGTCGCGTAGCGCCAATCTAGGCCGTCGATAAGCTGATCTGTAGTGATGATTTCCATAAGCTCAAAGTACCGATGAAATGCTACTTTGAAAGGTGAAATTACGTCTTATTGAGCAGAGCCTTGGAAAGGTAAGTTGATCGAAGGGAATTCTCTCAAAGTGAAATTGAGCATGAAACCGTACTCATTCTGACTACCACGATCAAAGGTGTAGATACCCATGGATGCCGTCCAGCTGTCGAAATTATGGTAAATGTTGTACTGCTGTGACTCGATGTTATTTTCGTCAAGATCCCAGCGTTGGTACATGCCGATACCCCATGCTTCAGTAATGCGCTTATACGCGCTGAGAGTAACGAGCTGCTGGTCTTCCAAGGTGGGGTGATTCGCTAATTCACGATACCCCAGTGCTATTTCGGTGGAGCGCGATGGCATAAAAGTGATGTTACCAGTGTACTCATGAAAATCTGATTCGTCAGAGGCAATGGGGAACTGGGTCTCTAAATTGAGACGCATCCACGGAAGAGGTTGCCATGAGAGGTCATTATAAAGATTAGAGATGTCGCGATCAAACTCTGGATCATTAAAGAAAACATCCAAATAGGTATTGAGTGTTAACCATGAGTGGGTGCCATTATTGCGCCTTGTGAGTAAATTATTTTTAACACCTAAGCGGGCAATAGACCAGTCTGTGAGAGCATCAATAGCTGTGAAGCGGCCTACCTCTAGTGGTCGTGGACGCGTCGAGGCGATGAATGTGTCAATACCGTTGAATGAGCTATCGAGTTCATCGGTTGCAAATTGAGACAAGTTTACATAAGGTTGAACGATGTGAAGAAGGCCATTAATGCCCCACCTTTCGTTGATAAGGTCTGGGTAAGCCCGTGAAAATTTAACTGCTGCATCGAGGCCTAAGGAGAAATGTGTGCGAGAAAAAGAGTCTGATCCATCTTTCAGAGAATCATAACGTGTGTAGCCTGCACCCGCATGTGGAACCAAGGAAAAGACACCCTGATGAACTAAAGGTAAGCTTAACTCATGCCAAGTGTGGAAACGGGTGTAACCCTTGTCCTCGAGTAGGGCATTAATCGTATTCAGGCGGTCACTACCCAAGCTAAGAGTTGCGGACTCCTCCCGAAGTTCATTTTCATAAAAATCAGCAAGTGATTCGCGATAAATTCCCAGTGTCGTTTGCCCCTCGTGAAGAATACGACTTCCAAGAAGAGGTCTTTTAATTTGATCAAAGAACAGCTCAGGAAGGCGGGTGTCCGTCTGATAGAAATCGTTCAGTCTTAGGCGGGTGTATATACCCGCAAGGTAGTTTGGGTTACTGTGAACGATGCCGATTTCATTATCTGGGTTGGGATCGAGTCTATAGGTGTCTGTCTCAAAATCCTCGAGGAAGTAGCGATCACTGAGTGCGTTGATGTTAAAGAGCAGAGATGTCTTGGAAGTATCGCTTTCAGCAAGACTGTACTGATATTTCAACTCGAATTTCCAGCGGTTTTCGTTAATGGAGTCACGCTCAATTGAAGATCGGGTGTAGGTAGGGTCTTGATCATTGAGGTAGTAGGTTTTGAGTCCTGTGAATGCGTCGTCTTTACTTAGTCTACTGTCGTCGAGATCAAAACCAAGCCCGAGTCCACGTTTACTCAAGATATCAAAATGCCATTGTGAGAGAAGCCAAGCATTCTCCCGCTCACCCGTCTCCTCGTCGAGCTCGCCACCAAGCATCATTCCGTAGCGGTTACGTAAGAATGGACCGAGGCTTGAACTAGAGCCTGGTAAAAAATGGTAGCCCAGTTCAGCATCGAGTGGCTGAGATAAATAGGGCAGCCAAAAGATCGGGGTGTCGTTCGCATAAAAACGTAAGTTTTTAAACGTGATCTTATCATCTGGGTAGATCGTCGTTTTGTCCGAACGAATCCAATAATTAGGCTTAGCAACATCATGCGTCGTAATCCCAGCATTTTCTCCTATGAAGACCTTTTTGCCATTTCGATCAACTAAACGGAAGTGGTCAGACTCCAACAAAATAGGACCGACACCACTGGCGAGACCGCTTGTGTTTAAATTCTTTTTTTCATACTCATAAACAGCATGGTCACCACGGTGGAGCTGTGAATCTTGGTAAATGCTCACGTTGCCATCCATGGTGATGGTCTTGGCGCGGACGTCTAGAAATATTGTATCGGAAAAGATTTGCAGTCCTCCTGCGAGCCTTCCGTCTACTTGAAGGCTGGGTTTCTGCAGTACGGAAGCATTTCCTATGAGTTGAGCGGTTTCAGCCTCGTGCTTTACCTTGGCTGTGTTTGCTTTGAGCGTGATACCATTATCGGTAGTGATGACGATATTGTCGTGATAGATGATACTCTGTTGATCAGTGTCAAACTCGATATCTCCATCATTACTAATTTCGATGCTTGTGGGAGTGCTCTGTAGCTGATCGAATCTTGGGTTGAGGATGCTAGAGTCATCACTATCTTGGGCCTTTAGTTCTATAAATAGACACGAGAACAGAAGAGACAAGGGGAAGCCTGCTCGCCAAGTAGTACCGGAAGATCTCATTGAGGGTACTTTGTATGAAACACACTGAGTCCGTAAAGGTGAAAGCGCGCTATTATCATGTCTTATAGGACTTAGCCCCTTGAGACATGCGGTAAGGAGCCTTTCGGAAACGTCTGATTTTCAGCTTCTGAGGAGATTTTGAAAATGGAGTCTTCTTTATAAACAGTTTGCACTGGGAGTTTTACCGCTGTTTGGGCTGCTGGTCTGGACGAGCGAGCCGCTATCTGTTTGCTGATTTGCGCCTTCACTTGTTTCATTAGCAATGATTTCAGGGTCGGTTTAAGTAAGCTAATTGCCCACCCTAGCAGGATGAATTTTTTGCTCTTCGATTTTTTACTGAAGAATTTGCGGCGGCGTTTAAGGAGCAAAGAAACCAATAAACCAAGCAGAACCGAGCCAGCAACTTTGATCTGAGGCTTCTTGAAAAGTGGCTTCGAGAAAAGACTTTGCAGGTTTTTCTTTGGGCTGAGACCTGATTGAATTGTGTTTTTCCCGTTGCGAATGATGAGACGAGAGCTTGCCAAGTGGCTAACGAGCTCCTGTTTTCGGAGGGCTATTTGCTGTTTTTTAGCCATTGCTTATCGTTTTGGATTTCCTGAAGTGATAACTCGAAGAGAGGGGAACTTGGCTTCTTAGTCAGTAGAAACAGGCAGATGAAGGCTACGAGAAGATGCAGGATAGCGAGACAGAAAAGTACGGCTACCCATCCTGGTAGCCAATCAGCTTTACCTGCTAAAAAGTCGTTTGCCATAGGTGTAAATAAACCTGTTAGTGCGCTGAGCATCAGTGCCCAAACAAAAAAGAGGCACAATGCTGCTATAAGTGCAAAAACGACTTTTTTTCCCGCGAAAGCTGCAGCTTCTTTGGCTTCTATGGAAGCCAGCTCAGTACGTGCAGCGAGAAAACTAGAGAAGGCATTCTTTATAGAGCTGCCAGCACTGCGTACACTTGCCTGAGGACTTTCTCCTGAGTGATGATCGGTTTCCAAATTATTGTGGAGAGATGATATTTCTTCAGCCATACTGAGAAATTAATAGATAAATGCGTTCGCTACTAATGTACGGAATAGATGAATCATCATTGAGTCCAAATACGACACAGCAATTAGCGGCGAATAAGGAGACCGATAGCAAATCCTATACCGAGCGCTGTAAGTACTGATTTAGTAGGGTTTTGGCGGATATACTCTTCTGTCTCCGAATGCATCTCGCGAGCTTTAACTTTGCCTGTAAGAACTTGCTCGTTGGCAGCTTCTTTAAAGTGCTGAGCTTTTACTTTGGCAGTTTCTTTAATGTCAGTAGCTTTAGTCCCTGCATATTCGCGGAATTGTTGAGCTTTATTAACAGCTGTCTCTTTAATCTGCTGAGCTTTTCCAGATGCAGCAGCACGGAGATCATCAGCGGCTTGCTGAGATGGTGTATCAATTGAGTTTGCGTCAGATGGGGTTAAGACTGGATTAGTGAGTGTTTCGTCCATGGTGATAGGTTGATGTAGGTAGTTAATATATGATTGATGATGCCGAGAATTATTTTGAAGTTCATAAGTACTTCTTGGATTCAAAATTTACATCGATATCGATGAAAGGCAAGAGAGCGTTAGTGAAATTGTATTTTTGTGATGGGGTCTCAGATGTAGAACTACTGGAGATAGGGATTTTTTGCGCTCTCTGATGCTATAGAAGTTTCGGGCCCGTGGCCCGGGAAGATGCGTGTAGCTGGCTTCAAGTGAAGTAACTTGCTCTTAATGCCTTGAATAAGGAGGCTCATATCACCACCAGGAAGGTCTGCACGGCCAATGCTGCCTGCAAATACTGTATCTCCAACAAAGGCGTATCCATCTATAATAAATACAATACTGTCAGGAGAATGTCCTGGAATATGCTCTATACGGAAACGCAGACCTGCCGCTAAAATCTCTGTTTTATCGTCTAGTAAATCATTCACCTCATAGGGCTCAACGCTAAGCGGCAAGCCCATGGATTTTTTGAGCGTCTCTAAAGTAAGTTCTTGTGAATAGGATGAATGTGCGTGAACGCGTACCCCGTTATGAATGAGCTTCGCTACATCTTCTACATGATCATAATGTTGATGAGTAAGTAGTAGATCGGTTGGCATTTCACCCTGGCTTTCTAGCCATGCACACACCCCCAGTGGCGCATCGATAAGTAGGCTTTGGCCTTCGTTTTTAATATAGTAGGCATTGGTCTGCACCATGCCCCCTGTATAGCTTTTGATATCTAATTGCACGGGCATGACTATGCATCAACTCGGGCTTGATCACCAAGGCATTATTTTAAAAACAAAGTATTTAATACACGACCTTTTAAATTCAATTAAAGTGTTCTCATTAACACTAGTCTAATGAACAGTATTTTTATTGACATAAAGAAAAAATTTGTGATGCTACGGAAAACCAAAAAGAACCATTGTCATGAGCGCAACAACCGTTAAATCTAAATCAGCAGAAGTTAAAGTGTCCGAAACAAAAGACCTCTCTTCCAAAGCGACTTCTTCTAAAAAAGTCACAAGCAATCCAGCAAAGACCACCAATGCCCTCGAGTTAGGGCTTGAGTCCACGAAATCAACCATTCAAAAACCCCCTAATTCCATGGCAAATAATAATTCCAACACCGCTGATGATAAGCTCAACGTGGCTCGTAAGAAAAACCTCGATCTTGCTATTTCCCAAATACAAAAAGATTTTGGAGAAACAGCTATCATTCGTCTAGGTGATGGCGTTCGCGTTGATGTTGATGTTATTCCTACAGGAAATTTGCTGATTGATCGGGCTCTCGGAGTGGGTGGCTTTCCCCGTGGGCGCATCGTTGAAGTCTACGGACCAGAATCATCTGGTAAGACAACACTGACCTTAACTGCCATTGCACAAGCTCAGAAGGCAGGGGGTCTTGCCGCATTCATTGATGTTGAGCATGCTCTCGATCCTGCTTATGCGGCGAAGCTGGGAGTGCAAATTGATGATCTTCTCGTTTCTCAGCCAAACTCAGGTGAAGAAGCGTTACAAATTTGTGAAGCACTGGTGCGCTCCAATGCGATTGATATTATCGTGCTTGATTCGGTTGCAGCACTTGTAACTAAGCAAGAATTAGCGGGTGAAATTGGCGATAGTACGGTCGGAGCACAAGCCCGTCTCATGAGTGCGGCAATGCGTAAGCTGACCTCGCTCATTGCGAAAGCACGGACAACTTGTATTTTCACCAATCAGATTCGTGAAAAAATTGGCGTCATGTTTGGTAATCCTGAAACCACTCCCGGTGGCCGCGCCTTGAAGTTTTTTGCATCAGTTCGCGTAGATATTCGTCGTATCGCTCAGATTAAAGGCACGGACGGCACGATTCAAGGTAGCCGTACGAAAGTCAAAATCGTTAAAAACAAAGTGGCAGCACCTTTTAAGGAAGCTGAATTTGACATCATGTATAATGAAGGTATTTCCTCAGTGGGTTCATTGATCGACCTAGCTATTGAGTTTGATATCATTCAAAAGCGAGGAAGTTGGTTTAGCTACAGCGGTAGTCAGCTAGGGCAGGGCCGGGATGCTACAAAAATAGCTCTGAAAGATAGTGCGGAACTTTATCAGGAAATAGAGGATAAGGTGAAAGCGTCTATGGCAGAGGCTAAATAAGTTTCCTCGCGGTGCTCGGCTTCCTGTTTTCCTATGATAATCTAGCGGTTGTTGTAGGAAAATACATGAGACATTATTATTTCATCACACTTTCAACTTTTTCATGTCAGTGAATAAAGCGATAGAAATAGGTGTTTCAGTGCTGTTTATAGCTCAGATTAATGAGCTGCTTATTTGTGTTTTATACGACGATTGATTTGCGGTTAATTGGGGGGACTTTAAAAGTTAAATTTGCTGATGAGTTAACGATTTGGTAACTATTTTTCTGCTCTATCTAATGACAGTTTTACCCCAGTAGTTTGGGCTTCAATGGGTGTTGCCTTAGTTAAAGTTCTTCTGACAAAAATAAATAGATTTTTTGAGGGCAAAAATTGATACTTGCTGTGTATTGCTTTTCAATTTTATGTGTGTCATTGTGTCACGCGTTAAGCATCGTAAGGAATTAGCAAACTAACATGAATGCCTTTACTTTCGACGCGATTGAAGCAGCATGCATGATTAAAAGCATGAGTATTCCCTAAGACATGAAATCAGGATTTCTCGATAAACTAATTGCTCGTCTTGATCAGGTAGATCCAAGTGAAGTGCAGCGGCTTGTGACGCGCTTGGTACGTGAAAAAGGTTTTTTTGAAAGTGTTTTTGAAGCACTACAAGAGGGGGTTCTGATTATTGATCCAGATGGGAAAATTACTTATGTGAACCATTCGGCTTCGCGTATTTTTGGAATCAATCCAGCAAAAAGTATAGGTAAGAGTCTTGCGTCGACTATAAGAGGATTAGATTGGAAAAAGCTTTCAGATCCTGAGCGTGTCGTTAGCAGAGACATGGAGATTCTCTACCCAGAACACCGCCATCTCAATTTTTATTTATCGCCAATGAAAGGTGAGGCAGATAGCGATATTCACCTTCTTGGTTATGTATTAATCGTCCGTGATATCACGGAATCCTTGAAAAGAGCGGAGGAAGACGTGGAAAGTGAGAAACTCAATGCTCTGACACTTCTAGCTGCAGGTGTGGCTCATGAAATTGGAAACCCCCTGAATTCATTGGACATCCACCTTCAGCTTCTTGGTAGAAAAATCAATAAGTTGCCCTTGGAGGATCAGTCGGGATTAGAGGAGCATCTTTTCACCGCGCAAGGTGAAATTCGCCGACTTGATGGAATTTTAAAACAGTTTCTCCAAGCGATTCGACCTACACAGCCTGAGAGAAGCCCGCTTCATTTGCATGACTTACTTCAAGAAACGCTCAGTTCGCTAGCCCCTGAACTAAGTGAAAAGAAGGTTGAAATTAATCTGAATTTAGCAACGAAAATCCCTGTGCTGCAGCTTGATGGTAATCAGTTACAGCAAGCATTTTATAATTTACTCAAAAATGCTTTTCAAGCCATGCCTGCAACTGGTGGACAAATTGATATTTCATCCCATGTCACGGACTACGAGGTAACGATGACAATTAAGGACTATGGTTCTGGTATTTCACCAGAGATAATGGGCTCTATTTTCGAGCCTTTTCGTAGCACGAAAGAGGCTGGCACTGGTCTGGGCTTGTTGATAGTACGGAGAATTATTCGTGAGCATGGTGGCGAAATAGAAATAGATAGTAGCCGTGATGAAGGAACGATAGTGACGATTTCTCTCCCTAGGAGTGATATTCACGTAAGGCAGCTGGCAGAAAGAGATACTGACTGGATTGACCTCGATCAAACAAGCGACTTAACTAAATAATGACGATTCCAACACTACTTATCGTTGATGACGAGAAGCCTACGAGGGACGGACTGCGTATGGCACTAGAAGATGTTTTTGATTGCTATGTCGCTGCGGATATCAAGCAGGCGATGAATATATTAAAGTCAGAGCCGATTGATCTCATGCTCACCGATCTTCGTTTGGGGGGAGATAGCGGGATGAATTTACTAGATCAGGCTCTCCTTTTACCCAGACCTCCTATCAGCATTATAATGACAGCTTATGGATCCGTGGATACAGCTGTTGAGGCGATGCGACGTGGAGCGTGGAATTTTGTAACAAAACCACTCAATCTCAATGAGGTGGAACTCCTTTTAAAACATGCGATAAAGAACCGCGCATTAGAAAATAGTGTGATGCGCTTGGAGCATGAAAACAAAACACTTCGTGTTAAAGCAGGTGGGAGTATGCATGGGCTTGAGAAGCTCATTGGTAAGTCGACTGCGATGCAGAAAATAGGTGACTTAGTGAGTCAGGTCGCCCCAAGCAAAGCCACTGTTCTGATACAGGGAGAAAGTGGAACCGGAAAAGAGCTCATTGCACACGCTATTCACCAGCTTAGCGGTAGGCCAAATGATAAGTTCATTGTGGTCAACTGTGCTGCTTTATCGCCACAGCTGTTAGAAAGCGAATTGTTTGGCCACGAGAAAGGATCCTTTACTGGAGCGACCCAGAAAAGAGTTGGTAGGTTTGAGCAAGCAGACGGGGGGACAATTTTTTTAGATGAAATTGGTGAAATTGATGCTTCTACCCAAGTGAAATTGCTGCGGTTTCTCGGAGAAAGAACGATCGAAAGAGTGGGATCCAATAGCTCTATCAAAGTAGACGTGAGAGTCATCACAGCGACCAACAAGGATCTTCATGAACTTGTGAGTAAGGGTGATTTTCGAGAGGATCTATTTTTTCGCCTAAATGTGATTCGTGTGCTCATGCCGGCACTGAAAGAAAGAGCGGAGGATGTGATACTACTGGCGCAGTCTTTTCTAAAAGAATTTTCTCACGAAAATAATAAGGAAATTAAACCAATGAGTGACACTGTGCTCGACTTACTGAGGTCATATTCTTGGCCTGGTAATGTGAGAGAGCTTCGGACCGTAATGGAGCATGGAGTTATCATGAGTAATGAGTCCATTATTGATGTACATCATTTACCATACTTTATCATAAATGAGCACCAAACAGAGGTAACAAATCTGTCACAAACTGTTGAAATAACAAGTTCTTTGAGTGGAAGCAGCTGTGTGTCGAATGATGATCAGGAATTCAACTTGCATGTGCTGGAAATAAATACAATAAAACGTGCACTCCAGCATACAGATGATAACCGTACAG
This sequence comes from Akkermansiaceae bacterium, assembly GCA_051252195.1. Taxonomy (GTDB): domain Bacteria; phylum Verrucomicrobiota; class Verrucomicrobiia; order Verrucomicrobiales; family Akkermansiaceae; genus Oceaniferula. The sequence goes on along the minus strand of JBPOGD010000001.1, from coordinate 80,747 downwards.
AGGCGGCTCAACTTCTCGGTATCAGTCGCCGCACTTTGCAGCGTAAACTCAAAGATCTGGAATAAACACGTTAAAGGAACGGCATACTATTTAATTTACTAGACACTTATGAAAGACAACTCAGCCCCAGTAGGCGTAAATGTACCTCAAGTCATCAGGCGGATCATCTTTTTTGTGATGATTGTAGTGCTATCGATAGCATCATTATTCTTCACTTTTAGAGGTTTATCCGCGCCAGAAGCTATGGAGCAAGCGCAAATAGCTCGTGAGATAGCGAACGGAAACGGCTACAGCACAAAAGTGATCCGTCCTGTGGCTTTGTGGCAAATCGAGGAGGCGGGTAAAGAAATCCCCAGTTTAAAAAACTTTCCCGATGCTTATCACGCACCGCTTAACCCTTGCGTGTATGCAGCTGTCTTCAAGGCCATTAATGCAGGACAGACAGGAAAGTGGAGTATGCACAATACCAACATTTACCAGCTTGATCGAGTGATTGCAGCAGTATGTATTATCTTTTTCCTTTTAGCTATAGGTGTGAATTACCTTTTAGTTTCAAAGATATTCGATGGTACTATTGGTGCTGTTACTGCGCTTTTGATGTTGTTTTCAGAGCTGATGTGGAAGTTCTCACAGTCAGGTCTTCCACAAATGCTAATGCTGTTATTGTTTTCATGTGCTTTGTTATTTTTATGGAAGGCTGTTGAAAAGAAAGAAGACGACGAAAATGCTCTGCCTTTAATACTTATCGCTGGCGTGTTTATGTGTCTTCTCGTGTTAACCCACTGGATTACTTTATGGGTTTATATAGGATTTGTGATTTTCACAGCTATTTACTTTAAGCCGCGTGGCGTCATCGCAACTCTCCTGATTGCTATGTTAGCATTCTTCATATTCCCAGTCGTGTATTTCCTTCATATTGTTCCTACAGGCAATCTTTTCGGCACCGCATTCTTTGCTATCTATGATGGACTAGGTTTTTCTGAAGATTTTATTATGAGATCATTGTCCCCAGAGAATCAAAGCTTAGGGCTCAATGGTTTGTTAATGAATATTTTATCTACGACGTTGGGGCAAATTTCGAATCTTCATTCATATTTTGGAGCTATTCTGGTAGCCCCATTGTTCTTTCTCGCATTACTGCATCCCTTTAAGAGATCAAGTATTGCGTCATTCCGCTGGTTAATTCTTTTGATGTGGGTGTTTGGATCCGTTGGTATGACCATTTATGGTATTAGAGATGGTGCGGTAGACTCGAATCAAATTCATATTCTTTTTGCGCCTATCATGGCTGGGTATGGTTTAGCTTTAGTATCAATTCTCTGGAGTAGGCTGAATATCATGGTGACTACACCTGCTTTAAAGTACTCACATTTCATCGTTATTGTTCTCATTAGTGCTGGCTCAATGCTCCTATCTTTTCCTAGAGATTTGATTCAGGGTGTGCGCAGTGAAGGTATTGGGGGTTATCCGCACTGGCCAGTATATCACCCTGTAATCTATAACCGGATTATCGCAGAGAACACATCTGAAGATGCGGTAATTATAAGTGATACACCCTGGGCGATGGCATGGTACGCAGATCGTATATCAGTGTGGTTGCCGAGTAATATAGAGGAAATTGAAAAAATAGAGGCGTTGGCGCTTAAACAGCAAAGGCAAGTCTCCGGAGTGCATATTTCAGCTTATTCATTTAATGCTGGTCCTATTATCGGTGTAGCTGGAAAAAATGGTCCTTATGACCAATTGTTTCCCCTCGTTTATGGATCCTGGGCTATAAAAGGCAACGCTAACAATTTTGTGGATACGCATCCAAAATTCAAGGGTTTCGCACAGCGATACCCCTATCAACAAGCGCTGTTGTCAGATGGCTATATGATGTATTATAGTTCTAGGCCTTTAGTTGCAAATTCAGGTTCAAAGTAACTAGTTTCGCAATCGGGCATACATATTCACGAGATGGCTAAACATAAAAACAGTAAGGATTTAAGCTTCGAGCAAGCTTTAGAAGAACTAGAAAAAATGGTAGAAGTGATGGAGTCTGGACAGCTCCCTCTGGAGCAGCTCATTAGTGATTACGAACGTGGAGCCTCACTCATCAGCCATTGTGAAACTGTACTTAGCGATGCCCGAAAAAGGCTTGAACTTATCACTCTGAAACCAAAGGCCGCGAAAGATAGCACCGATAATACTTTAACAACAAAGGAGCTTCCTATAGCTTCCAACGATCATAATGACGACGACGAAATCAGGCTCTTTTAAGCTTCCCGAATTACTATCGCAAATTAAGAGTCCTGAGGACGTAAAGGCATTATCATCTGATAAACTTCTTGAGCTGTGTGAAGAAATTAGGCACACGCTTATCCACTCTCTCTCTCTCACTGGTGGACACTTGGGGCCCAATCTTGGTGTTGTCGAACTAACGGTTGCCCTGCATCGCGTGTTTGAAACACCCGAAGACAAATTTACATTTGATGTTTCTCACCAAGGTTATGTGCACAAGATGCTAACAGGGCGTGCAGAAAACATTCATACGATACGCACGCCTGGTGGTCTCAACGGCTTCCTTCTGCGGACAGAATCTGAGCATGACTGTTATGGAGCAGGTCATGCAGGCACGGCTTTTTCAGCGGCACTTGGAATGGCATCAGCGCGTGATCTCAAAGGTGACGATAACCATGTTGTTGCCGTCTGTGGCGATGCTGCATTTACTTGTGGGCCGACACTGGAAGCGATGAATAACGTTGCGGAAACAACGGATAAACTCATTGTCGTCCTCAATGATAATGAGTGGTCGATCGATAAAAATGTTGGCGCATTGGCCAAATATTTTAACGCACTGCAAACCCACCCTACCTATGCCTCCGTCAGAGAGAAAGCATCGGAATTTGTAGGAAAAGTAGGAGGAGAATCTGTGCGTAAATTTGCCCATAAGTTTGAGAGAAATGCAAAAAATCTCCTCCTTCCCAATGTGATTTTTGAGAAATTTGGCCTTCACTATTACGGCCCTATCGATGGACACGATCTGCCTTTATTGATTCGTACTTTTGAACACCTCAAAACAAAGAATGAACCTGTTATCCTTCATATTATAACAGAAAAAGGGCGTGGTTATGAACCTGCTCTCGAGAATCCAGGGAAGTTTCATGGTCTTGGTACTTACAAAGTCGAAGATGGATCAACCGTTTCAGGTGCTACGCCGACGTATTCGGAAATTTTTGGAAGAACGGTAACAGATTTTGCCAAAAAAGATGTAAGCATCACAGCAATTACGGCTGCGATGCCGGGAGGAACAAAGCTCGAGGTGTTTAAGAAGGAAATTCCTGAGCGTTACTTTGATGTAGGGATTGCAGAAGAGCATGGCGCTCTGTTTGCCTGTGGGCATGCCACACAGGGCTTGAAACCATTTTTCGCTGTGTACTCTACATTCATGCAGCGCGCTATCGATATGATCATGCATGACATGGCGCTTCAGAAGCTGCCTGTAAGACTCTGTATGGATCGTGCTGGCCTTTCTGGTGATGACGGGCCCACCCATCACGGGCTCTTTGATATCGGCTATTTACGAGCAATTCCCAATATTATTCATATGCAGCCTAAGGATGAGGACGAATTTGTCGATATGCTGTGGACGATGGCGAATTATGATCAGGGCCCTTCTGCTATTCGTTACCCACGAGGTGCTGGCATTGGGACAGTACCGAAACTGGAGCCTGTACTTTTAGAAATAGGAAAAGGAGAAGTTCTTCAAGACGGAGATGACGTCGCGATCATTAGCTTGGGGCATATGTATGCTGTTGCTCTTGAGGCAAAAGATAAGCTAGAAGCGCTAGGTCACTCTGTTGCGTTGATCAACCCTCGTTTTATCAAGCCGCTCGATGCGAATCTAATCCGCCAATACGCGGAGAAATGTAAGGTCGTCATTACCATGGAGGATCATGTGCTGATGAATGGTTTCGGTGCCAGTGTCATCGAGCTCCTGGGTGATTCAAAGATTTTGACACCCGTTGAGCGCATTGGCTGGCCAGACGAATTTATTGATCACGGTAAGGAGCAGCAACTGCGTGAGCAGCATGGGATGACGGCAGCGAATGCGGTGAATTTGGCGGCAAAATATTTAAACGCTCAGTAAATTCTGATCGGGGGGAGCAATTAGCCCCCTAGCAGTGGAGTGATGTTGATAGAAGACTGGCTTGCTGTGACTAGCCGCCCACTCAACGTGATGTCTTTATTGAGCTGAAGGTTATCGTATTAGAATGACCGTGCTCTTGATGACTTAGCCTCCTGTCTTAGGCGTACGCTTCTTAGGCTTATCTTTTGATTTATCAGGAGTGGCATTACGCATAGGCTGTTTGCCGCCGGCCTCTTTCACACGCTGCATTTCTTCCGCCTTTTCTGCCATGCGCTCCATGAAGCTTTTCTTCACAGGCTTAGTTGGATCAGTCTTCTTTGGTTTGCGCTTAGTGAGCTCTGGCTCAGGGAGGCGATTTGTTAACCATGTCTGCCCGATGGAGAAGATGTTTTGTGTTGTCCAGTACAGAGCGAGTGCTGAGGCGAAGTTGTAGCAGAAGAAGAAAAACATGAAGGGCATAAACATCATGAGCTTCTGCTGCATGGGGTCACCCGCCTTCGGTGTGAGTTTCATCTGAATGATCATAGTGACCGCCATGAGAATAGGCAGAAGGTTGATGGGAAGGCTGCTACCGAGAAGTGGTAGTTCAAAGGGAAGATCAAAGGCGTGAATGGTATCAGGCATGGACAAGTCATCCACCCAGAGAAATCTTTCACCACGGAGCTCAACAGCGTACTGGAGCATTTTGTAGTAGCCGAAAAAGATAGGAATTTGAAGGAACATGGGAAGGCAGCCGCCCATTGGGTTAACCTGATATTCCTTGTAGAGCTTCATCGTTTCCTGATTCAGCTTGGTAGGATTGTCTTTGTGCTTTTCGCGAAGCTCCTTAATGATCGGGCCGAGCTTGCTCATGCGCTTCATAGTGCGCGTTGATTTGTTATGCAGGGGCCAGATACAGGTGCGGATCAAAATAGTGAGTGCAATGATGGAAAGTCCCCATGCCCATTTATCAGCTGTTTTAGAAAAAACGACATCGTGAAACCAGTTGAGGACATTATTTTGGAGAACACTGACAGGGGTAAACCAGCCATAGTTCATCACTTTCGCAGTACCATCCTCCATTTTACGCAGCTCGCTGTAATCTTTGGGGCCTGTATAAATGGAGTACCTCAGTGTTGCGGAGTCACCTTGTGCGAGGTCGCGGACAGGTAAGCTAAAACCGAGACGAATAGCTTTTTTGGGTTTCTCTGGATTGGCACCTGGAATGGTGATGGGGTTCGATTTCGCCCAGACGACAGATGCGTATTTCTCCGTTGGGCGAACGAGAGTGGTGAAAAATTGATTGGAGACACCGGCGTATTCAATGCTTCCTGCAGTTTGCTGGAAAAGAGGTTTGGCTTTTTTGAAGAAGCCACCACTGAACCAGTTACCGTCTTTGCTGGTAAGTGATCCATCGTCAAAGAGGAAAAAGCCTCCCTGAGCTTCTAGCTCACGCGCATGCAGTGGAGAGGCGGCACCTGTAAAGATCGAGTAATTGCTAAGGCTGACAAGCTCGCTGTGAGGACTGTTGTTTCTGAAGGTGATAGCGAGTTTGAGTAACCACGGTGCACCAGCTGCACTTTGATCTTTTTCCAAAGACCAGCGCTTCGTGATTTTTAGGCCGCCAGCTGTTGTTGCCTCACAGTAAATGGCGCCGTCAGCTTGACGTAGCTCGTAGTTCAGGCTGAGATATTTATCAGGTGCGTTGCAGATGGCTCCTACGGGTGCAGGGGCGTCTTCATTGAGAACGACGTGCTGGGTTTTGGAGCCTACAGCGAATTGATCAAGGAGCTCGATAGTTTTGAGTCCACCACCTTGGGAGGTGAATGTGTAGATAACTTTTTTCTCGCCATCTTGATAAGATTCTAGGCTGACGGTATTTTCTCCTACAGGTGGTACGTAGGGTTCGATGACTAGGCCAGGCTTGTTTGTTAAGGGTTCGCCAAATTGCCCTGAGCTGTCATCGGCAGTATCTTCTGCAAGTGGGCTTTCAGCTTGTGGTGTGACGGGCTGAGGCTCTGGTGCGAAGTAAAAATTAAGTGCGAGTAGAACTCCGCACAATGCGAGTATGATCCATCCTTTACGATCCATGATGTTTGATATGAGAGAGGTTAATTAAAGAGAAGTTTGAAAGATTTCTTAAGAGAGAGTTTTTTTAGGAGGCACTGGGTCCTCACCGCAGCTGCCCCAGGGATGACAGCGGAAAATGCGGCAAATACCAAGCCAAGATCCACGGAATGGTCCATGGATTTGGACGGCTTGGAGAAAGTAATTGGAGCAGGAGGGGTGAAATCGGCAACCGGAGTTCGGGCCAGCGATGACTTTGATGATAGGGTTGAGGAGTTTTTGGTAGATAAATATGCCACCATAAATGATAAGACTGAGAAATTTAGAGATGAATTTCACTTGGACGTGAGAATACCTAGTCGATTTGCTTGTTTTAGCCAGTCATTTTCGAGTTGAGAAAATGTTGCGTCAGGCGCGCGCCAGCGAAGGATGGTAACGATGTAGCGATTTCCCGTCTCATCCTGCATGTGCTCAGCGTGTTTTGCGTAAATAGCGTGCACCCTGCGCCGAAGTTTGTTGCGAACTACAGCATTGCCTACTTTTTTGGTGACGATAATACCAAATTTTTTAGTAGGCTCATTGACCTCATTTTGCTTTAGAGTGCTCAGCACGAGATAGGCTCCGCCTTTTGCCTTACCGTGAGTGCGCGTAAGCGTGAACTCGGGGTGTCTCTTCATACTGAATGATCGTTTTAAGCGCATGGATGAAAGAGGATACGGAGTGAATCGTGACTAAACAAAGAAACGGCCACCGTGTAGGGTGGCCGTGAAACTTTGATAAAGTGCTTTGAGAAGACTAAAGTACGGAGATAACAAGCAAACGCTGATTATCGCCATTAGTCATTTGAGCATTAAGCGGCCTTAGTGTGCTGCTTGATATGACGCTTGAAGTGAATCTCTGCACCCTTCGGAAGAAGGCGTTTGCGTCCTTTTTGACGGCGACGACGGAGACAGTCACGACCTGCTTTTGTGCTCATGCGTGCGCGGAAACCATGTTGGTTTTTGCGGGTACGTTTTGAAGGTTGGAAGGTACGTTTCATGATAAAAGGCGGTAATTTGGTTTAGAATCTTATGATTAACGCTGAGCTATGATAGAAGGATTTGGAAAATTACTATCAAAATGAAGTCAACATTTCCGCATGGGCGGAGGCGCAAACTAGGGATTTCTTTCGGCTTGTCAATACGACATTCACTCTTAAAGACAAATTTATTTAAAAAACGTGAGGTAATATAGGTTTATACTAAATATTAGAGTGTCTAAACTGCTTGTGTTGGGCGGCGCAGATCATGTTTAAGTCTTGGATGCAGACGAGCGAGAAATTCGCTTAGGATACATGAATCATTATTTTTAAAATTCCCGCTTTCTTTTTGAACTCGTACTTATGGAAGAAGGAAAAAGTCATCTTGTTGATACTTACGAGGATCTAAAATTATTTTTTCGTTGCTGGCTCCCAGGTTAGTGTTGGCTATTTCATGCCATCGACTGGGTACGTGTTGTTCGGCACAATGTATGGAAACATCATGGAGTCCACAATCGTTGAGTGACCTTTTAACAGTCTCGCTAGCGATAATCGGGCAGTTGCAGTCGGAGCTGAGGTGGCTGAGCATGACGAGCTTAAGTTTCTCGCAGGCGATTTCCTGAAGGATTTCAGCTGTTTGGTCATTAGAGAGGTGTCCGTGTTGCGACTGAATGCGCTGCTTGATCGCCCAAGGACGTTTGGTGTCTTTTTCTAAGAGCTCGTCATCGTAGTTGGCCTCTATGTAGAGACCGTCTAGTCCAGCTAGATGATCGCGGATCGATTGGTTGATATGCCCGACGTCACTAAGGATGCCGAGCTGAATGCCTTGCCCCTGAATAACAAAGCCAACAGGTTCAGCTGCGTCGTGTGGTATTCTAAATGATTTGATCTTAAATGCACCGTGGGAGAAGTCTTGGCCGCTCTGAAAAACTTTCCAAGAGACTTGGCTCGTCATTTTATGCTGAAGTGCTTCTCGTGTCATGGCATTGGCAAAGACGGGGATCTTATGTTTACGCATGAGTACATCGATGCCGCGAGCATGGTCACTGTGCTCATGCGTGAGCAAAATACCATCAAGCTGCTCTGGTTCAATGCCTAGAATGGCCAAGCGGTGGACAAGCTGCCGTGCACTGAGTCCTGCATCGATTAAGATGTACGAATTATCGCAATGGAGGAGTGTGGCATTTCCACCACTTCCACTTCCTAGCACTGCCATCCTAATCATGCTGTTAACTTGAGAATAGAAGCACTATTTTTCAAGCTCCGAGTCGAAAGAATATAGAGAAAGCAGATAGTTAGCACGAGGAACCCTAGATTTGATCTTGTGAAATGAAATTAGCTATAACAGGCTACCGCTATGAATATCACACAGATTCTACTCAGCTCTACTGCTGTCATGCTACTGGTAGCCATTATCTTGTCTTATGGTGACATGCGCAGTGGTGTCGCTGAAGAAGGTCGTAAGCAGTCGGCTTCTCAGCTGATCGAGGAAAACGCGCGTTTACAAGCAGAGCTGGATCGTCTGCGCAGTGGTATGGTGGCACCAGCTGCTCAAATAGAGATTCCTCCTACGATGTCTGAGGAGAGACTTACTGAAATCGAGAAGCAGAATGATTTGCTTAAGCAACAGTTAGTAGCTGAAGAAGATAAAAGAAAACAGGCCGAGGCAGAAGCAATGGCTTTGACAGAGCGTCAGTCTGGTAAAATTAATAAAGAAGAACGCCGCGCGAGAATGATTGCGATGGCCATGGTCATGGCGCAAGTTTCAGAAGTCGCTGAGCAGGATGGTATTTCAGTAATTGTTTTAGATGTAAAAATGCCGGATCAGGTGCAAATGAACACTCAGCTCGCTATTCGTCGTGGGAATGGCATTATTGGCCGTGTTGAGGTATCAAACATTGTCGATGGTAATGTATTCGCAGACCCTTTACCTGGAACTTTTCCAGGGGGTTCTATCGACGTCAAAGTCGGTGATGAGCTTATCATTTCTCTCGAATAACTTTTTAAATATAAACTGCTATGAGTATGGTGAACTTGGTGAAATACGTGGAAAATGGATTTGGTCTGTTTTGCAAAGTTATTGTTACGGGATCTCTCATTTGTTTGGCTCCTTCCAGTGTGATTGCAGAGGGTGCGGAGAGTGGCGAGGAGACAGGCTACTTAACATTTTATTTAGATAATGACCTATTTGCAGGAACGGATGAAAATTATACCAATGGAGGCCGCCTTTCCTACGTTAGTGAAGGCAAACCAGTAGTCGACATACCGTTTGTGCAAAAGTTCTTAAAACGTTTCAGTGCGGAAGAGGGAAGCGATTCATGGACGAGAAAGATTTGGGGCTTTGAAAACGATGAAGACGTCGAGTATAGTTATGGTTTTGCCCTGACACAGCTTATGTTTACGCCCTCAGATCCTGCAACATCGCTCCCTGCTGCGGGTGAGCGCCCGTACGCCGGCTGGCTCGGTTTGGGTTTATCACTACATGTTCGCGATCAAAACACGTTGAATTCTGTGGAGCTGTCCATTGGGACTACTGGGAAATATGCATATGCTGAAGCCACGCAAGATTGGGTGCATGACATACGTGGTAAGGATAAATTTCGAGGTTGGGATAGTCAGCTTCCGTCAGAGCCGACTTTAAATTTGTCATTTGATCAGCGTAGAAGAGGCTTGATGTTTGATGATGTTGAACTTCCTTTCGATCTCGAAATAGATGGTTTTACAGACACAGGATATTCTTTAGGGAATTTCTTAAGTGAAGCTCACATTGGAGGAACGGTAAGGATTGGCTGGAACTTGCCCATAGAGTTCTCAGACCCACGTCTTTCTATAACATCGCATACTCAGAAACTTTATTCGCAGAATGATTATAATAAGCATAAAATTTCAGGTTATGCCATATTTGGTGTGAGGGCATCGGCCGTGCTACACGATATTACTCTAGATGGACCTCTGTTCAGAGATTATGACACAGGAGTGGATAAAGAGTATTTGATAGGAGAATACTATTTTGGCTTAGGGGTAAGGTATGATCAATTCGAGCTAGGTTATGTGCAGACATACCGCAGCCGGCAATACAAGACACAGGATAAGAGCCAGTCTTTCGGCTCGATAGCTTTGAGAATGCACTTTTAATAGAGATGGAATGCATTTATTGGAGCAGGTTTTGTAAAAAATAATTGTGACTTTTATTTATTTAGTCCAGTCTATTGGAGGTATTTAAATCACACATTCAACTTAATCTATAATATGTTAAAAGACTTCAAAAACTTCATTATCAAGGGCAACGCCTTTGACATGGCCGTAGGTATCATTCTTGGCGGGGCCTTCGGACTCGTCGTTAAATCACTCGTGAGTAATGTTATTACCCCACTTATCGCAGGCGCTCTCAAACTTCCAGATTTCTCTCAGATGTTCTATGCCATGGACGGGAAAACTTATGAAACGCTGGAGCTTGCTCAAAAAGCAGGTGCAACGGTAGCGCATGGGGTATTTATCAATAATGTGATTAATCTCGTGATCATTGGCTTCGCTTTATTCATCGCTGTGAAATACGTTGAAAAAGCGACGAAGAAAGAAGAGGAAGCAACTCCAGCACCAGAGCCGCCTAAGAATGAAGTTCTCCTTGAGGAAATACGCGACCTGCTAAAGAAGTAAGTAAAGTTTCGTAAAATTATTTTTAAAGCGGCCTATCATTGCGATGGGCCGTTTTTTGTGTCGAAGGCCTATTGATTGGGATTTCCTATTCTGCCCAGTAGTTGAATGGCCTGCTGGTGCTCGCGGTCGATACCTAGGACAGTTCTGCAGGCGTCAAAGGCAGCCGCTTTATCGCCTTTGCGTAAATGAAGTGTCGCGCGAGCGTATGGGTAGGAAGGGTTTTGCGGGTTGATTTGTTCGCTGATACGAATGCTTTCGATAGCATCATCGAGTTGATTTTTCTCAGCGTAAATTAACCCTAGGTTATACCAAACGCGGTCATTCTGCGGGTCAATTTTGGTAGACTCTTTAAGTAGCTCCGCCGTTTTATCTTTATCGCCTAGCTCGCCGTAAGCGAGTGCCATAAGATAGGTGTAACGACCATTGGTAGGAGCGAGTTCGCGCGCTTTTTGAAGCTGTGTAATGGCTTCCTGTGGGCGTTTTAACTCACCTAGTAAAATGGCGTAGTACTCGTAGCCCAATGGTGATGTCTGATCAATGGCTATGGCGCGCTTGATCCATTTTTCGGCTTCAGTAAAATTCTGTTTTTCAAAGTTAAGCTGAACCATGCGCATGATGCCAGCTGGCTGATCAGCGTTGAACAGGGTGGCGTTTTTGAGTTCCTCGAGAACTTCTGATTTCTCGGAAAGTTGTGCGCGCCATGCCCAAGCTGCAGCGAGGCGAACTTCTTTGATAGGGTCTCTCAGCATAGGTTCTAGCCATGGACCATTTCCAGTGCTGAATTCCATAAGTTGGCAAGCGGCGGCACGTACGATGGATTCCTCATGGCGGACGCCATTCCTTCCGAGGTACTGCACACGTGGGTCAGTAGCCCATGGCTGAAGAATCTGAAGTAAGGAAGCTTGCCAGTATGGGTTCTGTTCATTCCCGTAGGCTTTGAGAAGAGCTTCGACACTTGTGGGGTCACCGCTGTAGGCTGCAGCAATAGCGCGAGTCCTAGCGCGCTGGCGGAGGCGTTCGGGGCTGTTCATCTTCTCGCCGTACCATTCATTGGTCCACTTAATTGCCCAGTCGACATCTTGGTCTGTGTGGCATTTATTACAAGCATTGGGAATATGATGCTCCTTGGTCATTTGTGGATCTGGAACGTGGAAGCCGTGGTCTCGGCGGGGATCTCGACCCATGTAGGTGGTGTGGGTCATATGGCATTCTACACAGGAGTTACCAGTGCTGTTAGCACCGTGATTGCTGTGCGATAGGGGATCAATGATGATGGCGCCACTGATTCTGCCATTGGTGCCGCCGGCGTGGCATGACATACAGAGCTGGTTGTTGGCGACAGGGAGTTTAAGCTGATTGGTGTGTGGGTCATGGCAGTCCATGCACTGAACGCCTTTGTGTCCCATGTTACTGGTACGTAGAGAAGCCCATACGTAGACTTCATCGCGAATCTGGCCATCTGGGTAGTAGAGTCGCTCTTGTGTGGGGAGTTGAAGGCTGTAGTGATCGCCAAAAATGTCGCCTACTTTAAAATGATCATCAAAGGCGGCACGGCGGCTATGACAAGTGGCGCAGTTGTCAAAGGTATGGGCTGAATGGTCTTGCTTGAGTGTTTCTTGTTTTTCGATATCGATGAGGCAGCCTGTTTCAGCGTGAGCTGTTTCGGTAAGCTGACCGTGGCATTGTGTGCAGCCGATGCCCATTTCCTTCCAGTGTGACTGGTAGGTATTACTCTCGACGTCGTAGCTCTTTTCGTAATCTGTCATGTGACACCATGCGCACTGGGAATTCCAGTTCATGCCTTGTCCAGAGAAATGGCCCCAGTCGGCTTCGGTCCTTTTCTCGCCACCAAAGACATCAAACCACTCCTTTTTAGCAGGATCCCAAGAGGCATTAGGTGTCTGCCATTTACCATCGCTGGCTGCGACAAGATACTGGACGATTGGATCGATACCAATGGCCATGCCAACGTGGTGCTCCTTGTCATTTGCCTTAATAGAGTAGGAATCATTGTTTTTGTGAAATGACCAATCTTGAGCACCAGAGTGGAATTGCTGTCCAGCAAAGGCTTTAGTATCCTGCTTGGAGTCCATGAGGCGGTTGGCTTGACCGTGGTGCGAGCCCTGCCAATGGTGGTGAATATCGCTGTGGCATTCTTGGCACTTTGCGGAAATCGCATTTTGGCCAGGGAGCTTTTTAAGTTGCGCGAATGAATCTAAGCTACTTTCAGGAATAGCAGCACCCTCAACCTCTAAACCACTTGTATCAGTAGCAGTTGTATTAGTAGCAGCTTCTTTTTCGCAGCTGACAAAGATGGAAGGGCAGGCGATTGTGAGAAGCAGTAAGAAACTGCGTGATTGGACGGAGATAGACATATTTTTAGTTGGCAATGAATCTCTGGTATTCCATGAAAAATACGGTAGAGGCGTTGAACAATGCGTGAATACAGATGGGTGTCCAGATGGACTTCGTAAACTCATAAGCGATGGTGAGAATCAACGCGAGAAATACGAGTGGTAACAAGGCTGCGATGTTAAAATGAACGATGCCAAATAGTACCGAAGTCATGATAGCGGCAAAGAATCGTCCTGTGAATCGATGAGTGACAGGATAGATATATCCGCGAAACACCACTTCTTCAACAATAGGAGCTATAATGACGACCATCACAGCAATCATGATGCGAATTATCAGGTCATTAGTGTTTTGATAACTTTTCACAATTTGCTGCTCTACGGCGTCTTCTCCAAAGACCTCTAATATCCATTGTTCATAGCCGTATAGCTGGAGGCTCCAGGAAAAGACAAACGTCAAAACTACACCCAGTGGCGTTAAAAGAAAGAAGAGGTAGGCCTTATTTGTTTCAAATTTAAAAAATTGTGACAGGTGAATGCCACGCATAAAGAGAAAGAAAAAAGCAATGGCACAAGGGAAAATTTGCGTCATCATTGCAACAGCTAGTATTTCTGGTGTGAGCTCTATTATCTCAGTGTTTGGTGGGGAGAACAGAGGTAAAGCATAGAAAGAAACAAGTATCAGAATACCAATTAAGTCTAATTTTGAAAAAACAGCATGTGAAAACTGACCACGTGCTAAATTAATTGAGGATGCTTGAGCCTTATATTTTTTGCAAAGAACGACTGCCACTACCACAGCAACAAAGTAAAAAAGATAAGTGAAAATAAATACTGAATGAGCAGTCATGAGAGTTGATGAAAATTCAGTGTACGGAAATTAAGCTAAGATTGAAGTTTGAACTTCGTAAGATTTAAGGTGTGATTAATTTATGGCAATGAAGGTGAATGATCATGCACTACCAGAGGCTGCGCTTGAACTTATACGTTTACTAGAACCTTTGTGTTTCAGCGAACCTGTATCCCATGTTTACTTATCGACTCAATACACTTGGGACGCACATGAGCAATACCTGACACGCTATTGTCAGGGGAGAAAGCGGGTACTAATGTTAGGAATGAATCCTGGCCCTTGGGGAATGGCGCAAACAGGAATTCCTTTTGGTGAAATAAGTGTAGTGCGTGACTGGATGGGTATTTCTGGGGACATTCAAAAACCCGATGCCGAACACCCAAAGAGGCCTATAGAGGGCTTCGACTGCAAGCGAACAGAAGTGAGTGGTCAGCGTCTCTGGGGCCTTTTCTCAGAGAAGTACCCTAAGGCGGTTGATTTTTTCGCTGAGCACATGGTTGTTAATTACTGTCCGCTGGTGTGGATGGGTAACACAGGAAAAAATATCACGCCTGATAAATTGCCTCAATCTGAAATGCGCGTTGTTAATGAGGCGTGTAATCAACATCTAGCTGCTGTAATAGCGTCGGCTCAGCCTGAGTGGCTTATTGGGGTTGGGGCATATGCTGAAAAAAAGCTGACTGAAACAGCAAAGGCTTATTTCCCTAATGATGTGTTTAAGATAGGCAAAATCCTCCACCCTTCTCCAGCGTCACCTCTAGCAAATCGAGGATGGGCAGAGCAAGCTAGCAAACAGTTGTATGATCTAGGTGTTTGGACCTAGTTAGATGATTGACATGGGCTAATCATTTCATGTAACAACGTGATCGTTAGAGGTCATGATCAAATTTAATTGCCCCGAATGTGGGATTCTTCTCGAGGTAGATGAATCTTATGAAAAGATTTCGGCTCCTTGTCCAAGTTGTGATCATGTTATATCAGCGCAAGATAGGCAATTAGAGGGTAAGAAGCTCATTAAACAAGTTCATGAACTGGAAGAGCTAGCAGCAATTGTTAAGCAGGGCGCGTTACTGTCTCAGAACAACAAAAGAACGAAGGTGGCATGGGTGATGGTGATCACGATCACAGCGAGTCTATGCGCTTTTTTTATCACGGAAATAATTCGTGAGAAGCAGGCAGAACAAGTGACTCCTAACACGATAGTACCCCAAGAAAAGAGCTTGGTGGACGAGCCGCTAGCTCCTGCTCAATTGGAAGAACCAGTGAAGATTGTGCTTCCCGCAACGCCCTTTGAGCATCTATCTGATGAAAATTCGGAATTTAAAGAAGAAATGGTAGAAGATGGCGAGGAAATCGAAACTATTATTGCAGAAGATAAGTTATCTCCTGAATCGATTAGAGTGGAAAATTTATCCGTCGAAGGCGAATTTCCTGAACTGGAAATCCCTGAGTAACTTTACAGTCTTGCCGCGAACTTACTGTGAAGCTTTTTTAATGACCATGTAGGTCATCATGTTTTGGTACCTCGATATTTTAGAGTCTGTTTTTAATTTGATAATTCCCATAACAGGCTTGTCGGTACTTTTAGGAGTAACATGAATCTCGTATTCCCAACCCTCACGAATGCTTACAAACTCGTAGCTAAAGTTACTGTTGGTAATCAAATGTTTCTTAATATGTATCGGCTCGGTACCACGTACATTGAGGGTCACTTTTTTAGTGCTTAGGTCAGAGCCGTTTTGCCAAATGGTAGTTACTGGAGAAATTTCGATTAATACTGGGATTAAAATTTCGACCTGCAAGATGGAGGAGGGCGATGCGGCGGAGTCATCTGTCGTCCATAGCATTAGTGATTTAGTCATTTTCCCCGAGATTCTTCCCAAATCGAAAAACAATTGAATCTCACCCTTTTCACCAGGCTCATAGGTCATCTTGTCATTTGCGACCTTTGTCTTAAGACAGGCACAAGCTGTGTCGTAGCGGGCGATGGTGATAGACTGTGCAGTTTTATTTTCAAAAGTGAAAGGCACGGTTACATCGGTTGCATCTGCAGCTACTGAGACACTCATTTTATTTTGAGTAAACGTTAAGCCACCAGCTGCTAACACTAAGTTGGCGGAGAGACAGAGAAAAAGTAGGGTGAAGATCTTGGACATTATTTTTTGGGAGTGTGTGAGACTAATTCTACTGCGATGATGAGCGTGCCTTCACGCCATTTAGGTCCTAGGATAAGAAGAGGCTTGCCCAGCTGTAATATGGGATCACTCTTCATGACTTTACGCTTCTGCTGCCATAATTCGAGGTCGAGCCTTAAGCCTTTGAGTCCTTTGGTAGTGAGTGTTTCACCACGGGATTCAAAGCTTAGAAGGATTTCTTCAGATGGCTTTAGAGGTGACAACCAGTTTTCATAAGAGCGGAAAATAGGTTGTGTATCACTACCTAGGGTGCAGTATTGTTTGAACTGCATTTTTCCAATACGACGAAAACTTTCTAGTGTCTGAGCATCGACATTTTTGAGGTTCGTGCCAAAGCTAGTGATGTCGCCATCTGTTCCGATGTAGAGCGTTGCCTTTAGCTTCCCAACAGGCTCTTTGCCCGTGTCCGTATTATCGGCTTTGAGCAGTCCAGAGGACAGCATGACGATTAGCAGAAAATAGCAGTGAAGGTTTTGAAGCATGCTGAAGTGGGTCGTGGTTTTACAATGATGCAGGGAAATGAACTGCCATCATGCTGGATGAGTTATCCTTCGGTCGATGGGAATTTCCTACGATATTGAGTTCATCTGGAATATCTTGTAAACCCTCCAAAACGATCACGGTGATGCCTTCTTCGTCAGAATTAAACATATCGGCGTGGACACTGCCATCAGGTGTGTAGACAGAGCTGTATTGAGCAACTTTACCAGATTGATTGTATTCAGGGGAACTCTTGATTTGAGTGCCTAAGAAGAAACAAGCTGCCATGCCAGCTGCGGCCATCGGGGCAGCAAACCATTGCCAGAATGATGCTTTTTGTTTGGTTTCAGTGGTTTGAGAATCGAGGTTATCTTGGTTAATTTGGCGTAGAACCTGTTGGTTGAAGAACTCAGGATATGGTGGCTCAATGCTGTTGGGTAAATGTGTGCTGATCTGCTGGTTCATGGCTTGAACGGCGTCGCGCTCAGCAAGAATTTCTGGGTGTTCTTGTACCCAGAGTTCGACGTATTTCAGCTCGTCACCTTTAAGCTCGCCATCCATCCAGAGGGTGAGTGTTGCTTCATTGGGTGAAGTGATATTGTCTTTATTCATAGCGGTGGGATGTCGTGGTTAAATGTTATGATACAGTCTTGTTAGGACTTAAATAAGTTTGAAGTTTTTTTCGGGCATAATAGATGCGGCTCATAACAGTGCCCATACTACTTTCTGTGATTTCGGCTATTTCTTTGTAATCCATTCCTTGAACTTCACGGAGCAGGATGACTTCACGGTGTTCCGTCGAGAGTTTGGCTAAGGCGGATTTAATCTCTAGCTGCATTTCATTTTGCTGCATAATCTCATCCGGGCGCTGAGCTGGCCTTGGTGAGGTAGCCGCTGAGCTGTCGATTCTGTCGGCGTCAAATAGCTCATCATTGAGTTCGCCTTCGGTTTCAATACGGCGTTTGCGCATCCAATCGTAGACGACATTGTGGCTGATACGAAAAAGCCATGTGCTGAAGCGGGCGCGAGCCTCGAACTTGGGCAAGGCTTTCCACGCTTTGATAAATGCCTCTTGGGATAAATCCCAGGCATCAGCATCGTTTTTGACCATATTAAGTATCATAGCATAAATTTTTCCACGGTGTTTACTGACTAGGAGATCAAATGCCCGCGTGTCTCCAGACTGTGCTTTGATCACCCAGCCTGCATCCTCACGAGCACTTAGCTCGTTGTCAGAGACGTTCGCACTTTCACCTCCTGCTGCGGGTTTACCGCTAGGTGCAGAATCTGAAGGCACAGCCGCCCTGAGCACGTTGGACGCAATGTGTCTGAAAATATTCATTTAAAATAGAATCGAGGCATAAAGATAGCATGGAGAGGAGTTTACCGTTTGGCAAGAGGTCAGCAGCAGTACAGAGGAAATCGCTGAATGGTAGATGAAGTAGAGGAAGGCATCTATCTTTCGAGAATTTCTACCTCATAACCATCGGGGTCGGTTACAAACGCCATTTTCTTTTCGCCATTTGAAAACTTTTCACGCCATTTGGATGGCCAGATTTCGATACCATCATTTTCCAGCTTATCGCAGTAAACGATAATATCTGAAACACCCACAGCGGTATGCATGAGATCTTCAGGGAATTCGACCTTGAAGTCAGGAGAGTAAGTCAGTTCTAAAAAGTGATCGTTCCCAGGGAGATGAAGAAAAGCAAGCTGGTTCCCTTGGGGGGATGTCTTCTGCTCACCAAGTTCAAAGCCGAGCTTTTTATAGAAAGCAATACTTGTATCGGGACTGGAAACACGAATGCGGGTATGAAGAAATTTGATCATACCTATTTCTGTATGCAGAAGGTGAGTCTGTCCAGCGTATCACGAAAAAATAGTTTGCAGATCCATATCATCAACTCTAGTTTTTGTTATCAATATTATGAAAAAACTATTCAGAATTACTCTTGCTCTTCTTGCACTCAGCACACTAGCCCTGACTTCTTGTAGCACGATGGCAGGACTTGGACGTGATATCCAAAGCGCCGGAAATGCACTCACTAATAGTGCAAATCAGTGATTGATTATAAATTGAGCTACTGAATCATCACGACCTTGAAGGTGATGATTCAGTAGGTTTCTCTTATTCTTTTAAGAGCGGGTTCTTCGCGTAAAGCGTCGCAAGCTGAACGTCATTGCCCCAAGGCCTAAAAGTATAGCGCTTGATGGTTCTGGAACAACTGATGATGATTCAACGAAGAAGAGTTTCCCGTCAGCGCCATCATTATTTATGTCGGTATTTGTAATTTCTAGATACGCTAGAGAATCGGCATTAGCTCCAACCAACTCTCTTATATTATAAACGACAGCCTCAATACTTTCTGTTTTTGTACCATCAGTAGAAAGGGAAAAGGCACCAGTGCTCTGGTAGTCGTTCGTATCAACATTGATTATTCCTAATGATTGAGCAAATTCGTCAAATGCTTCAATTTGAAATGTATTGTTACCATTTCTCTCTGTAGCCAAGATGTAAACATCGTCAGTAAATGTAAAATTATCAAAATTAAGACGGTAAACAGAATTGCTGTTCCCTTCATCGACCTGTTGATAATAATTGAGGTTATTACTTTGGAATGCAGCTGTAACCTCACTGTCCCAATTTAAGTCAGTATTCGAATATGTATAAGCTGTACTTGCGTTTTCACTAACACTAACTGTTCCACCAAAAGAAATATTTTCGTATGATGTGGGAGCAATAAAAGTGCTATAGACAATCTGATCTATTGTGATTGAATTGAGTATTGCAGGGTCCGATGGGCTTGCTTGTGTATTAATATCAAATGTAGCTGTTATAGCCGCATTTGAAAAGCTACTGAGAGAGATTAAAACGGGGATTATAATTTTCATCTTTGATCAATCCTAAAATGGTAATTTGGCTCTGTGTTAATTTTGTAAATTAACTTGTTACCATTTTCTGATAGGGGGGGGTGTTAGGACTGGACAACACTCTGATATGAACAAGATTAGAAGAAAAAAATGACAGTATGACATGATTTTATTTGCGAAGAAATAGTGCCTTTTTTCAAATCTAACAGGCTCTGCATTTTTTGGTTCTGAAACTCCAAGTTTTTGATGAAAATACGAGCAAGGACAAGACATACAAAAGCCCCAATAGAGATACTCCATTGGGGCTTTTATTATAAGGTTCTAAATCGGCACTACGCATTAGCTTTGCCTTTACCACGTGGGGTAACAGGCTTGAAAGCAAGTTCTTCTTTATTTTTGATACGTGTGACTTTGACGGTATCGCCTTCTTTGATGTCTGCACGGAGAAGTGCTTCCGCGAGTGGATCTTCAAGGTAGCGTTCTACAGCACGGCGCATTGGGCGAGCTCCGTAGTTGGGGTCGTAACCTTTCTCCATGAGTAGCTCACGAGCGTCAGCGGCTAGTTTGAGTTTAATACCGCGATCTTCAAGGCGTTTGAAGAGTTTGGTGCACTCAAGGTCTACGATGACATTAAGTGCCTTCTTTTCAAGCATATGGAAGACTACAGCTTCATCGAGACGATTGAGGAATTCAGGTTTGAAGGCTCTTTTTGCCTCTTCCAGAATCTTCGTTTTCATCCCTTCAAAGTCGGACTCATCAGCACTCATGGCACCAAAGCCGAGAGAAGTTTGACGTTTAATTGTGGAAGCGCCTACATTGGAGGTAAGGATGATGATGGTGTTTCTAAAATCAATTTTTCTGCCAAAACTATCGGTTACAGTTCCTTCTTCGAGGATCTGGAGCAAAAGGTTCATGACATCGGGGTGAGCCTTCTCGATTTCATCGAAAAGAACAACCGAATATGGACGCCGGCGTACCGCTTCAGAGAGCTGACCACCTTCATCATAACCGACATATCCTGGAGGCGAACCGATTAGACGTGAGGTGGAGAATTTCTCCATGTATTCTGACATGTCGATCTGAATGAGAGCTTCCTGATCGCCGAACATGAATTCAGCGAGGTTGCGAGCAAGGTAAGTTTTTCCTACACCTGTGGGTCCGAGGAAGAGGAAGGAGCCGATTGGGCGGCGTGGATCTTTGAGGTCAGCGCGTGAGCGACGCAGAGCTTTCGAGATCGCGATAACGGCCTCGTCCTGACCGATGACAGCTGTTTTCAGCTCTTCCTCCATCTTAAGAAGTTTGTCTGCCTCTTTCTGCTCCATTCTTTGGAGAGGAACTCCGGTCCACTTTGAGATGACTCCCATGATGTCCTCATCATCGACTTCGACGATGGTTTCCTCACTTTTTGTTTTCCATGTGCCTACGATCTCTTCGAGCTCTTTTTTCGAGCTTTTCTCAGCATCGCGCATGGCGGCGGCTTCTTCAAAATTTTGATCATTGATTGCTGCGACCTTTTTCTCCTGAATTTTTACGATTTCTGCTTCAAGATCACGGAGCTTCGGTGGGCGCGTCATTTGGCCGATGCGGGCAAGTGACCCAGCCTCATCGAGTACGTCGATTGCCTTATCTGGTAGGTATCGATCGGCTAAATAGCGGGAAGAGAGCTTTACGGCTGATTCAATCGCTTTTGGCGTATATTTTGCCTTGTGGTGCTCTTCGTACTTAAATTGAAGTCCCTCAAGAATGGCGATGGCGTCCTCTTCTGAGGGTTCTTCGACTTTGACTTTCTGAAAACGTCGTTCAAGAGCGGAGTCCTTTTCAATAAATTTGCGGTACTCGTTCATCGTGGTAGCTCCTACGCACTGAAGTTCTGATCGAGAAAGCGCAGGCTTGATAATATTTGACGCATCCATTGCACCCTCTGCTGAACCTGCTCCTACGATGGTGTGGAGCTCATCGATAAAGAGAATGATATTTCCTGATTTTCGAATTTCATCCATCACGGCCTTAATGCGTTCTTCAAACTGGCCACGGTATTTGGTTCCTGCGACCATGAGCGCTAGATCGAGCGTTACAACACGTCTGCCTCTGAGAAGTTCAGGGACATTGCCGCTGATGATTTCTTGAGCAAGCCCTTCAATGATCGCTGTTTTACCAACACCTGCTTCCCCAATAAGAACAGGATTATTCTTCGTGCGGCGGCAAAGAATCTGAATGACACGAGCGATTTCCTCGGCGCGGCCAATAACGGGATCGAGTTTTCCTTGCTCTGCTACCTTGGTAAGGTCTCGGCCAAATGCTTTGAGCGCGGGAGTCTTTGATTTGCTATCGTTGTCCTCATCGTCGTCGTCTTCGAACTCTTCAAAGTCTTCACCCATGTCTTCTGGATTAAAATTCGGATCGATCTCGGCGAGGATTTCCTGACGAGTTTGGTTGATATCGACATTAAGGCTGGAGAGAACACGGGCTGCGACTCCCTCGCCTTCACGGAGGAGGCCGAGGAGGAGGTGTTCTGTACCGACGTAAGAATGGTCAAGCTGCTCGGCTTCTTTATTCGCTAGGGAGAGCACTTTCTTTACTCGCGGTGTGTAGGGGATGTTTCCTGAAACACTGCTTTCTGGGCCTGCACCGACTTGTTTTTCGACTTCCTTACGAACGGTATCGAGGTCTAAGCCCATGTTTTGCAGAACGCTGACAGCGACGCCTTGGCCGAGTTTGATCAGACCTAGTAAGATGTGTTCGGTGCCTACGTAATTATGGTTGAAGCGATCAGCCTCCTTTCTTGCAAGTGCGAGAACCTGTTGTGCTCTTGGAGTGAAATTATTCATGGTCGTAAATTAATCAGATGGGGGTGTATTATCTATATTTGGATAATTCTTTATAAAACTAGTATCAGGTGTTTGTAGACTTTGCAACCTGCCACGGATGATTTCCGCGCGAATGGTGTCTCGCTCTCTCGCTGAGAGCTTGCAGTTGGTGAAATGCTGAAGGTGAGCTGGCTCGATTTCCATGAGCAAAGCATCACAGAGTTGAATGGTTTCTCTTGGGAAAAAGCCCATGTCACTACCTAAGCGTATCAGCGATAAGTGTGCCAACGCTTCCTTAGAATCAATCACGCAGGCATATTTAAGCAGTCCGTAAGAGCGTGAAATTTTGTCAGCCAGCATCTCGGGGTCATTTTCGAGAAGCTTTTGCCGTGCATTTCGCTCTTGTTTATGGATTCTGCGAATGACGCGGTCTAAGCGTTCGATGATATCTTTCTCTGATTCGCCGAGTGTCGATTGATTCGAAATTTGAAAAAGATGTCCTAGCGACTCGGTGCCTTCACCAAAGATCCCGCGGACAGCTAAACCAAGCTTGCCGATACCATTGACAACTTTCGAAATATCCTCACTGAGAACGAGTCCCGGTAAGTGCAGCATTGCTGATGCTCGCAGACCTGTTCCTAGGTTGGTTGGGCACGCGGTTAAGTAACCAAGGTCTGGATCGAAGGCAAAAGGAAGCTCCTTTTCCAATCTACTGTCAACTTTCAGCATGAGATCATAGGCCTCACGAAGATGAAGGCCTGAGCGAATGGATTGGAGGCGAAGGTGATCTTCTTCATTGATCATAATGCTCAGAGTCTGGTTTCTGTTGACGATAGCGGCACTACCGGCACCACGCGCGGCCTGCTCGCGGCTAATGAGATGGCGCTCAACGAGAACTTGCTTTTGTACTGATGTAAGATCGCACAGTTCGTGAGAGAAGGCGTCTTTCATCTCAGAGAGGCTTTCGACCTTCTTTTTAATAGTGTGAAGTAGCGCAATACGCTCCTCCTTACGCGCCCATCCTGGAAAGGAAGCATTCGCCAAGTTTCTAGCAAGCCGTATTCGGCTCGTTAAGACCACAGCACTGTCAGAATCAGAGCCAGTCATCCATCCAGCAGGATGTTTAAGGAGTGTGGAAAATCGCATCATAATCGTAAAAGAGAGAGGGGCTTATTTCAGGGAAGACTTCTCAGTCGGTGATTCAGTTTTGGAAAGTTGGTTGAGTTGATCGCGTAAAACCGCTGCCTTTTCGTAATCCTCGCTACTGATAGCCTTGTCTAGATCACGCTGAAGTTCTTCACGTTGCTTTTTCAGCTGAATGTTTTCAAGCATGCCTTCTGGAATGCGGCCAGTATGTTTGACGTCCTTATGCATACTGTGAAGGTTCTGCTGAATCTCACGGCGGAAAAATTGGTAACACTCGCTGCATCCCAGACGACCCGTTTTTTTCAGGTCATCAAAGGCAAAGTTACAGAGAGGGCACTGACCATGCTTCTGCATGAGTTGATCGATGGAAGGGACGTTTTGCACAGGTTTTTGGCTGTTAGAGCTAGATGTTGAAACATTTTCAAGTAAAAACGCCTCTGGGTCGGTGACGCCCTGCGCAGCAGCACATTTTCCACAGAGCGAAGATTTTTTACTTTTGCCGTCGATTATTTGAGTAAAATAAACAGTCGCTTTGTTCTGACAGTAATCGCATTGCATCTCAAAAGAAATGATATGCCCGCTAGACGGGAATGCGAAACGAAAAGTTTAAAAAAATGAAGATTTACTTAAACTTAATTTAAAACACCAAGCTATTTCTGAAGTATGAACCCAGTATGTGCGAGGTGTTGTGGATAGATCCTGACAGTGTGTGACGCTTTCTATGCTTCGGTGGGCACGTTCTCATGATAGCGAAACGACCTTAGTTTTATCTATGGATGACCTCAAGGGACGTGGCAGCGAGAAGATCTTTTCTATGAAAGAATAGATATTTTCAGCCGCCGTTCTGGTTTGGCGTATGATCGAGGGAGGGGATAAAAAAGCGATTCAAGAAATGACATGATTTCTATTTAGAAAAAAAAAACATGGCGACTTGACGTGACTCAGTGACTTGATCAGTGTAGCCTTTGTAGTTTTGGTCATAGGCATGATCGAGGTTATTTAAACGTCACATTCATCAAACATTTTTATTGTGTATTCTAACGAAGATTACTTACTCGAACTCATTATCGAAGCTGGAATTATTTCAGCTGAAGAAGTCGAACCAATCCGCAGCCAGGTAACGAGCCGTGATAGCCTCATCAGCAAGCTTGTTGAGCTGGGACGCATAACCGAAGAGCAGGTAGCACAAGTATGTGCACAGAATGCTAGTATGGATTATTATGATCTGAGTAATGTCGCCATTGCTCCAGAGATTTTTGCTTCCGTGCCTGCAGATGTGGCGAAGCGCTACCACGCAGTTCCAGTGGCAGATGATGGGCACTACCTTACGGTGGCGATTGCCGATCCATTAAATTTTGAAATTCTGGATACTTTACCGCGTCTCGTAGGGCGTGAAGTGCATCCAATCTGTGCCACGCCATCAGCGATAGCTCTTATTATTAGCCGTTATTATGGTGGTGGGGAAACCCTTGCTGAGGATGAGTCATTTACCGTTGTTACTGGTGAGGGCAGTGAGGTGGCATCATCGGATGACGCACCCATCATCAAAATGGTTTCTACCATGCTTTTAGAGGCGTTTAAAATGAAGGTGAGTGATATTCATATCGAGCCAATGGAAACAACGCTACGTATCCGTTTCCGTATTGATGGTAAACTCATCGAGGTTGATAATCACCCGAAAAAGCTGCATCCAGCCATCATCACACGTATCAAGGTGATGAGCGGGAGTATGAGTATTGCGGAAAAACGACTGCCTCAAGATGGTCGCATTCAGATCCGTGTGGGAGGTAAGGAGGTAGACCTTCGTGTTTCTTCAGTTCCTAGCAACCACGGTGAGAGTGTTGTTATGCGTATTCTTGATAAAACAGCATTGATGTTAGGTTTGCCAGAGTTAGGCTTCCTATCAGATGATCAGGAGGTGATCAATCGCCTGATCCGCCTTCCAGATGGTATCATCCTCGTGACTGGACCTACAGGATCTGGTAAAACGACCTCGCTCTACGGGTGTTTGAATACCATTAATACACCTGATAGAAAGATCATCACGGTGGAAGACCCTGTGGAATATGAGTTGCCAGGAATTAACCAAGTGATGGTGAAAACTGACATCGGCATGACCTTTGCGGCTGCTCTGCGCGCTATGATGCGACAGGCGCCCAACGTGATTATGCTTGGTGAGATTCGTGATGCAGAAACTGCTGGAATTGCTATTCAAGCAGCTCTCACAGGTCACTTAGTTTTCTCCACTCTCCACACGAATGATGCACCAGGTGCGGTGGCACGTCTTGCTGACATTGGGGTGAAAAGGTTCCTTATTGCTTCATCAGTGAGAGCCATTATCGCTCAGCGGCTTGTTAGGAAATTATGTTCGAAGTGTAAAGCTCCTGCCACGCTGACAGACTTGCAAATGCGTTCGCTCAATGTCGATGCAAGTCAGGCGTCGCAAAGTCAGATCATGGGGCCTGTAGGCTGTGATACTTGCCGTGGTGGAGGTTACAAAGGGCGGATGGGGATTTTCGAAATATTTATCGTAGATGATGAAGTGCGTCACCTCATCAATGAAGATCTTACCTCACCTCAGTTACGTCGCCGTGCGCGTGAGTTTGGCATGCGGACACTCCGTGAAGATGGTATTCGCAAGGTGCTTGCTGGCTTGACTTCTGCAGAAGAAGTCCTCCGCGTCACCATGGCAGATAACGATTAATTTTTCCTTAACCACTTTATTTTCCTTAACCACTCGCTACGCAGAAAAGATCAACTCTCGATCAAGTAAAAGCACCTTAATTTTATATGGACAATTCACAACTCCTCGACATTTTTGTTAACCGCGGTCTGATAGATCAGTACCTCGCTGATGACATTACTCAAGAAGTCGAAAACAGCGGGAAAGAAATCGCTGAAATCTTAGCTGACTTTGAAGTCATTCAAAATAGAGATGATGTTTGGCCGATCATTGCGAATGAGCTCGGTGTTGGCGTCGTTGATATTTCAAACTTTGATCCGCCCAAAGGGCTTCTCGACCTTATCCCAGCGGGTGTGGCTCGTCTACATGGAGCGTTACCTATTCAGTTTGATGATCATGGACTCACCGTTTGTCTAGTCGACCCGCTAAACCCACAAGTAGCAGAGGATCTGCGCTTTGCGGTGGATCGTGAAATCACCGTCGCCATTGCTCCTGACTATCTTGTTGAGAAGAAAATCAACGATTGCTACGGTGGTAATGAAACAGCAATGTCTGACATTCTCAGTCAGTTGGAAAATGGTTTTGCAAATCTGGACGGTCAAGCGGACTTAGAATCGGAGGCAAACTCGGCACCCATCATTCGTTATGTTGATCTCGTGCTCTATCAAGCGATTAATGAGGGAGCTTCGGATATTCACTTTGAGCCTTTCGAAAAAGATTTCAAGATTCGCTATCGTGTTGATGGTGCTCTGTATGAAATGGCACCGCCGCCATCGCATCTCGCGTTACCTATTTTGTCGCGTATCAAAGTCATGTCTAACATGAATATCGCGGAGAAGCGCGTGCCACAGGATGGACGAATCGTGAAGCATATTGGTGAAAAACAAGTCGACATGCGTGTATCGACGCTGCCTACACAGCACGGCGAAAGTATCGTACTTCGTGTTCTTGACCGTAGTAACATCAACTTGAACTTGGAAATGTTAGGAATGCCTTCCGATGTGTTTGCCTACATTAATGAAACTGTACGCAAGCCTAATGGTATTTTTATCTGCACAGGACCTACAGGTGCTGGTAAAACGACGACTCTTTATGCAGCGTTGAGAGAGATTAATACGATCGACTCTAAGCTTTTGACTGCAGAAGATCCTGTGGAATATGACGTGGACGGAATTATTCAGGTGCCAGTTAATGAGGGTATCGGGCTTACGTTCTCACGAATTCTGCGAGCTTTTCTTCGTCAAGACCCCGACCGTATTCTGGTTGGTGAGATTCGTGACGTGGATACGGCACAGATTGCCATTCAAGCTTCACTCACCGGTCACTTAGTGCTTTCCACTTTGCACACCAATGATGCACCTGGAGCGGTAACGCGACTTATCGATATGGGAACCGAGCCGTTCCTCGTAGCGGCCTCTCTGGAGGGCGTGCTTGCCCAGCGTCTTCTGAGAACCATCTGTAAGAACTGTAAATCTGCTTATGATCCTAACGATGCTATTTTAAGTCAGTTAGGGGTCTCTTCCCATGAACTAGGTGACAAGGAGTTTTATACAGGTCGAGGTTGCGATGTTTGCGATCAGACAGGATATAAGGGACGCCGTGGCTTATTCGAGTTGCTCAATATTAGCGATCCTATCCGCGACTTGATTACAGCGCGTGCGCCAAGTGTGGTTATTAAGCAGAAAGCGATAGAGCTGGGTATGCAAACTCTTCGTGAGGACGGACTCAGAAATATCTACGACGGTGTTACAACCATTGAGGAAGTTCTTAAGTATACTTAATATTTCGGCACTACCTATTCATTTCAAATTTTCGAGAAACATTACTTTTTGTATTTTCAATCATCATTCTACCATTCAGGATTCACTACTAATATCTATTCCGTAAAAGCTTATGACTAACTTTAAATACTCTGCCCTCGATGCAAGGGGTGAAGAAAAAAATGGAGTGCTGCAGGCCGCCACTCAGGCAGATGCCATTCAGCAACTTCGTGCCCAAGGCCTTTATCCTACCCAAGTAGCAGAAGCTGGTAGTGGTGAAAGCAAGGCGGCGGCTAAATCTGCATCCGGCGCATCCAAGTCCAAGAGCAAGAAAACGAAGTCGACACAGGGTAAGAAAATAAAGCCCAAAGTGCTGATGATTTTCACACGTCAGCTTGCAACACTCATTGATGCAGGATTACCCTTACTTAGAGGTCTCACAGTGTTAGAAAAACAAGAGCCTAATCCCGTACTTAAGGAAACTCTCAGCTCACTCTCTGATTCTG
Source organism: Akkermansiaceae bacterium (assembly GCA_051252195.1). Classification (GTDB taxonomy): domain Bacteria; phylum Verrucomicrobiota; class Verrucomicrobiia; order Verrucomicrobiales; family Akkermansiaceae; genus Oceaniferula. The sequence goes on along the minus strand of JBPOGD010000001.1, from coordinate 52,242 downwards.
TGCAAACAGGTGCTACCTTTTCTGAAAGTCTCTCCCAACACCCTAAGATATTCAACAAGCTCTTCATTAACATGGTGAAGGCGGGTGAGCTTGGTGGTGTGCTTGAGATCGTTCTCCAGCGTCTTGCGGAGTACATGGAGAAAGCCGATAAGCTGAAAAATAAAATTGTTTCAGCGATGGTTTATCCAGTGATTGTTCTATTCATTGCTGTTGCGATTCTCGTGTTCTTGATGATTTTCATTGTTCCGAAATTTAAAGAGATGTTTGCGGATCAAGGTAGTGAGCTCCCCTTGATTTCACGAGTCGTCTTTGGGGCGTCCGAATTCATGATTACTAGCAGCTTCATTCTGCCAAACATTGCATGGATTTTCCTTATCGCCTTCGGTATTTTCATGGGCTTCAAGGCATGGAGTAATACGAAGGGAGGAAGAAAAACATTTGATGGCTTTAAACTGAAATTGCCAGTCTTCGGTGACTTGCTCTCGAAAAGCTCAATTTCACGTTTTGCAAGAACACTGGGAACACTTGTAACCTCGGGGGTACCCATTCTACAGGCTCTGACCATTACACGTGATACCTCGGGCAACGTCATTGTTTCCGATGCAATCGACGCAGTTTACGCGGCGGTCAAAGAAGGTGAATCCATCGTAGCACCTATGCAAGCAAGTAGTATTTTCCCGCCAATGGTTATAAGCATGGTTGATGTGGGTGAAGAAACTGGTCAGTTGCCAGAGATGCTACTGAAAGTAGCTGACGTGTACGATGACGAGGTAGATAATGCAGTGAATGCTCTTACTGCAGTTCTCGAGCCTATCATGATTGTGTTCCTTGCCTTAGTCGTGGGAACGATCGTCTTCGCGTTATTCTTACCACTCATTAAGATGATCTCGAGTGTGGATGAGCAAAATAGCTAACCATTTTCTGGTGGATCTGTACTGTTACATAGCGTAACTTTACAGATCTCATCACCCATCACACTTTATCATGAAAGCTTATCTACGCAAAAAACGCCTGGGACAAAAATCTGGATTTACCATTATGGAAATCATCATCGTCATCGCTATTATCGCTGTACTTGCAGCGATGACGATAGCGGGGCTGGATTTGATCCGAGATAAATCGAACCGAAACAGGACGCAGGTGCTTGTTGAAGGTATCACCAATGCACTAGAGGCGTATAAATTTGATAACAACGAGTTCCCAGATGGAGATGGCTCAAAGACTTCGAGCAAGAACCTCTACCAAGCGCTCTATGGTGATTATGATACCGATGGAGTTACTGATGAAAATGAGCCCGTTTACTTTTCTCTCTTTAATCCAGAGGCAAAGGGAAACAAAAGAAACGTTTCTAAAGATGATGGCTACACGATCATTGATGCATGGCAGAACCCCCTTTACTATCAAAGCCCAGGACAAATGAACCCATCCTCCGACTTTGATTTGTGGTCTCTAGGGCCCGATGGGAAAGGTGGCCCCAAAGGCGTCAAAAAAGAACGTCAAGATGATTTGGATAACTTTTAGGAGGCAGAAGAAAGTCTTCCAATTTTAATCATCTTTACATCGACGTTACGACTGCTTAGCTCCTGTCCACAACTATAATTTAATGCCAAAAGAACCATCTCAATTAGAAGAAGCACCTAAGCAAAGCGTTGCTTCTAAATCTGCTAAAAACACTGAAGCTAAGGATAAGCCAGCGCTTATCGGAGAAAAAGCTGAAACAGGTAGTCAGCCAGCTAAGGCCGCTAAAAAAGCTCCTCGCGCCTCCAAAAAATCGGCTAAAAAGAAAGTCGCTTCTAGGCAGGCTGACAATGTTGAGCTCGCTAAAGAAACTCCGAATAAAGAGTCGTCTAGCAAGCCCGAGATGAATAAATCAGAGGAGGTGAAAACTGGAGGATCTCCAAAGGAGGTAAGTCAGCAAGACCAAGACGGTGATAGCGGACGTAAGCAGCCTCGCCGTGGCCGTGGCCGCAACCGCAATAACCGCCAAGATCAGCCGCAGCAAGAAAGTAAGCAGCTCAGTCTTAATCATAACCAGATTGCCAAGCGTGCTTGGAAAATTTTTCTCGGAGAAGTTTGTGAAGAAGGTCTCGCACTTATCGCGGATAAAGACGCGGTCGAACTTGCAAAGCGAAGCCTGCGCATTGCTGAAATTTATACCCTAGAAGAAGCGAAGATTAATCAAAAGAAGTCTGAGCCGAATAGATCGCAGCAAAATAAAAAGCATGCTCGCCAAGATCAGCCGAACCGTAATATGCAGGCATCCGATAAGGTAGTAGATGCTGAAAATCAAGATTCGCCAAGCAAGGCGACGTCAGAAAATTTGGCAGATAAGCCAGCTAGCAAACCAGCTGAAAAATCTTCCGACTAGGCTGATTCTACTAAACTACTGAAGGGGCAGAATAAGCGTTGCGTGGCACCCGGCCTGTTCTCTGTTTTCTAATTTTACCTGGCCGTCATGCAGCATGACGGCCTCTCTGACTAAGGGTAAACCGAGTCCCGTACCCTTGTGCGGGCTATCCTGCCTTGGTAACGAGTAGAAATGCTCAAAAACGCGGTCTACAGCATAGACTGGTAAACCAGGGCCTTCGTCAGTAATTTGGATGACGGCATTGGTATTGATTGTACTTAGACGGAAGCAAAGTGTCGTGCCAGCGGGCGAGAAACTCAGGGCATTCTCTAGTAAATTATGGAGAGCGAGCTTGAGTATCATTTCATCCCCTTTGATATGGATGTCTAGCTGGAAATCTTGCTGAAATTGGACATCCTTATCCTTTATTGCGATAGAAAATGTATCAGCAACCTCTCCACAGAGCTGAGTGAGATTGATAATCCGCCGATGTTCCAAATGAGGTTTTCGCTCCAGCTCTGTAAGCTGAACTAGATCACGTACAAGGCTTTCACTGCGTGCTGTCTCGGTGAGAATATTGAGAACGAACTGCTCTCGTTTCGCCACTGGCATTTCCTCAGCGAGTAGTTCAGCGGAGCCTTTGATGGCAGCAAGAGGGCTCTTCAGTTCATGGGTGAGAGAGGAAACGTAGTTTTCCACGTAGTGGCGCCCTTCTAGAGTTTCGCGCATATCGTAAAGAGCTTTCCCGAGGGTATTCACTTCTCTGCCTTTACCAAGGTTTGGCAACGGTAGGCGTTTGCCACGCGTGATAGCCTGAGCATAATGAGTTAATTTACCTATTGGTTGAAAGAGCCAAACAAAGACAGCGATGGTAAACAGCAGGATGCCTCCGCCGATCATTAAGGTGGCTATAAGGATGTCGGAGCGTCTTGCTCGGATAAAGCTTAGTACATCGGATTGTGCCTTATAGACTGTGAGAACACCTATAATCTGATCTTCGTTTCGTATGGGTGCAGCTACGTAGAGGATAGAGCTGTTGGGGTCTGCCTCGTCAAGACGTGAGGAGCGTGCTCCATATGCTCCCGAGAGGGTGCGTGCGACATCATTGTAGTCGGAGAAATCCTGACCTTCACGCTGTTTATTACCTGAGTCAAAGAGGATAACGCCTTCCGTATCGGTAAGGTAGATGTCGAGACCAATACGTGTTTTGAGGTGGCTGTATATTTGAGCTGCGACTTTCTGCTCATGAATTCGCATGTAAGCGTCATCTAGTTGGTGATTCTCTAAATCACTTTCTATCATCGCTGCGATGACGTAGGCAGTGTCCACCATCACCTCCTCCGTCGCTTGGAATGTCTGAGCTCCGACATCGTCTAGTAGATAAGCTGTTAATTGATAAAACCCAAAGCCCATCACCAAGGCGAGACAGAGTAGGGAAAGGCGCGTGAGTCTCATACTAGAATAAAGCGTTGGAGTGTTAGAAGTATTCAGGGTTTAGCGTGTAACCCAGACCTCTGCGGGTTTCAATGAGTTCAGCACCGTCGCCTAGGTGCTCTCTTATCTTGGCACGTAGCGACTTAATATGGGCGTCCACGGTACGGTCCATGGCAGATCCGGGGTCATCCCACGCCTTCATGAGCAGCTGATCACGGGTGAAGATTCTTCCTGGCTGAGACATCAAAGCGACTAGGAGTTTATATTCATGGGCGGTGAGCTGCAGAGCGTGACCTTTAAAGAAAATAGTCATGGCTTCATCATCGTGTGTCAGGATGGCACGGGCTGCTGTTACGGCAGGCTCAGTTTTTAGCTGCGGTCTAGAAGTGCGGCGCAGGATAGCGCGTACGCGAGCCGCGACTTCACGAGGGCTAAATGGCTTCGTCACATAGTCATCACCACCAAGTTCAAGCCCGAGGATACGATCAATCTCCGCATCTCTTGCGGTGAGAAATAAAACAGGAACAGCAGACAACTGGCGTATGTCGCGACAAAGATCGAAGCCTGATTTATCGGGAAGTCCAATATCCAGAATAACGAAGTCAAAGCCCTCAGAGAATTGAGCTATTGCCTCACCAGCCGTCGTGGTATGGCAAACCTCAAAATGATCTGTCTCAAGGGCATAGATAAGTGTTTCAGCAATAGAGGTCTCATCCTCAACGAGTAAAATGCGCGGCATGATCCTAGTTCTAGTAAGAAGATGCTGAAATACCAAACTCCAAATCTATAATTAGCCAGTAGTATTTTTTCATAGGTAAACCTCGGCGGCGCGATTGGCTGGAATAACAGATTATAGTAAAACTACTGGACAGAGAAGGCATTCAATCTTAATTGTGGTGCGGATCTTTTTACGATTCAACATACTTATGAAAAAAACTACATTCACTTCAGTTATTGGAGTAATCGGTCTCGCTAGCCTTGTAAGCGTAAGCTTGGTTAGTGCGCAAGATGCACCACCCGCGCCACCCGCGCCACCTGTACCTCCAGTACCAGCAGCCGCACCAAGTCTCACTGATGCTGAGGTTAAAGAAATCAGTTCTTATATCCTCGGTTTTCAATCAGCTAGCAACTTTGCAGGAGCTGGCCTAACTGTAGACGATATTGATTCTGCACTAGTTTCCAAAGGTTTTGAAGCTGCCCTCAAAGGTGACAAGCCGTCTTATCCTGAAGAAAAAATTCAGGTAGCCATGGAATCCTTAGGAGAAGCAGTCCAAGCTCGCGCTGCTATCAAAGCAGAGGAAAACATGGCTGCTGGTATTGCATTTCTTGCTGAGAATGGAAAGCGCGAAGGTGTAACGACTACAGCGAGTGGACTTCAGTACGAAGTGCTCAAGGCTGGTACCGACAAAACTTACGTAGCTCCTGCCGATGGCGCACCTGATAATGACACTAAGTTTATGGTGCATTACCTAGGTACACTCATTGATGGTACTGAGTTCGATAAGTCTCCAGAAGGTCAGCCCTTCCCCATGACACTCCAAGTGATCCCTGGTTTCAAAGAAGCTCTTACGATGATGCCTGTAGGCTCAAAGTGGAAAATCTTCCTTCCTTCAGAACTTGCTTACGGACCACGTGGTGCAGGTGCTCAGATTGGACCAAACAGTGCTCTTATTTTCGAACTTGAGCTTGAGGAAATCGTCGCTGCTCCACCAGCACCAGCGCCTTCAAGTGCTACGACGCCTCCAATTCCTGTACCAAGTCCTAAGAAGTAATTCGAAATCAAAGCAGACACATTCCAGTGTTGCTTCAAATTCAAATTTTATCAAAGCTGTCGGTGACTATCCGACAGCTTTTTTATTGACTGCCCGAACTCCAATTACACATCAACTAAGCTATGACCGACCTTACCTTTTACGGACACTCGTGTTTCTCCATCATTATCGCGGGGAAAAAAGTCCTCTTTGATCCCTTTATTACTTATAACCCTTTGGTGACAGAAACATCAGGGATTGATATCGAGGCGATTGAGGCGGATTACGTCCTCATTACTCACGGTCACGAAGATCATGTGGCAGACGCTGCGGCTATTTTAAAGCGAACTGGAGCCACACTCATTGCAAACTATGAAATTGTTGGCTGGTTCGCTCAACAAGGTCTTGAAAAAGCGCACCCGCTCAATCACGGCGGCAGCGTTGAGCTTCCCTTTGGTAAGGTCAAATTCGTCAACGCCATTCACTCCTCCGTGTTACCCGATGGTACCTACGGCGGTAATCCAGGAGGTTTCGTCATCGAGTCCGATGAAGTCAATTGTTACATTTCAGGCGATACAGCTTTAACTTATGACATGAAGTTACTTGGCGAGTTTCATAAGCTGGATTGGGCCGTTCTTTGCATCGGCGACAACTTTACCATGGGGCATGCGGATGCCGCGATATGCGCGGAGTGGATAGGGGTGGAAAAGGTCGTAGGAACACATTTCGACAGCTTTCCTTACATTGAAATTGACCACAGTGCTGCCAAAGCTTCCTTTGATGCAAAAGGCATCACACTCCATTTGCCAGCCATTGGTGAAACACTATCACTTTAAACGACTAATCTAATTACATGTATCGCACAGGAATCGGCTACGACGTCCATCAATTTGCAGAAAACCGTGCCCTCATTCTTGGGGGAGTAGAAATCGAACACACACATGGATTAGCAGGGCACTCTGATGCCGATGTACTATGCCATGCTATTGCTGACGCCCTCTTAGGCTCTATGGGTCTCCCTGATATTGGATACTATTTTCCGCCAACAGACGATAGCATCGAGGGTATTTCATCACTGAAAATACTTGAGAAATGCCATGAGCTACTCGCGGAAAGAAATGCTGTGATCCAAAACGTGGATTCTCAAATGATTGCGGAAGTTCCACGTGTTTTGCCTCATGCAGCAGAGATGAAAAAGAATATTTCTCATGCGCTGGGGATCACACCTCAGCAAATAGGTATCAAGGCGACGACGAATGAAACGATGGGCTTTGTGGGAAGAAAGGAAGGCATCGCCGCCCTCGCCTCGGTCATGATCTATATCCCCGACTAACTGTTTTCGAGCACATGGCAAAAATCCCCGACCTGCCAGAACAAGAACGTCCACGTGAACGCTTAGCGAGGCTTGGCGCTGCCGCCTTGAGTGATGCCGAGCTGCTTGCCATATTTCTTCGCGTTGGCGTGGAAGGATGCAGCGCTATCGAGATAGGGCGAAAGCTCGTTGAGAAACACGGCAGCCTTAGTCAACTGGGAGGCCTGAGCGTGAAGGAGCTTTCGCAAGAGCATGGTCTCGGTCCCGCCAAAGCCGCGCAGCTGCTTGCCGCCTTTGAGCTGGGTAGCCGATGCGCCGGCGAAATCATGGTGAACAAGCCGATGAACAATGCCCAAGCGATCTATGAGTCTATGGCACCGCGCCTTGCGCATGAACGTCATGAGCACGTCCTCGTTATTTTACTCGATACGAAACTCCGCGCGGTACGCACCCTAGAAGTCAGTAAGGGCAATGCAGACACTGCCCTCTGTGAGCCTAGAGATATCCTTCACCACGTAATTATCAATCAGGCCAAATCCTATGTCCTGGTTCACAATCATCCCTCAGGCGATCCCACACCGAGCAGACAGGACGTGGTGTTAACCCAAAAACTTTCCGAGGCTTCCTCTCTCATGAGCCTGCGCCTACTGGACCACGTCATCATTGGCAGACCAAGGTCTGGCTCATTGAGCGCTTATTATTCCTTCAGTCTCGACGGCAGGTTATAGCGAATTTATAATTTACACTGCCTTTACAGACGCTTTTGCGAGATAGCCTTATAAAAGGTGTGTTATGAAAATGAAACATACCCTAAGCCTCGGTTTACTATTCGCCTTATCAACTCAAACGCCGCTGTTTGCTGAAAAAACAGATCAACGTAGAATCGTTGCAGAAGATCCTTCACCCGATGGGGAGAAGGTTCAAATAGCGCTGCTGCTCGATACTTCGGGAAGTATGAACGGCCTCATTGATCAGGCACGCACCCAGCTCTGGAAAGTTGTGAACACCTTCGTCGGTGCCGAACGCAATGGAGTGACACCTTATGTGGAAGTTGCGCTTTACGAATACGGTAAAGATACCTTGCATATGGGCAATAATTACATCCGCCAGATTCAGCCTTTTACCCGAGATCTTGATCAACTCAGCAGTGATCTTTTCGCTCTTACAACGAGCGGTGGTGAGGAGTACTGCGGTGCTGTTATTCAGCGATCACTTGGCGATCTCAAGTGGGATAGTTCAGCGCAAACTTACAAAGCGATCTTTATCGCGGGCAATGAACCCTTCACCCAAGGGCCTGTCGACGCGCGTCTAGCGTGCAAGGATGCCGTGAAGAAACACATCATTGTTAATACGATCCACTGCGGCGCACGCAATGCAGGTATCGCTGGTGCTTGGCATGACGGAGCCGCACTCGCTGAAGGTAAATTTATGATCATTGATCAAGACAGGGCAATTCGCCATATTTCAGCACCTCAGGACAAAGCAATCAGTGATCTCGGCATGGAGTTAAACAAAACCTACATCGGCTATGGAAGAAAGAGACGAGCGTCTATAGCAAAACAAGAGGCTGCCGATCACGCAGCTATTGCGAATAGCGAGTCAGGTTCTTCCGTTTCACGCATGGTGACTAAAGCTAGTAAGAATTATTCTAACGCCTCGTGGGATCTCGTCGATGCGAACAAGGCAAAAAAGATAGACCTAGAAAAATTAGATGTTGAGGAGTTACCTGAAGAAATGAAGACACTCGCCCCTAATGAGCGCGCGGCTTATGTAGAAAAGGCGGCTAGAGAACGCGCGAATATTCAGGCGCAGATTGTGGAGCTTAATAAGCAGCGTGAGGCATTTGTGGCTGAAGAGCGTAAGAAACAAGCCGATGGAGGAGCAAAGACTCTCGATCAAGTGCTTATCGAAACGACACGTAACCAAGCGACATCTCTTGGTTATGTCTTTAAAAATTAAGGATCATCACCTATAAGTTTGACCGTGTCAGAAAACACCATTCTTGTTGTAGAAGACGATTCCGCAGTTCGCTGCGGAATCGTTGATGTGCTGGAGTATTCTGGCTATGAGACACTGGAGGCACCCGATGGTCACATCGGTATGGAGATGGCTCTGCAAGCGAACTATCGACTGCTACTTCTCGATCTCGTTATGCCTGGGCACTCGGGTTTTGAAATTCTTGAAGCACTCAAAAAAAAGCGTCCTGGGCAGGCTGTCATCATTCTCTCTGCGAGAGGTGAAGAAAACGATCGTGTGCGTGGGCTGGTGAATGGTGCGGATGATTACGTCGTCAAACCCTTCAGCATGAAAGAGTTACTCGCGCGGGTGGATGCTGTTTTACGCCGAACCTGCGAACGTGCAGCACCAGCTGACAGCAGAAACTTAGCACGGGGAAGCGTCGATTTTACTGAAAGAAAGCTCCATTTCGACGATGGTAGAAAAGAGACGCTTTCTGAGCGGGAGACCGAACTACTGCGTTATTTGATGGATACTCAAGGGCGTGTTGTGAGCAAAGAGGAAATTTTACGCCATGTTTGGGGAATTGATTCTCAGCGAACGGAGACGCGAACCATCGATATGCACATCATGCATCTGCGAACAAAGTTGGGCGATAAAGACCAATCACTGATAGCCACCATACGCGGGAAGGGCTACCGCTGGATACTATGAAAACATCACGCACCATGACGATCTGGCTGGTTCTCACGCTATGCGCTGTGATGGTTCTTGCAGCGATGACTTGGATGACACGTGGAGTATTGGCTTCTGATCGGGAAAAAGCAGAAGCCGAGGCTCGCGCTGATCTGGAGGAGTGTACTCGTCTCGCTCTCTGGCGGATGGACGCCGCAGGGGCGGCTGTGGTATCGATTGAAAACACCCAGCCAGCAGGAGCATACCAAGCCGATGCAAACGTGTTTTCAGCAAACGCAGATGCTGTTGTTAAGCTGCATTTCGAGTTGCTAGAAAATGGTGACCTCTTCTCACCAGACATGAAAGATTCAAGCGACCTCACTAAATTGCGTGAGCTGCTAGATGACAATACAATGTCTGGAGATGAGTGGCTTATTTTAAAAAATGCGGTAGAGAAAAGTGATGCCGTTTGGAAAAGCGTTTCTGATAGTGCGCCTGCGAAGGAAGAAATGAATCTATCTGAACGCGAGTCAGAGAGCCGTCAGACTATTCGGAGTAAATTGGAGTATCAGACAAATTTTAATGACGTAGAAAAAACGAAACGCGCAAGGTCCGTCAACCGAGCCGTAGCTAATGCACAAGCCGCTAGTTTGCAATCTTCAGATTCACAAGCTGCAGTCCCCCTCTCAAAGAAGAGTATTGATGCTGTCGGAGTAACAGATGCAGCGTCGCCCCTTGTCCGAAAGATTGATAGCGGTCAACTTGATCGCGATGTTTCGTTTATCACCGAGCTTGGTGCCATGCGAGCGATTTGGATAGGCGATGAACTCTTCCTGTTGCGTCAAATCACCTCTTTCGTTTCAGGGGAGAAAAGTAAAGGAGTACAGGGTGTCTGGTTAGATCATCAGATTTTGAGCGATCGGCTACTTACGGAGGTGAGAGATTTACTACCGCAGGCCGAGCTAGTGAAGGCTGTAGATGCGGCGAGCGACCCTCTGGCACTGGTATCTTTTCCGTTTCGCTTACTGCAAAATGAATCACCTGTCGTGGTGCAAGCCTCGCTGAATACACCACTGCTCGTGGGCTGGATCGCGGTGCTGCTGGCGTTGATTACCGCAGCGGCGCTCGTTTATGGTGTGATGCGTTTGAGCGAGAGACGGGCATCTTTTGTCTCAGCAGTTACTCATGAGTTACGGACGCCACTGACGACGTTTCGGCTCTATGCTGATATGCTAGAGCGTGGTGCCGTGAAGGAGGAAAAACGCGCTAAATATCTTCAGGTTCTGACGCGTGAGGCGGACAGGCTCTCGCATTTGGTAGAAAACGTTTTGTCTTTTTCTCAGATAGAACGCGGAAGCGCCCGCTCGGTGGTGGGTGTGCTGAGTACGAGCGATCTACTAGGATCAGTGCGTGATAGACTCGAGCAGCGTTTAGCGTCGGCGGGCTTGTCATTAGATCTTGATACTAGCGAGAGTTACATGATACGGGTCGACTCCGCACTAGTGGAGCATGTGCTATTTAATTTGATAGATAATGCCGCGAAGTATGCCACGGGCAGTGATCCTGCGGTAGTTCAGATCAAAGTGTCATCACAGGCTCAGTTTGTGACGCTAAAAGTGCAAGATTACGGCGCAGGAATCCCGCGATCTGAGCGAGCTCGTATTTTCAGAGCGTTTCACAAGTCCGCCCATGAAGCAGCAGAAACCTGCCCTGGTGTTGGTCTAGGGCTGGCACTATCAAGAAGGTTAGCCAAGTCGATAGGAGGCCAGCTCGTATATAATCAGACGGGAAAAGGGGCTTGTTTTGTGCTGAAGCTCCCGAAGACAGATTAGTTACGGGTCATATATTTGGCGAGACGGTGGCTAGGTTTTTCTACGAGGAAATAAAACAATGTCACACACAGGCTAACGCTAATGATTAAGAAGAGGTCGACCATCAGTCCTTGTTTAAAGTAATTTGAAAATGTTGAGCGACAGAAGCCTATCAGAGGCTGATGGATGAGATAGATGGAATAAGACGCTAGACCTAGCCCACTGAGGCCTTTGAGACCGTTGAGGAAAGTTGGCAGCTTGTTGGTCTGGTTGAGCTGTACAAACAGAGCCATTGCCATGACAGGGCTGAATAGCGTCAATGATAGTCCGTATGAGATGTTGAATTTATACTTTAGCACGGTGGTTAAAGGGCCAATCAAAATGACAGCTGCCCACAGTACATACGGTAGATACTGGGGGAAATGTCGTTTCTCCGAAACATACTCCCTGATGAGTAAGCCCATCAACCAGACAGGTAAACCCATCAACACTACATCGAGAATAGGGCGTCGAGGATACTCAATGTATTCTCGTCCCAAATAAGCAAAGAAGAGAGCGACACCAAAGGAGAGAACTGTAAAGACAAGCCACTTCTTGCGATTCATTTTTTTCACACTCAAGGCGTACATCAAATAATAGACCTCCTCACAGAGCAGGCTCCACACAATCGTGGTGCCAAAACTCAAGTGAAACCACCGGAAATCTACCGCATAAGCTAAGATGGATGCGACGATGAGGGGGACGGTTAGCCTAAATAATCTCCGCGTGAGAAATGATTTGATATCAAATACTTGGTGGTTTTTGGGGTTATGGATGCAAAATCCTGAAATGACAAAAAAGATCAACACGGCTGCAGCACCGTTAATAGAAAGCTTTACCGCCTTGTTGACGAGCTCGAGCCCAGGAATCGAGCCAAGGCCACCAAACCAAACCCCGTGATCAATGGCGACACATATAGCAGCGATGGCTCTAAGTATATCAAGTGATAAATAACGCATGGTGAGAGTGGAGGTTTTTTAGAAAAAGTGCGTGGCGTAGCCTCAGTGATGAAATAGATCTACAAATACTTGCTCTACCTGCCGAGTATTTAATACGATATTGTGTCTCGCTGAGTGATACGGTGGGAACTTTTCTCTAGAAAAGTTGCTATTGTGATCAATGTTGAGAAGATAAATTTATGGATTGGGATAAACGTTATATTGATGCTGACACACCTTGGGACAAGGGAGCACCAGCACCTATTTTATCGAAGCTAGTGGAGCAGGGGGCGTTTCCTCACGAGGTCGAAATACTTGTCCCAGGCTGTGGATTCGGGCATGATGTGAGGGCCTTGGCTGCTGCTGGCTACTCGGTGACGGGCATGGATATTTCACAGCATGCACTTGATGTCGCGGTGAACATGGCGGCAGATGCTAAGGGTGAAATGAGCTTTGTTTTAGCTGATCTCTTTGATCCTGAGCTAGCGACGAAAAAACGCTACGACGCTCTTTGGGAACATACCTGCTACTGTGCGGTAGAGCCTGAACAGCGTAAAGATTATATTCAGGCAGCGCACGACTTACTCAAACCCGGCGGCCTACTCTTAGGTGTTTTTTTTACAGCAGCTCAAAGGGAAAGTGGGCCTCCGCATATGACGGATCGTGATAATCTGCATCAGTTATTTAGCAAACGTTTTACCTTACTCTGGGAGCGTGCGCCAGAGGTTTACTATCCTGCGAGAGAAAACCTGGAGTGGCTGATGTGCTGGCAGCGAGACTAAGGCTTCTTAAAAATGGCGAGATGCCGATCCACAGTTTTATGAGGCACGTCTAGGAGCTTTCGAGAAAGAAGATTTCTCTCTGTATGAACGAGTTCAGCTCCTAGATTTTGCAAAGCGCGCAGAGCGAGTTTGTGTTCGAGATCAAAGTAAGAGGTGATGACCAGGTGCCCTCCATCGTGGAGCCTGTGGAGTGCTTCGTCATAAATTTTTGACCAGGTTGTATCACCGTCATAGAAATTTTGATGGCGCATGAAGGCGATATCAAACTGATCGCTCAGACCTTTGACATCGGAGAGCTTGCTTCCGTCTTGGACGAAGAATTCGAGATTCATCTCGGCCTCGCTCACACACTCAGCGGAAGCTAGCTGCTTCCATCGCTCTCTTGCAGTGTCTATTTCACGATCACGGATATCGACGCCTGTAATAGAAATTTCCTGAGCTAAACCACCAAACACTTCGGCGAGCACAGCTGTCTCATCGGCTCTGCCACAGGCTAAGTTAAGCAGCTGGAGGGACTGCGGATCTTTGGCGATATCTGTTTTACTGAGAGTTTCTTTTAAGAAGTCACGTAGCCTCGTGAGGTCAGCGGCTGTATGTGGGTTCTTAAAATGAGTGTCAGCAAAACGAGCCATGGCTTATTTGTTCCGGCGTATTGCTGAACGTTTGAATTTGATGGTAATACGATAGATTTTCTTTTCACGGCAGGTGATTTTCCCCGTTTCGATGTCGAAATGATCTGGCACTTCAACGCGATGGATATCGACCGAGGCAAAGAATCCACGCTCTGAAAAGATATCAATTAGCATGGTAATCGCCTTCGGGTTATCGAGGAGTTCGTCTTCTGAGTTAAAATGCGTACAGCCAGAAATCGCGTGCGGCACGATGATAGGCATGATCTTGCTTTCAATCAGTGTGACTACCTGGAGGAAGAGTTCGGGACGCTCAAGGTGATAGCGGTCGATGCGGTAAACGAGGTCGCGGCGGGCATGCCCAATGATGTCACGTGCTTCGGGAATGCCTCTCAGGACATCGTAAGTACGCGGATCTAGTTCCAGTGAACTTTGGTATTCAAGTTCCTGCAGGATATTCTGCTGAACAGCCTCGAGAGGAAGTTGAGCGTTAATGAAGTGGTAGTTGAAGATCTTTTTCAGGGAAAGCAGCGCATCATAGGTCTGCTCCTTAAAAGTGCGGTAGCGGCTGCGCGCTAGCTCGACATCAGTGTCTGTTGGGCGTTCTTCGAGAAGTTCACCCGTGCCGGTGCGTTTGACTTCCTCATTGTGTGCGATGATTTCATTTCCGCGTTTGAGCTGGCGGGCGATGCTTTCTGCCTCATCGACAAAGAGAATCATAATATGATAAATAGGCTGTTTAAAATGAACTTTCAGTGGGGTGTCGTGGAACTCACGGCGAAGACCGACCATTTTATCGTAGAGCATTTTAATGCACTCGACCTGTACGGTGGTGCGTGGAAATCCATCGAGGACGACACCCTCGCGGTACTCGGGAGCGAGCATTCTACGGAAAAGGATATTCACAACTTCGCGGTCACCAATCATAAGTCCTTTTGCTTTGAGCTCACGCATTTCTGGGGAATCAAGTAGTGAACTGACCACGATGGCCTCGCTGGTGATTTCGCGTACTTTACAAATGAAGCTGGTATTGGTGCCCTTACCCGAACCTGGCGCGCCACCTAAGAGGATCATTTCCTTGGGAAAGCGCATATTCTCTTTGCCGCGCTCGGCTTCTAGTTCTTCCCAGACAGAATTAAAGATGAGTTGGGCGTCTTTAACTTCGAGATCAGGGGTATTGGTGGGAGTAGGATCAGGCGTGCTCACAGGGCTTTGAGTAGGTTTTTCAAGGTAAAATGTCGAGACTATAGAAATAATATAGCGGGTCAAGTTTTGCTATAGGATGCAGCTTCTGGGTGGAAATGAAGAGTGTTTCTACAGCGCTTTGGCAAGAACCTCCTGAGCTTTTTCTGAATACTTTAATTTTAGCGCAGCTGCGTGGCCTTGCTCACTCATTTTTGCCCAGGTTTTTTGAACGATTTTGATCATTTTTTCTTCTTCTGTGTCCTGAATGAGGTCGTCGAATTGGTACTGAAGAAATACGAGGCAAAGCGCGTCTTCGAGGGTTTGGCAGTCGGGGTCAGACTTAAGGTTCTTTTTTTGATTCAGCGCGGCAACGCGCTCAATGACCTCTTCCTCGTAGCCTACTTCACGCAGGAAGTTGGCAGAGGTTTCTGCGTGAAATTTCTTAAGCCCAGCGCGCCATTTAAGGTACCCTGCGCGATCCATCGGCTCGGTGTTGCGAGGGATTTTCCAGCGACAAATATGCTGACAGCGTGCGGCGAGACGTAGAGCAAGTGAGGCATCTTGATCCAGGGTGAGCACGGCGTAAGTGAGACGCATAGCGTAAACGAGCTCCTTGGGCTGTTCTTGACCATTGACGATGATGAGATTGGGGTCGGCAGCATTGGCAGTATCAAAAAGCTTATAAGCTTTCTGAAGCATGGCGTTTTGAATCATGGGGCGACAATGCTGAAAGAGTGAAAAAGGTGCAATCACGTTTTTCTATTCAAATTAAATCACTGGTAGCTATTTCTCATTACCAGATCTGCAGAGTAAATAATGCAAGCCTTCGGAACCTCAAATAGAGGGTCCTTACAGAAACCCTAAGTTAGTACCGCTGGCAAAAGGATCATCAAAACGGTAAAGATTAGGGAAAATAGTCTCCATTTCACTGCTGTTGGCTGCGACTCCAAACCAATTGGCTAGGACCGCTGAGAACTGGTCAACCGATGTAGTGGGGATCCAACGTCCACGTGAGCCTGAAGGCACGTCGTCTGCTCCGCTGACTTCGAGCGTAGGGTAGGTACCGTAGAAGTTGCCTCCGTTGACGGCTCCGCCAAAGACGAAAGTGTGCGTACCCCATGCATGGTCTGTACCTGCTGAAGTCGTGTTGGTACCATTGGGCGTCCAAGTACGGTTAAAGTCAGAGGCCTGAAAGGTGGTGACTTGATTGTAGTTAAAGTTAGCGGCTGGGATATTGGCAAGGGCGAGCATGCTAGCATTAAAGGCTCCGACCGCTTTATCCAGTTCGTCGAGCAGTGTTGCAAGGCGGGCATTGATATCTGAATGGGTGTCAAAGCCGCCGTAATCGACAAAGAAGATTTGCTTGGTGTTTCCGAGGCATTCACGGCCAGCGATGAGGCGTGCGACAGCTTTGAGCTCGTTAGCGACATCGGATGAAGCATCATAGCTGGTGAAAATAGCGTCAATGTCGAGACCGAGACTATCCTCAACGGCAATGGCTTCGCCGATTAATTTTTCATTTGAGCGCGCACTTCGAATGACCTCGCTATAGCCCTCTTTAATGATGTGGCCATGGCTGTACTGCATGATGCGTTCTAGTGCTTTAAGGCGTTGGCCGTCGTCACCAGTTTTATAACTACCATTGGTATTAAGCGCATTTCCATAGTTGGTACCAAATCCAGCGAGGCTGATGGCACCAGCAGAAGTGATGGAATACTGGCTGTTAACGCCACCTTTCATGTATTCGTTGGTACCTGCAGCCGTGATGAGCATGGAAGTGGGGCTGTCGACATTCCACGTGTCGTGATAGAGATCGGAGACGCGAGCACCCCAGCCAGAGGTATAGGCAGTATCAGAAATGGAAGACATCCACTGAGTAACCTGATCAGCGTGGGAGAAGAGCTGTTTGGGTAAGCTGCTGGTGCTGTAGAGACTCTGAGTAGTGGGCTCTGCAAGCGTGCCGACATTGTTTACGAAGGCTGCGTTACCGCTGCTATACATCGACTGTAGATTGGTCAGTGAAGGGTGGAGACCGAAGTCGCCCTGTCCGCTGACAGAAATGGGCAAAGTATCATCATTGCCGTTAGGATTGTAAGTGCTATGCACCACACCATTGGCGATGGCAACAGCGCCCCTGTCCTCAGCATAACTCGCAGCCTGTGGGTTGGTGCCTACTGGGATGAGAATATTATTGGTGTCACAACCTCCACGCAGGAAGAGGCAAATGAGAGCTTTGTATTCAGTGGCGTTGTAGCTTGAGTTGGCACTGCTGCTCGCAGATGCTGAGTTGATCAGTGAGAGTTGAGCGATGGTATTAACGAGGGGCCCAACGGTCATAGCACCACAGGTTCCTGCTTTGAGAAAGTCGCGGCGACTGAGTGATTTACGATTCTGAGACATGACAGTTATTGCTTGATTTGATAATCGGGAGAGAGAGTAAGGAGATAGAGTGCGTCTGAGAATTTATTGAGACGGTCATTTTCATCGTTGGAGCCATCATACACACTGCCGTAGCTATCAGTGACGGCATCAATAATGATTTCCCGCGGGTTCTTAAGTAAATCATCGACGCCTGGTGTATCGGGGTCGTCGTTATCGCTGGCGTCATAAGGATAGATGAGTTTTAATAAACCGTTTGTTAAACGCGCATCCAGTTCATCAAACATAGCCTCGTCCGCAATAGATTCATTACTGCGACCAGTCAGGGTCACGCGTCTCTGAGAGATGACGCCTCTACTGCCTGATACTAAGGTTGCGACGTTGGCTGAGTTTGCTGCCAGCTTTTCTCTGATCATTACACCAGCCTTGGCCCATTGGTTTGTGACGGTCAAACTTTTGACTTGAGCTGTGATTTCCCCGTCACCGTCGAGCATCTGGTAAACGTAATGAAACTCGTCATTAGTACCCCAAATATCAGAGCCTGATGCTTGAACTAGATATTCACCGTTGCCACTGAGGCTCGAAGAACCAGTCGCCGAGACCGAACCAATATCGGCACTCTGCCAGACGGAATTTCCGCCAGTGATACTGATGTCATCAAAGACAGCGGTGGTGAGTGTCCCATCATCATGGCTCGTGGTTGCTAGTCCGATATAGATTTCATCGGCTAAAGGTAGGTCCCAAGTGGTTACCACGGTCCACGATAAACCGTCAGTTGACTCGCTACTTGTAAATGTGTCGCCCACTCGGCTCAATCTGACCCAATGGGGGGTTGCCGCGGATGAGCCAGAGATAGATTCAGTGTCACCTGTAGCGCCATTTGTCATACCTGTTGTGGGTTCGACAGCGGGAAAGAAGGTATCTGCGAGTTCTTGACGGTCGATGCGTGGGTAGTCGTGAAGCGCGGCATCGGTCTCATTAAACGCAAGTATTTGGGTTTCGTTGGTTCCTCCGATTTCGTTGGCACTTGGCCCTACAGCTGAGCGTGTAATGTCCTCAAAGTAATTGATGTTGCGCACGACGTCTGGCTCGTTGAGTAGCTGCATCTCGGGGGCGACAAGGCCAGCTTCGTTGATGACTCCTCCAGGTGAGTAGCTTGGTCGGTAGTAGTTGAAAACTGTGTCTTGTTCGAACGGGTTCATTTGAAGTCCGCTGGAGCCTGAAGTATAGGTGGTGCTGGGAAGGAAACGCACATTGTCCTCGAAGCCATCTAATTGCTCTTGAGGGTAGCCGAAGTTTTCAATGTAAATCTCAGGGTTTGAGTAGTCTCCTAGCGCACCACTGTATGGGCTAATACCACCTTCATTTTTCAGAGGTATGTAGGTGTGTCCACCGAGCGAACGAAGTAACTGGATGTATGCCTCAACAGGTGATTTTTTCATACCAAAGACCTTATCATCTAAATCGATGTTACGGGCTTCTGGATCGAGAAGGATGGCTTTGAGCGTTAGCCCTAGATCACCTTCGCTGTCTTTAAAGGTGGTGGCAACGCGGTGGAGGTATTCCTGCGAGGGGTTCGAAGTAGTGAATCGCTGAATCAGACGCAGCGAAATAAAAGCGGGGGTGCTGACGTGGCTATTAACCATATCGAAATCGGGTAGTCCGTCCCCTGGCTTGCCTGCAAGCCAGTCGAGCGCGGCTTCAATATCTGCCTCACCCTGTTCCGTGGGGTCGGTGAGGTGAGTGTTATCTATTTCTATCCCTGCAAAGGTTTTTGTGCCAGTGCTGTGATACTCGCCAAACATTTTCATCGGGTAGTGATAGGAGCGAGCGTTGAGGCCACTAGTACCGGTGGATGCAAAGAAGTTGGTATTACTCGCGACATAGGGAACACCTCCCCATGATGGTAGAGCAGTGGTAGATTCATACTGGCTAAAGGTTTGTCCTGTGATGATCTTGGCAAACTCTTGGATGTCGTCGTTGGTGTAGGTCGAGCGAGGAAGGCCTTCTGCTGTTAGTTTGAGTGTGCCGTCACTCCACATTTCGAAGAGACCGATGGAGAAAAGCTGCATGTTCTCACGTGCTAGATTCTCATCGGGGTAGGAGTCGTATAGACCATCTCCATCGAAATCGACGGATTTTTGATTTTGAATGCTAGAGAGCCATCGACCCATGACGGGGCTCCAGTTGACATATCCTAGAACATCTCTGTAGTGGCTGAACGCATAGGTGTTGAGCATGTCTTGGTAGTTTGTTGTGGCTAGAATGCTGTTTGATAAGACGCTTTCGGTGGCACTAACGACGACGATTTGCTGCAGGGCGTAGCCCATTTTCTGGCGGAGTTGGTCGCTCGCATTGAGCATGACTTGCCAGTGAGCGTGACGTCGTTCTTCTCTTCCTGTCGAGGTGTTAACGCCGACGCTGGAAGATACAGAGAGTTCGTTTCGCGTCAGTGGAAATTCATCGCTTAAGTACCAGTGCTCAGGATTGGCAGCACTGCGGTCAATAGACGGCCAAGTACTTGGCTTTACGGGAGTGGGAGTAGTTTCGTCACCTGGATTGAGCGTGGAATCGTATATTCCAGCGAGTGTCACCCGATTAAAGAAAGTCGCTAGAGTGTAATCAAGAAGGTAGGTTTGGTTATAAGTCGAGGTATCCATTTGGTCGTCGATCCATTCTGAAAAGGCTTCATTGCGGTGATAGTTTGGATCGCCCAGCTTTTCAGTTTCTATCTTGGTGAGGAGTGCTTGAACTTGGTCTTCTTTTGCGCCGAAGGTAGCCTGATTGAGGAAGCGGCGAACTTCTGTCTCTAGTAGACTGTTAGCAAGCACCGGATATTCTGTCGTTCCAGGGCTGGCGGGTGCGGTAGCTCCACCGGGGTCAGTGATTGAGCCACCAGACACGCCGAGCAGTGCCCAGATTTCTCCAGCCATATAATTGGTGGAATGAATATTAAGATAGAGAGGAGTCTCGCCGTTTTGATTAAAGAGTGAGTCGATGATGACCTGCTTGGATGCAGTGGTTCCGCTGACACTGGAGACCACGGCGTTCGCCTGAGTTAGATCCCAAGGGTAGCCTTCGCCTTTGCTGATGCCATCGGGCACAGACTCGTCGTGCAAAACCACGGCAGGGTAGTATTCTAGGCGACCATGCAAAGGGCCTGAGGAAGAGTCGCCTGGAATGGTCGTGATGGGATAAACGACATTTCCTGAGGTGATGCCTGTGTTCGCTTTATGAATGTGTGCGTTGCTCTGGTCTGAAGTCAGTCCTGAGAAGTCGCTCCAGATGCGAATCTCTGTTCTGGGGCCATTGATACTGAGGACGGCGGTACCTGATGCCGAAGTCGCAGCCTCATTTTCCGGGTCAAAAACCCCCGTGAAAATGGTCAGGTTGTCAGCACTATCTGGAAGGTCGAAAATTTGGATAGAGGATCCGTTTTGAGTTGCAGAAAGATTGTAACTATCGTCCGTGGGAACTTGGATAGCAATGTTGAGTGTTTCAGGGTATTCGTTGATCTCGTCATTGACCGCGGTAAGCGTAACAATCTTGGTAATTTCCCCGAAGTCGAAATTGACGGTATCTGTGATGATAGTACCATCCTCATCCGTCAGAATATAGTCTGAAGGTTCGGCTTCTTCATCGCCGGCGCTGCCGATGAGCATGCAGCATGAGCCATCGCAGACGGTGGTGAAACTGCCACTTGCCACCAAAGGGGGAACGCAAATTTTTACTGAAAGTGGCTCAAGTGTACCACTGCGAGTTATGGTGAACTGGCCGTTGTCAGGAATGGTGTTGGGGTAATTACTTTCGAAGGCGGCAGCATCCGTGCCGAAGAGTGCTATTTCTGGTTTGCCTTGGGAGGATGAGAGGATAGAGCTCAGGGCGAGAGCATCGTTGGTGCCATTGGTAGTCTCTGAATCGAAGAAAAGGAAGGGGTGAAACTCAGCTAAAGCGAGCTCTTCCCAGTCTGGAATACCGTCATTGTCCTGATCTTGATTCTCGACTGAAAGCGTGAAGAAACTTGAGTCAGTCTCCGTGTCGAATTCAGTATTACTAGGAATGAGGTATCCGTTACCCGCGATCTGACCATCAGTGATTTCGATGTCATCAATGGCAATATTGGGGTTCGTGGAGAATGCGGCGTGGAGTGTGCTCAGACTAGTGATTTCATTGCTATCGCGAAAGATGAGATTTGTTGCTGAGCCAACGAGTTGACCTTCCGTACTGCTTACGTAGAGATCAAAGGTGTTACTAGCAGCTGTCTTGGTGCCGCTTGGGGTGTCGTATTCAATGCCTGCTGCATCAAGAGTAGCAACGATTTCAACGCGGTATGTTTGGTCATGGGAGACATCGATTCGGGCGATGGTATCACCGTTAAAGGTGCGAACTTCGGCTCCAGCTCCCTCTTGTTCCATGCTGATGCGTGGGCCTTCCTTTGAGGCATCAGTGCCTTCTAAGAATATGAAGCTTATATCGCCGTGTCCGGGAGCCATGTTGAAAAGCCATGTGGCGTAAAGAGAAGTGATTGGTTCCGTTGTGTTTGCTGTTAGCGTTTTTCGCTCTTGGGAGTTTGATCCCGGATCACTGAGGATGCGCTCGGCATTTCCTGTCATGCCAGGTAAACCTGTTTCAAATCCTCCCGAGGCTGTTACAGGCCATAGCAGGTCTGTTTCGCCTGCGCTATCGTAGTCGTGTTTAAAGAGCGAGCGTTCTGACTTGTAGTTTGCCAAGAAATGAACGGGAGCGAGATCGTCACGATCTAGTTTAACGATGCCATCTGTCCCAGGGCCAGACCACGCGATTTGCGCATGCTGAAGTGGATTTTGAGCCAGGTAGTAAAGCTCAAGAAGATAAGGCTCACCAGCAAGCAGGCTGATAGAAGCAGATGTTTGTGTACTGTAAGTTTCCCACTCTTCTGCCGTAAGGCCCGTTTGAGTGGGAAGAATCTCCGCTCTTTTGCTCGCGGTGGTTCCACCCGGGGAATCGTCGAGGAATAATTCGGCAGAAGCACCTGCGGAAAGGTAGAAAACATAGTCACCTGATACAGCGGGGCTAATCCACATGGTGAGGCGTGCTCCGTAGCCAGTGGCAATGAATAGAGGGGCTTCGGGGGCGGCGTTGTAGGTGACGCCATCAGGGTTTAAAGGGAAGTCTGGGTCTGAAGTTAAGTTGGTAATGGAATCAGCCTGAATATCTGCCCAGAACTCAGAACGCACGGGGCTCGGTGTCTGTGACTCGCCACCTACTGTGAGATTAAGTTCACGATGCTCGCCATCTCCCCACCAGCCATTGCCAATTTGGTTAAACTCACCGAGGTTTTCTGACTCGAAAATGTGGTAGTATTTACCACTCAAGGTCTTGAAAGAGAGCTGAAATTCGTCGTCCTCATTTTGAAAAAAGGTATTCAGCATGTTTGGCTTATCACTATTGTCCAGTGGGTCCGTGCCTGCGATAGATTCTTGAAAGTTTGAGTAACTATCACCATCATCGTCGTGGGAGGACACGAGTGAGCTGGCTTTATAACGCTGCTCCCAAACATCGCTTAGGCCATTGGCGTTATCATCTGCTGCTGGTGCATGGTTAGACAAGAAGATGCATGCTAGCGTTAAACCTACGCTTTTAAGATCAGAGTTCATGATAGGTAGAATAGATATTCTTGAAGTTTAATAATAATAATTTCTTGTAAAAAGGAACTAAAAAACGAATGGCTTGGCAAGTATTCGACAATTTATTAAATAATAAAAATAAACTATAGACCTAGTCTAAGGGGGTAAAAAGGCTATTTTTAGTTTTTTTGTAGTGTGGACTCATCTCAGAGACAGCTGTTCTTGACAGCTTGTTGTCGCGAAGACATTGCTGAAGCTGTCATGTCTCCATTGCCACTTGATATCATTCATACTGACCCGGACTTCATCGTCGTTAATAAGCCGAGTGGATTACTATCAGTACCAGGCAGGGCGTTGGACAATAAGGATAGTGTAGTGAACCGCGTGAAGGCGATGTTTGCTGATGTTATTCAACATCCAGAAGTGCACCGCTTGGATATGGACACTTCGGGGATTATGGTGGTGGCTCTCACGGCAGAGGCACACAGAAATTTGTCAATTCAGTTTCAAGACCGTTATGTCTCTAAGCGTTACGAAGCCTTGCTAGAAGGAGTGCCCGAGAGTGATGGCGGTGTGATAGAGCTGCCGTTCAGGCTCGATGTGGAGAATCGGCCTATTCAAATTTATGATGAGGTTCACGGTAAGATGGGAAAAACGGTTTGGGAAAAAGTAGAAGTAGTTTCGACCGAGAGCGGCGACTGCGCGCGTGTATCCTTTGTCCCAGTGACGGGGCGGACGCATCAGCTGCGACTGCATGCATCACATGAGAAGGGGATCGGGATTCCTATCGTGGGGGATCCTTTCTATGGGAATGGGGTGAGAGCAGGGGAAATGTTGCTCCACGCTTGTGAGTTATGTTTTACTCATCCGCGCACGGGCAAGATGCTGAAGTTTGTATCGAATCCACCATTTTAATTTTAGCGTCATCTTTTTATTGCAAAAAACAGCGCGAGGGCTTAATTAACTCGCACAGCTACTTCAAGTAGCTCACGTAACTGGCAATATATATTGTTTAAAGCGGGTATAGCTTAGTGGTAAAGCTCCAGCCTTCCAAGCTGATCATGCGGGTTCGATTCCCGCTACCCGCTCCAGCCAGTCACTTAATTTTCACTTTTTGCAGCAAATCTCGCGCTTCAAAGGTAATACAAAAATGGTTGCTACCAGGAGCATCAGTGCGCTGCCCCAGAGGCATGCGGTGATTCCACCCCATAGGAAAATGATGCCTGAGAGCAGTGTGCCGAGGAGGCGGCCCCATGCATTTGCCATGTAGTAAAAGCCGACGTTGATGGCAACTTGATCTTCGCTAGTGACTTTGAGTATTAAGTAAGAGTGGATGGCGGAGTTGATAGCAAAGATGACACCGAACATGGCGAGCCCGACGAGGATAGAAGTCGTGGGATAGAAGTCGTTTTGTAGAGCTAGCGCGAGTAGTGAGCTCGCGATTGTAAGGATGCCAGCCCAAAGGGAGACAGAATGGCATGCTTTGCTTGATTTAATATATCTGTAGGCGCTGGCTTGGACGATGCCATAGCCGATGACCCAGATCGCCATAAAGCTGCCCACTTGATTGAAACTCCAGCCAAGACCAGATTTAAGAAAAACAGGAAGGGCGACGACAAACCATATGTCGCGAGCAGCAAAGAGAAAAACGCGCGCCGCGGAGAGCCAATTAATTTCCCATTTTTTTGAAAATAGCTGAGTAAATTTCACCTTTGCTTTGCTCTTCCCCATATCTTGTTTGAGGAAAACGAGCGAAGTAGCCAGCGTGAGGGCGAGCATACCGGCCATGGAGTAGAGGGCATTTTGAAACCCTAAACTAGTGAGCAAGAAGCCGCCTAGGAGAAATCCAACGCCCTTGAGCGCATTTTTTGACCCTGTAAGAATCGAAACCCACTTGAAGAGAGATCCTTCGCTATCAGAGCTGAGCACTTTAAGGGCACTTTTCGAGCTCATCTTGGTGAGGTCTTTGGCAATGCCTGAAAGTGCCTGCGATGCCATGACGTAGCAGACGGAGAGTGTAACCGACCACAGTGGATTGAGCAGCGCGAGCATCACGAGCGCTACAATTTGTAGCGCGAGTCCCACGAAGAGCGTGAACTTTAAGCCGACTCGTGAGCCTATCCAGCCGCCGATGAGATTGGTGATGACCCCGAAGAACTCGTAGAAGAGGAAGAGGAAGGCGAGTTTCACAGGGGAGTAACCCAGTGAGTGAAAGTGCAGTAGCACCAGCATGCGTAATGCGCCATCGGTCAGTGTAAATCCCCAATACGATGCGGTGACGATGCTGTAGCTACGCAGGTTCATGGCTAGGTGATTAGGCGAGGATTTTTGCTGCGTTCGCTACTTTTGCTACCAGCTCCATCATGCGGTTGGCGTAGCCGACTTCATTATCGTACCAGACCAGTAGCTTGAGTTGAGTGCCATTGGTGACCATGGTGGAAAGAGCATCAACGATGCCTGAGCGGGTGTCGTTAGTATAATCAGCGGAAACGAGAGGGCGCTCCTCGTAGCCTAAGATATCCATCAGCTCGCCTTCGGAGGCTTCTTTGAGCAGCCCATTGACTTCCTCAACCGTAGTCGGGTTTGGTAGCTCGAAAACGCAGTCGGTGAGTGAGGCATTAAGCAGCGGGATACGGACGGCGACGCCATCGAGCTTTCCTTTCAGCTCAGGATAAATCATAGTGATTGCAGAAGCCGAGCCCGTGGATGTGGGAATGAGGGAGTTGAGGCAAGATCTAGCGCGACGGAGGTCTTTATGTGGCGCGTCCACGATGGTTTGCGTGTTGGTGACATCGTGCATGGTGGTGATCATACCGTGTTTGATCCCTAGTTTCTCGTGAATGACTTTAACCACGGGCGCGATGCAGTTGGTGGTGCAGGAGGCCGCGGTGAGTAGGTGATGAATTTCGGGGTCGTAGAGGTGGTCATTGCAGCCCATGACGATGTTGAGAGCACCTTTTTTGACAGGAGCGGCGACGATGACTTTTTTGACCCCAGCATCAAAGTAAGGTTGCAGTAGCTCAGGTGTGCGGTAGGCACCTGTGCTGTCGATGACGATGTCGACGCCAGTGAGATCCATCTCGGCAGGACTTGGTGCATTGCTGTAGGTAACTTTTTGATCACCAATGCAGATGCAATTTTCACAGGCGCTGATGTTTCGGTCCCAGCGGCCATGAACGGTGTCAAATTCCAGCAAATGAGCTGCTGTCTCAGAACCTCCGTGAAGTTCGTTTACGTGAGTAATGGTGTATTCTGAGCTATCCCAGCCGGCGCGAAAGCCTAGGCGGCCTATTCTTCCAAATCCATTGATGGCAATATTCATAGTGGTTTTTAAGTGAGAATTTAGCAGCACTTTGCGTTCTGATTCTTGGCTATAGGAGAGCAGAGCTCAGGACGACCCTGGCAGCAATCTTGGGTGAGAAAAGTCATCAGTGCCTGCATGCCGCTGATGTGGAGACGGTAGATGATTGAGCGCCCATCGCGCTCTGAGTCCACTAAGCCTGCTGTGGTAAGTTCCTTGAGGTGAAAGGAGAGGGTAGGTTTGGGTATTTCCAAGGCTTCGGAGATTTCGCCAGCTGACAAACCACTTTCTCCATGACGAACGAGGAGCCTGAATACCTCGAGGCGTGATGGCTGTGCGAGTGCTGTTAAGGCTATTGCGGCTTCTTTTGTTTCCATAGTTATGGAAATATCAAAATGATTTATTTATGCAAGGTGTAAATGAGATAAACTTTTCTGTAAAATCCGTGAGATTCGCCGCTAAAAATCAAGCGTCCAAATATTGCTGTAGCGATTCACGCAAGACTGCCCGAGCCCGGAAGAGCTGGCTTTTTACGGCGGAAACGGAAAGCTCGAGAACGTCGGCAATTTCCTCGTACGGCATATTCTCGTATCGACGTAAAATCACCGCAAGGCGTTGTTTTTCTGGCAGTTCAGCGATGGCATTATCTACGGCGGCCTGCAGTTCTTCTTGAAGAACTTGGTTATCGGGAGACTTAGTGTTGGAGTCTTCTGTTTGCAAGTGGAACTCATCCTCGCGTTCATTGATAGACGACTCTTTTTTGCGACTACGGCGTCGGCTTTCATTAAACACCAGATTCCGCATAATCGTAAACATGTAGGTGGTGAACTTTGCCTTTACCTTATAGCGCGGAGCACTTTTCCAGAGTCGGATGAATACCTGCTGGGCGATGTCCTCGGCATCGGATGAGTTACCGAGCATTTTACTCACTGTTGCGACGACGATGCTCTGGTGGCGTTTGACAAGCTCCTCAAATGCGGCTTCATCACCATTCTTCACACGCATCATCAGCATGACATCGATGTCATTGGGGCTGTCTGCAGCATTGGATGGTGATAGTGGAGGCATTAATAAAAGAGAGGATGCAGCAGAGCTAGAGATGCTAGCGGGATATTAAACTCCAGTTTGGTAAAAAGTTTCGAGAAGAAAATTGTGATTTTACATTAAATCGGGGCGATTCTTCCTCGTGCGCAACACAGATTGTTCTTTTTTCCAAGCGGCAATCTTAACATGGTTACCACTGAGTAAGACCTCGGGGACTTTCATACCTCGGAAGTCATTAGGTTTGGTATAAGCGGGAGCCTCCAACAGTGATGGATCGCTGAAAGACTCTTCTTCAGATGATCTTGAGTCGCCAAGTGCACCAGGTATCAAGCGTGTAATAGCATCGGTGATCACGGCAGCTGCGATGGCACCATTGGTGAGAATGTAGTCGCCGATGGAGATCTCCTCGTCCACGAGAGCGTCTATCACACGGTGGTCGACGCCTTCATAATGGCCGCAGAGAATGATGAGATGCTCGTGAGTAGAAAGGCGCTGAGCGTCGACTTGTTGAAAGGGCTTGCCCTGAGGTGTCATGAGAATGACATGGGAGTTTTCACGTCTCAGCTCCTCTACGGCAGCGAAGAGAGGTCCAGGCATGAGTAGCATGCCCTGACCGCCACCGCAGAGGTATTCGTCAGTTTTACGATGCTTGCCTTCAGCCCAGTCGCGCAGTTGGTGTGCTTGAATACTCACAAGTCCTTTGGTGCGAGCACGCTGGATGATGCTATCGCTGAGTGGCGCGAGCGTAATGTCGGGGAAAAGGGTAATGATGTCGATGTGCACGTGAAATAAGATGAAGTTTGTCGATTGAAGTTTGAAGTTTTATTTTCAGTGACTAGATTTTTGCCTGTGAGTCAGTTAAGGGAGAAATCAATCTACATCATTTCAGGTGAAGTGAGTGGTGATATGCATGGGGCTTGTTTGATCAAGTCTCTCCGTGAGCAATGTCCTGATGTTTCTTTCTACGGTGCAGGTGGTCCTGAGATGAAAACGGCAGGCGGAGATGGTATTACTGACTGGGTAGAGGATGCTGCCGTCATGGGTTTCTGGGAAGTATTAAAACACTACAAGTGGTTTAAGCAGAAATTTGATGAGATGCTGGCGGAACTGCTGGAGATTAAGCCCGATGTGCTGGTCTTAATCGATTACCCTGGCTTCAATTTACGTTTCGCCTACGCAGTGAAAGAGAAGCTCCCCAATGTTAAAATCGTCTATTATATCAGTCCGCAGGTCTGGGCGTGGAACAAGGGGCGCATTCCTAAGATGGCAAAGGCACTTGATCTGATGATGTGTATCTTTCCTTTTGAGAAACCTATTTTTGAAAAAGCAGGTCTGCGCACTGTTTTTACTGGGCATCCACTCGTAGACGAGCTCGCTGAGAAGCGCGAGGACGTGCAGCGAGATGAAAAACTCATCGGGCTTTTCCCGGGAAGTCGTGAGCGGGAAATAGCGAGTCTCTTTCCCATGATGGTAGAAACGGCACGTCGAATGCATGTCAATCACCCCGAAGTACGCTTCGAGGCAGCTGCGGCATCGGAGAAACTAGAGGCGCAGATGCATAAGATTATCTTGGCGGGCAGACTTCCTGATCCGAGCATCATTTCTTTAAACACAGGTACCAGTCAGTCTCTGATGCAACGCGCCGTTTGTGGTGTCGTCGCAAGTGGGACGGCGACTCTTGAGGCGGCTGCTCTAAAGATGCCCTATTGCTTAGTCTACAAGGTGGCATGGCCCACCTGGGTGATTGGTAAAATGCTGATAAAAATTGAGTTCATCGGGATCGTCAACATCCTGGCGGGCAAGAAAGTAGTCGAGGAGCTTATTCAAGGAGATGCTGAGCCTTGCCAAGTAGAGCAGAATTTGGATCGATTAATAGTTGATATTCCCACACGCGAGGCTCTTGTAGCTCAGTTATCTGAAACGGCATCTAAATTAGGTGAACCTGGTGCTCACCAAAGAGCTGCCGCTGAAGTTGCCAAGTTTCTGCAATAAGCGCACTTATTTTTATCATGTCTACGGCTATTACCAATGAGAACCTGCGTACGCAGCGTATTTATAAATTCATCATCATGGCACTACCCTTAGGTTGCATTGTCGGTGTGGCGGTATTTATGACGATGTATTATTTGAATAAGAAGGACGAGGCAAAAGAGCAGAACGTGCTCATCGCCCACGATATGCGGGTGGGAGACCTTGAGGATATGGTGGAGAAATTCACGGACCGCATCGGTGTACGCGAGCTTGATACAGAAGCAGGCAGAAAAGGCCTGCAGCGCGCGGCATCCATGATCGAGGGTAGTCTTGGCCCACAGAACCTCGGTTTCACGGTGACCCGCAGTAGTGGCGAAGCAGCGCATGGACTGCTTTGGAAAAACCTTTCGGTGGATATTCGTGGTGAGAAAAAGCCCGATGACGTTGTATTTGCCCTCGTTTCCTACGCAGGTGAGGGGAAGGTCGCAGATGCCAACGCCGTTGCTACCATGATGATGCTTGTAAGTTCCATGGCCTATGAAAAGCCAGCGCGGACAATACGCTTCGTCTTTTCACCTCTTAAAAAACCGCTGGACGAGAAACGTGGTTGGCTACTAGCTGAATCTTTACTCGCAGGTGAGAACAGCGTTGCCGTCTTAGGGATCGACGTCATGGCAACGGCCCCAGACATGAGTACCGACGGCTGGCAGAATGTGGAGAGTATGACGAAAGCGAATTTAACAGCGACGTTGGCGCAAAAGGGGCAAACCCCTCTTTGGCTTACACACAGCGTACTCTCATCACAGGCCTGGGCTGGCAATGACAATGGACGCTTCCGCTCAACACTCGAAGCAGCGCAAGAAATCAAAGCCTGGTTACTTCAAGCAGCGAATCAATAACGGCTAAATCAGCCGCTCAAGTAAAAAACCTCTTGCCACCAGCCCCTGTGTGGGATAATTCCAGCCCCTCACTTCTTGAGTTCATTGAAAAATAAGCTTAAGGAGACAAAAGAAATAGGGGGCATTAGCTCAGTTGGTAGAGCACCTGCATGGCATGCAGGGGGTCAGCGGTTCGAATCCGCTATGCTCCATTTCTTTTTTTGAGCCGTTATCGGGGATTACAAACCGTTCTTCTAAGGACGGTTTTTTCATCTAAAATACCATACATCATGTCTACTGAAGGAAAACAACTCGCTATCGCCTGCGCTCAAGCCGCCGATGGAATTCAAGCTGAAGACATCCGTGTCATTGAGCTTACTGGTATATCCTCTGTAACCGACTACATGGTCATCTGCACGGGCACCTCCATGCCGCACCTGAAAGGTATTATTCGTGACGTCGAAAAGACAGTTTTCAGTGATCGTAAAGAACACGCCGCCAGCTCTGAAGTAAATCCAGAGTCACGTTGGATGATCCTCGATTATATCGATGTCATGGTTCATGTCATGCACGAGGAAATGCGCGATCTTTACGCCCTCGAAGACCTCTGGGCAAATGGCAAAGAAGTCGAGTGGGCACCAGCTGAGTAAGCTGAATCTGCAAACGTGTCAGAAGCTTGGCATGACGGTCTCGGTCATAACCCAACCTCCCCGCGCATTGTTAATGTCACCATATGGTATTTAGGGATACCGCTACCCCTATTCCTCAAGGCTTTTCTAGGCTTTAGAGTATTACTTGGCAAAACCCCGAACGCGCATCAGCACAGCGCAAGCAAAAGGTTCGTTCGGTTCGTGCTTTAAAAGCCCTTTAATCAAACGCTTCAAACAAAAAACCCTCTCCTGCCTAAGCAAAAGAGGGTTTTAAAATAGATGGAAGATCAGCTATTAAGCTTCTTCTTTGTCGTCACCTGCTGTTTTGACATTGATTTTCAATGTAGCAGTAACGTTAGGTAAGAGTTTCACCTCGATGTCTTTCTTGCCAGAAGTTTTGATAGGACCATCAAGAACGATTGAGTGACGATCAACTTCAACACCTTTAGCTGTAAGCTCTTTGTGGATGTCAATTGATGTTACAGAACCAAATGCTTTACCGCCCTGACCTGTTTCAAGGGTGAAGGTAAGCTTGAGTTTGTTGATCTTAGCCGCAACTTCTTGGGCAGCAGCAGCCTCTTCAGCTTCACGTGCAGCACGCTTAGTAGCGAGCGACTCGAGATACTTGACGCTAGATTTAGTAGCTTCAAATGCTTTGCCTTGAGGGATGAGGTAGTTGCGGGCGTAGCCTGCTTTAACTTTAACAACATCAGCTTCAGCGCCGAGGTTCGTGATTTTTTCGCGGAGAATAACTTCTGTAGTAGCCATGGGAAAGAGTTGCGGTTTAATGCGGGAGGCAGGTCATAGGTCTGCAGTGTCAAGGAGTCAAGCAAGATTTTTGATGTTTGTATTAAGGATCATCGAAGTGGGGAGGAGGAAAATGACTTTTACGCCAGAATTGACAGCGCTTTTTAGAATGAAACGGTCTGGAGTGTTCATATTTTTTGATCGGGTACTGGCAATTACACTTCTTAAAGACGGGGTGAAAAATATGGACACGAGGAATGTGAAAGATTTTGTCGAATTTGATTTTGTTCAGCTGGTTAATCCCATAGACGGTTAAACCCATGAAGATCATTCCCCCTGATATCCTTCTCTCTGCCTATGCCGAGGGGTTGTTTCCGATGGCGGAGGACGGCGAGATTTCTTGGTATAGTCCTGAGCTGCGCGGGGTGATCCCGCTGGATGAGAACTTCCATATTTCTCACGGGCTGAAGAAAAGCCTGCGCAAGAAACCGTTTACGATCAAATTGGACACGGCATTTCGCGAAGTGATGATGGGCTGCGGTGAGCGTGAGGAAACGTGGATTGACCCCGCGATTATTGAAAGCTACTGCCAGCTACACGAGCTGGGCTTTGCGCACTCAATGGAGTGCTGGGATGAAGACGGCTTACAGGGCGGACTCTACGGGGTGGCTCTCGAGCGAGCATTTTTTGGCGAAAGCATGTTCTCGCGTAAAACGGATGCGAGTAAGATCGCCCTTGTTTATCTGGTCGAATGGCTGCGTGAAAATGATTTTATCTTGCTCGATACTCAGTGGATGACGAAGCACCTCACGCAGTTTGGCGGTATGGAGGTGCCACGCGATGAGTATTTAAAAAGACTTACCGAGGCTCTGAGTGATTTCAAATAGTTTGCGGCCGCCTTGCTGATAGGTTTTAAACCTCAAGTAGGGGAGCATAAAAAACCCTGTAAATCTTGTTAATCCTGCCAAAAAAAACATACTCCTACCCATGACGAAATTCCGCCCCTGTATCGACCTCCACGACGGTAAAGTAAAACAAATCGTCGGCGGCACTCTCCGTGACACTGGAGATGGGCCGAAGGAGAACTTTGTCTCAGATCGTTCAGCGGAGTGGTATGCGGAGCTTTATAAAGAATCTGATCTCACGGGAGGTCACGTCATTCAGCTAGGTGCTGGCAATGTGGACGCAGCGCGCGATGCGTTGGCGGCGTGGCCGAAAGGGATGCAGATAGGTGGCGGTATCAATATCCGCAATGCGGTGGAATGGCTGGAGGCAGGAGCTTCACAAATTATCGTGACCTCATGGCTTTTTGATAGCGATGGCAAGTTTCATGAAAAAAGACTCCACGAGCTAGCGAAAGAAGTGGGCCGTGAGAACATCGTCGTCGATCTCAGCTGCCGGCGCACGAAGCTGGGCTGGACTGTGGCAATGAACCGCTGGCAGACGCTGACGAATATTGATGTTACTCACGCCACGCTAGAAACTCTCGCTGAATGGTGCTCCGAATACTTGATTCACGCCGCAGACGTCGAAGGGCTTTGTCAGGGGATCGATGCGGATCTTGTCGAAGAACTCGGCTCCTGGGCTGGTGTTCCCATGACCTATGCGGGTGGGGTTTCAGGTATGGAGGATCTGTTACTCGTTTCTGAACGCAGCGAAGGAAATGTAGATGTCACTGTAGGCAGTGCGCTGGATATCTTTGGTGGTAGTGGCGTGAAGTATGAGGATTTACTGGAGTGGAATAATCGCGCCTTATGATCGGAGTTTATCTACTCGTGGGTGCTGTCACGTTGATCGCTTTAGGCTTTGCGGTGCAATCGCGGCTTATCCAATCTCGCAGAAGGCAGTGGCTGGAGCTCCGCCTGACGGAATCTCAGCGTATAGAACTCGGCTCAGACTTTATTATTTTCACCAAACTTCCCGAGTCATTACGCAATGAGCTGGAAGGGTTGATGCATGTTTTTATCTACGAAAAATCCTTCGAGGCATGCGGCGGTATTGAGGAGGTGACCGATCACATGCAGCGGGTTATTGCGGCGCAGGCGTGCTTGTTACTCTTGAATCGGAAACACGATTACTATCGCAAGCTGAGAAGCGTCCTCGTCTATCCATCAGCCTACAAAGTGAGAGACGAACACGGAGAGGAAAGTGTGCGCCTCGGTGAGAGCTGGAACTCTGGCAGTGTGATTCTTGCGTGGAAAAGTGTGGTTTCAGGAGGGCGTAATGACGATGACGGACATGATGTTTCCATCCACGAGTTCTCGCATCAGCTGGATCAAGTCGACGGTGCCGCAGATGGCGTTCCCGAGCTCGAAAGTAGGGGGGCATACCGTGAATGGTCGCGTGTTTTTAGCGCTGCATTTGGCAAGTTTCAGAAAAAATTAGAAAAGCGTAAACGTAGTGCTATCGACCCTTACGGAGGAACGAACCCTGCCGAGTTTTTTGCCGTGTCGACTGAAACGTTCTACGAAAAGCCTAGGCAGCTCAAACGAGAGTTCCCTGAGGTTTATGCAAAACTCTGTAGTTACTACAAGGTAGATCCCCTCGAGTGGGAGTAGAATGTCTTTCCAGTCGTAGAAGAGGTTTCCAACCTCTTCACTTAGATCTCTACTTTGGCTACAACACTCAGTAGTATTTCGCACTAATATTATTCAACTCACAATCATTTCTTGGATTGTAAAGTCACAGGAAATTGGTGTTTCTATACAGCTGCTCCTTCAATACTAAATAATTTTTTTTAGTTAGGGTGAGAGCACTGAAACCATTAAACATGTAGTCCCTCGAAATAATCAAACCTCAATCTAACACATTTTTAAATCGCTATATGATGATATGAAAACATATAATAAATATATCAATTTATTACTTGCCAAAAACTCTCGATTACATTAAACACCTTTTCACTTCGCACAAAGCGGATCAATTCACCACCTCATCTCATGTATACGCCAACATCAACACAATCAACCATCTCCCTGACTCAGGGTTATTGGACGGTGTGTCATGTTGCCCATTCATCTGGGATATCCAAAAAGAGCCAAGAGGTATTTAACCTCCGTAGTTTCACACAGGATAATAACATTGAGATCCCAACCGAGCAGAAAGGGGACTCACGGTCTACATAGATCA
This sequence comes from Akkermansiaceae bacterium, assembly GCA_051252195.1. Taxonomy (GTDB): domain Bacteria; phylum Verrucomicrobiota; class Verrucomicrobiia; order Verrucomicrobiales; family Akkermansiaceae; genus Oceaniferula. The sequence goes on along the minus strand of JBPOGD010000001.1, from coordinate 17,678 downwards.
TTGGAAACGTATAAACGTAACAATATCAAGGGGTAAAACCCACATGTAGACCGCTCTCCTCAACGAGGAAGCGGTTTTTTTAGCGTCATTTTTAATCAGTGACTTCATACAAACCGCACCTTTATTGCCAAATCAAGATTCAACCCAAACACGTAATACATATTAAACACTGAATAAAAAAACTAACCAATCAATCACATAGCCCACAAAAAAAGGTCGTCACCAGCTGTAACTGATAACGACCCGAGAAGGCAAAGCCTGACTAAATCTTCATAGGAAGCTGTCTACATCACCTCAACGAATTGTAGATTACTTCCAAATGATATATCAGTCAAGCATGGCACCACTGTGCCTGTTAAGTTATAATATTACATATCATAAATATATATTAACTCTTCTCTCTGTGAGCGCATTTATCAGGCTTAATTAGGGAGGTGTGCCAGAAACACTGAAACGTCCGCCGGGAAAACCCGCGGCTGTGGCTTCAAAAAGAAGCGGCAAGGGTGTTCGTTTTAAATAATTTATATTTAAAGCACGCTGCGCATTAAAATGCAGTTAGGATTTTAAATTCAAAAGCTCTAGAGATCTTATCTAGGCGGTGTGTTTTAAATTTAGAATACAAGGTTCAAGTTTGGCTTTATGGCTTTTGTGCATGTAGCCACAAGCTTAAATACTGAGCCTTGTATTCTGAATTTATCTTTAGAAGCCTAATTTCAGCCTTCATTACCAAATATAAATGAGTGTGCGCCGAAGTTGGAGAGTCGGTTCAGACTGTAAATCTGATGCCTTAGGGCTAGTGGGTTCGACTCCCACTACACTCACCATTTTTTAAAACTTCCATAGTGAAACAGCATCACGCCGGGCTGTTAATCCGGAATTCATGGGGCGGAACCATGTAGAAGTGCCAATTTATCATCAGGCTCATTGATGTAATAGTAGCATAGTTGATTGTCGATCAACCAGCACGGGAGCATAACCCGTATGAGCCGCCATTTTTTAAACCGAGAGTAGCTTAACTGGCTAAAGCCCCCGGCTGTGGACTGGGCGATTCAGGTTCGAGCCCTGGCTCGCGGACCAATTTCGAATTCCAGAGTGGCGGATAATCGTGCCGATCTTGTAAATCGGACTATGTGGGTAAGCAATCCTACCTCTGGATCCATTCATTATTTCAAAGTGAGTTTGGTGTAATAGTAGCACGTCTGTCTTACACACAGAATGCGGAGGAGCAAAACCTTCAGCTCATACCATTTTTTTAAAGAGGTGCTCCCGCCACGGTCTTCTAAGCCGTTGACATTAATAGCTGGACGGATGTCGAGAGGTTCGATTTCTCCACCCCATAATTCATCACCAACCCACATAACTATGAAAAAGAAATACCAACACGATCAGCTTCCCTTTCAGGGAGGTAACAAGCAAAAGAAGAAAAGGCTACCCATCAGAGACGAGAGTCAAGCGGGGCGTGCAAATCGTTCATGGCGATAAGCAACTCGAAGAAAAGTTAGGCAGAAATGATCCCTGCCCATGTGGATCTGCTAAAAAGTTTAAAAACTGTTGTCTTCGTAAAGGTTCCTATGATGGAGCTTTGCGTGACCACTACTTTTAGAGATTAGCTCTCTTAGCTTAAATGGAAGAGTATCACGCTTCGAACGTGTTAAGTGCAGGTTCGGCTCCTGTCGAGAGTGCCAATTCCCAACACTCATGTAGCTCAATGGAAGAGCGCCACCGTGCGAAGGTGAAGGTTGCTAGTTCGAATCTAGCTAGGAGTATTTTTTAAACGCCCACGTGTCCCAACTGGCAGAGGAGACCGGCTTAGACCCGGTGTGTTGTAGGTTCGAATCCTACCGTGGGTACCATTTATATGGAGTTTCAACCGGACAGGCGTGCCGGGCGTGTTTGCTAAACACTGCGTTCCTAACAAGGGATGAGGTTCGAGCCCTCGGAACTCTGCCAATTTATGGCCTATAGCTCAATGGTAGAGCAACCGGCTTTTAACCGGTCGACCTGGGTTCAACTCCCAGTGGGCCAACCATTTTCAGTCCCTATCGTTTATAAAGTTAGGACACCAGCCTTTCAAGCTGGAGAACCGGGTGCGAGCCCCGGTGGGGATACCACTCTTTATGAGTAAACAGAAAACCCAAGCTCGCAGGGATAAAGCGAGACAACGACAACAAGCAGATCGAGCTCTGATAAATCTATCTAAGGAACGTTATCGACTCGATAAAATGATTCGTGAAGCTCCCTTAGTAGAACTGGAGGAGCCCTATCAACGAGGCTGGATAAGATATTTCATCCTCACGGATGAAGCATTACGGCGTAAGGATGCTGAGCGATTCCAAGCTTTGCTGGAATACCTTCAGAATATTCAACATGCCAAACACCGCCACTTTATGATTCAGAATCACCAGAAAAGCCGTCGCCTTCGACCCATAAAGCACCGGCTGGGGTTCCTCAGTGTATCTATGACTATTCGTCTTAAAATACCTGATGAGCTTCTATCATATCTGGTCACTCATAAGAGGCGACCTATCTATACCAGAGCGCGGCTAAATGAATTAATGCTCTCTAGATATAGTGGTCAAATCAAGGTTCGTCATCCTCATTATTTTGAGCCAAAAGTTGAGCCTTATATGATCACTCACTCTAGAGTGGCTTTGCCTGAAGTAGAAAGCCGCTTGGCGGAAGTGGAGGCAATCCTTTACCAACCTCAGAACAGTGGGCGACTTACAAACCTCCAGTGCTCTCGTGTCCCTTCGTGGAAGTATCTTTCAGGGAGACGGCATGATGCTCAAGATAAGCGAGAGGCTCTCAAAGAGGCTAAACTTGGTCTGCTAGAATACATGATGGACAAACAATCCATTACTCAAGAAGGGGTGGTGACTCCACCCTTTCTTTTTCTCTTTAAACTTCAATTTTACCTTTTCAGATTGACCAGAATCTAAATCACGATAAACATCCTTGCGATATGAAATTTAATTTCTCTATTTCTTGATTTCTTCAGAAATCACATAAGACAGCAGCTAACATTTTTTTACTTAGCTCTCTCTAGTTTTGCCAATTTAGCAAAACCATCTTCTTAACCAGTCTGGCAGTAGGATTATTGTATCTATGCGCCAGCGTAGAGAAATTGTATCAATGAAGACATATACTGGCGAAGGTTTAAGTACCGCTTCCGCCGCCCAATTAGCATCAAAATTTATCAAAGGCCATGCAGATGAAGTCATCTACCCACGTCCTGTTCGTAGTCAAAAAAGGGCTTATCATCTATACCAGCTCAAGTTGGCTTTCAGAAAAACAAAAGGAAACTCATCATTTTGCTTAGCTGCTGACTCCTTATTTAAATCAATTATTCAAAATTGCGAACTACTTGAAATCATCGACCATCAGAAGTGGAATGCTGTAGCGTTTCTACTCCGACTATGTCGATATCATAATCAATGGGTTAACTCTCCAGTAAGCTGGTATCCAAAGGATATATTGACCCTTCCTAGCTGTCAGTTTACGAAACGACTATCTGGTAATAATAGAATGCCATTTGATCAATTACGTTCCTTGATTAGGCACCTTCTTGGCAAATATCCACTGCCAGGGTTTTGGGATGTTGTATGGTTTCAGTCTGATAAAATAAATTTCTTATGGATGGATTGGTATGTCGATTTGTCTGCAGGGAAGAGTTACCAATCATTAAAAAAGTTACCCTGCCAGCTTACTAAAAAATCGCTTCACTTAAGCAGTAACGCACCCGATGACCTTCAACCTTTAGAGGCATTTCGCTGGGGGCAACTTCGCTCGCAAAATATTCCAGAGTCCATATGTAATATAATAACGCATCATAAATGTGCTACTGATTACGAAAATGATCACGTGTGGCTACCTCTATTTCGACTTTTCCAATCTGAAATAGAGAAAGACGAAATACTTCGACTTTGCACATATGTTCATCAAAGACGGCATGAATGTTTTAATGGTGACTCCTATGAAACAAGAGGCAAGACACTTGCTTCTATTATTCGAGAGATGAATGAGTTTTATCAACAAAATCCAGATTATATAATGTCGCAAAAAACTAAGCAGCGGAGAACGAAACGTCGCCAAAAAGTTTTACGTTGGGAAAGCCAAAAACGTTATGAAGAGTGGTTTGATTATGATCCCGAAAATGATGTAACTTACAGTATTGAAGAACTTTGCAAATCATTTCAACTGATCTCAGAGGGACGCAAGATGAGCCATTGTGTAGCAACTTATGTTAGCCGCTGTATCAATGGTGAGTCTAGCATTTGGTCACTCAGGTCATACCGAGGCGGTAAACGTAACAATCATGTGACTATCGAAGTTAGCCCTTTTCGGAATAGAATTATTCAAGCTCAAGCTTCTAATAATTCTGATCCTATAGAAGCTGATTGGGAGCGTATCTGTAAATGGGCTGAACTTAACAAGCTTTCTTTTTAACATAGTAACACTTCCGCGTGATCGTTCATGCATACTGCCGGTGCGTGAGCACCGCCGTCTGATTATTTCCAGGTCGTCTAATGGCTAAGACTACGGACTTTGAATCCGTCAATGGTGGTTCGAATCCACCCCTGGGCGCCATCGCTAGCACACTCTCTATTTATCGACGTATAGCTCAGTTTGGTAAGAGCATCTGCCTTATAAGCGGAAGGTCGCCGGTTCGAATCCGGCTACGCCAACTTTATTCTCAGGCATCATAGGTGCCTATTTGTTCACCCTTAACCTTTTGAAACGAACACCCACTTTCCAATAAACTAACAAACGAATATTAAATTATCCACTATCATGTCATTTCTATATAAAAATACAGTTCTCGTTTTAAATAAAAACTGGCAGGCGATCTCTATCACTACTCCAGCGCAAGCATTTGGTCAGATGGCTACAGATGCGGCTACAGGTCTTGATATCCAACATCAAGATTGGATGGTTCCTGTGAAATGGGATACGTGGCTCAGCCTTCTTGTTAGAAAAGCAGATATGAGTATAGGCACCGCCCGTGGTCCAGTGCGTGTACCCACTGTGATTGTGCTATCACGCTATGCAGAAGTCCCTATTCACAGACCTAACCTAAGCGCGAAAAATATTTGGCTGCGCGACGGGGGAAGGTGCCAATACACAGGACGGAGACTCAGCCATGATGAAGGGAATATTGACCACATCATTCCTCAATCACGAGGTGGGCTAACAACATGGGGCAACTGCGTGTTGGCCTGCCGTAAGGTGAATACCCGTAAGGCAGATCAGACACCTTCCGAGGCTGGATTAACTCTAATCAGACAGCCGGAGAAACCTCGTGCTGTTCCTATAACTTTAACTTTGAAGAACTCTCATGACATTCCTGACTGGGAGGTTTTCTTAAATCACAATCCACAAAGAAATAATAACTAACAAAAAATTATCAACACATGAAAAATTCTGACGGATGAGTCAGCGAGTGGCTACAACGGGAGTTCCCTGTGCAGTTCCACGTATCTAGCTGTATCCGTCGTTACATTGGTAGCTCAATGGTAGAGCACTGGCTTACACCCAGCGGTTCCGAGTTCAAATCTCGGCATAACAAATAGAGCTTCCTTCATCCTTCTCGCTTTGGTGAGAACCTGAAAAGAACCCTGCGACCTAGGTCTCTCCTCTCTCTCATAGTATAGAGTGATGCTTTAGGCTCCCGTTCCAGAAAGGGGGATGAAGGAAGTATTCTTACCATTGATCATTCATCATACTATATTCACTAACTATCATTCAAAATTATGATTACTTTCCTTATTACTATTAGCATTCTCATCATTGTTTCGGCTATCATCACAAAAGCTATCTGGAACTATTTAAGCCACACTCTCACCGTCTGGGAGCACGAAGCCACAATTCATTTTCTTCATGGGAAAATGATCGGGGCTCTAGAGCCCGGTCGCCACCGGTTCTGGGGCTCTGGCCATGAGACCAAGCGCTTTGACACCCGCTGGCAAGAGTTAGCTGTGCAAGGTCAAGAATTTCTGACTAAGGACAAAGCATCCGTCAAAGTTAGCGGTCTAGTCCGCTTCCGTATCATAGATGCTCATAAGCATTACGCGGCATCTGCTCATGCATCGCAAAGCCTCTACAGCTCTGTGCAAATGGCTCTTAGAGACGTAGTTGGTGGTGTTGGTATTGAAGCCTCACTGGAGCGCAATGATGACTTTGGAACTCAGCTAAAAGAAATCGTTGATCCAGTCGCGGAGACTCTTGGCTATGAACTCGATACCGTGCTTATCCGTGACCTTATGCCATCGGCTGATTTGAAACGGATGCTCACCCAGGTGATGACTGCCAAGCAAGAGTCCTTAGCAGGTCTCGAAAAAGCCCGAGGCGAAGCTGCTGCAATGCGTGTCATGGCAAACGCGGCAGGCGTGTTCGATAAACACCCAGCTCTTATGCAGCTGAAGTTCCTTCAAATTCTTGAAGGAAGTACAGGCAATAACAACCAGCTCATCATGGGATCACTTGATCCATACATGAGCTTTCTAAAAAATAATCAAACCTAACAATTAATTGGCTTGAGAGTTTGCGAGCTAAGTGAATCTATTTTTTGCTTTTTTCGTAACTATCACGGTTTAAATTTACTAACTCATTATTATGAAAACTATTAACGGACAAGACCTCATCGATGCTGGTTGGGAACCCGGCCCAATAATCGCTGAGATGCTTGCGAAATGTGAAGAGTATGAAGCTCGCGGAATCAGCGATGTTAAATACATACTCAAACTTCTCAGTCGCGATTTCCAAGCGCCACCACCTAAGATGGTAATGCGTGAGAAAGCAGCCCCTTTCTCAGAAGCTATCCGCCCTGAAACCAAGGAGGAAAAAGCTAATGTAGCATCGGTAAGAAAGAAAATGGACGAGCTTCTAAAAACTCCTGTAATCTCACGTGGTGCAATCATGCCTGATGCCTGCCCTGCTTCCATGGGTAAGGCGGTTATTCCAGTTGGCGGTGCAATCGCTGTGGAAAATGCTATCATTCCTAGTGCTCACTCCGCAGACGTCTGCTGCTCTATGTTTGCTACCTTTTATCATCCGCGTAGTGATGTAGCTAGTGAGCTAGACGCATTGACTGGGGCTACTCGCTTTGGTCCTGGAGGTCGGCATATGGATGACCTTGTTTACCACCCAGTGTTAGATGAAGACGTATGGGGCAACAAATTCCTCAGTGGGCTCTATGACTGGGCAAAGATTCACATCGCTGATCAAGGAGATGGTAATCATTTTGCCTATCTTGGTGAAATTGATGTTACACCTAGCCTTATCGGTAAGCTTCTACAAGCAGGTCAGAATGATCTTGCGGGAAGGTTCGAGATAGCGTTGGCAGAATCCAAGGATGAAAAAAGTATTACCCTTCGAGTTCTTGTGACTCATCATGGATCACGTGGACTAGGGGCGAAGCTCTACAAGCGTGGACAGATAGCCGCGGTGAAGCACTGTGCCCGTATTGCCAATCATATCCCAAATGCCGCCGCATGGCTGGATGCAGATTCAGACATTGGCCAGGAATACTGGGAAGCACTTCAGTACGTAGGTCGCTGGACGCGAGCTAACCACGAATCTATTCACGCACGCTTCATTGAGCGTACTGGTGGAGAGGCGATCGCTGAGTTTGGCAACGAACACAACTTCGTCTGGAAACGCGGTAACACCTACTTCCACGGAAAAGGTGCTACTCCAGCATGGAAAGACGACAATGGTAACCCTCTGTTAGGTCTTGTGCCTCTGAATATGGCAGAGCCTATTCTCATGGTGTTAGGTTCTGACAATGAGGAGTTTCTCTCCTTCGCCCCACATGGAGCAGGAAGAAACATCTCGCGCACAGCATTGAAACGTCAGTTCCCTGACGAAGCAACTAGGCGCAATGCTATCCGTCATCACACCAAAGACATTGATGTCCGCTGGTTCTGTGGTGATCCTGACCTGAGCGAGACTCCCATCGCTTATAAAAATGCTGACCACGTCACCGCCCAGATCGATGAATTCGACCTTGCTGAGGTTATTGCCAAGATTCACCCTCTAGGCTGTATCATGGCAGGCAATAAACACCGTGGCCCATGGAGCAAAGAGGAGATCCTAACGCCTAAACAAAAACGCCAAATCCAACACCGCTCCGAACGCCGCCGCATAAAGCAGGATCTGCACCAGGAGGAAGACTAACAAAATGGTGGCAGCCATTCGTCAAATCCCCAGAAAAGCACCAGAGGCGGACAGGCAATAATTAAACTCGTCACTGCTACATAGTTCATTCCAGCGAGATTCATGCTCAGCTCCTTCAGCACTTATTTTGAGCATAACTTGTCCAAAAGAGTTGTAGCAGTGAATATGGGTATACTCCTGCTTAGCCCGTGTAGTTTTATAAACTCTTAGAGCATGAACAATCATCGCATTTACACGTAAAGTATAATCCCCCCCCTTTGCATTAATTTGGCCGTCGAAATATGTGATCCCTTCGGGTTTCCAGCGCGCTATCATATGGGTGTGTTTTGTTTTTAGTTCAAAATCCGCTTCGCAACCCTTTGTTGATAAATCTGTAAGGATCCGGCTAATAGGATGCATTTCTATGGAGTCCTTGATTCTTTCTGCACGTTCAATGCAGCACGGGCATGTATTAAACACAGGTAGTTCCGCAATTCTTTTGCTCCGCAAAGCATCGGGAGAGATCTGGCCATTTTGAAAAATATCCATCAAGTCTGAGAATAAATCATCACACTCTGATTCAGGCTCAAAGTAAAAAGAGATGGCAGCAGGCATGAGCTTAAAGTCACACTCGATCATTGGTGCTCCTAAGGGCGATGAATTAACAGCATATACTCCCTGAAGATCTGCACCATTCACGAGTACGCCTATTTCTGGCCATACAGACAAATCACTATGATCCATCGATAATCCCGCGAGATTCGGATGACGCTTTGCCATATCCACTCCATAAGTGGATGTCATGATGTGACCAGCTCCCAAAAGCCCTATACTCTCCATCAGGCCGTCACTAAGGCCATGAAGACTCACTATCTTACCCTTATTTTTTGATTCTTTCTTTAATTTACTTTTTTTAAACATATCAATGTAGTGGGTGTTTTCTTGGGTCCCAATACTGACTATTCAATCATACTTTAAAGATGTCGCTTCCGACGGCTTGCTTTTAGATGGTGGTTAAATGCTTTAGGTATGATGGAGTGCACCTTTTAAATAGGCCGATGGCGTTACGCCCTTCTCCTGTACAAATGCTTTGGTGAAATGACTCATGCTATTATAGCCAACCTCAAAGGCTGCCTCTGTCACATTATAACGCCCTGTATCCATTAATGCAGAAGCACGCTCTATACGAATCGCTCTCAGGTACTGCGATATCGTGGTGTTCATTTCCTTTGAAAAAACTCGACTCAAGTAGTGTGGTGCACAGCCTATGTGTTGAGCTAACTTTTTGAGATCGAGAGAATCCTCCATATGCTCAGTAAGCCACCGAATAACGTGATCCACACGTTCTCTATTGATACGCTTTTGCCCTAAACAAAATGGCTCCGTGACTTCCTCTTTATTGGGGCGAAACATATGTAGGGCTAAGATTTCAGTCACCTTGGCTGCATACCAAAACGGCAAAGCCGCCAACTCCACTGGAGGATCTGTCATCTGCCGAGCCATATCCTTTTCAGCAAGTGTCATCGCTCTTATTTCCCCCAGAGGCTTTCCTGAAAGGGTGTCTGCTTCCGACCCGCGAATCACTTCCCATATGGATGGGTAAATGGATTCTTTTTTATCACTCAGAGTTTTCTCAAGCCACGCAGGCTGAATACTGAGTACGATAAACTCATGATCGGTATTTCCACATAGACGCGTTGCTATCACATGGTTATTTGGGCAGCACATGGCTATCGTGGATGTTGCTATACCTAAACGTATCTGACCTCCCATGATCACAGCTTGTCCCTGGAGGTTGAATATCAGATGAAATGCACCGGGGCACAGGACGTCGCTCCAGTTCAAACCAGATTGTATAATATCACTCGAGTTAGAGCCTTTTCTGAGCTTCTGTTTTTTTGCGCACCCATAGGTCAACCACCAAGCACCTCCTGCTGGGTCGGTATAGAGTTTTTCGTATTTTAAACCTTTGGATTGACGCACGCCCCTTTTTATTGATACTGAGTCTCAATAGCAACAAAAAACAAGAAGAGCTATTTTACATCAATTGGAAACAAGCGCCAAAATTTAAAAGCGATAAAATAAGATTATGAATATTAACAACCATAGCAGCCGCCTTAGACTGAAGAAAAATGCCGAAACCCATAATATGGAACGCATTCATCTACTGAGAAAACTTTCCCGCGAAGCGCGTACAATGAAAGAAAAGTTCGAGCTTATGAACAAGCTGAAGGAGGGGCTTACCACTCCCCTGTAAGCTAAATTCTCTACGGTTTCATAAAGTGAGAGTGGATCATTACTATTTAGAACCGTTTGTAGCGCATCTTTACTTTAAGTGCAATAGGCCGCTAGTTAAAGACAAGGCATCGGCAGACGAGTTAAGTGTTAGTAGCTATTACCTAGCCCGACCCAATGAAAAAACTACATAAAATATACTCTGTTGTCATTATGGCGATGACGGCCAATCACACGATTTATGCTCAAAGTCAGCTAGAGCCCTCTATTATTGAGGCACTAGCAGATAAAGATCTGGGAAGTGATATCATCACAGAAGAGGAGCTGGAGAATGCTCAAGCCTCAGATTTAGATGATGTTTTTGAAAAAAGCCCGTCAGTTCACGTGAATGGGGGGAAGCCTCAGGCGCAGCAAATTTTTGTGAACGGCATAGAAAGTACGTTTAGTAATGTGACTGTAGATGGCGCGGCTCAAGGTAATTTCTATCACCATGCCAGCTCTGTATTTGTAGAGCCCGATTTACTGAAGCGTGTCAGTGTTAGTGGCGGTGCTGGCTCAGCTCTGAACGGTCTGGGTGCTTTGAATGGAGCGATCAGTTTTGAAACAAAGAACGCCTTTGACCTATTAGGGGAAGAGTCTTTTTACGGTAAGACAAAGGCCTCTTATAATAGTAATGGGTCTGGCTTTAAACTTTCAGAAACATTAGCGACGAAGCTGAACAACAATTGGTCGTTATTACTTGCAGGTGGATACACTGATGAAGACGACTATGAAAGTGGGGATGGTGATACTGTGGGGAATAGCGCGTATAGCTCTAGGAACTTATTATTGAAGTTATCTGGCCGATATGATGAGCATAGTTTGGATTTTGGCATTGAGCATGTGCAAAATAAGACACTGTCTTACGACAGGATCAATGTCAGTAATGAGTTTGTTGAAGAGTTTGCAGCTCTCCGAGGTCTCACTCTAGAGGAGTATGCCGGTTTGTTACAGGACGTGGAGCTAGGGCGTAATACTTTTACACTTAATTATAGGTATGACCCAGCTTCGGATTTGGTCGCACTGAAAGCGAACGCTTATGTATCAGACCAGTTTTTTGAAAGAGCCGATAGCGGTGACAGGTCTGATTTACAAACCTTGGGGGTGGATCTTCAGAACACATCGAGGCTCTCGGACTCGCTGACAATGACGTATGGTTTTAACTTTAAGAGCATAGAGAATGACCTTAGCTATTATGGTGTAACGGGAGATGAGTCGGAAACAGCATATGGTATTTTTTTACAAGGCGATTGGCAGTTTACAGAGATAGCGTCATTAGGCTTTGGTGGTCGATATGATAGCTATGACTATGAAGACGTGAGTGGTCAGGACTTTGATTCATCGAAGTTTAGCCCTAATGTTTCTTTATCAGTAAGCCCTATGGAGGGGTTTGAGGCAAAGCTCAGTTACAGCGAAGCGTACCGTGGAGTGGGGATAAGAGAGGCGCTGCTTTCGAGGGCATTACCTGCAGGGGTAGATGGTGAAGAGTCGGAAACTATCAAACTCGAAGCTCGTTACGAAAAGGAGGGCTACTTCGCCCAGGCATCATACTTTGAGCAATCCATTGACAACTATTTATACCCTGTCGCTGGTTCAGGTAGTTTTGGTGATATTCAGAATGAAGGCTATGAGGCAAGTGTGGGCTACAGAAACAGAAACTCATCAATTACTCTAAGCGTGACCGACAATGAGCCAAGTGTAGAAGGATATGAATTTATCGATGATTTAGGGCTAGTGGTCGCAGGGAGACGATGGATGCTAACGGCGGATTACACTTTTGAAAACACTGGGTTCACTCTTGGGGGTGGTGTTGAATACAGAGAGAGTGTTGATCAAGTGGAGCTGAATCCTGCAGGCAGATTCCCAGCGATAGCAGGCAAAGATAGTTATATACTGTGGAATGCGTTTGTGGAATGGGATGTAGAAGCTGTAGATGGACTTTCCATACAGCTGAATATCGATAACATTTTTGATAAAGATTACGCTGAACATACGATCTATGCCACTTCAGGTCTGAATAGCCCAGGGCGTCAAGTGACACTTGGTGCTAGTTACGAATTTTAAAAATGAAAAAATTTATTTCTCTAGCTTGTGTATGCACCGCTGTATCGAGTTCTCTAGCTATGGGTTCAGGGGATACTCGACAGCAGGTTCATGCTGTTTCCCAACAATGCTCTGACTACGTATTAGTAGCTAATAAACTATTCAATAATGATAATCACAGTTTGGTTGATTTATTGAAGCTACTTCAGTCGATTGGTTATGGTGAAGAGCCTCCTGCTCATCCTCGTCATGGAGAGCTTACGGATGAGGACAAAGTGAAGATGACAGCGCAAGAAATACTAGAAAGAAATGACTATGTCGTGGAAGCTCGTGAACGTGTAAAGCGTATGGGGAAAAAGGATCTGCTTTTTTTGAAAGAGCTTGATGCTGATGAAAATTTGATTCTAGAAAAAGATGAAATGATGCAGGTGATTGACCAGCAAATCGCGGATCATTTGGCAGATCAATTATCGGTGGATCATGATGGCGATGGGAGTCTAACGATCAAGGAATATTGCTTAATGGTGCCTACGAGAGGTGAGGTGGATGAAAATGGTGCAGATTGGCACCAGCGCGGTCATTTTAAGCATGAAGATTCCAATAGTGACGGTTTGATCTCCCAAGAAGAAATGGTGAACCATTATGCTGAAGACGTGCTTTACAGAGCGTCTAAGATACCGCTTGCGGTGAAGCTTTTGCAGTTAGACTTGAATCATGATGGCGAGGTTTCGCTTGAGGAGCTTTATAAGCTTACCCCAGATAATCAACTGTGTCAGCACTTGCTCAATGGTAAGAAAGCTTTTGTGGTAAAAGAGCTTTGGCAAAATATTTACTGGTCAAGAGAGACCGATATAGCGGCATTCTTAAACTTATAAGATTTTTTCATTCCTCCTGCACCTCCTGTTTTCATAATGCGAGTTATGATATATCAAGTTGGGTGTTCGTAGTCAGGACTTTCTTTTAACACGAAATGGCATGAGGTGATAGGAGGCGTAGAAATTGAGCACCGAGTTTATTTACGAAAGGATAGCCTCCCTGTGGTGAGGGGTAGCGTCATCTCGGCGCCCTCACGTATGATGCTTAGTTGTACTGTATCTCCTGCGCGATGGCTCAACTTAATGTGTGTGCTGAGGTCCTGTGTTAAATGATTCGTTTGGATACCGTTTACGGCAGTGATCATATCACCAACTTTTAATTCGTGGGCTTCGTACATGAGATGGTCAATTCCAAGTTTGGTAATGATAGAGGCAAAGCCCGCGGTAGGTAGCTGCAGTGCTAGTTTTTCCTGCTGGGAGAGAGGCTCAGCCTCTAGGTAAAGTTGGGGTTCAATACTCCATTTACGGTGGCTTAAATCGGTCACCCACCACTCTGAAGGAAGTGTGATAGTATGGTCTGTCACGACACCATTTCGTTCAATTGAGATGATGAGGCTCTTCGAATTACGGTCCACTTTATCTAATTGATATTGTAGATCCGCAAATGTGAGTACGGAAACCTGATCGATGGCTGTAATAAGGTCACCTTCTTTTAAATCTCTGGCTGCCCCAGTGGCGCTATTTATAATCAGGCCTTTTGGAATATTGAGTTCAATACCTATCGTTTTGATATCAGGGGAGAGGTACATGTCCTGAATTTTATTGAGTAAGCCCCGCTTTTCTAATTCGATGGCTTGATAGTCCGCAATGAGGTGGCACTCCACACAGTTATTTTTTTTAATAACATTCTCGTTTAAGCTGGCGATATCTTTTGGCTGTATAAACTTTTTCTCAAAGAGCATGCGGCTGCCTTGACCGAGTTTGTATTGTTGGTGCTCCTTTAAGCCGAGCTCTAAGGCAGTGTCGAAGCTTTCAGTATCAAGGTACGTTGAAGCCGATGCCGCATCGCGACCACCGTAGCGTAAGTAGATTTGTTCATCAGCATTGAGAATAAAATAATACAAGGCGTTGTGCCTATCAAAATCAAATAAGGCAATATTGATACCGCGGAGGTCGGTGATTCGAAGTAAGACGTACTGGGAGAGTAGTTTACCTCGTTTGGAATCTGGTGAACAATGCACAACCTGTGCATCAAATGCGCGACCATCAGCTCATGGAGCTCAGCGAAAACCTATGAGCAAAGGTTTACTCGATGCTTTTGCCAGCTCAAGCGCTTCAATGTAATCGTCATGCCACACGAGCATTTCCTCCTCCTGCGTATTACCGAAAGTGAATCCAGCAAGAGCAAATTGAAGGATGAAAGCAAATTGTACGATAATGGGCTTAAAATGCATGAGATGAATTGATGAGAATTATTACAGAGAGCGGCTCACTGGAGCATTTAACGATGTTAAACCATCCCCAGCTTCATTCTTCCTTCTTCTGAGATCATGTCCTGATTCCAGGCTGGATCCCACACAAGATCGACCTTGGCGTCATCGATGCCGTCGAGCGTCATCATGCGCGATTGGGCATCGGCAGCGATTACTGGACCCATACCGCAACCAGGTGCTGTAAGCGTCATTTTGACATTGGCGACTGTTTTGCCTTCTTCGTCATCGAGTGTGCAATCGTATACAAGACCGAGGTTTACGATATCGACGGGAATTTCAGGGTCAAACACTTGCTTGAGCTGGTGCCAAACCTTGTCCTCGAGCGATGCGTCATCGGCGATAGTGTCACCATTTGTTTCCACAGGTGAGCTGCCATCCATACCAAGCGCATCGGCATCTTCGGATGAAATACGTGCTAAACCCGACTGTGTGGCGACGGTGTAGGAGCCGCCAAGTGTCTGGGTGATGATCACAGAAGTCCCTGCTGGGAGGAGAAACGGGTCACCGCTTGGGATTTGTACGGCGTTGACTTCGCGGTTGGTAATGATCTCAGTTTGCATGCTGGATTGATCACACGCGTGTGCTGGTTTGTCAACTCAAGGGAGTGTTCGTATTGAAAAACGAGAGGCTGAATTCTCCCTCTAAAGTATCGCCAGCTCGAGCTATGCAGCTTTTTTATGATTTGAGTATTTTCAAGGTTGAGCGCGACTGCTAGTTAAAAGGATCTATTTTTATAATGAATCATCAGAATAATGCACACGTTACGTCTTTTCGCGCGAAGAGATACTGGAAAAAAAATCTCTGCTGGCTAGGAGTTATACTGCTCGTATGGTTTACCGTTAGTTTTGGCTGCGGCATTCTTTTCCGAGATTGGTTGGATATTCATTTTCCCAAGGTGGGGAATGCGCCGTTCGGTTTCTGGATGGCACAGCAGGGCTCGATTATTAGTTTTGTGGCTATTTTGATCGCTTATACGTTTTTGATGAATCGCTTGGATAGTGAGTATCATGTTAACAAAGGAGAGGAGAAATAGATGACACAAGATTACTGGAACTTTTTGTTCATCGGGATTTCTTTTGCTCTGTATATCGGCATTGCGGTGAAGTCGCGTGCTGGCTCCACGAAGGAATATTATACCGCAGGCGGTGGCGTCTCTCCTTTTGCCAATGGAATGGCAACTGCTGCGGACTGGATGTCAGCGGCTACTTTTATCTCAATGGCGGGCACAGTCGCGATCAGTGGTTATGATGGGTCGCGTTTTCTGATGGGGTGGACCGGAGGTTTTGTACTACTAACCGTCCTGATGGTTCCTTTTTTGAGGAAGTTTGGTAAGGCGACGGTGCCTGATTTTATTGCAGCACGATATTATTCGAACGCGGCTCGCCTCGTCGCTGTGATTTGCGCAATATTTATCTGTATGACCTATATTATGGGGCAAATGGGTGGCGTCGGTTTGGTCTTCTCTCAGCTCTTTGGCATTAGTAAGGCCAATGGCGTGATCATCGGTGCTTGTATTGTTTTCTTCTACGCAGGTTTAGGCGGCATGAAGGGGATCACTTATACGCAGGTGGCGCAGTACTGCGTGATGGCTCTCGCTTATACCATCCCCGCTATCTTTATTTCGATAGCTTTAACCAATAATATTTTCCCGCAGCTAGGTCTCATTGGCGATTACACAGCCGGAGGTGTAGATGCGGTGGAGCCTTTTCTTGATCGGCTTAACAACATCAACCGCGACTTAGGCTTTAAGGAGTTTACTGAGCGGAGTATTTCTAAGGTAGATATGTTCTGTATCACGGCAGCACTGATGTGTGGCACGGCGGGCTTGCCGCACGTAATTGTGAGGTTTTTTACCGTAAAGGATGTAAAAGCGGTGCGGAAGTCTGCCGCGTGGACACTGGTGTTTATCGCCGTGATTTATCTTACAGCACCTACGATCGGATCGTTCTCTCGGGTGAACCTCATTGAGGAATTACATCAAACTTCCTATACAGAGACCCCTGAGTGGTTTCAGGATTTTGAAAATACAGGCCAGATGAGCTGGGTTGATAAAAATGGCGATGGGAAGATTCAGTATTTTGGCCCCGGAAAATCTGAATCAGGAGCGTCGAGTAATGTCTTTGCAGGGAAACCTTTGCTTCTCAAGGAGCAGCGCGGAGCACACGGTCAACGCATGGTTTCTAATGAGATCGATTTGACTAATCCGAATGAACTATATTTCGGCACTGATATTATGGTCATGGCAAATCCGTACATGGCAGGTCTTCCACCTTGGGTGATTGCTTTATTAATGGCTGGCTGTATCGCCGCTGCCTTGTCAACAGCTGCTGGATTACTACTAGTTCTCTCTACTTCTGTGTCACATGATCTTATGAAGGGTATTATCAAGCCGGGTCTTAGTGAGAAAGAGGAGATCCGCTACGCGCGTCTAGCGTCACTGGGAGCTTTGATTGTCGCGGCGTATTTCGGAATTAATCCGCCCTCTGCCTTTGTAGCAAAAACGGTCGCATTTGCCTTTGGTATGGCGGCATCCTCGTTTTTCCCAACGCTACTCATGGGTATTTTCTCCAAGAGAGTCAATAAAGAGGGCGCTATTGCAGGCATGGTTTTAGGAATCGTCTTCACACTGAGCTACATTATCTACTTCCAGTTCATGGGAGGAACGAAAGATCAGTACCTCATGGGGATTTCTCCAGAGGGTATTGGTACCATAGGCATGCTGATTAATTTCGTCACAGCTTTTGCGGTCAGTAGAATCACTCCAGCTCCGCCCCGAGAAATTCAGGAGATGGTAGATGGTATACGGTCACCGAATTCAGATGAGATAGCACCACCGTCACATCATTAGGGTGATTTTCTCTGCTGCAATGGATGTGTAATGACGGTGGGGAAACACCCT